>NZ_JBHXNJ010000011.1:0-247792 GCF_042719655.1 Nocardia sp. NPDC058518
GGTTAGGCGCCGCGGAGATGCGACGAAGGAGCGATTCCGCGGCGCCTAACCGGCGGCCCCTCGGGGCCGCGGACACGCGCGCGCCAGCGCGCCAATAAACACAGCGTCAAACCTGCCTGGGACTACCAGGCCTCTGATCCCCCACCGACCTCCCGCAACACCCGCACCGCCCCCCGAACATGCCCGAGCAAAGGCGTAGCAGAAATAGGCGCCCCCGCATCCCACCCCTCATAAGCAGCCAAGTTAGCCGCCAGAGCATGCACCCGAGCCCCCGCAGCAGCAGCCCACCCCGGCTCCCGCCCCGCAGCAAGCAACGCCCCGATAACCCCCGACAACACATCCCCCGACCCCGCAGTAGCAGCCCAATCCCCACCCGCGTCATTCACAAATGCCGCTTCCCCCGGCGAGGCAACAACCGTCGCCCGCCCCTTCAACAGCACAGTCACCCCCCACTCCTCAGCCAGCTGACGCACCGCCCCCACCCGATCAGCCCCCACCACCGCACCGGTCAACCGCGCGAATTCCCCCGCATGCGGCGTAAGCACCGTCGGAGCCGAGCGCCCGCGAACCAGCCCGGGCTCAGTGGAAAGAATCGTCAACCCATCCGCATCGACAAGCACCGGCAGATCAGTAGCAAGCACCTCGGCCAACCGATCCCGCGCCCCCGGATCGGTACCCCCGCCCGGCCCGAACACCCAAGCCTGCACCCGCCCCGCCTCCGAAATCGAAGTACTGGCAACAACTTCCGGAAACTTCTCCAACACCTCGGTATCAGTCCCCACATACCGAACCAGCCCCGAAGTAGCCACCACCGCCGCCCCCGTACACAGCACCCCAGCCCCCGGATACTTCGAACTCCCCGCACAAACTCCCGTCACCCCCTGGCTGTATTTGTCATCAGCAGGCCCCGGAACCGGCCAACCAGCCCCCACCGCCCCCGGATCGAGCTGCACCAGCCCAGCTTCCGCAAGCTCTAACCCGATCGGCACCAATACAATTCGCCCACAGTGCGGCACAGCCAGTGCATGCACCGGCTTGAAGGCCCCGAACGCGACCGTCACATCCGCCGTCACCGCGGGCCCGTCCACCGCCCCCGTATCGGGATCAACCCCACTGGGCAGATCAGCCGCGATGATCGGAACATTCAAAGCAGCAACAATTTCCGCAGCCTCGGGCCGCAACGGACCACGCCCGGAAATCCCCACGATCCCATCGATCACCAGATCAACAGCATCGAGCCGATCGACCACCCGTCCCCCAGCCGCCCGCAAGGCAGCAAGCCCCTCCCCATGAGCCCGTTCAGGATTCAACAGGACGGCCGATACCCGAACCCCTCGCCGCCGCAGAAAGGCCCCCGCCCACAACGCATCCCCACCGTTGTCCCCCGACCCCACAAGCAACCCCACCGCCCGACCGGCCACTCCACCGGTCCGCGAACGCAATTCGTCGACAACCACCCCCGTCAGCCCGAAAGCCGCCCGCCGCATCGGCATTCCCGCAGGCACCCGCGTGAACAGCTCGGCTTCCGCCGCCCGAACCTCGTCGACGGTGTAGTAGCCACGCCGATCCGACATAGTCGCCTCCCAGCTGCCCGAACGGGCCGCCGACCGGCCCAGGATCGCTCGCAGACTACGCTCCACACCCATGTCGATGGTTCGTCACCGCGCCGCATCCGCCCGGTTTGTCGCCGGATTCGTCGTGGCCGCCGCCCTGTTGTCCGCCGGCTGTTCCGGCGACTCGGGAAACGCCGCCACCACCACAACCCGCAAACCCCGCCCGGTCAGCACCTCGACCACCACCCAACAACACGCACCGACCAACCTCACGGTCGAGGTCGGCGGCATGGAATACGCCCCCGCCGACGCCACCATCAAGGTCGGCGAGACGGTCACCTGGAAGTTCTCCGACAAGGTCCCGCACAACGTGCAGGGCATCGGCGACAAGGCGATGGGCCTCAACAGCCCCATCATCGACAAGGGCGAATGGTCCTACACCTTCACCCAGCCCGGCACCTACCGCTACATGTGCACCCTGCACCCGGACATGCGCGGCAGCATCACGGTCAAGTGACCCGGCCGGCCGCGCGACGAGGCCGGCACGCAGCCTTATTCGACGGTGACCGACTTGGCCAGGTTGCGTGGCTTGTCCACGTCGTAGCCCAGCGTCTGCGCCACCTCGGCGGCGAAGATCTGCAGCGGCACTGTGGACAGCAGCGGCTGGTACAGCGTGGGCGCGGCCGGGATCTCGATCAGGTCGTCGGCGAAGGGCCGCACCGTGCCGTCGCCCTCTTCGGCGATCACGATCGTGCGGGCCCCGCGCGCCTGGATCTCGCGAATGTTGCTGAGCAGCTTGGAATGCAGCACCGCGCGCCCCTTCGGCGACGGCATCACCACGATCACCGGCAGACCTTCTTCGATCAGCGCGATCGGCCCGTGCTTGAGCTCGCCCGCGGCGAACCCCTCGGCGTGCATGTAGGCCAGTTCCTTGAGCTTGAGCGCGCCTTCCAGCGCCACCGGGTAGCCCACATGGCGGCCGAGGAACAGCACCGTCGGCACGTGCGCCAGCTCGCGCGCGATGGCCCGCACCTGCGGCGCGGTTTCGAGCACCCGGGCGATCAGCTTCGGCATCGACTCGAGCTCGGCGAACTCGCGAGCCACCTCGTCGGGGTATTTGGTCCCGCGTGCCTGGGCCAGCGCCAGACCCACCAGATAGTTGGCGGCCACCTGCGCCAGGAACGCCTTGGTCGACGCGACACCGATCTCGGGCCCGGTCCGCGTGTAGATCACCGCGTCGGATTCGCGCGGGATCTGCGCCCCGTTGGTGTTGCAGATCGCCAGCACCCGGGCCTTCTGCTCCTTGGCGTGGCGCACCGCCTCGAGGGTGTCCGCGGTTTCACCGGACTGCGAGATCGCCACCACCAGCGTCGACCGGTCGAGAACCGGGTCGCGGTAACGGAATTCGCTGGCCAGCTCCACTTCCACGGGCACCCGGGTCCAGTGCTCGATCGCGTACTTGGCGAGCAGTCCCGAGTGATACGAACTGCCACACGCGACGACGAACACCTTGTCGAACTCGCGCAGCTCCTGATCGGCGAGGCGCTGTTCGTCCAGGACGATCCGGCCGCCCTTCTCGTCGACGACGAAATGACCGAGCAGAGTGTCGGCGACCGCGGTGGGCTGCTCTTCGATCTCCTTGAGCATGAAGTAGTCGTGGCCGCCCTTCTCGGCGGCGGCGAGGTCCCAGTCGATGGTGAACGGCCTGCTGAGGACACCGTCGGTGTTGCCCGCGAAGTCGGTGACGCTGTAGCCGTCCTTGGTGATCACCACGGCCTGGTTCTGGCCGAGCTCGACCGCCTCGCGAGTGTGCTCGATGAACGCGGTGACATCGGAGGCGATGAACATCTCGCCCTCGCCGACCCCGACGACCAGCGGCGTCGACCGGCGGGCCGCGACGATCGTGCCGGGATGATCGGCATGAGTGAACACCAGCGTGAACGCGCCTTCGAGACGCCGCAGCACGGCCAGCGCGCTCGCGGTGAAGTCACCGGCGGTCGGTCCTTCGGCGTAGGCGCGCGAAACCAGGTGCACCGCGACCTCGGTATCGGTGTCGCTGAGCAGCTCCACGCCCGCGTCCTCGAGCTCGCGGCGCAGCGGTGCGAAGTTCTCGATGATGCCGTTGTGGACGACGGCGAGCTTGGCGGAGACGTCGCGGTGTGGGTGCGCGTTGCGGTCGGTCGGCGCGCCGTGGGTGGCCCAGCGGGTGTGGCCCATGCCGGTCGACCCGGCGAAACGCTCGGTCCCCGCCTCGCCCAGTTCGGCTTCCAGATTGGCCAGCCGCCCGGCCTTACGTTCGACCGCGATAGCGCCGTTTCCGTCGAGGATCGCGACCCCCGCCGAGTCGTATCCGCGATACTCCATGCGTCGCAGCGCGTCGACGACAACGCCGAGCGCATCCCGGTATCCGACGTACCCCACGATTCCGCACATGGTCCCCCACCCTACTGATCGGATACTCTTCTCGCCGTGTCGGTGTCTGCAAAATCGCTCCTGAGCACCCTGTCCGTGCGCGGCCCCCACCGGGTGCTGCGTGGGAATTTAGGGATCGCAGGTCAGCCGGGTGTGGTGTACACGCCCGAGTCCGGACTGAACCTGCCCGCTGTCGCGTTCGCGCACGGCTGGCTGACCAGCGCCGAGAACTACAAGAGCCTGCTCGAGCACATCGCGTCGTGGGGTTTCGTGGTCGCCGCGCCCGACACCGAGCGCGGCCCGATCCCGTCACATCTGGACCTCGGCACCGACTTGCTCACCACGCTCGACATCGTCAGCAAGGTCCGTCTCGGTGACGGCACCATCAGCGTCCACCCAGACCGCCTTGCCCTCGCGGGCCACGGCATGGGAGCCGGTGCCGCCGTGATCGCCGCAGCTCAACGCCGGGTAGCCGCCGTAGTCGCGCTCTTCCCGGCCCCCACCTCCCCCGCCGCTGAGAACATCGCCCCCGACATCGACACGCGCGCCCTGATCCTGACCGGCGACGACCTCGACTCGGTCAGCTCCAACGCCCGCGCCCTCGCCACCGCTTGGTCGGGCCCGTCGATCCTGCGCACCATCAGCGGCGCCTCCCACAACGGCATCATCGAAGGCCGCCGCCTCTTCGCCGCCCTCGGCGCGGGCCGCTACGAACACAAAACCGACAAGACCACCCGAGCCCTGGTCACCGGCTACCTCCTCGCCACCCTCATGGCCGACAAGAAGTACGCGGTCTTCGCCGACCCGGAAGCCGAGATCCCCCATACGAAGGTGGTCGACCCGCACGCCGAGGTAGAGGTCGAGGCGCCGAAGCTGTCCATCGGCACGGTCGCCAAACTGATCCGCGGCTAGAAATCCGCGTCACCTACCAGTTGGTGATGTCGGTGAAGACCAGGACGAACAGCACGGCAAGCACTGCCACGTAGACCAAGGCCAAGATCTGCCGTCGTTGTAGCGGCGGTTCATGATCCGGGAGGCCGGGCGCGCCGACGTCGTGCTGCGCAGTCATCGCGACCCACCCCGGCCTGCCTTTGACGACAGGCGGCCGAACGGGCCCGGAGTCGACTGCCGCACGATCGACCACGGCGACCGCCGTCGTCATCGCGGGTCGCGGCGCCGTATCCGGCAGGAGTGCAACAGGACCGAGCGCCACCGGCACGGGCTCGACCGATCGGTGCGCACCCGCTGACACCTCGGTCGCGGCCCCCGGACTCGACATGTCGCCCGGCACCTCGAACGCGCGCCGCACCGCGTCCACGAACTCCCCGCAGGAAGCGAACCTGTCAGCCGGACGCTTGGCCATCGCCCTGGCCAGCACCGCATCCAACGCCAACGGCAAGTCCGGCCGGAGGCGCACGATCGATGGCGGCGGCGCGGACATATGCGACTGGATCACCATCACCGGGTTCGCCGCGCTGAAGGGCGCCGTGCCCGTCAGCATCGCGAAAAAGGTACAGGCCAGCGAGTATTGGTCGCATCGGGGATCGAGCGCCGATGCCGCCAGCTGTTCGGGAGACGCGAACGCCAGGGTGGCGGTGAACGATCCGGTGCGCGTGAGCGGACTCTGATCGACACGCAGACGCGCGATTCCGAAATCGGCGAGCAGCACTCGCTCCGGCAGCCCGTGCACCGATTCGCCGAGCAGGATGTTGCCGGGCTTGATGTCACGGTGTAGCACGCCGTGTGTATGCGCGAAATCGAGTGCGGTGGCAACCTCGGACACCACCCGCACCGCCCGCATCGGCTCGAACACCCCGACCGCGGCCGCGTCGGCCCCCCGCACGTACTGCATCGCGATCCAGGGCCGATTCCCCGCCACCCCGCGGTCGTACACCGCGACGATGTTCGGATGGTCGAGCCGTGCGGCGAGATCAGCCTCCCGCTGAAACCGCGCCTGCACCTCCACGTCCCCGAACATGTTCTCATCCAGCAACTTCAACGCCACCGACCGAGGCAACCGAGGATGCCGGGCCAGATACACCGTCCCCATCCCACCCTGCCCGAGCACCCGCTCAACCGCATACCCGGCAACGAACTCGACCATAGCCACCCCTACCCACGTGTCGGCGGCGCCATCCTATCCAACAATGGCGCCCACCGCCGGGTGCCGAATCCGCACTGCTCGAGCGCCGATCCGACCGGAAGCCGGGCGCCCTGTCGCTCCGGCTTCCCGCGCGACGCCACCCCGGATCCGGCGCCGCGCCGTGGACTCAGACCAACCAGCTCTTGCGCTGGTAATACTCCGCTTCGGGATCGTCGTCGTCATAAGGCGCGACTACATCGTTCGCACGGCGAGCTGCCGCCGCTCGAGCAATGGCGTCGCGCTGCTCCTGCGCCTCGGCTTCGAGGCGGTCGAGCTCTGCCTGGCGCTGTTCGGCCGCCACCCTCGCCTTCTCGTCCTCCTCGGCCTGCGCGAGCACCCGTTCCAGACCGGCGGCCCTGCGTTCGGCATGGTCGCGGTCTCGGTCGGCGGTCGCGCGATTGATCTCGTCGAGTTCCTGATGCAGGATCCGCGTGCGTCGCGCGTGCTCGCCGAAGATCTGTTCGAGTTCCATGGCGTAGTTCATGGGCGGGGCTCCTCAACGGATGAGCGGACGATCACAGCGGGCCCGCCTCTGCCAGAACGGCACCGGTGTCGACCGGTTCTTCGGTGTCACCGGCAGGCAGCGGCTGCGAGTAGTGCTCGCCGTCGTCTTCGCGCTTGGTGGCACCCGACATGCCCGGCATGCTCGAGGCGGGCGTGCCGCCCTGCTCGGCGGTTCCTGAGCCGGAGCTCGGCGTGCCATCACCGACGACGCCTTCGGTCGCCGAGTCGTCGCCGGTCGCTTCACCGTCGCCAGCCGCTTCACCGTCGCCGATGGGTTCGCCACTCTCGGTCGTGATGACCGGCTGTCCGTCGGCGCCGATCGTCATGCCGTACTCGGTGGACTGGCCGTCGGCGCCGGTGACGACCATCTTCAGGTTGCCGTCCTCGCCCATCTCGACCTTGACATTGTTACCGGCCACGTCGAACTCCGCGGATTTGCCATCGACGACGTCCGGCACCCCGTCGCCGTCGGCATCCTGGAACACGGATTCGAGCTGCCCGACCGCGTTCTCGATACCTTCGGTGATCGTGGACGTGATGGTGTCCATGTTCTCGCTGAGCGTGCTGGCAGCTGTCGTCAACAGCTCCGTGGCGGCCTCGGTGACAGTGCTGACGATCTCGCTGATCGTGTCGTCGGTCGTCGTGGACGGCGTTGTCGTTGTGGGCGTTGTCGTCGTCGGTGTTGTAGTGGTCGGCGTCGTTGTCGTAGCCGGCGTTGTCGTGGTCGGCGTGGTGCCGGCGGGAGTGGTGCCCGCGGGAGTGGTCCCGTCGGCGGTGACAGTGCCTGCCGGCCGCGGGTACGCCCCGCTGTCCAGCGCGTTGGTCGCCGTCGTCAGTACCCCGTACGCCAGTTTGACGGTGTCATCGGTGTTCGAGCACAGAGAGAGGAAGTTCGTCAGCTTGCCGTCGAAGTCCGGTTTGAAGACATCCTTCAACCACGCTTCGGATTGCTGTTTGTCGTATGCCGTCTTCGCGGAATAGGCGGAACCCAAGCCGGGGATGACCGACGCGACGACACCGACGCCGATCGTCCCGACATCCCAAATATCAGTTTCCTCGATCATCCGGTCGATGTCGGCGACGGTCTTTCCCCCGACCAACACCTGATTACCAGTGACCAGGGCCTTGACCCAGTCTTTCTTAGTGGTGACCAGCCCACGCAATTTGGTCGTTGCGGTGGCGAACGCTTCCACCGCCGTGGTCAGCTTCGCGCGGTCCTCAGTAGCCAGCGTCAGCTGTTGCCCGAGCATCGTCGATGCGGCCTCCGCGGCAGAGCCGCTGCTCCACACCGTCGACATCTTCTGCGAAAGCCCCTGCTGCACACCCCATTGCGTATCGGAGACCTGCAGAGCGTTGTACAAGGCTTCGGCGGTGTCGGCCAGCTTGTCCAGATTCATACCGCGCTGTTCGTCGTACTTGTCGCAGATCTGGGCTTCGGTGTGGCTGCACTTCTCGAACGCCTTGATGTACATGGGGAGCAGCTGGATGAAATATTGCAGCCCCGATGCACCGTCGTCGAGGAGCGAATCGACGTTCTGTCCGCGTATGCCCTCTACGGGGCTGTTCAACACCGTCATCGGCCGACTCTCACGTGTCCTTCGTCGCTCACTTCAGTGCCTGCCCGGCCTTGTCGGTCTGCTTCTTGTTCTCGTCGTCGGTGTTGGAGTACGCGATCGACGAAGCACCGATCGCATCGCCGATGGCTGTCGTGGCCGAGCTCCAGTTGTTCAGCCACGCGATCGCCACATCGATGCCGGCCGTGACGGTCTTTCCCTCGGCGACGTAGTTCTTTCCCGCGTCTCCGGAGCCGAACTTGTTGTCGGAGATGCGCTTCACGGTGTCCTTGACCGCGCCGCCCGACATCTTCATGTCGTTGCCCAACTGCCCGAGCTCACCTGTCTGCACGCCCAGTGTGTTCGAGTACCCCATTACGTCCCCTCCGTTCCGGATCCCGTTGCCGTCCCCCACCGTCCGGAAGACTCCCTGTCTTCTTAGACGCGCCAAGACCCGGATCGGTTCCACGATCACACGACGAATGCCGCTGTGCTCGGATTCGATCACAGCGGCACCCTCGTGCGCTACTTCTCCAGGTTCCCCTGATCGGTCCGCCGCCACTCCGACGTGCCGTCGGGATGGCGGTGGTACTCCCAGGCGGCGTAGTCGCCGTCTTCCTCGACGACGGTGACGTGGTCGGCGAGACCGTCGTGGTCGTAGTCGGACCAGATGCTGGTCGAGTCGGTGTCGCTGGTGGAGAGGGAGTCGACGACGCCGTCGTGGTCGAGGTCGAGGGATGGGTTGTTCAGCTCGACGGGGCCGAGGCCGCCCAGGGACGAGTGGGCGTCGATGTCGGGTAGGCCGAGGCCGGGGAACTCACCCGAGGTGACCATGACTGCTCCTCCAACGGGAAACTCGCGGATGACGACGTGGCGGGGTTGCCACCATCTTGTCATCCGCGAGCGGGTGCCGCGGGGTTCGGGGCTACTTCTTGGGAATGAGGATCCACATCGCCAGGTAGATCAGGAACTGGGGGCCGGGCAGCAGGCAGGAGACGACGAAGACCAGGCGGACGATGTTGGGGTTCCAGCCGTAGCGTTCGGCGAGGCCACCGCAGACGCCTGCGATCCACTTGTTGCTGGTCGAACGGGTGAGGCGGCGGGCGGGGGCGGTCATGTTGTTGCCTTCCTGTGGAGCGGTGATGTCTCCACTGTGCCCGCGCGGCACCCCCACCCGCATCGGTCCACAGACCCATCCGCACCCTGATTTCGACAGGCCCCGACCTCAGGGTCAGACCCCGAGACGGGCACAATTGTCGAGGTGAGCACGACATTGCACGCCAGCGGCCTGTCCGCGGGGCACGCCGAACGGACCCTGTTCGCCGACCTCGATTTCACTCTCGCCCCCGGCGATGTGATCGGGTTGGTCGGGGTGAACGGTGCGGGCAAGTCGACGCTGCTGCGGATGCTGGCCGAGCGGGAGCCGGGCGAGGGCACCATCGCGCTGAGCCCGCCCGACGCGACCGTCGGCTACCTGACGCAGGAACCGGAGCGCATCGCGGGCGAGACGGTGCTCGAGTTCCTTTCGCGCCGAACCGGGGTCGCGCACGCCCAGCAGGTGATGGACGCGGCAGCGGAACGGCTGGGCGACGGTGGTGACGACGATTACTCACCCGCGCTGGAACATTGGCTGGCACTCGGCGGCGCGGATCTCGATCAGCGCGCCGAAGAGGTCGCCGCGGATCTGGGGCTGACCAACGGCTTGGCCAGTGGGCTCGACACCCCGATGACGGGCCTGTCCGGCGGGCAGGCGGCTCGTGCGGGGTTGGCCTCGGTGCTGTTGTCGCGCTTCGACATTCTGCTACTCGACGAGCCGACCAACGACCTCGACCTCGACGGCCTCGACCGGCTGGAACGGTTCGTCACCGGCGTGCGGGTGCCGCTGATGGTGATCAGCCACGATCGGGAGTTCTTGGCGCGCACCGTCAACAGCGTCCTCGAACTCGATCTGGCTCAGCAGCAGACAGGCTTCTACGACGGCGGCTACGACGCCTACCTCGCCGAACGCGAGATCGCCCGCAAGCACGCCCGCGAGGCCTACGACGAATTCGCCGACACCAAAGCGGGTTTGGAGTCGCGCGCGCAGATGCAGCGCAACTGGCTCGAGCACGGCGTGCGCAATGCCCGCCGCAAGGGCAAGAACGACTCCGACAAGATGGGCCGCAAGACCCGCGCGGAATCCACCGAGAAGCAGGCCGCCAAGGCCCGCCAGACCCAGCGCCGCATCGAACGCCTCGACGTGGTCGACGAGCCGCGCAAGGAATGGGAACTGCGGATGGAGATCGCGACCGCGCCCCGCAGCGGCGCGGTCGTCGCGACAGCCAACAACGCCACCCTCGCACGCGGCGAGTTCACCCTCGGCCCGATCACCACCCAGATCGACTGGGCCGACCGGATCGTGCTCACCGGCGCCAACGGCTCGGGCAAGTCGACCCTGCTCGGACTGCTGCTCGGCAAGATCGCACCCGATTCCGGTTCCGCCGCACTGGGTTCCGGTGTCGAGATCGGCGAGGTCGACCAGGCCCGCGGGCTGTTCCGCGGTAAGGACGCGCTGGCCGGTACCTTCGCCGCGGCGATGCCCGACTGGCCCGACGCCGAAGTCCGCACGCTGCTGGCCAAGTTCGGCCTGCGCGGACCGCACGTGACCCGCGCCTGCGACACCCTCTCCCCCGGCGAACGCACCCGCGCCGCCCTCGCCCTGCTCCAGGCACGCGGGGTGAACCTGCTCGTCCTCGACGAGCCGACCAACCACCTCGACCTGCCCGCCATCGAACAGCTCGAGCAGGCGGTCGAATCCTTCACCGGCACTCTGATTCTGGTAACGCACGATCGCCGGATGCTGGATTCTGTTCGTGCGACCCGTCGTTGGCACATGTCCGGTGGACTACTCACCGAGGAATAAAGCATGCCTGGAAACCTCGATTGTTTTCAGGCACCGCCCTTCTCGGGCGTCGTCGGTTCACGCCATGAATGCGGCGCAAACGTCGGTTCCCGCGTCAACCGGGACGGTTTCACCGACACCCACAAGGTGTCGGTCAGCGCCTTCCCGTCGGCGGACATTGTTTACCCGGCCTCCTGCTCGGGGGTCCGGGGATCGTGAAGAGTCCTGTTCAATCGTCGGCCACAGCGCAAGATTGATTGCCGCGTTGTGGTCACGGTCAGCACGAAACCCGCACCCACAAAAGAACACTCGATCCGCCAACGACAAGGATTGATTGACCGTGCCGCAGGCAGAGCAGCGTTTGCTCGACGGATACCAACGATCCGCGACCGCGATGGTGCCACCACGCCATTCCTGTTTGTAGGCCAGGATCCGGGCGAAGTCGGCCCATCCTGCATCGCTGATCGCGCGTGCCAACCGATGGTTGCCGAGCATCCCCGTCACGTTCAGGTTTTCGATCACGAACCGGTCGTGGGTTTTGACCAGCCTGTTTGTGACCTGATGTGCGAAGTGACGGCGAATGTTCGCGACTCGATGATGGTGACGTCCCAGCCTTACCGATGCCTGTCGATGGTTGTGTGATCCTCTCTGTTTCCGCGACACCGACTTCGCCAGGCGGCGTTGCCGGGCCAACTCGGTCGCCAAGGGTTGAGGAGCGGTATCGATACGGGCGACTTCGGTCCCGTCAGCGGTCGCGGCGACCGCGAAAACGGTCAGTCCGCGGTCGATCCCGACCCACCCACCTGCCTCGCCGCGTTCCCGTGGCCGATGATGGTGGGCCGGGTGCAGTTCGTATGCTTCAGTGGTCAGGCTGATCCACCACCGTCGCGCCCGGTAGGAGATTGCGACAAAGAGAACCTTCGCCCGTCCTTTGGTGAGCATCCGCCGCAATCGGCGCGTGTCCTCACGCACCCGGAGCACACCGATCCCAGGCAACGTCACCGACCGGGCGTTCTCGTTGTCGCCGACCCGGATCGCCACCCTTCCGGATTTCGCCTGCTTGTTCCGAATCCGAAACGACGGAACAGTTTTGGTCTTCTTCTTGAATCTGGGAAACCCGACACGCTTACCCATGCGTTTGCCGCTTCTGGAGTCCGAGAACGCGGCCAGAGCACGACCGCAGTCGCTGGCCGCTTCTTCGAAGACTTGCTGACACACCTCGGTACGCCACGCCAACCCGGTTACCCGAACTTCTGTAGCCCCGTCCATGCCGACGACGAAGACCCGCCCAGCAGCTTCTGTCTTCTTCCAGGCGTTGAACGCATTGATCAGATCGAACCGGGTCCACGGCACAGGATGTTCTGGGCGGGTTTTGCGTATAGTGAGCGCAGTTTTCACGAAACGCAAGCTTTGGTTGAACGCGAACCGGGCCGCCCCTGCATGACGGGCCAGCACGACGGACTGCTCGACCGTGGGGTCGAGGCAGTACCGGAAAGTCGTGTGGCGGCTCATCATCGACGAGTGTGACAGAAGGCACTGACATCACTGTGAACGAACCGTCCGGCGTTGCCGCTATCCGCATGTTCTCAGATGCCCTCTTAGGCATCGACACCCGGATCACCCTGCTCATCACCGGATTCATCTTCCTGAGCGCCTTGCTGCTCGGGGTCTGGAAGTACCACGGCATCCGGGTCGCCGGGGCGGCACACATCTACGTCGACATCGCCCACCGCGCCGCGCTGATGTACTCCTTCGCGGGGATCCTGCTCGCGGTGTTCACCGAGCTCAGCGCCTGGCCGACGATCGTCAACCTGACAGCTGACCTGGTCGTGCTCGCGTTCTTCGTCGGCGCGATCGCCAGTTACGCCCTGCACGGGCTGCGCCGCGACACCACCAACCAGTTCGGCGGGCAGGTCCCCACCGAACTACGGCTGTCGATGTACGGGCTGATCGCGGGCGAGATCGGTGGTTTCGGAGTGCTGTTCAGCGGTTTCGTCGCCGGGCAGTTCTAGAACGACCGCACCACAACAGGTTCGCCTGCACCGAACAGCGAAATATCGGAGCCGAGCTTGGCCCCGATCAGTCCGGCACCGAGGGTGACACCGAGCACGGCGACCACCGCGATGAACGATCGCGAGCGTGGCACCCGTGGCGCCGCGAACGAGTGTGCGCGTGGTGCCTCGGCAACGTGCTCATACGCGGACTGGCCGTAGCCTTCGTCGCGGATCGGCACCGTGGGCGAATACCCTTGCGGCACTTCGCGGCAGCCCGGTCGTCCACAGGCGCCACCACAGCGGTGCGGCTGGTCGGCTTCGCCGTACTCGTACGGGTACTGATCTTGATAGTTGCGGGCAGGCAGCGGCGGAACCATGATCGGCCCCCTTCGAATCGTGCTGCGCGCCAAAATAACCGCCTGCGCCGAGCAGCACACACGCGCCACGGGCACACAGGTCCTTACGGCGTCTCTCGATACTAGTTGTCCCGGACCCGACCCGCCAGACGACTAGACCGCGGCGACCTGCTTCGCCAGATCATCGGCCAGCTGACGCGCCTGCACCGGATCGGTGGCCTCCACCATCACCCGCACCAACTGCTCGGTCCCGCTGGGCCGCAACAGAACCCGCCCGGACTCCCCCAGGATCCGCTCCGCCTCGGCGACCGCCTCACGCACCTCGGGAGCCGCCGCGACGGCAGCCTTGTCCGACACCGCGACGTTCACCAGCACCTGCGGCACCGTGGTCATCACCGAAGCCAGCGAGGCCAGCGAGGACCGGGTCTGCGCCATCCGCGCCATCAATCGCAGGCCGGTGAGCACCCCGTCGCCGGTGGTGCCGAACCGTGGGAACACCACGTGCCCGGACTGTTCCCCACCCAGGCTGAACCCACCGCGCCGCAGTTCCTCGAGCACGTACCGGTCGCCGACAGCGGCGGTGATCACGGTGATCTCGGCGGCGCGCATCGCGATGTGCAGGCCGAGGTTGCTCATCACGGTCGCGACGAGCGTGTTGTCGACCAGCTCGCCCGCGTCACGCATCGCCAGCGCGAGTACGGCCATGATCGCGTCACCGTCGACGATCTCGCCCGCGGCGTCCACCGCGAGACAACGATCGGCGTCACCGTCGAGCGCGATGCCGAGGTCGGCACCGTGTTCGAGAACCGCGCGCCGCACATTGTCCAGATGCGTCGAACCGCAACCGTCATTGATGTTGAGCCCGTTGGGTTCGGCGTTGATCGCGATCACCGTCGCGCCCGCCTCCCGGTACACCTGCGGCGCCACCTCGGCGGCCGCACCGTGCGCGCAGTCGACAACGACGGTCAGCGCGGACAGGTCCTGCGCGGTGGATTCGAGCAGATGCTCGACATAGCGTTCGTGCGTGCCCTCGACGGTGTAGTCGCCACGGACCCGGCCGATGCCCGCGCCGGTCGGGCGCACGGTGACGCCTTCGGCGATCAGGGCTTCGATCCGTGCCTCGATGGCGTCGTCGAGCTTGTGCCCGCCCGCCGCGAAGATCTTGATGCCGTTGTCGGGCATGGGGTTGTGCGAGGCGGAGATCATCACGCCGAAGCACGCGTCGTACAGGCCGGTCAGATAGGCCACGGCCGGGGTGGGCAGCACGCCCACCGAGAGGACATCGACGCCGACGGAGGTCAGGCCCGCGGTCACCGCGGCCTCGAGCATCTCGCCGCTGGCGCGGGGATCGCGACCGAGCACCGCGACCGGGCGCTTCTTGCCGCGCGAGAGCACCTGCGCTGCCGCAGCCGCGACGCGCATCGCCAGTTCCGGGCTCAGCGACTCGTTGGCGAGCCCGCGAACACCGTCTGTGCCGAACAGCCGTCCCATAAACCCTCTACCCGTCGATGGTCTGTTTACAGCACGAGAGCAGGCGACCAGCCGTGCTGGAAGCCTGCTCTCGCACACGTGCTCCGCCGACCGTACCGTCTCAACCAAAGTAAGCGAAGACGGCGGTCGACAGGGCCTGAATCAGCGCTTCGAGTACTGAGGCGCCTTACGGGCCTTCTTCAGGCCGTACTTCTTACGCTCGGTGGCACGCGGGTCACGCGTCAGGAAGCCGGCACGCTTGAGGGCGGGACGGTCGTCCGGGGTGACCACGATCAGCGCGCGGGCGATAGCCAGACGCAGGGCGCCTGCCTGACCCGACGGGCCGCCACCGACCAGGCGAGCGAAGATGTCGAAGTTCTCGACACGCTCGACCAGAACCAGCGGGGACTTCACGAGCTGCTGGTGCACCTTGTTCGGGAAGTAATCCTCGATGGTGCGGCCGTTGAGCTCGAAGTTGCCCGAACCGGGCACCATGCGAACGCGAACGACGGCTTCCTTACGGCGGCCGACGGTCTGCACCGGGCGGTCGAGGCCGAGCGGCTCGAAAGCCAGCTCTTCTTCGACGTATTCGCCTTCGGCGTAGCCTTCGCCGTCTTCGACGATCTCGACGACGACCTCATCGGTCACGTCGAACTCTTCGGCTGCGAACTCTTCAGGAGCGGTCACTGGGCCACCTGCTTGATCTCGAACGGAACCGGCTGCTGCGCGGCGTGGGGGTGGTTCGGGCCTGCGTAGACCTTCAGCTTGCCCGCGATCGCGTTACCCAGCTTGTTCTTCGGGATCATGCCCTTGACGGCCTTCTCCACGAGACGATCGGGACGGGTCGCCAACACCTCGCCGACAGTGCGCGACTTGAGGCCGCCCGGGTGTCCGCTGTGGTGGTGGATGAGCTTGTCCTGCTTCTTGTTGCCGGAGATGGCAACCTTCTCCGCGTTGATGATGATGACGAAGTCGCCACCATCGACGTGGGGTGCGTAGGTCGGCTTGCCCTTGCCGCGCAGCAGGCCAGCGGCCTGCACGGCGAGACGGCCGAGGACTACGTCAGTGGCGTCGATGACGTACCACTTGCGGGTCACGTCACCCGCCTTGGGGCTGTACGTAGGCACAGTCGTTCCCTGTCTGTCGTCGGTGTTGCCGGCCCTGATGTGTGGATCGAGGCTGTCCTGGCGGCCGGTGGAGACCCAGGACATCGAGGTGACGCCGACCCGCGAACGGTTCGACGTTCCACACGCCAACCGGCAACGATACCAGCCACGCATCACCGACCCACAATCGGGCGATGCCCGATCACGATCGACGAGGACACGATGGATCGGCGACCGGGTGGTGGCGCTAGATCACTACCGGCGGTCCGGGATCGGTCGCCCGCGCCGGGCCTGGGATGAGGTAGCGCAGGGTGTCGATACCGGGGGTGACGCAGGCGCCGTCGTCGACGAGCTCACCGCGCGCGGTCGCGATGCCCGCGCGCGGGACCGTGTTCGTGTACGGGGTGAACGCGCAGCTCACCTGTTCGGCGGCCGTGGCGACGGCGGGATCGGGCTGGAACGCGACCAGCGCCAGCGCGCCGACCACGGCCGGTGCGCCGAAGAAGCCCTTCTTCACCTTGCCGAGCAGTTTGCCGCGGCGGTCCTCGTCGTCATCGTCGTGCTCGAGCGCGTGCCGCGGCGAACCACCGGGCCTCGGCGGCTGCGCGCCAGGCGGACCGGCGACGAACCCAGCGGGCCCCGGCGGCTGCGCGGCGGGCGGCGCCGCGGGCTGGGCACCCCATCCGACCTGCGCGGCGGCCGCCTGGCCGGGATGATTCGGCTCCGGGTAGTCGTCTTCTTCATCGAGGTCGGGCTCGGTGACCAGCAGATGAGCGGCACCGAGTACCAGCGCGTGCATCGGATGGTCGGCCACGTGCAGACGCTGGCCGAGGTGGTTCTGGAAGGCGAAGCGCAGCGCGTCGTTGAAACAGACATTGCCCGCCAGCAGCACCGTCGAGGTGTCGGCGCCGATCGAGCGGGCCGCGGCCATCGCCTCGATCACCACGTTGTCGGCCGTGCGGGCATCACGCAGCGCCTCGGCGCTGACCGCGACCTCCGTCGATTCGGTCGGCTGTTCGTCGTCGCCGTGCACCGCGACCACCAGCAGCGCGCGACCGTCGGAGTAGATCCCGGTGGCGCCGACGCCGGTGTGATGGCGCTCGCTGGGCGGGGAGACCAGGCCGAGCGCGCGCACATAGCCCGAGAGCGCGACGCTTTCCGGCAGTGGTTCCACGACCACGTCGAGCTGCTCGACGAGCGCCGCGTACACGTCGACCTTGTCCTCGGGCCAGCTGTCCGGATACGGCAACGCGACCACCTGCGGCTTGCCCTGCAGATGCTTGCCGATCGCCGCGAGCGGGTTGTAGAGCCGGGCCCGGAAGACGAGCTCGGCCGGCCAGGTGGCGCCTGCGATCACGATCTGCGGATGGCCGAGGATGTCGCGCACATCGGCGATCGCCATCCCTAGATCCGGTCGCTGCCGGTCGACACCGGCGGTGTGCAACCTGCCCGCGGCATCGGCGAGCAGGTAGGCGGGCGGGGTGTAGGTGCCCTCGACCTGTACCGGGCGGACCGGGGTCGCACCGCCACCCGCGGCCACGGACACCACGTCCCACCCCAGATGTAGGGCCCCAACTCGAACGGTCACAGGATCAAGTGTGCCCGGTCGGCGACAGACACGCGCATCTTGCCCACCGAAATGGTGCTGACCTCGCCGATCATGCTGGGTTCATCGAGGCATGCTCGGGCGCCCTGCGTGGTTACGCGAGCTGCCGCCTCCGGGCGCTGACCGCTCATGCCTGTGACTTCTTCAGCCGCAGGCGGCTCCAGGTGAGCAACGCGATGATCGAGGTGATCACGATGAGCATCACGATGTCGAGAATCCAGATCCCGATCGAGTGGGTCCACAGTGAGTCCTCCTGCGTGCCGAGGACCAGCTCCTTCAAGTCCACCGTCGACGCACCCGCCGCGTAACCCCAGCGCGAGGGGAACAGGTACGACACCTGCTCGAGGCCGACCCGGTCGGTCACCGGGATCAGGCCACCGGCCATCACCAGCTGCACCATGATCATGACCACGAGCATGGGCATGACCTGCTCGTTGGACTTGGCCAGGCTCGACATCAGCAGGCCGAACACCACACAGCACACCGCCGTCATCGCGATGTCGAAATACAGCTCGACGCTGCCGCTCGGGATCAGCGAACCTTCGCCCGGCGCCTTCTTGCCGACGAACGTGATGCCGATCAGCACCGCCGACTGCAGGAACGCGGTCACGCTGAACACGACGATCTTGGCCATCAGGTACGCCGACGGCAGCAGGCCGACAGCGCGTTCCCGCAGGAAGATCGACCGTTCGCCGACCAGATCACGCACCGTGAGCGTGGCGCCCATGAAGCACGCGCCGAGGATGAGCACCACCAGCAGCTGCTGCGCCTCACCGCCGCTGGCCCGCCCGAACGAACCATCGGGCAGCTGCACCAGCGGCGCCGCCGTGAACCCGTCGCTACCCGGCACCACCAGCGACAACGCGCCGAGGATGAACGGCAGCACCACCAGGAACGCCAGATACCCGCGGTCGGCGAAGATCAGCCGCAGCTGTCTTCGGATCAGCGTCGAGAACTGACGCATCCCGTTCGACTGCGGCGGCGCGCCCACATTGCCGCGGTTCGGTTGCGCGGGCGGCGGTGGCGGCACATACGCCTGCCTGGACCGATACTTCGCGAAGGCCTGATCGGGATTGGCCGCGACCTCGGCGAAGATCTCCGCCCAGTCGCTGGTCCCCATCGCCGCACCGACACCACCCGGATGACCGGCGAAAGCCGTCTTACCACCGGGCGCGAGCAGCACCACCTGATCACACATATCCAGGCAGGCGACCGAGTGCGTCACCACGATCACCACGCGACCGGCGTCGGCCAGCTCGCGCAGCATCTGCATGACCTGCCGATCCAGCGCCGGGTCGAGGCCCGAGGTGGGCTCGTCGAGGATCAGCAGCGACGGACCGGTGAGCAGCTCCATCGCCACCGACGCGCGCTTGCGCTGACCACCGGAGAGCCGGTCCACCCGGGTGTCGGCATGCTGGGTGAGCGAAAGCTCTTGCAGCACACCGTCGATCACCTTCTGCCGGTCGGCCTTGGTGGTATCGGGCGGCAGCCGCAGCTCGGCGGCGAAGCCGAGCGCCTGGCGGACGGTGAGCTGACGGTGCAGCACGTCGTCCTGCGGCACCATGCCGATGCGCGAACGCAGCGCCTCGTACTCGGCGTGCAGGTTGCGACCCTCGAAGGTCACCACACCGCCGGAGGGCTGGGTATTGCCCGCGATCAGCTTCGACAGCGTCGACTTGCCCGCGCCCGACGGTCCGATCAGCGCGGTCAGCGTTCCCCGCCCCGCCGTCATGTTCACATCGACGAGCAGCTGCTTGTTGTTCTCGACCGTGAACCCGACCCCGTGCACCGACAGCCCCTGCTCGGCGACCGGCTTCTGCCGATGCGCCAGCGCGCCCTGGGTGACGACGAAGTCGATATTGCCGATGGTGACGATGTCGCGCTCGTGCAGCACCGAGCGCTGCTGGCGGTGACCGTTGACGAAGGTGCCGTTGGCCGACCCGAGGTCCTCGATCACCAGGCCCTCGGGCGAGGACAGCAGCTTCGCGTGCGCGCGCGAGGCCAGCGGATCGTTCACCACGATCTGGTTGTCCGAGGTGCGGCCGATGCTCAGGCCACCGGGCGGAATCCGGTCACCACGCGCGACCGGTTCGGTCGAGGCGGCCTTGCGGACCGGCGGCAGCATCGACGAATCGGCGCGGCGGGTCATATTGATGTTGTCCTGCGGCTGCGCGGGCAGCTGCGAGGTGGGCACGTATTGCGGTTGCTGTTGTTGCGGGCGCGAGGGCGGCTGGAAACCGGGTCGCTGCTGCTGCGGACGTGGCTGTTGCTGGTGCGGCTGTTGCTGGTGCGGCTGCGAAGGCGGCGCGACCATGGTCGCCGCGTGGCGCGCCCCAGGCGCCGCGGGGACCAGGTGCAGCAGCGGCCCGGTGATCGCGTCACCCAGGCGTACCTGGGTGGGCCGGTCGATCGATACGGGCTGGTTCAGCCTGCGCGCGTCGACGAAGACGCCGTTCGTGCTTCCGTTGTCGGCGAGTACCCAGGCGCCGTTGCTGAATCGCAGAGTGGCGTGCACACGCGAGACCAGCGGGCTGTCCACGAACAGGGTGACCTCGGGCGCGCGGCCCATGGTGATCTGCTGACTCGCTTCGAAGACTCGTTCGGTTCCATCATGGCGCACGGTGATGGTCTGCGCCCCCGGTGAAGACATGGAGCGGATACTATGCCATCGCCCGGACATCGGCGGTGCCCCCGAGACGGCTTGGAGCCCGATCCGGCGATCGACCTGCACGTGTATCCGGCCGACCAGGGGGACTGATGCCGAAAGCCCAAGTGTTCGTTGCGATTTCTGTCGTGCTATGCGCGCTGATGGGTGTCGGCTGCACACGGGCGGTCGACGGGCACGGAGTCTCCATCTACGACGACCCGTTCCAGGTGGCGGGATTGCCGACCACCGGTGGGCCGAACGGTCCGCGAACCGGCATCGCCGATTCGGCCCTCACCGCGGAAAATGGTGACGGGGGCGACGTGGACAAGCTGGCGCTCAACGCGATCGACGACATCCAGGCCTACTGGCAGGCGGGCTTCGGCACCGAATTCCCCGGCGAGACCTTCGACCCGGTCGAGAAGCTGATCTCCTGGAACGCGCGGGCCGCCCGCAACCAGGCGGTCGAATTCTGCTCCGAGACCACCTACCACCTGGTCAATGCCGCCTACTGCCGCAGCGACAACTCCATCGGCTGGGACCGCGAGATGCTGCTGCCCACCATGAGCGAGACCTTCGGCACGATGTCGGTGGTGATGGTGCTCGCCCACGAGTACGGCCACGCCATCCAGACCATGGCCAAGATGGTCACCAAGAAGACACCGGTCCTGGTGAAGGAACAGCAGGCCGACTGCTTCGCGGGCGCGTTCATGCGCCACGTCGCCGAGGGCAAGTCGAAGCACTTCACGATCAATACCTCCGACGGCCTGAATTCCGTACTGGCCGCGACTGTTTCGATCCGCGACTCCGATCCCGACGACCCGGAGAGCGTGCACGGTTCGGCCTTCGAACGGGTCACCGCCGTGCAGATCGGGTTCACCGACGGACCGCGCGGCTGCAAGGGCATCGACGAGGACGAGATCGACTCGCGCCGCGGCAACCTCCCACAGAGTTTCGCCGACGACAGCGGTCGCGGTGAATATCCCGTCTCGAAGGAAAACCTCGTCGAGTTGAGCAAGGCGCTCCAGGCGATTCTGCCGGTGAAAGAGGCGCCGACCTACGACTACGCGGGCTCGCGCATCGACTGCGAGGACGGCGCGATCACCGATCCGGTCACCTACTGCCCGGCCAAGAACACCATCGCCACCGACGTGCCAGGGCTGGCCGAGCGTGGCTCCACCGATACCGACGACGACGGACCGCTGCCGGTGAAGGTCAGCGGTGATTACAACGGCTACGTGGTGTTCATCTCCCGCTACACCCTGGCCGTGCAGCGCAGCCACGGCCAACAGCTGACCGGCGCGAAGACCGGTCTGCGCGCGGCCTGCCTGTCCGGGGTCGTCACCGGAAGGCTCGCCCTGCCCGGCCGTCCGGTGAGCCAGGGCGACATCCAGCTGTCCGCGGGCGACCTCGACGAAGCGGTCTCGGGCCTGCTCACCGACGGCCTGGCCGCCAGCGACACCGAAGGCAACACGGTGCCCAGCGGATTCTCCCGCGTCGACGCCTTCCGCGCAGGCGTCCTCAACGGCGAAACCACCTGCCTGTCACGGTATTCCTAGCCGAACGGCGGCGGCGCGGCCGGTTCGTAGCGCAGCACCCGGTTGCCGATCATCACCTCGGTGCCGGGCACGAGCACCATCGGCTGATTCGGCGTGAGCCGGACCCAGTCGCGGTAGCCGGGGTGCCTGCTGCGAGTTCCGTTGGTGGAACCGCGATCGATGAGCTGCACGTCCCAATTCACCAGGTGCACTTCGGCATGCGCGCGCGACATGCCACCGGAGGTGTCGTCGATGCGCAACGGGATGAGTCCACGCAGGGCCGCGTCGGAGTTCTCCGGGTCACGCCCGATCACCGCGTCGGCGGCCATCAGGTAGGTCATGCCGTCATCGAGCACGAGCATGCCCAGCGGCGGGCGAACCACCTCGGCGAGCGCCTGGGTCTGGTCGACCGGCATGCCGCACACCGTGCAGAACGCCGAGCGGGGATCGCTGGGATGCGCACGCGCGCACTTGAATCCCATCACCTTCACCGCCAGCACCGTCGACTTGGCCGTGGCCTCGAGTCTGCGCTGCAGGTCGGGGTCGGGTTCGGGCGCCGGATTGGTTCCGGAGTGCCTGGTTTCGGCGTTGTGCGGGTCGACGACAGGTGTGTCGACGGTGCCGTGCGCGTGGCCGGTGACAGCGTCCAGCATCGAGGTAGCCGGTTGCATCCCCGTCGCGGGCTGCTCGGAAGGTCGTGAATCCGGTTGCGGCGCACGTGGTTCCCGGTCGATGCGCGCGGTAGGCGGTGGCGGCCTCCTGGTCTGACCCGCCGGATCCGCGGTCCGCACCCGGCTGCGCACATCGTTGGACCACATCACGGCCCCGCCTGCCTGCGCGATTCCTTCGACGAGCCAACCGATTCCGCGCTCCGGCGGTACTTCCGGGATGCGCCCCTTGGCGTCATCGACGAACAGCGCGACCGCCTTCGCCGGCTCCGAGGCCACCCGATCGACGGTGAACGCCGCGTCACTACCGCGGTAGTACTCCGGGCCACGGTCATCGGTGAGAACCGCGGTCACCGAACCGTGCAGGAAGATCGCCACGCCACCGTTGTCCGCGGCCGAGAGCACCCCGAAATCGATCGGCACGCCCGGCGAGATCTGCTCGGCGTACTTCATGAGCCAGCGGGTCGCCTCACGCGCCACCACCGAACCCGGCCCCGACGGTGCCTGCTCGTGCGCGTCACGCACCAGCTCCGCCAGCGATTCCAGCGCGATCGCCGCGGTGTCACCGGGCGTGAGCTTGCCCTGCCCGCGATGCGCGACCACGATCACCGCGCCCGCGACCCGTGCGACCGCGTGACTTCCGAGCACCACTTCGACCTGCCGATCCCTCACAGGTATCGGCCTCTACCGGAACTGCACAGCAGGGGGGTCGCCATGTCATCCAGAGTATGGCAAGCACCCCACATAGGTCCCCCTGGGCGGGTTCGGTCCGGTAACTTCATACCTAGTGGGCGCAGCCGCGAAGCGTTCGTCACCTCTCTTGCGCACGGTCGCAGCGATGGCGGAGGAACGCGTATCGCGGGAGGACATCAAGGGGCATGTGATGATCGATTCGACCAAAATTCGCATCGCGCTCGCCTTGGGCGGCGCCCTGATCACCCTCACCGGCTGCGCGGTCAGCGGCACGCCTGTCGCCGGTGAGCCCGATGTGCGCGGTCTGGAGACCGGCACCTTCGCCACCGACCGGCACACCTACACCGACACCGCGGGCAACAAGGGCGCGCTCGTCGAGGGTGCGCGGATGTCGGCGGCGGTCGTGCCCGCGGTGCGGATCGATCCTTCGCTGTCGCACGGACGCGGCGGTGTCGTCATCCCCGATATCGAACGCGCGCTGGATTTCGTCGCCAATGTCTCCAAACCTGTTCTGGAGAACCGCAAATTCATCACCGGCTACGTCGCGCTCGGCGCCGACCAGGCCGATCCCGACGGCGAATCCCGCCCCGGCCCCGAAGCCACCGCCCTGACCACCGCCCTGTTCCGGTTCCCCACCGCGGCCGCCGCGACGCTCGCCGCGCGCGAACTCGAGGACGTCGACCTGGCCGTCTCCCCCGACAACCGCAAACTCGCCTCCGCCAAATACCCTGACGCCTACCTGCATTGGCGCCCCGGCGTCCCCACCATCGGCGCCTTCCTCGCCCACAAAGAGTTCGTGATCTCGCTGTTCATCCAGCGCCCCCGCGCCGATGCGACCGACCTCACCTCCTGGATCGACAAGAACCTCGCCGCCGAACTCGCCCAGCTGGCGAAGTTCGACCCCACGCCCACCGAGAAGATCTCCGACCTGCCCGTCGACCCCGGCGGGCTGCTTGCCCGCGCCGTAGTCGACGACCGTTCCGCCATGCAGCCCGGCCAGTACTCCTTCGCCTCCTACGCCCCACAACACCTCGTCAACAAGGCAGCCGACCTCACCGCCCGCCAGAACCTGGTCGACGCAACAGGAGTCGAAGCCCACGCGGTCGTCGACGGCGGCGCCGTCACCCGGGTCCGCGACCAGTCCGCCGCCCAATCCCTCATGCGAGGGCTCATCGATTCAGCGGGCCACTACGACCCGATCACCGCCCCCGCCGACGTCCCCACCGCGACCTGCCTGAAACTCAACGACAACGGCAACAAAGAAGACGACTACGTCTACCGCTGCTATGTCGCCTACAAGCGCTACCTGGCCATGGTCAGCGCCGACGGTGAGCCCGAGGTCCGCCAGAAGATCACCGCCCAGTACGCCCTGCTGGCCAACAGCTTGTGAGTTCGCTCGGCCCCACTCCTCGATTGCGGTGACGTAGGATTCCGCCGACAATCGTTTCGGGGAGGAATGAGTTGCGAGCCACAAATTTCGTCTGCGTCCTGGCGGCCGCACTGTTGACCACTGTCGTCACCGCTTGCGGTGGTCCTGACGAGATCGCAGCCACCGACGCCCCCGTGGACCTCGCCACCCTCGATGTCGGCAATTATCCGACCCAGCCCCGCCAGATCGGCACGGTCGCGAACCTCGACCAGGGCCGCTTCATCGAGGCCGAACGCCTCGGCGACTTCGTGCCGACGCCCGCCGATATCGATCCCCGGTTCGTTCACACCAATCCGTCGATCGCGTCGGTCTTCCTCGACGCCGAAGCCGCGCTCGGCAAGATCATGGCCGTCGACCGCTTCGCCGAGGTCGCCCCCGATTTCATCGGCGGATTCGTGAGCTCGGCGGAGACCGAGCCCAACAATATGGGCCTCGACATGGTGAACGCGGTCATGATCTTCCCCGACGCGCAGAAGGCCACCACCGCCGCCGCCGAGCTGGAGAAGCTCGATTTCGGCTATGCCCCGAACAATCAGCGCATCGAGATCCCCGGTTACCCCGCGGCGATCGCGCACTGGCAGCCCGACCAGCAGTCGATCGGATCCTGGTTCGCCACCGGTCATCTGGTGATCTACACCTGGTTTTACGACTACCTGAAGATCTGGCTGGAGAAGGTCGACAAGCAGGCCCTGCTCGATCTCACCCGCAAGAGCCTGGACACGATCGTCCCCTCGGTCGCGAAGTTCACCCCAACCACCGGCGACCTGATGACCTTGCAGCGCGACCGCGACGGCATGCTCGGCCGCACCGCACCCCGCCCCCGCGAGGATTCCTGGATCAACCCGCCGGGTGTCTACGCGGGCCGCACCGCCCGCCATTTCCTCTCCGACCCGGTGAGCGCGGCGAAGATGATCGACGACTACGGCATCGACCTCTACGCCAACGACGGCGCTGAGGTCTACCGTGCCCGCGACATCGCCGGCGCCCAGGGTGTCCGTGACGAACTCGGCGGCGTCACCCGCAAATTCACCGCCTCCGCGTCACCGAAGAACCTGCCGAGCGCCCAGTGCAAGGAATACATCGGCAGGAAACAGCGGATCGCGATCCGCTTCTATTGCGCGGTGTCCTACGACCGCTACGCCGCCTACGTCTGGTCGAACCAGCTCCTCGACGCCCAGCAGCGGATCTCGGCCCAGTACGCATTGTTGGTGAACGCGAAATGAGAATTCGATACGCCTTGATCGCCGTGCTGACCACGGTCCTGACCGCGTGCGGTTCCACCCTGTCAGGCCAGGCATTACCCGGCGAGATGGATGTCCGGACCCTTGACGTCGGCTCCTACCCCACCGAGCCGATCAACGCCCACGACGACGACCCCGTCCCCGCCTTCTACGCGATGTACGAGGTGGCGGCGATGCGGATCGCCGACTATGTGATCAACTCCCGCGACATCGACGCCCAGATGGTCTACGGCAAACGCGCCCGCACCGTCTCCGGGGGCGTGATGCCGTCGGCCCTCGGCGACGAGACCGCGATGTCGGTCGTCGCGAAGAAGCACAAGATGCTGTACGGCTTCGAATCCAGTGGCGCGGCCAAGGATTCCCGCGTCGAGACCTACGGCGGCTGGCCGACGAAGAAGGCCGACAACAGGGTCACCGCCACCACGATGGTCCTCCAATTCCCCGACACCGACCGAGCGGCCGCCGCGGCGAAAGAGTTCTACGACACCGACTTCGGCATGCAGGAAGGTCGCAACCAGCCGGTGGCCATCCCCGGACACCCTGCGGCCCTGTCACATTGGCGTCCCGACTCACCTTTCCTGCGCACCGTGCTCCCACACGGCCCCTATGTGATCGCCTTCCTGCTGTCGGTGGCCACCCCCGACCAGCAGGCACTCACCACCCTCGCCTCGAATGCCTACACCGAGCAGATCGCGGCACTCGCCAAAACCACACCGCTGACCGACGAACAGGTCATGACCCTGCCCTGGGATCCCGACCACCTCCTGATGCGCACCCTCAATCCAGAGCAGCTGCCCAGCCCATCCGGCGACGGCTACTACGTGGTCACCGGCAAGCACGGCATCCTGCACTACGCCGGCGACCAGCTCCCCACCGACCGCCACTACATCGACGAGCAGCTCACGAAGATGAGCGCTCAGCAGGTGGCCCTGTCCTGGGGCTCGATCGGCATCCGCACCCCCGACGCGCAGACCGCCCGCCGCGCGGTCACCGAGAAGATGTTCCCCTGGCAGGTAGAAGCCGAAGCCGCGAACCCACCCAACCTCCCCGATTCCGCCTGCGTGGAGAACAAACGCCCAGGCGCCTCGAAACGCTTCAGCTGCATCCTCGCCTACAACGAATACGTCGGAATAGTAAGTGGCAACCAGCTTTTGGATGCCCATCAACGTGCGGCCGCGCAATATGCACTATTCGCCAACAGCCGATAATCCCACACCGGCCGACCCCTACGGAGTCCTATATGCTCCAGCCGGGAAAGCGGCAGTGTGCGGCATTGAGTCAGGAGATCGTAAAAGATGGTGATGAGCCACGGCACCATCGTCGGCGGGTACCGCGTGCAGCGGGTGCTCGGCGCCGGCGGCATGGGCACGGTTTACCTGGCCAAACATCCCAGCCTGCCGCGGATGGACGCGCTGAAGGTGCTCAGCGCCGAACTCAGCCGCGACCCCGAGTTCCGCGCCCGCTTCGAACGCGAGGCCAATCTCGCCGCGGGCCTTGACCACAACAACATCGTCTCGGTCTACAACCGCGGTGAAGAACACGGCCAGCTGTGGATCGCGATGCAGTACGTCGACGGCACCGACGCCGCCGCCGAACTCGCCCGCGACCCGCACGCCATGACCCCGCTGCGCGCCCTGCGTATCACCACCGAGGTCGGCAAGGGCCTCGACTACGCCCACCGCCGCGGCCTGCTGCACCGCGACGTCAAGCCCGCCAACTTCCTGCTGTCGAACCGCGACGAAGACGAAGAACGCGTCTTCCTCACCGACTTCGGTGTCGCGAAGTCCACCGACGACGCCACCGAACTCACCCAAACAGGCAGCTTCCTCGCCACCATCGCCTACGCCCCGCCGGAACAACTCAGCGGCGCCACCCTCGACCACCGCGCCGACATCTACAGCCTCGCCTGCGCCTTCTACAAACTCCTGACCGGCCAAAACCCTTACCCCGCAGCGCAACCCGCCATGGTCATGATGGGCCACCTCCACGAGCCCCCACCCCAGGCAACCCGAATCCGCCCCGGCCTCCCCCACGCCATCGACCACATCTTCGCCCGCGCGATGGCCAAAAACCCCGCCGAACGCTTCGCCACCTGCCGCGAATTCACCGACGCCGCCGCGAACGCGCTCACCCCCGGTTTCAACCCGACCGGGCACAACACCTCGCCGACGTATCCGATCCAGGTGATGCCGCCCCGCGAGCACACCGATCCGCGGGCGGCAGCGTCGTTGCCGGGTTTCACAGCCTCCACGCCGAACACGGCCCGTAAGCCGAAGCGTGCGGCGTTAATTGGAGGCGCGGCGGTCATCGCGATCGCACTGATCGCCGGTATCGGCGTGTTCGCGTTGTCCGGTGATAACACCCCCAGCACCAATCCGCCTGGTTCGGGAACCTCTTCCGTAGCCGGGACGGCGGCGCTGACCCCACTCGAGCAGGCACGTAAGGACAACCCTGCCTTCCAGGGGAAGACAATTACCCTCCTCGATGTCACGCAGCAACCGAACAAATACGGTGTCTATTTGACCGGCAGCCCGCAGACGCGTTTCATGGAGAAGCTCGGCTTCGTCTACAACTTCGAATATACGAACACTGAAGGGGTGCCGTCGCCCAAAGAGATAACAGATAGCGCGGGATCGCTCGAAGCGCCAGATGACAGCTACGTTATCGTTCTGCGAAGCGACGAGAAAGCTGGCGGCGGTGGACTACTAGGCCTCCCGTACGGGATAACCAGTTCACGGGCGATAGTTATCCCCATCGACGATCCTAGTACGGTATCCGCAATGAGGAATTGGTCACCAGAGTCCGAGGGGCTGATGATCAGCAAACTGGTACCCGTCCTCAAAACAAAGATTCGTTAATATCCATAACTACAATGGGGGGGATACATTGTATTCCGGGCTAAAATCACCAAAATCGATTAGGCATGTCTTCCGCGCCGCCGCAAGCGTAACGATTTCTATCACATGCCTGCTGGCGACGAGTTGCGGCGGAGAATCAAGTCCGGCGGGCACTCCAGCAGCCCAGGTAGACCTGAGCAAGCTCGAACTCGGAAGTTATAGTGGAGTCCCACAGACGCTCGAAATACCTAGCGACGAGGCGCATGGACGCGCAATACAAGCACAAAGGCTCGCGAACCATATTCCATTACCGATGGAAATCGATTCTCGACTGAACCATTACAATGGGGTTCAGCCCAGAGTATTCACAAAAATAGATAATCAAACAATGGGTTCCTGGGTCGGATCAGACCTCGAGCCACATAGAAACGCCCTGGCGGGATTCATTTCAGGATATACTAGCACCGCCAACTCCGATTCGCAGGTCTCGTTATCCATATCGCTGGAAAACCGCGTGCTGATATTCGATAAAGAAGCGTCAGCAACAACCGCAATGAACACTCTTGTCGATTCAGAGCTCGCAGCTGATCCCACGAAGTCTACCGTGACTATTCCCCAGTTCCCCAATGCGCGTGCGTACCACAAAGTTGACCGCCCAACCTTGTGGTCGTGGTATGCCACTGGCCAGTTCGTAATATTCACGTCGGTATGGGACCACCTGAGCGGCGAACTCTCACAAACAGATGTTCCTGGCATGACGGATCTCGTCTCCAAGAGCCTGACCGCAATACCCAGTAAGATTTCCGGGTTCAGCCCCGCCTCGGCGCAGGAGCGAAATTCATCATCGCCCGACTTGGACGGCATGCTTGCTCGTGCCGTCCCTGCCATCAACGACCAAGTGCCGGGGCTGACGGTTCCAGGCGTCTACGACCGACATGGCGGACTGCAGATATCGCGACAGCCCGATCTCGATCGGACTTTGTTCGAAACCGCCGGAGTCGACCGCGTCGCTTTCAATGGCGGCTACCTGTACCGCGCCAAAGATGCGGAATCAGCCGCCGCCGTTACGAACCAACATGCTACCTTTACGAAATTCTACCGAAAAGTATCCTCGCCGCCCGGATTGCCAATCGCACGGTGCTACGAGTTGAAGAATCCAACCACAAAATCCAAGATGCGCTACTATTGCAGCGTAAATTTTGACCGATATGCCGCCGATATCTCAGCCAACCAACTCACAGACGCTTACCAGCGAATCTCTGCGCAGTACGCACTTCTGGCGAACGGCAAATAATGTCTAACTCCCTAAAGCTGAGGAACTCGATGCTTTTCAGGATCGCGCGGATGTGTGCCGTCGCCACAATAGCTATCGTCGCCACCGGATGCGGATCTGTAGTCGCCGGCACTGGAACCGCGGGAGAGGTTGACGTTCGAACTCTTGACGTCGCGAAATATCCAGTAGAGCCGATCGATACCATTTACGAATATAGTCCCAGTATGCGCAACTCACAGTTACTTGCCGCATACAGACTTGCGGGTAGCATGGCGCTCGGTACCGATATTGATCCCGAGTTCAAATATGGCGCAGGCAACGCACTAACGACGCCGGGTATCGCAACCCTATACCTCAGCAAAGCAACACGAGACGTCCTTAAAGATAATAAGATGCTGTATGGCTGGGCCAGCGGGAGCACCGATATATATGAATACGACGTCATGTCCAACCGTGCAGCTGACAACTCGCTTTCAGATCTCCAACGCGAACGACTAAAGGCGAGTTTTTCCAGCATCACGGTACTGCAGTTCGCCGATGACGAAACGGCCGAGCGAGTCGCAAAGGATATGTCGAACGCAGACTTTGCGGTTGCCGCTAACGAAAACAGATCCATCTCGCTGCCGAATTACCCGACAGCCACCAGCCACCGCCGTCCGGGAGTTCCAACACTCGGATCAACCCTCGCTCACGGCCGCTATGTGATCTACATTCACGTTGGTATTGTCGACGACGATGTTACCCAGTTGACCACGCTTGCAGAAAAAACCTACCGAACCCAGATTCCATTGCTGGACAAGCTACCTGCCCTCTCGCCCGCCGACATGCTCCGCCTTCCGCCAGACCCGGATGGAATGCTTCGCAGGGCACTTAACCCCAAGGTGAGCCCGTCTCTGGACGACATTGAATATTTCACGCTCGATCGAATCGGCTATTATCAAGTGAATCGAAAACAACAATTGAACGATTCCTTGTACTCTGAGGCCGGCGCCGACCGGTTCACGCGATCCTGGGGGACCGAATTGGTACGGACACGCGACGAAGAAGCAGCGAAGATCCTTCGAGACAAGGTGGTCGAACTTCTCGTCCCATCTTCAGAGCCCGCCGATTCCGTGCCTCAACTTCCGGATACCAAGTGTGCCAAGAACACTGACCCGCGCCTGAACGACAAATTCGTTGATACTGGGGAGCGCAAACGATTTCTGTGTGCGGTGCAATATCGACGCTACGTTGCAATTGTCGATGCCAACCAGATCCAAGACGCGCACCAGCGGGCGGCGGCCCAGTATGCGCTATTTGCAAATAGTCAAATCCAGTAACCGACTGTTAACACAATTTACCAAAGAAGTCGCTCACTATGGACCGTCAGGGGGAACGTTGGCCGCAAATGACCAATCGCGTGTAAGTTCAAATAGACGTCGGTCGGCCTCGTCGATCGCCGCTTTTCTGATTGCAACTTCGGCCCTGGCCGCATGCGGTGCTTCACGGGCACCGGCCAGCGATGCCGTTCCCGCTGCGGACATCAGTAAGATCGACACGGGAAACTATCCCACTAAGCCTGTCGATCCAGCCTCGCTCGGTGAAGCAAGGGGCCCACGGGTAATCGAAGCTGAGCGTCTAGCCGACCGGATTCCACTTCCGATCGAGATATTTCCGGAGCTCAGTTTTACCTACAGCTATGACAAGGTTCGAGCCTTCACGAAACCTGATGCGTTTGCGATATCGCGCGTCTTGAACCTAGACGCTAACCAATTCACTGCCGCTACTCCGGGATTCGTCACAGGATTCCGATCATCTGCGCGATCGCACAAAGATCTTCGGTTATCATATGAGGTCGAGAATCTCGTTATGTTGTTCAGCGACGACCAGGCGGCAAAGGATGCTGCGTCGGAGTTGGGAAATGCTAAGCCAGGCAGCGATCCAGGCAAGTACCTCGACACATCAATCCCAAAATTCCCCGAAGCCCAAGTATTCTGGAGTCCAGAATACGCCAGTTTGCACTCATCCGCTTCGAGCGGCAGGTTCGTAATCTATACTTACATCTCAGATCACTTAGCGTACGAAGTTTCGGCGCCCGACCTTCCATCGATGACACAGAAGGCGGAGCACAGTATCGAAGTGATCGGCTCGCGGTTGAGTGGATTCGCACCAACACCGCAGGAAGACTGGGAAAGTCTTCCGCGGGATGTTGATGGGATCCTTGGAATGACAGTACCGGCAAAGAACGAGCAGGCTGTTTACCCAATCGAGCCTGCGGTGTATCGACTCCCAGCCGCTTTACACGTGTCCGACAGGATAACCGACGACAAAAGGTTGTACGAGGCGCTAGGCATCGACCTCGTGGGCTACAACGGCGGATTCCTCTATCGAACACGCGACAGCGACGCGGCGGTTAGATTGGTTGAGAACCGCTCGACCCGCGGAAAACTCTATACCTTGACGACTTCACCCCCCGGACTTCCTGCTGCGAAATGCTACGAGTACCAGGGAACTTCCAAATCGGTCATCCGATTCGAATGTAGTATTGCATCAGGTCGATACGCGGCGACCATTTCCGCAAATCAATTGGCCGACGTGCACCAGAGAGCCTCTTCCCAGTACCTCATGATGACAACCGGCAAGTAGCCACGGATGAATGGTAAAGATTCCCGCACCATGCGGAAACTGATGGCTTCCATCGCACTTACTGCCACGCTCATCGCCATTTCCGGATGCGGCTCAACGGTCGACGGGTATGCGATGCCTGGGGAGATCGACGTCCGACTACTGGAGGTCGGAAAATACCCGACGCGACCGCTGAGCGAATACTCCGTGTTCAGCCATTCGTTCAAGTCCGGCAGAACGCTGGCTTCGATGCGGCTAGCAGACAGCCTAGTTCTCGGACAGGAGGTCGATCCTAAGCTTACTTTCGGTTCGTTCCAGAGCATCGACTCCGATACTCCGACCGTTATGTCCAAAGCAGTGCTTCCTGCACTTAAACCGAACCGCATGCTTTATGGGTTCGCCACCGGAAATTCTGACATGAAAGAATTTTCGGCGATGTCACTGTCTCCTGGTGACGAAAGCTTGGCGGACATCATGCGGCAGCGCAAGCCGACATATTTCGGCCTTACCGTTATGCAGTTTTCCGATGCAGCAGCTGCCGAGCGCGCTGCAGCCGAGATCGAGCGGCTAGATTTTGATGTAGCGGCTGATCTGAACGTTCGCGTTTCATTGGATAAGTATCCTTCCGCTCACTCACATTGGCGTCCTGGCATTGCGAGTATGGTCTCTACACTTTCTCACGGGAGCTACGTACTTAATGTTCAGGCTGGTGTGCCAGAGCCAGAAGCTAAGGGGCTGACTAACTTGATCCAAAAGGTTATCGACGCCCAATTGCAACGCCTGGAAAAGTTGACTCCACTTTCACCGGTGGAGGTCGTCCAGATGACCAGCGACCCCGATCAGGTCCTGGAACGGACTCTGAATCCGCAGAAGCTCGGAATTCCTGACACAACTAACTTTGGCTCATACGGATTGCAAGGATTTCTGCAGACGCGCCGCGACCTATCCATTATGCAGGACTCGTACAAGAAGGCTGGAGCGGATCGGTTCGGCCGATCTTGGGACTCGTACCTCATTCGGACCCGGGACTCAGATGCTGCTCAGACGTTGCTCGATGAGATGTTCATAGGCGACACCTACAAGCCCACCCACGCACCAGACAAGCTTCCTTCGGCGAAATGCGCTGAGAACAATGACGCCCAAGGCGACATCAAACGATTCTCCTGCGTCGTCCAATACCGCCGCTATGTCGCCCACGTACAGAGCCACCAGCTTCCTGATGTGCATCAGCGTGCCGCAGCCCAGTACGCGATCCTGGCAAACAGCCAGTAGCAGCGCAGCTGGCACAAAAAGTTCGAGCCCCCGCACATGTGTGCAGGGGCTCGAACTGTGTGAGATCAGAACAGGCCGGCGAGGGCCTTGTCCTTGTCCTGGAGTTCGGAGTTACCGGTGTCAACCAGACGACCGGCACCCTGAAGGGTCTCGTTCAGCTGCTGGACGTGCTGGTTCCACGTGGCCTGGTAGGCGACGACGGCCTCCTTGGCCTGGCCGCCCTGCTCCTGGAAGAAGGCGTCGACCTGCTTGTGGAAATCCTGGAGGTCAGCGGCAAGACGCTCGGCGTCAGCAACGAGCTGCCTGGCGCCCTCAGCGACACCGTCAAAATTGGCGGAAATGATGGTCATGGCAATTTTCCCTTCGAAGGTCGTGAGATGCGGCTTAAACTGCGGGAAGGTCGAGGCTCGAGACCTGCTGGTTGACCTTCGCCGAGAACTCCGAGTCATGATCGGTGAGGGTGCCACTCATCTTCCGCAGGTTTTCCGACGTCTGCATGAGCTGATCGTTCATCTTGTCAGCCTGGAAGTAGTACCGCTCCATGAACTGGTTGAACGCGTCACGGGCCGCACCCTTCCAGTTCGAGCCGTCGGTGATCATGTCTTCGCGGCTCTTGAGCGCCTTGATCGCGTCAGCGATCTGCCCGTGGCGATCGACAAACCGGACAACCTCTGAATCGAGACCGCCCATATCCGAACTGAAATTGGTCATTGCTCTGCTCCCTCGTCACGGCCAACGTCGCGGGTCGGTTTGGCCTCGTTCATATAGTTGGACGCACTCGGTGCCCGATCGGTTCCATCGAATTCGAAAAACCTTGGCTCACGGTCACAGTCGTCCCCGTTGCCAGCACGTACTAGGTCCATGCTGAGCGCAGGATCCCCAGGCCAGGGGCACGATATGGGATCGGCCGATGCGGCCGCAGACTTCACGTGTTGTACGACGGTCATACTCCCCCCAAGCTCCCCTGACATGTGTCCGCCCCCGTCCAGGACGAGCTGACGAAGCCACTCTAGCTGAAGCCCTGGCGACACCGCTACGCTCGAATCGCCTGACACGAGGCGTGCGGAGGGCGAAGGCGGTCCAACCATAGGGAATCACTACTCCGCCCACGAAGCCTCGGAGGCGCCCACGTCGTTGCAAGAAACTTGACATGTTCGCGCGATATGCAAACTTTTCGCCAAAAACTTTACATGTCCCGTTCGGTATGGCACGTTCAGCAGATGACCAGCTGGCGGCCGGAGACACCCTACAACGATCTTCCGCCTGTGCCCGGAACGCGAGTCCTCGAGACGCGTGACGTGCTCAAAGCAGCAATCCGAGCCAACAAGGCGCTAGCTCATCTGGACCAAGCAGCCATGGCCATGCCGAATCCGACAGTTTTGATCAACACGATCCCGCTGCTGGAGGCACAGGCCAGCTCGGCGATCGAGAACATCGTGACCACCACGGATGAGCTGTTTCGCCATGTGGAGGACGAGGTGGGTGCCGACTCTGCCACCAGGGAAACGCTCCGATACAGGCATGCGTTGCGCGTGGGCTATGAGCACGCGATGGCACGAGGACTGACCACTGCGACGGCCGTGCAGGTGTGCAGCACGATCAAGGGCCGCGACATGCAGTTGCGATCCCTGCCTGGCACTCGGATCGGAAATCCCGCGACCGGTGACGTCATCTACAGCCCGCCCGAAGGCCGCGAGGTAGTCGCCACGAAGCTCGCCGAGTGGGAACGCTTCGTGCATTCGAACGACGATGTCGACCCGCTGATCGCCATGGCCGCCGCTCACTACCAGTTCGAAGCGATCCACCCGTTTTCTGACGGCAATGGCCGGACCGGCCGGATTCTCAACGTACTCATGCTCTGCGAAGCAGGGCTTCTGCATCTGCCCGTGCTGTACCTGTCGCGCTATATCATCGACAACAAACAGCAGTATTACCAGCGGCTGCGTGCTGTGACTGCCGACTCCGAGTGGGAGGCGTGGCTGCTGTACATCCTCGAGGGGGTGGCCCAGACATCCGAGGCGACCCTACGGAAGATCACCGCGATTCGTGAACTCCAAGAAGACTTCTCATCGCGAGCGCGTGCGATTTCCCGCGGTGGGGCCGACTCGGAGTTCCAAGCCACGCTTTTCGAGCAGCCCTACTGCCGGATCGCGACAGTTATGTCCCGCTGCAACATCTCTCGCCCCACTGCGACCGGCTGGCTCAGCGGATTGGCCGCAGCGGGGATGTTGCAGGACGAGAGGATCGGGCGGGACCGAGTGTTCATCAACCGCGAGTTCTTGCAGTTGCTCATCCGGCCCTGAATCGGCGACCCTGGTTTCAGAACCCAGCGCGCTCGAGAAACTTCAAGGCGGAGTCTTTGTCCTTGAACCCTGACATCGACATGTACAACTTCGTCGTGGTGTTGAAGGTCTCGATCGTCGCGCCACCGCCGGGGATCGTGTCGTCGATGCGGAACTTCTTCTCGCCCTTGTCTGTCAGCCACTCCGGATGCTGACTGCTCCACTGACGGAGGAGTTTGTCCGGGTTGGTGTCGATCCAGGCGATCGGGTAGCGGTCGATGTCGACGGCGGTCCTCAGGAGCCCTACGGTCAGGCTGTTCTTGGCCGGCACCGTAAACACCACTCGCACCGCGTACGGGTCGTTGCCGATCGGGGCTTTCTCGGTGATGTTGTTGACGGCGACGACTTCACGCAGGGGTGCGGGCAACGCTTCGAGGACGGCCTTGGCGTCGGCCGAAACAGGTTGCGGGGCGGCCTTGCTCGTTGTCGGTGCGGGCTTGGAGGTGCTCTTTGCCGAGGTGGGTGCCGAGGGCGCTTCCTGGACTGCGGATGGGGGCGCTGCGACCGTTCCCGCTTCGTCGTCGCCTCCGCTGGAAACCGCGACAACACCGACTACCAGTGCACCGACGACCACGACAGCGCCACCGACCAGCACGAGCGGCGATTTCCACCACGGATTCTGCTGCGGCGGCTGGGGCGACCACCCCTGCTGCGGCGGCTGACCCCAACCTTGTTGCGGGTGGGGCTGACCACCCTGCTGCGCACCGTATTGCGGCGGCGCGCCCTGCTGTGGCGGCATCGGCGGATACGGCTGCTGTCCGGCATACTGCTGCGGCGCGCCCTGCCCGGGCGCCTGACCAGGTACCCAACCCGGACCCTGCTGCGGCGGTGGATAAGTCATGGATTCCCCTCCCAATTCACAGGCCGCACGCGATCCAGGCGACCCGCTGCGAGCGTACTTGCGCACGCCGTCGAACCCGAATCGAAGCTACTCGGCGCTGATTCGCACACCGCTCAGGATCGTGTCCAGATCTGACCGGTAGCGGGGAACGTTGGCGATGGGAGTCTGGGTGGCTATCTGGATGGGGTAGAACTTGTCGCCCATCGGGTAGGCGAACTCCAGGTAGTCGTGGTGGGAAATGGTGTTGGTTCCGGTGGTGAGGTGGGCGGAGGTGCCGCAGATTTGTACCTCTTCGGAACGTGTTCGGTGCCAGTCGGATTCGTTGGGACGGAGAATCCGGAGGGTGTTACTCGCGGCAGCGGGGGTAGTCGTGGGGCTGAAGGCGGTGACAGTGACCGTGGCCATGCCGAAGGGCGGGTCGGCGCCGTCGAGGGTCTCGAAACGGTGGAGGATGAGACCGACGCCTTCGACCGGCGCGGTCGACCAGCCCGGGGGTTGTGGCGCGTGGATGGTGAAGCCGGCCGGGTGGGCGGTGGTGGCGGAGGGTAAGTCGGCCGGGCAGGTGGGCGCGTTCGAGGTCGTCAGATCGGCTGGGGTGCAGGCCAGAGTGCAGGATGCCAGGAGTGCGGCGAGGAGGGTTCGCCTCATGGACCGACGTGGACCGCTCCGACGACCTGTTCGCAGGCGGACATCACACCGGCCCAGCCGTTTTCGGCGTACTGGCAGCCGATGCTGACCTGGACTCCGCGTTCGACCAGTACCTGCCAGCGGACGGTGGATCCGTCGGCGGGGCGTTCTTCGTAGGAAAGGCCGGGGCGGCCGGCGAAGACTACGTCCTGGCGGACGGGGGTGACCGTGCCTGCGGGTTTCTTGGCGATCTGGGCGGTGAGGTCGGCGGCGACCTCGTTGTAGCCCGCTCCGGGGGTGACCGGTTTCTGGGTGATGGTGATGCGGTGGCGGGCGGCGTCGTCGGGGACGAGGTCGGCGCGGGCATCGGTGGCGGTGGTGCGATGCCAGCCTGCGGGGACTTCTACGACGACTCGGCCGACTGTCGCGGTGGAAGGTTTCGGCTTCGGCTTCGACGTCGTGGGCGGTGGCGCGGAACTGGTGGTTGCCTGCGTGGTGGTTGGTGCGACGGCGGCGGTCGCCTCCTGGTCACCGGAGCCGAACAGGAAGAAGCCGCCGATGGCAGCCGCGGCGACGACAGCGACCAGGGCCGCTGCGCCGATGTAGAGGGGACGACGATCGACCGGGTTGGTGGCCGCGGCGCGCTCGCGCAGGGGTTGCATCCACTCGGCCGCGGGCGGGATGGTCGGCGTGTAGGCGGGGGTCTTCTGGGTGGGGCGGGCGAGGTCCGTTCCCGTCAGCGTGCTCACGGGTACCCCTGCGCCGCAGACACTTTCGACGACCGCGTTGACCGAGGCCAGTACCGCGGGATCGGTGGTGCCGAAAACCTGGACGACGTCAGCCGGACGATCGGCGAGCAGACGGCCCAGAAGTGCCGCGAGGAGGCCGAAGCCGTCCTCGTCGGCGAGTTCGGAGGCCGCGAGGTTGGGTTCGACCTCGACTGCCTCGACATGGGTGCCGTTCGTGTCGTAGATGACCGACGACGCCGAGGTCGACAGCATGCCGAACTCGATGATCGCGGTGCGGCGACTGCGGCTGGCGGTGACGTCGACCGCCGACGCGCGCAGGGCGCAGGCCTCGAACACGACCTCGTGGGTGAATTGCCCTGCGGCGGTACCGAACAGGTCGAGCTCGGGCTGCCCCCACGAAGTGGGGTGCACGACGACGATCCGCTCACACAGCGGCGTCACCCGCAGGGTGTCCATGATCGCACCGAGCACCGCGGACAGCGCCTGGCTCACCGTCGGCATCCGAGGAGGCAACGCGAGCACACCGCCGGCCAGGTACTGCACCACCGACACCGCCTGGGTGGGCGGGGTCAGTGGCTCACCGACGACGAGACCGGAACCGTTGCTGCCCAGCACAACCGACGGCGCGACATCCCAGTGGGTGGTGGCGCCACGCGCCCACACTTTGGCTTCGCTGACAACCAGCTCGACGACGGTCATTCCGCTTGCGGCATCCAGGCGGTCTGGACCAGGCCTTCGGTATTACGCGTGACGAACGTGCCACGACCGGCAGGCTTGGGGCCCGGACGCGTGGTGCCGACCATGACGCCTTCGTCCTTGCTGCAGCTCATCACCAGTGCGGCCGAACCGAGGTCCTTCATCCGCGCCAGTGTCGCCTCGTACATGGCGCGGCTGGCGCCACCGGAGCGGCGGGCGATGATCAGGTGGAAGCCGAGATCCCGGGCATGCGGCAGGTGCTCGACGAGCGCGGCGACCGGGTTGCCCGACGAGGTGGCGACCAGGTCGTAGTCGTCGACGAGCACATACAGCTCGGGACCGGACCACCACGAACGCTCACGCAGCTGCTGTGGCGTCACCTCGGGACCGGGGGTCCGCTTGGCCACATAGGCCGCGAGATCGGCCATGTTCTGGGTGAATTGCGGTGCGGTGGAACCGTATCCGGCCTGGTAGCCCTCGGGGATGATGCCCAGCATCGAGCGGCGGTAGTCGCCGACGATGAAGCGCGCCTCGTTCGGGGTGTTCGACGCCGCGATGCCCTCGATGATCGAGCGAAGCAGCGTGGTCTTACCCGACTCGGAGTCACCGATGATGATGAAGTGCGGGCTCTCCGCGAAGTCGATGTAGACCGGGGCGAGCTCGGCCTCGTTGATACCGATCGGGATGCGCATGCACTTGGTCGAGGGATCGACGCGTGATGGCCAGTTGCCTGCCAGGTACAGCAGCTGTTCGCGGGGCAGATTGTCGGGCAGCATGCGGACCTGCGGTGCGGGCCGTCCCGGTGTCATCCGGGCGATCGTCTCCACGGCGCTCGACACCGCCTGACCCAGGTTCGACGGATCGGCGGAACCGTCGATCCGCGGCAACGCGGTGAGCATGTGCAGGCACTCGGCGGTCATACCGCGACCCGGCCTGCCCTGCGGAACCAGCGACGCGAACTTACGGCCGAGGTCGGAATCCATCGGGTCACCGAGGCGGAGCTCGATGCGGGTGCCGATCTGGTCTTTGAGCGCGGGGCGGGCTTCCGCCCACCGCGCGAGCGCGATCACCACGTGCACGCCATACGAAAGACCCTGCACCGCAAGGTTCATGATGACCTGCTCGAGCGCGTCGAAGTCCTGGCGGATCGAGCCGTAGCCGTCGATGACAAGGAACACGTCACCGAACGGATCCTCGTGTGCGCCCTGGGCGGCCGGGCTCGACGCCGGGTCCATCGAACGCAGCCGACGGAACTCGACCATCGACTCGATGCCGAGCTGACGGAACTTCGCCTCACGGGTGCGCACGATCGTGGTCATCTCGGCGACGGTGCGGCGGACCTGGTCCTCGTCGAGACGGCTGGCCACCGAACCGACGTGCGGCAGACCGAGCAGGCTGGTCATCGTGCCGCCACCGAAGTCGAGGCAGTAGAACTGCACCTGCTCGGCGGTGTGGGTCAACGCCATCGCCATGATCATCGAACGCAGGGCGGTCGACTTGCCCGACTGCGGGCCACCGACGATCGCGACGTTGCCTCGCGAACCCGAAAGGTCGACGACGAACGGGTCGCGGCGCTGGTCGTAGGGGCGGTCGACGATGCCCATGGGGGCACGCAGGGTGGCGATCGCGGAGTACTCGCCGGTGAGGATCGAGCGCGGCACGAGCTGATCCATGGTCGGCGCCTCCTCGAGCGGCGGCAGCCAGATCTCGTGGGCGGGACGGCCGTGGCCCGAGATGCGCGAGACCAACATGTTCAGGTTCGACATCTGTTCGTTCTCGTCACCGACCGGCTCCGGCGCGAACTCGGCTTCCACCGGCAGCGGAACCCGATCCGCCGCACGGAATCCGACGTGGGTCGCGTTGAACGGCCGGGCGTTGACATCGATTTCACCGCCGACGATGCCCGCGCTGGTGACCTCACGCGCCGATCCACCACCGACGTACGCACCGGACACGTACGAGGCCTGGAAGCGCTGGATCTCGCCCGAGTCGGACTTCAGGTAACCGCCACCGGGGGTGCTCGGCAGGTTGTAGGCGTCGGGGACGCCGAGGACCTGGCGGGACTCGTTGGCGGAGAAGGTCTTCAGACCGATGCGGTAGGACAGGTGCGATTCCAGGCCCTTGAGCTTGCCTTCCTCCAGACGCTGCGAGGCGAGCAGGAGGTGGACCTGCAGCGAGCGGCCGAGGCGGCCGATCATCACGAACAGTTCCGCGAAGTCGGGGTGCTGGGTGAGCAGTTCGGAGAACTCGTCGAGCACGACGAACAGCGCGGGCAGCGGGTCCAGATCGGCGCCCGCCGCGCGGGCCTTCTCGTATTCGGAGACGTTGGCGAAGTTGCCCGCCTGGCGCAGGACTTCCTGGCGGCGGTTCATCTCGCCCGCCAGTGCGTCCTTCATACGGTCGACGAGGTCGGCTTCGTCCTCGAGGTTGGTGATGACCGCGGCGACATGCGGGACGCCGTCGAGGCCGAGGAACGTCGCGCCACCCTTGAAGTCGACCAGGACCAGGTTGAGCTGGTCGGGCGAGTGGGTGGCGAGCAGGCTGAGCACCAGGGTGCGCAGGAATTCCGACTTACCGGAACCGGTCGCGCCGATGCACAGGCCGTGTGGGCCCATGCCGTTCTCGGCGGCTTCCTTGATGTCGAGTTCCACCGGGGCACCGTCGGCGCCGATGCCGAACGGCACGCGCAGACGCTCGCGGCCGTAGCGGGGACGCCAGGCGCTGGCCGGGTTGAAGTTACCGATATCGCCCAGGCTCATCAGCTGTGACCAGGTGGAGATCGTTTCGGTCTCGTCGGTCTCGACGTCGCTGCTGCGCTGGGTGGCCGCGCGGTAGGGCGCGAGCCTGCGGGCGAGCTGCTGGGCCTGCTCGGCGCTGACGCGGTCGATGGTGGCGAAGCGTTCCTGGTTGCCGGTGGCGCCGCGACCGAGGCACTCGCCGTCTTCGACGACCATCTTGATGCCGCGTGAAACGGCAAGGCGCGGTGCGTAATTGCACAGGTCGATGATGGTGACACCCTCGTACCCGGACTCGCGAAGCTGGTCGTCCTCGGCCTCGAGCAGACCGCCGTCGACGACGATCACCACGTGCACCATGTTCGGGTTGTTCGGCTGGTTACGCGAGTAGCGCACCCGATTGCCGAGCAGCGGATGCAGGCCGCTCATGGCCTCGCGGATGGAGCCGTAGAACATGCGCTGGGTGCCGATGCCGTCCTGCACCTCGGGGTGCTGGGTGTGGGGAAGCCACTTGGTCCACTCCCACTCACGGGCGGTGTCCGGGCCGCAGACCACGGCAACGAGCACCTGGTCGGGCGCCTGGAACATGCACAGCTGCAACAACATCGCGCGCGTCATGTCGCGCGCCTGGGCGCGGTCGCCGTCGAGGGCGACGGTGCCGAAGCCCTTCACCGCGATGGCGGTCGGCAGGTCGGGGACCGTGGAATGCGCGCGCACGAAACGGCGCAGCGACACCGCGGCGATGGGCTCGAGTTCTTCGACGGGGCCGGTTTCCGGGGCCACCAGCCTGGTCGCCAGACGCTGACCGCCCAGGCCGATGCGCGCGTGGCAGAAATCCTTGTCGCCGGAGCGGCGCTCCCACATCCGGCTGGTACCGGCGAGCATCCAGATCAGGCCGGGCTCGGGGTGACTCCACTCGACGGCGGCGCGCTGCTGCTTGGCGGTCTCGTCGACATCTTTACGGACCTGATCGAGGTAACGCAGGTAGTCCTTGCGGTCCTCGTTGGCCTCGGCGGCCTTGGCGCCCTTGCCACCACCCTGTCCGAACATGGTGACCATCGACATGATCATCATCATCGGGAACATCATCGACATCGGGTTGGACAGCATGCCGCTGCCCTGCGTGAACATCAGCGCCATCATGCCGACCATGCCGACCACCATCACGACGGGCATCAGCTTCATCAGCAGGCTGCCCGGGGTGATCCGCGGGATCTCCGGCGGCGGCTGCAACGTGACCTCGCCACCCGGTGTACGCGGCATCTCGCGCCTGGCACGGCGCTGGAACCTGACGGTGCTCATGGTCGAAGACTCCCCCTGCTTGACTACTCGCTCATCTGTCGTCGCGACGGGCTCAGTGTAGAGGTCGCGGCCGACATGTCGTATGGTTCGTCAGGCATTCTGCTGTCCGAACGGTGGGTTCCGCAAACTGTCGACCGTTAAGAGCGGTCGAGCGGAAACACGAGGTAGAGACGGAACTGGGGGAGTTTTGACGCACGCGCGACTCGATCATGTGGAAGAGGACTCCGCGCGCGGCATCGTGCGCGCGCCGGACCTTGCCCGAGTAACCATCCTGGCCAAGCACACGCAGGTAGACATGGCTATTCCGGTCGATGTACCGGTCGCCCTCGTCATCCCCAGCGTGGTCGACATGGTCGCGCAGCACAGCCGCTCGAATGATTTCGACAACGACGGCGAACGCTACGAGCCTGCCGAATGGGTGCTCGCGCGCATCGGCCACCCACCGTTCTCGAACTCGCTGAGCCTCGGCGAACAGGGCGTGCGCGACGGCGAGCTGCTCATGCTCGAGAGCGCCTCGCACGCGGCGCCGACGCCACTGTTCGACGACATCATGTACAACGTCGCGGTCGCCGACGCCGAGCACTACCGCAGCTGGACGCCGAAGACCGCCCGCATCACCGGTTCGGTGCTCGCCGCGCTCACCATGCTGGTCGGCTGTTTCGGCCTGCTGGCCGCGCCGGATGCGTTGCCGTTCTGGGTTTCCGGGTCGCTCGCGCTGTTCGTCGCGATCCTCTGCGTGGTGGCGGGCACGGTGCTGAGCCGCATGTACCGCGACGCCTCGGCCGCACTCGTGCTGGCCGGCTGCGCGCTGCCGACCGCGTTCACCGGCGGCATGCTGCTGGTCCCCGATCACTACGGCGCGGCACATCTGCTGCTCGGATTCGCGCTGCTCGGTTCCATCGCGGTGCTCGCATGGCGGGTCACCGGCATCGGGCTCGCGCTGTTCATCGGGACGGCGACCGTCTCGGTGTTCGGGGTGCCCGCCGCGCTCGTCGGGTTGCTCACCGATCAGCCGGTCAAGGCGATCGGCGCGGTCGTCGCCGCGCTCGGTTTGGCCGGACTGTCACTCGCGCCGCGTGTTTCGATGTTGCTGGCCAAGCTGCCGCTGCCGCCGGTCCCCTCCCCCGGCACCCCGATCGATCCGACCGAGGACGATCCGGACGACCACCGCGCCCTGCCGACCCTCGACGCACTGCGCGCACGGTCGGAGCGGGCTCGCAACTACCTCGCCGGCCTGGTCAGCGCGACCACGCTGGTCACCGTCGTCGGCGCGCTGCTGGCGATCAACGCCGGCGCCGAGGATCCCTACTGGCCCGGTATCTCGCTGGCGCTGGTGTGCGCGGTGGTGCTGATGTTCCGCAGCCGCACCTACGCGGGCGCCGAGCAGGCCATCGTGTTGATCGCGGGTGGCTCGGCGATCGTGCTGATGATGCTGATCGGCGTCGCGCTCGAAATGCGCCAGCCCCTGGTCGTTTTCGGCGCCGCGCTGGTGATTCTGATCTCCGCGCTGGTGATGGGCTTGATCGTGCCGAACCAGTCCGCGACCCCGCCGATGCGCCGGGCCGTCGAGCTGCTGGAGTACGCGTTCGTCGCCGCGGTGCTGCCGCTGGTGTTCTGGGTCGCCGATCTCTACTCGCTGGTTCGCGGGCTGTGAGGCTCGGCTTTCGACTGACGGCCGTTGCTCTTGTCGTCGGGCTGAACGCCGGATTCGGTGTGAGCGGAACGGCTTTCGCTGATCGGCCGCCCGCGATCGACCCCGGGATGTTGCCCGCGGGAGATCCCGCCGCGCCGCCGGACAAGACCGAGCGCGGCAGTGGGACCAACGGACTGTGCTTCCGTACTCAGGCGAGTACCTCGCTGGCGGTGATTCCGCCGAGTCAGCGCTCGCTCGATCTGGAGCGGGCCTGGCAATTCTCGCGTGGCGCGGGACAACTCGTCGCGGTGATCGACACCGGCGTTGAGGCCCACCCCCGCCTGCCCGATCTATGGGCGGGCGGCGACTATGTGGCCGCCGGTGGCAACGGCACCGAGGATTGCGATGTGCACGGCACCGTGGTGGCCGGAATCATCGGCGCGACCAAAGTCGACAACCAGGGCTTCTCCGGCGTCGCCCCCGAGGCCCGCATCCTCAGCATTCGCCAGACCAGCTCGCTCTATCAGTCCGAGGGCGCCGGGCGGAACAAGGGTCCCGACGACTTCCCCGAGGGCTACGGCAAGGTCTCTTCGCTCGCTAGCGCGATCCGGCGGGCCGCGGATTTCGGCGCCAGTGTGATCAACATCTCTCTCGTTGCCTGCAACAGCGGTTCCCCGGCCGGCGAGGCAGCGTTCCGCGCCCTCGGCGCGGCGGTGCAGTATGCGGCAGTCGAGAAGGACGCGGTGATCGTCAGCTCGGCAGGCAACTCCGACAATGCCTGCAAGTCAGGCAATCCCGGGCCCGACCCGCTCAAGCCCGCACAGGATCTGTGGAGCACGATCCGCACCTACGTGAACCCCGCCTGGTACGACGAGTACGTGCTCTCGGTGGGCTCGATCGGCGCCAACGGCGCACCGTCGTCGTTCACCGTGCCCGGCCCGTGGGTCGGCATCGCCGCACCAGGAGAAGGCATTACGTCCCTCGATGCGAGGACCGCCGGCATCTCCGACGGCAAGTACGACAACCAGGGCAAGTACATGGCTTACAGCGGAACGAGTTTCGCCTCGCCGTATGTCGCCGGTGTCGCCGCACTGGTGCGCGACAGGTTCCCGGATCTCACCGCCAAGCAGGTCATCCAGCGGTTGCAGGCGACGGCCCACGCACCGGCGGAGGGCTGGAATCCCTACATCGGTTACGGCGCGGTCGACCCCGTCGCGGCGCTGACGAACGAAGTGCCCAAAGAACTTCCGCCGAAGCAGGCAAGCCCGGCGCGCAGTCAGCAGCTCGCGGTGCCCGCACCTCCGCCGCCCGCGGACAACACCGCGCGCAATGTGGCCCTGATCGGTTCCGGTGCCATCGGCCTCATTCTGGTCCTCGGCGTGCTGGCGTCGTTCCCGATCCGCCGTAAGTTCGGGATGTCGGCCGACGATCTCTGACCTGCTCGACCAAAGAGCAAGGTACGGTCGGCGGGCACGAGCCCGTCGATCCAGGTAGCCGCATGAATCCGTCAACGTCCGAACGTCCACTCACTCGCCGACAGCGGTGGGAGCGCGCGACCAATCTGCCGTTGATGGTGCTCGCGGTGGTGTTCGTCATCATGTACGCGTGGCGGGTGCTCGACACCGATGTGTCACCCCGCCTCGACACCGGTCTCGTCCTGGCGGATATCGCGATCTGGGCGGTGTTCTTCATCGATTTCGCGGTCAGGTTGTGGCTGTCGGGCGAGCGGCTGCGCTTCGTTCGCAAGCATCCACTCGACCTGCTGGTCGTGCTCGTGCCGCCGTTTCGGCCGCTGCGCCTGCTCCGGGCCTCCCTGCTGCTGCTCGACGCCCTCAACCGCGCGACGCACCCGCGCACCCGCCTGGTCACCTTCGTCGCCACCAGTTCCGTGCTGATCCTGCTGCTGTCGAGCCTGGCCTTCTTCGACGCCGAATACGGCGCACCCGACTCCAAGATCGCGACCTTCGGCGACGCACTGTGGTGGTCGGCGGTCTCGGTGACCACGGTCGGCTACGGCGACGTCTACCCCGTGACCACCGAGGGCCGGCTGGTCTCGCTGGTCCTGATGACGTTGGGCATCGGCCTGATCTCCTTCGCCATCGGCACCATGACCAGCTGGGTCGTCGAACAACTCAAGACCGTCGACGACGCCGCCGACCGCGCGGAGAGCACGCTCCGCGAACTGGTCGACGAGGTGAGAGCCCTGCGCACCGAGGTCGCCGAACTCCGCTCCGATTCCGCGAAGCCGGCGACCCCGCCCGACTAATTCGCCGCGGCGACAGGCTTCTTGGCGGGCGAGGGATCCGGCGCGACACCGTCGTGCGCGACCATCGCCTCTTCCCGACCCATCGTCGGCCCACCCGCGAGCAACCCGATGATCGGCCACGGCGCCGGTTCGGCGGTGACTTTCTCGAGGCCGAGTGCCTTCACCGCGTCGGTGTTCTTGATGCCGAAGCGGACGCCGGTGTCGGCGATGTAGAACAGGCTGTCCTTGCGGCGGCTGTTCGGTTCGATACCGGTGGACTGCACGTAGGCGCCGGAGGCAGGCGGGATGAAGACGGTGTCCGCGTTGGGGCCCGCGCCGTCGGCCTGCGCGAGGTCGACCATCTTGGCCTTATCCGGGATCGGCAGGTCGATGCCGGACAGCAGGGTCAGTTCCGCGCGAGCGGTGGCGTCGGTGTTGTCGGTGGCGCCCGCGATCGGCTTCCACGACATGCAGCTGACGGGCTGGTCCTTGGCGGTGATGAGGGTCGGCCGGTCGCGCGGGTAGTCCTGCACCTTCAACGTCTGCACGATGGTCGCGTAGGTGCGGTCGGTCGACTGAATGGTCGTGCCGTTCATCATCGTCGGATAGAAGTTGCGGATGATCTGGGCGGTCAGCGCCGAAATCTCCTGCAGTCCGTCCTGGAGCACCACATAGTTCTGGTTGGGCTCGTTGAACACCTGGACCACGTCACCGATCTTGTGGCCGCTCACTTTGTAAGTCGGTGTGCCACCGGGGTTGTCGATGACCGGCGTGATCAGCGGCAGCACCTCGGGAATCGCGTTGAGCAGACCCTCGCCGATCGGGCGCGGCGTCACGCCGGTGATCCCGAGCCCGTGGGTGACAGCCGGATCGTCCATCTTCACGCGGGCACGCTTGCCGTCGTAGACCAGGTAGACAGCGTCTTTGCCCTTGACGAGCATGGCCTTGCCGTCTTCGACCTTCGATGCCTTGGCGCCCAGACTCGGGTCACCGGCCAGCACCGACGTGGTCAGATCCGCTGTGCCGTCGGACTTGAGCTGATCACACACCGTCCAGGTTCGGCCCTTGCCGCCCTTGTCGTAGAGGATCGACGACGGGGCGCCGGGGATGCCGATCAGCTGACCGCGCGGCTTCTTCCCGAGCTCGGATTCCTTGACGATCGCCGCCTTGGATGCCTCACCGGCCGCCAACCGGGCCGAGGCCAGGTTCAGCGCGGGGTGCACGACATTGTCGACGACCACGTAGACGCCGCCGGATTCCTTGGCGATCAGGATCTTGCTGTCGCCGATCTTGTCCTGCGGGCGCAGCAGTGCGAGGACACCGCAACCGGCGAGGACCACGATGCCCAGCACCAGTCCGACCACGTAGGCACGGGTCTGCGCGCGCATCGGGTCGTGCAGCATCCGCACATCCCGGCGCACCAGGGCGTGCTCCATTCGCCGCACCAGGAAGCGGTATCCGCTGACCTGCCAGCGCGTTGTGGGTTTTGAAGGCATGGTTCCTCCCCCGAACAGTGCTCTCGTCCGGGCAACACAGTACAGTTCCCGGCAGCAGTTGTTCGCATTCGGCCATCGGTCGATCGACAATCGGGTACCTGGGGGAGGAACGAATGGCTGAGTTCACCGGGGCGGGACCGCGCCCGCTGTTCGGTCGGATTTCGCTGCCGCACCTACTCATTGCGCAGGTCCTCGGCCTGATCGCGGGGGTTGTCGCGCTGATCTGCGGGCTCGACGCGCTGCCGTCGCTCGGCATCGCCATCGCGGTGGCACTGGTGCCGCTGATCCCGTTCGGCAAGCGCACGATCCTCGACTGGATCTCGACCATCCGCCGGTTTTCCGGCAAGCGCGACTACACGCTCGGCGACACCGTCGACTTCCGTGACACCGACGGCCGTTCGCTCGGGCTGTACTGGGACGGCAGTCGCGTGGTCACCGTTGTCGAGGTACTGCCGCCGCGCGGCGGGCTGACCAGAATCGCCCGCACGGCCGTGCACGCCTCGCACCTGTTGCCGCTGCCCGAATTGGCCGCGTGCCTCAACCAGCACGACATCCTGCTCAGCGGGATCGACATCATCAGCCACGGTCACCGCAGCCGGTCCGGCACGCCCGCGGGCGCGATCTACGAATCGCTGCTCGGTCCGCTGCCCGCGACCGCGCACCGCACGGTCTGGCTCGCGATCAGCTTCGACGCGGTGGCCTGCCCGGACGCGACGGCTCGTCGCGGTGGTGGCATCGATGGCGCTTCGCGCTCGGTCACCATCGCCACCCAGCGGATCATGCGCACGCTCGAGGACGCCGATTGCAACGCGCGCATCCTCACCGCGCCGGAGATCCGTAAGGCCGTGCAGCAGATCACCGCCGGTCTCGATCCGCGCACGCTGAGTCAGCGGTGGAAGTACGCCGAGATCGGCAACGCGGTGAATATCGGCAGTGCGGTGGATCCCAAGCAGCTGGGTTCGGATCTGCTCGCGCAGCTGTGGGTCGCGCCGTCCCGTGGCACCACAGTCGCCGTGCGGCTGCGTCCCGGTAGCGATGCCGAATCCGTCAGTGTCGGTGCCGCATGGCGATTGACCGCGCGCGAACTTCCCGAGAAGACCAATTCCAAGGGCATGGTGTCGATGAGCGGTCGTCATCGCGACGCGCTGCTCGCGCACCTGCCGATCGCGGTTCCCGGTGTCGATGACACGATCCCGACCATCGAGTACCCGATCGATGTCATCGGCGCGCTGCATCTTCCGTCTTCGGGCTGCGGGCAGCTGCTCGGCTCCGACGACGAGGGCAACGGCGTCGCCACCAGGATCGTCGGTGTCGGTATCTCCACCGTGTATGTGGCCGGTGAGCTGTATCTTGCCCAGCAGTTGGTGTTCCGCGCGCTGGCCGTCGGCGAGCGGGTACTGGTGCGCACCGACCGGGCGCAAGCCTGGGAGCAGCTGGTGACCACCGTCGGCAATCCGGAGCGGCTGACCATCGCGGTCGAAACACACCAGTCCGACGCGGGTTTCACCGCCACGGTCGTCGACGGTGTGCTCGCGCCCGCCCCGCACGCCGGTGTCACCACGATCTACCTCACCGGCGATCCCAACGGCTGGCCCGCTTCTCGCCCCGACCTGGAGATCTTCCAGCCGGGCGCGATCGGCAACCGCGTCGTTCTGCGCACGGGAACGACCAGGGTGAACCTCACGCTGGTGTCGATCCCCCGCGAGTCGACCTATATCGGCCAGCCGCGCGGTCAGCGCACGATGGCCAGCGCCTGAGCATGCGCCCGCCCCGCACGGCCGATCAGCCCGGATAGGGTTCGACCGTGCGGGCCGCCCGCAAAGTGGTTCCCCACCAGGTCAATTGGTTCAGCATGCGGTCGCACGCGTCGATCGCGGCGTTGTCGTCGGTCATGCCGGTCTTGTCGAAGCGACGTTTGGCCTGGGCGAAGCTCACCGATTCGCGCACCGACACCATGTGCAGTTCCGCGACCACCTGACGCAACTGCTCGACCGCGCGCAACCCACCCGACAGGCCGCCGTAGGACACGAACCCGATCGGCTTGGCCCGCCACTCGTGCTTGGCGCTGTCGAGCGCGGTCTTCAGCGAAGCCGGGTACCCGTGGTTGTACTCGGAGGTGACGGCGACGAACGCGTCCGCCGCGGCCAACCTGGCCCGAAATGCCTCGACCTCCGCCGTTTCGGTGAGGTCGACAGGCAGCGCCAGATCGAGCAGATCGAGCACCCCCACCTCGAATTCCGGCCGCTCGCCCAGCGCGGTGACCAGCCAGCCCGCCACCACGGGCGCGAATCGCTCGGGGCGCGTACTGGCGACGATGATCTCCAACCGCAGCGGTGCGTTCATGCCGCCGAGCTTATCGACACCGCACTCCCCCCTGATCCGCCCCGCTCGACCGATCAGGCAAGATAGAGGGCAGTCGTGCAGAGCTCATGGGGGCGCGGGGTTGTGAACTGCTCGAGGGAACTCGGGTGAACGTAAGTATCCGTTTGCGAATCTGACTGACTCGGGGGTCTGAAGTTGGCTGAGTGGACCAGGCACAAGCAGCTCGGGGTAACCCCTGCGGCGGTTTCTCGCGACGGCCGAGCGGCTGATTCGGCCGCTGTCAGGGCCGGGTGAGCAGGCGCATGACGACGTTTCAGATCCCCGACGGTTGGACCGCCCAAGCGTACCGGTTCGCGTTGGATCCCAGCCCGTCACAGGAACGTGCAATCCGCTCCCATTGCGGGGCAGCACGATTCGCACACAATCACATGCTCGCGCTGGTGAAAGCCGTCATCGATCAAAGGTCCTCAGAGCGTTCCTATGGTGTGCCCGACAACGAGATGACCCCTGTGCTCGGCTGGAGTCTGGCGGCGTTGCGTAAGAAGTGGAACACCCGCAAGAACACGGTCGCACCGTGGTGGGCAGAGAACTCCAAAGAGGCATACAACAGTGGATTAGACGGCCTCGCACGAGGATTGAACGCATGGTCCGCGTCGAGAAGCGGTGTGCGAGCAGGCGCCAAAATCGGGTTCCCTCGTTTCAAGCCCAAGCATCGGGTGGTGAACTCGGTCCGGTTCACCACCGGCGCAATCCGAGTGAACCTCGACCGACACCACGTCACACTGCCAGTACTCGGCACGATCCACACCCACGAATCGACCCGTAAGTTGGCACGCCGTATCGAGGCGGGAACCGCACGCATTCTGTCCGCGACAGTCAAATACGACGGTCAACGCTGGTACTGTGCGTTCGCGGTGATCGTGGAAGGCAAACACGGTGGCGACCGAGCTCGCCGATCACCGCATCCGGTGGTGGGTGTCGATGTCGGAGTGAAAGACCTGCTGGTCGTCGCAGCAGCGGACGGCACCGAGATAGAGCGCGTGCCGGCACCGAAACCGCTGACCGCCGCGCAAACGAGGCTGCGGGTGTTGCAACGCAAAGCCGCACGGCAGCAAGGTCGTTGGGACCAGACGACCGAATCCCGCCAGGACCCGTCGAAGCAGTGGGTGCGCACCCAAGCTCGCATCGCGAAAACCCATGCTCGTGTAGCGAACATCCGCCGCAACGAGCTCCACGCCGCCACCACCAGACTCGCTCGCAACCACGCCGTGATCGTTGTCGAAGACCTCAACGTCGCTGGAATGTCTCGCCGTGGCGGTGCCTACAAGCAGGGGTTGAACCGGGCGATCGGTGACGCCGCGCTCGGCCGGATACGGACCTTGCTCGGCTACAAGACCACCTGGAACCAGGCACGGCTCGTCACTGCGGATCGATGGTTTCCTTCTATTCGAACGTGTTCGCGCTGTCAGGCGATAACCAAGCTGGCATTGCGTGACCGTGTATATCACTGTCGTAATGGGTGTCCGCCGATTGATCGGGATACCAATGCGGCGATCAACCTCGCCCGCCTCACTCTTCAGGTAACGGGTCGCACGTGATTATCGGACGTTGGCAGTTGGTGGAGACGTTGGGGACACCGCAGACTTGGTCGATGTTGACCGCGGGCACTACGCCGCGTGAGTGGGCGTCGTATCAGCGGGCGATTCCGGCTCGGCTGCAGCCATTGATCGCGGCCGCGCATGATACGGGGGCGCCGGTGGAGGAGGTGCTGCCGAAGTCGCGTAATCCTTGGTCGGAGTTGCGGTTTCGTGCTGTGCCGGTGCTGTGGCCCGGATCCACCGCGCATGCGGTGAAGGTGTGGGTCGGGCCGGAGGTGCCGCGGGACGAACTGCGCGTCGCACCGTTCCAGGTCGACGCGCGCGCCCGCGTGATGCGCACCCATCCCGCCGGGCTCGGGCCCCATTTCGGTTCGGCGCCGGTCGAATACAGCGGTGCCGAGCCGTTCCAGCGCATCGAGCGTTTCGATCAGGCCCTGGAATTCGTTGCCACGATGTACCGTTCGGACCCACGGAGCCGATGGTCGGGAGTCGCCACCGTGCACTCGCGGATCGGCCCGCGTTCACTGTTGGTGGCCGCGCGCAACGGCAGCGGCGACCAGCAGCGGTTCGCGTGGCGTGGGGTCGCCGTCGATGTCACCGACAGCATTGCCCCACAACACAAGTCGTTCGAGGCCGCGACGCTCGAGTTGCTGCGCGAATCCCGGCCCGGCCTGTATCTGGTCATCCTCGACACCGCGCAGGTTCGCGCGGTGCGATGGGTCACCGAGCCGATGCCGGGCCTGACGTGGCGCGGGGTCGACGAGCGAACCGTCCCGCATCCCGACGACCGGCCGAGGATCGCCGCACTGCGCGCCGAGGTACTGGCCGGTGCCACGCACGCCGGGCTGAGCGGATTGCGGCTGGCGGCCGAGTCGGGTGGCTGGCTCACCGTCGACGTCGAGGTGTCACCGCTGCCCAGCGGCGGCACGGCACCTGCCTTCATGCTCGCGCAGTTGCAGGTCACCGCGCCGCCGGGATGATCAGGGCAGTTCGAAGGGCAGCGATACCCCGGCGTGCACGCGGCAGCGCTCGCAGGTGTCGGTGCCGTCTACCGCGCTGATCGCGCGACGCATGAGCTCCTTGAACGGTCCGAGGTTCTTCTTGAACTCGGCGAACACGTCGACCGCGTGCACGCCTGCGCCCTCTTCGAGGCCGGCGTCCAAGTCGGTGACGAGAGCGACTGCGGCGTAGCACATTTCGAGTTCGCGGGCGAGGACAGCTTCGGGGTGTCCGGTCATGTTGACCAGGTCCCAGCCCTGCCCGGCGAACCAGCGGCTCTCGGCGCGGGTGGAGAAACGAGGGCCCTGCACCACGACCATCGTGCCGGAATCCTCGACCCGAAGCTCACCCGCCGACTTCACCGCGGCCGCGCGCAGGTCGTCGCAGTAGGGATCAGCGAAGGAGACATGGACGCCGCCACCGTCGAAGTAGGTCTGCGGGCGACCCGAGGTCCGGTCGACGAGCTGATCCGGCACCGCCACGGTGCCCGGACCCCAATCGGCGCGCAGGCTGCCGACCGCGCACGGCGCGAACACCCGGCGTACCCCGAGCGCGCGCAGCGCCCACATATTCGCCTGGTAGGGCAGGGTGTGGGGCGCGAACTCGTGCTGCTTGCCGTGCCGCGGCAGGAAGGCGACGGCACGGCCTTCGACCTCCCCGATCGCGACCGGCGCACTCGGCGCGCCATACGGTGTGTCGACCTCGACGTGCACCGCGTCGTGGTCGAAGAAGTCATAGAAACCGCTGCCGCCGATGACGGCGAGTGCGGGCCGGGGAAGCGAACTCATAGCGCCGATTCTTCCGCCAGGGCCGACCGCACGCAGCACCGGGGACCTGTCATCTGACAATTCCACCGCGAAACTGTACCCTAGGGGGGTATTAGTTCGCCACGCGAGCTACCAGGCAGGCGAGGAGACCTTCGGTGACAACACCCACCCCCGACACCGCGACCGGCGACGAGCACGCGGGCCACGCAGGCCACGGCTACATCACCGCCAAGGACGACTACCTCAAGCGACTTCGCCGCATCGAGGGCCAGTCGCGCGGGCTCCAGCGGATGGTCGAAGAGGAGAAATACTGCATCGACATCCTCACCCAGGTCTCCGCCATGACCAAGGCGCTGCAGGCCGTCGCGATGGGGCTGCTCGAGGACCACATCTCGCACTGCGTCGTCGATGCCGCGGTGGCCGGTGGACCCGAGGCCGAAGCCAAGATCAAAGAGGCCACCGACGCGATCGCACGACTCGTACGGTCCTGAGCCCCGAGCGCTGGCTCAGTCAACGTTTCGCGGACTGTTCGCACACGACCGGAGGTTCGGCTAGCCGGCCACCCGCATATCGGTCCACCGGTTGCCCGACTCGTCGAGCACGAGGTCGGCGAACAGCAGCCCCGACTTGCCGGGCGGCAGCGGCGGCGCCAGATCGCGGCCGTCCGGGCCGAGGATCCTGGCCACCCCACCACCACCGCTGAGCAGCAGATGTTGCGGCGAACGCGCGTCGACGACCGACCAGCCGGTCATCGGCACCAGCGCCGTCGGCGCGATCACCACGACCCCGCCCTCGCGCGCGTACTGCTCGGCGACCGTGCTGTTCACCGCGACCACGACATCGTCGCCGACCTCGTGATACACGGTGAATCCAGAGAACGCGGCAACGTGGACCTGCTCCCGCCACAGGTCCACGCGCCGGTCCGGGCACAGATGATCGGCTCCCCCCAGGACGCCGACCCGGCCCAGTTCGGTGTGGTAAACCACCGACGGCGCCACACCGTCGGCGAAGACTTCACGTTCCAGTGGCGTCGGCCGTTGCTTGCGAGCCACCCGTACCTGTCCGTCCGGGCCGATCATCGCCTGCGCCATGTAGATTTCGTCGCCGGCCCGCTCGGCGAACCCGAGCACCACCCGCACCTGAGCCCACTGTGCCGCGTCCGCGATGGCAGCCATCTCGGCGCCATCTCTGGTCATCGAGTTGGCGAGATATCGCGACCGGAACTCCGACCCCCAGTCCACCGAGTTCAGCCACAACCACCACGGATACCCGGGCAGAAAGACCTCAGGGAACGCGACCAGCTGGGCCCCACCGGCGCCGGCGTCCTCGATGAAACCTATCGTCTGCGCGACACCGGCGGGCAGATGCAGCCACGCAGGCTCGGCCTGCACCGCCGCCGCCCTGATCTGAATCGGCATCGTGATCGCTCCTCGCACCGCACTGGTCCAACGAAATCCAGTGTGATGCCGCAGCGTTCGTGTCTACAGTCCTACCGCGCCAAGCCTCTGACAATCGGCGCCACGTTGGTCAGCCGATGTGCGACTGCCGATATTCGCCGGGCGTCATCCCGGTTTCCCGCTGGAACACGCGGTAGAAGTGCCGTTCCGAGGCGAATCCCGAGGCGAACGCGACCGCCGCGGGCGGGTGGCTGCTGTTGCCGGCCAACAGTTCCTGCGCATGCGTCACTCGCAAGCTGCGCAGGGTGGTACCGAGGCTGTCGCCGGTGCCGTCGAAGATTCGAAAAAGCGTGCGGCGCGAGATGTGGCAGGCTGCCGCGACCTCATCAACGGTCAATTCCGGGTCGGTGCAGCGCTTTCGGAGGTAGACCAGGACGTGTTCGCGGCTGAGCGCGTCGGCGGGCGCCTCGGTAGGTTCGCTTCCCGCGGCGAGCAGCACCGCCGAGCCGAGGAGGTCGAGCGCGCTGCGGGCCAGGATGTCGGCCTGCGCGGGCAATTGCGCGCGGACTCGGGCGAGCTCACGAAAGTAGGTGGCCACCACACCCGCCGGACTGCCCGGAGCAATCACGGTAGCCGTCGGTATGCGGACCTCACCGAGCCCCGGCCGCAGGCGGAGCAGCCGTGTCGGCACTCGCACGAGCACCTGCTCGTAGGACATACTGTCGTGCCAGAGCGAGGGCCGCGCGGTATCGAGAAACGTCATCTCACCCGGCTTCAGCAGCACTGAGCGGCCGTCCTGCGTGAGTCTGGCCTGACCGGCGACCTGAATGCTGACCAGCAGGTATTCCTCGTCCGCGCAGGCTACATGCGTCTTGGTGCGCCGGAATTCCTGATTCCCACCCGCGAGCGCGGTCAGCGAGAAGTCGGCGGCGCCGGGCAACGCACTGCTGGTGAGCCTGCCGAACGTGGGTGCGTCCAACGTGGGATCGAGCGCGAGTGGGAAATACGTCTTCGTCATCAACGCTTCCCACTGCTCGAACTCCGCGCTGCGCGGTGTCGGCGCCGAGAACTCCAGCGTCGTCGCTTCGTTCGCCACAGGCGCCTCCGGAAACGAGAGTCAGGCATGCCGTCCCCGCGGCATCGCCCAAAGAATACCCTCGAATGCAATTGCAAATGCAATTTCATTTATCCCCTGAACAGGGAGAACCTCTCTGCGCAAGCCCCTTTCAGTACCCTCCGATACGAGTGCCGCAGGCCGATCGCGACACGGTCGCCGCACTCCACCACACCACCGGCGCCGAACTCGAGGTCGGCCTCGAACAGCTGAGGTGGTTCTCAGGCCCCCGCGAGTCCGGCGCGCACCGGCTCGCGCCGCACGACCCGACCGCTGGACCCCCGAAGGGGCTGCAAGCGCTCGCCGCGCGGCACAGCAGGCGCGGCCATGCGTACCGCGCGGCCGAGATCGAGATCGGCGTAGAGCAGGCCCTCGTGGCCTTCGGCGAGTGGCGTGGCGAGTTCGAGCCCACCGGGTCCGAAGATCCGCGAGACCCCGCCACCGCCACGGAGCAGGCGCCGCTCGGGCGAACGCGCGTCGACGACCTCCCAGCCCGCCACTGGCACGACCGCGACGGGCGCGATGACGTGGGTCGACCCGTCCATCGCGTAGCGGACACTGGCGGCGGTGTTGAGATCGGGCCCCCATTCCTTGCCCTCCCCGTAGTACACGGTGAAGCCCGACCACGCCGACACGTGGATCTGCTCGCGCTGTTCGTGCAGCTGTCCGCGCAGGTCCGCGCGCAGATGATCGGCGCCGCCGAGCACACCGATCCGGCCGTGCACGGTGTCGCGGACCAGCGGTCCACCGCCCGGCGAGACACTGAAGACAGTGCGCTCGAGCCCGGTCGGTTCAGCCTTGCGAGCGACGGCGATGGTGCCGTCGGCGTCGATCAGAGCTTGAGACATGAAGACCTCGCGTCCGGCCCGCTCGGCGAAGCCGATCGAGACGTGCAGGCCCTTGCGGCGGGCCGCGTACGCGATGGCGCGCAGTTCGGGGCCGTCGGCGGTCAGCGCGTTGGCCAGGTACCTGGCCAGGAATTCCTCACCCCAATCGACCGAATTGAGCCACATCCACCACGGAAATCCGGGCAGGAACGTCTCCGGAAAAGCGATCAGTTGCGCGCCGCCACGTTCAGCCGACTCGATATATTCGATTGTCTGTTCGACTCCGGCGGACAGATTCAACCATTTCGGCTCGGCCTGCACCGCTGCCACGCGTACCCGACTCATCGTGCCCCCTTGTCGCTCAACCAGTGAAGAGTGTTCAATTCACTCTCTCGCAGAATGGCGCGATACAAACTGTCATCCTGTGCCAGCCGACTGACGGTCTGTGCCAATCCGCCGTTTACGGTCGGAAATCCGTTTCAGCGCGCGCAATTCGGGTTCACTGCAACCTCAACATGAGTCTTGCTAAGAGTTTGGCGAAGCGGCGGCCATTCTTCAAGAGGGTGCCTGCATCGGGCAGTCCAATACAGCCACGCCACTCCGACGTCGAACCAGTCGGGAAAGGGGGCCTGACGATGGACAGTCTTGCGATGAAAGGTGGGATCAGATAGACAGCGCACTCGTCGCGATCATCCGGAATTCGCCGGGGGTCATCCCCGTCTCCATCCGGAAGGCACGGAAGAAATGGCGTTCGGAGGCGAAGCCTGACGCGAGCGCGACTGTCGCCGTCGCCCGGCCGGGATAGCGGGCCAGCAGCGTGCGCGCGCATTCCACCCGCATGCGCCGCAGCACGGCACTGAGCCCGTCCTCCACGTCACCGAACAGCCGGTACAGCGTTCGTCGCGACACCAGACAGGCTCGCGCGATGTCGTCGATCGTCAGGCTCGGGTCGGCGCATCTGGTCCGCATGAAAGCGAGCACCTGCTCGCGCGACAGCGCCTGCGCGGGCTCACCCGACGGGATGTCCCCCGAGGCCAGCCGGACCGCGGAGGCGAGCAGTTTGACACCGCTGTCGGCCAGCACGGTCGCGTGGCCAGGGGCGCTCTCCTGGATGCGGGCAAGATCGCGGAAGAATCCGGCGACCACACCGCCCGCGCTGTCGGCGGTGACCGTCACTGCGGTCGGCAACGGGGTATTACTACCGGAGCCGAGCTGTTGACGCAGAACCTCGAGTGGTGTCTGCACGACGACCTGCGCCCATGGAGCGCCCAGGTCCCAGTGATACGGGCGAGAGGTGTCGTAGAAGACCATGTCGCCGGGCCGCACCAACGCCACCCGACCGTCCTGGTGCAGCAATCCCGAACCCTCGGTGAGGATGGAGACCAGGAGGAATTCACCCTCGGTCTTCGCGATTCCGCGGGTGGTGCGGCGGATGCGCTGGGCGCCCGCGCTGATCGTCGACAGATCGAAGCCGGGCTGGCTGGTGCGTTCGATCCGGCCGTGGAAGGCACCGTCATCGCAGGGGTCGACCATCAGCGGGACATAGCTCTCCGAGAGCAGCGACTCCCATTCGGCAAAAGATTCGCTGCTTCCGGCACGGGTCTCCGCAACCTCCACGCCAACCACCTCGCTCCCTATCCGAACCGAACAGCAAACAGTTGGCGTCGCACAATCGGCGGGCTCGCCCTGCACCGAGCCTGCCAGATCGACCGACTCGTTTCCATCGAATGTTTCCGAACGGGATGGTTGACCGTCATCGGAACGGCATCTAGCACTGGCAATTGCAGCGGATATCCAGCCCGAGTATTTCAGGGTGAATACTCCATGTGAGGCATATCACTCCACGAGGTGGAGCGTCCGTCGTCAGCCGACGTGGGTGCCGGAACGAGCAACTACTCGGTACTCACCCGGTGTCATACCGGTCGCAGCCTGGAACGCACGATAGAACTGCCGCTCGGTGGCGAATCCCGACGCGGTCGCCACTGCCGCCACCGAGCGGAAATCGGCCGCCGCGAGCAACACCCTGGCCCGTTCCAGCCGCATTCCGCGCAAGACAGCGCCGAGTCCGCCCTCGAACTCCGCGACCACCCGATAGAGCGTGCGCCGCGACACGCCGCAGGCGTCCGCGATCCGGTCGATGGTCAACCCGGGGTCGGTGAAGTTGGCACGCAAATAGTCGAGCACCTGCTGGCCGTTCACCGCCGCGATCTGCGCCCGCCCGGGTCGCCCGCCCGACGCGATGGTGGCCGCCGCACCGAGTAGGTCGATTCCGCTGCCCGCGAGCACTGCCGCCGCCGCCGGATCTGTGCTGTGCAGCTGGGCGACCCGCTGGAAGAATCTGGCCAGCATGAGCCCGACGCCGCCCTCGCCGATAACCGTCCCGGCAGGCAGGAGGTCGTCACGAACCCCGAGATAGTCGACGACCTGCTGCCGGGGCACCCGGATGGTGAGATCCTCGATCATGCCGTCCGAGCGCCACAGGATCGGCTGCGAGGTGTCGTAGAAGATCATCGCGCCCTGCGTCAGCTCGACGCGGTTTCCCGCGTGCTCCACCTGAGCGCGCCCCGCCAGTACGACGCTACCGATGACATGCAAATCATCGGCCCTGGCGATGTGCCGTCGCGTCCGGCGCAATTCGTGCCCCTCGGCAACCACTGTGCCCACGGAGATATCGCCGAAGTCGGCCGACCTGATCCGCCCCTCGAACGCGCGCGGCACGGTCGGCGCGATCGACACCTCGGTAATCGCACCGGCGACCAGCTGCTCCCAGTACCCGAACGCGTCCGGCACCGCGATCCGATCGGTCGAGCAGATCTCGGGGAAACCCTCGAACGCCGTCATCGCCCGATCTCGCTATTCCACCGCGACAGGGCGCAGGCTCGCCCGCTCGTGCGGCCCGTCGGACTCCCACCGATTGAGGCGCCCGCTGTCGACGAATACCATTTCGTCCGGCCGCAATTCGGCCATTCGGCTGCCCTGCGTGAGCTGGCCTCGAAACGACAGCTCCGGACCGATCGGCTCAATTGTTACGGGCACGTAAGTGTTCGACATGACCGCTTCCCATCATCGATCGACGCGGCCGAGGAGGTATCCCACGAGAGAAATCTAGCATCGCTACGACTACCACACCGATATCGTGAGCGCCACCACCGAAAACCAGCACAGTTACAAAGAAGTCGCCTTCTTTCTATTGGCCGAAAACTGTCTCGAACAATATCGAATCGCCACTCGGCTTATGTGATGCCACAACGAGAACAGATATGGCAATCAATCGCCGCAGCAGCCGCCTTCGGGTGCGGGCACAGTTCTGGTTTCGCGAGTTTGAATGTTGCGGGCGGCGAGGTCGGCGTCGGCGGGGTAGTCGACGGCGATCAGGCTCAGCCCGTGAGCGGGGGCGACGGTAACCGAGCTGGAGCGTTCGGTTTCGGCGAGCAGGGTCGTGGTCCATTCGGGGGTGCGCCGGCCCTCACCGACCGCTAGAACGGCGCCGACAAGGCTGCGCACCATCGACCAGCAGAAGGCGTCGGCGCTGACGTAGGCGGTGAGCAGGTCGCCGTCGCGTTCCCAGTCGAAGCGCTGGAGTTCGCGGATGGTGGTGGCACCCTCGCGTCTGCGGCAGAAGGCGGCGAAATTGTGCAGGCCCAGCAGGTTTCGGGACGCGGCCCGCATAGCCTCGAGGTCGACGCCGGGCTTGCACGGCACCACACCGCGAGCCTGCAACGGCTGCGCGCCATAGGGGGCGGTGGTGAGCCGGTAGGCGTAGTGGCGGCGCATCGCGGAGAAGCGTGCGTCGAACTCGGGCGGTGCGGTGCGGATTTCGGTGATCCGCACGTCCTTGGGCAGGAACTTGGCCATGCGGTACATCAACTTGTCGGCGTCGAATTCGGCCACCGTGTCGAAGTGCGCGACCTGACCTTCGGCGTGCACGCCCGCGTCGGTACGCCCGGCGACCGTCAGCACGATCGGCTCACGCAACACCTTCGACAGCGACTCCTCGAGCACACCCTGCACAGTGCGTAACCCCGGCTGACGTGCCCAGCCGATGAAGTCGGTGCCGTCGTAACTGATCCCGAGCCGCACCCGAGTCGACGTCTCATCCATCGCAACCTCCCGAAATCACGCACAGAAAGAGCCGAGCCCGCCACCCACGAAGGGTGACGGGCTCGGCAGAACTCCTGAGAATCAGGCGTCCTTCTTGTCCTCGGTGGCCTCGTCGGCGGCCGGGGCGTCAGCCACGGTCTCGTCGGCGACGGTCTCCTCGACGACCTCAGCGGCCGGAGCCTCTTCGGTCTTCTGCGAAGCGGCGACACGACGGGCCCGATCGGCCTCGTTGGTCACGGTCTTCTCGCGAACGAGCTCGATGATGGCCATCGGCGCGTTGTCACCCTTGCGCGGCAGCGCCTTGGTGATACGCGTGTAGCCACCCTCGCGACCCTCGAACGAGGGGCCGATGTCGGCGAACAGGACGTGGACGACGTCCTTGTTGCGGATGTCCTTCATGACCTCACGACGGTCGGCAAGGCTGCCGGCCTTCGCCTTGGTGATGATCTTCTCGGCGTAGGGACGCACCGCCTTGGCCTTGGCCTCGGTGGTCGTGATCCGACCGTGCTCGAAAAGCGCCGTGGCCAGGTTGGCGAAGATCGCCTTCTGGTGCGACGCCGAGCCGCCGAACCGGCGGCCCTTCTTGGGCTTGGGCATTGTGGGTTTCTCCTGGGCGTATTAAAGCTGTTCGGTTTCGGCGTAGTCCTGCTCGCCGCCGTCGGTATCACTGAACGTGCCGCTGTCGCTCCACGTTCCGGTGCTCGCGTCGTAACCCACCACGGAGGACGGGTCGAACGACGCCGGGCTGTCCTTGAGCGAGAGGCCGAGCGTGTGCAGCTTGACCTTCACCTCGTCGATGGACTTCTGGCCGAAGTTGCGGATGTCGAGCAGGTCCGACTCGGTACGGGCGACAAGCTCGCCCACCGTGTGCACACCCTCGCGCTTGAGGCAGTTGTAGGACCGGACGGTGAGGTCCAGGTCCTCGATCGGCAGACCGAAGGAGGCGATGTGATCCGCCTCGGCCGGGCTGGGGCCGATCTCGATGCCCTCGGCTTCGACGTTGAGCTCACGGGCCAGGCCGAAGAGCTCGACCAGGGTCTTACCGGCCGAAGCCAGCGCGTCCCGGGCCGTGATGGAGTTCTTGGTCTCCACGTCGAGGATGAGACGGTCGAAGTCGGTGCGCTGCTCGACACGGGTGGCCTCGACCTTGTAGGTCACCTTGAGCACCGGGGAGTAGATCGAATCCACCGGGATCCGGCCGATTTCCGCGCCGGTCGCCTTGTTCTGCACGGCGGGCACGTAACCGCGACCCCGCTCGACGACGAGCTCGATCTCGAGCTTGCCCTTGTCGTTGAGGGTGGCGATGTGCATGTCCGGGTTGTGCACGATGACGCCGGCGGGCGGGACGATGTCACCGGCGGTGACGGTGCCCGGGCCCTGCTTACGCACGTACATGGTGACCGGCTCGTCCTCTTCCGAGGACACGACCAGACCCTTGAGGTTCAGGATGATGTCGGTGACATCTTCCTTCACGCCGGGAACGGTGGTGAACTCGTGCAGGACGCCGTCGATGCGGATGCTCGTGACCGCGGCCCCCGGGATGGAGGACAGCAGGGTACGACGCAGCGAGTTGCCGAGGGTGTAACCGAAGCCCGGCTCGAGGGGTTCGATGGTGAACTTCGAGCGGTTCTCCGCCACAACCTCTTCGGTCAGTGTCGGACGCTGGGAAATCAGCATGAGGATCTACTTCCTGTTCAGGGCATCCGCTATTTGATGCCTCGTCAGTGATTGCGGGGGCCGCCGCGTGGCGACCCCCACCGTTAAGCGATTACTTCGAGTAGTACTCGACGATGAGCTGTTCCTGCAGCGGCACATCGATCTGCGCGCGCTCGGGCAGCTGGTGCACCAGGATGCGCAGGCGGCCGGGGACGACCTGCAGCCAACCGGGGACCGGACGGTCGCCGACGGTCTCGCGAGCCACCTGGAACGGCAGCGTCGGGAGCGACTTCTCCTTGACATCGATGATGTCGTACTGGGAGACCTGGTAGCTGGGGACGTTCACCTTGACACCGTTGACGATGAAGTGACCGTGGCTGACCAGCTGACGGGCCTGACGACGGGTACGAGCCAGACCGGCGCGGTACACGACGTTGTCCAGACGAGCCTCGAGCAGACGGAGCAGGTTGTCGCCGGTCTTACCCTTGAGGCGGTTGGCCTCTTCGTAGTAACGACGGAACTGCTTCTCCATGACGCCGTACGAGAAGCGAGCCTTCTGCTTCTCCTGCAGCTGCATGAGGTACTCGGATTCCTTGATCCGCGCGCGGCCGTGCTGGCCGGGCGGGTAAGGACGACGCTCGAACGCCTGGTCGCCTCCGACGAGGTCGACGCGCAGACGACGCGACTTGCGGGTGATGGGGCCTGTATAACGTGCCATTTGTTATCTGTTCCTTTCCCGCTTTAGACGCGACGCCGCTTGGGCGGACGGCAGCCGTTGTGCGGCTGCGGAGTGACATCGGAGATCGAGCCCACTTCCAGGCCTGCGGCCTGCAGCGAACGGATCGCGGTCTCGCGGCCCGAACCCGGGCCCTTCACGAACACGTCGACCTTCTTGACGCCGTTCTCCTGCGCCTTGCGGGCAGCGTTCTCGGCAGCGAGCTGCGCGGCGAACGGGGTGCTCTTACGCGAACCCTTGAAACCGACGTGACCCGACGACGCCCACGAGATGACATTGCCCTCGGGGTCGGTGATCGAGACGATGGTGTTGTTGAACGTGCTCTTGATGTGCGCGTGGCCGTGCGGGATGTTCTTCTTATCCCGGCGACGCGACTTCTGAGTCTTCTTCGGGCCAGCGGCCCGGCTCTTCGGAGGCATACGCTATCCCTACTTCTTCTTGCCGGCGACGGTCTTCTTCGGACCCTTGCGCGTACGCGCGTTGGTCTTGGTGCGCTGACCACGAACGGGCAGGCCACGACGGTGGCGGATGCCCTGGTAGCAGCCGATCTCGATCTTGCGGCGAATATCGGCCTGAACCTCGCGGCGCAGGTCACCTTCGACCTTGTAGTCCGAGGCTTCGATGTAATCGCGAAGCTTCGACAGGTCGTCGTCGCTGAGATCCTTGGAGCGCAGGTCCGGGCTGACGCCCGTCTCGGCCAGGATCTGGGTGGCGCGGGTGCGCCCGATTCCGAAAATGTAGGTCAGCGCGATCTCCATGCGCTTTTCGCGCGGGAGATCAACGCCCATCAGACGTGCCATGTGGCAGGTTCCTTAATGGTTGCGGAGGTCTGCTCCCCGTCCGTCCCCCCGTGTAAGAAATGGGGGCACCGGCCTCCGTGCCGGTGGATGGCGCGCACACGTGCGTACGCGCTGGATCTGGGAGTTCTTCTTTCGGTCAGTCCGATCAGACGATCGGTGCCCGGTGGTGCTGCATAGAACGGCCCCTCGGCAAGCCTCGGGAACGCTGTCTCAGCCCTGACGCTGCTTGTGGCGCAGGTTGTCGCAGATCACCATGACCCGACCATGACGGCGGATCACCTTGCACTTCTCGCAGATCTTCTTGACGCTCGGATTAACCTTCACGTCAGTCCAATCTTGTATTGGTCCACACAGGTGGTGTGAACACAGTTTTTCCCCAGCCAGAGGACTGGGGAAGTCTGGTGTGCGCCCCGTTGCCGGGACACTGTGCGACGCCGCGCGCCGGTAGGGCTCGCGACGCCGTCAGGCATCACTTGTAGCGGTAGACAATCCGGCCGCGTGAGAGGTCGTACGGCGACAGCTCGACGACCACGCGGTCTTCCGGAAGGATACGAATGTAGTGCTGCCGCATCTTTCCGCTGATGTGCGCGAGAACCTTGTGACCGTTCTCGAGCTCGATCCGGAACATCGCATTGGGCAGCGGCTCGACAACTCGACCCTCGACCTCGATGGCCCCGTCTTTCTTCGCCATATCCTCCGCGATCCCGGTTACGCTCAACCTGAGTTTGGATTACTCGTGCTGCTCACTCGCAACGGTCGACGACGATCGGTCGACATGCATGCGAACAGTCGGCGCATAGGTGCACCGCCGCTCAAGCTTACCGGGCCGGGCGGCCAGAGGCAAAAGTGCCCCGAACCGTACACCTCGATCGGGCCCGCCGCTGCGCTATCCACACTGCCGCTGCGCTCTATCCGTAGCCCGATCCGGAGCCATGAGGCGCCCACCACGGCGATGGGGTTGTCGCGTAAACTCACCGGCGTCGGAGAAGTGGGTCGATCAGATCGGGGGACCCTGGTGAGCGAGGCGTGCCGGTGAGCCGCAACAACGACAGCCTCCCCATGCTGCCGCCGTGGCTGTCGGAGAGCGACGTCACACAGGTCGGTTACGAGGCTCCGGTCGAGAACCTGCCGCAGGACGACGAGATCGATGAGGCACCCAAACGCCGCCGCTTCATGGGCCGTGGTGACGATGCCGCGCGCAAGGACAAGGGCAGGCGCCGCCGCAAGGACCGTGAGTCCGAGGAAGAGGCCGCCCAGCAGCAGCCCGCACGGCCTGCCGAACCCGTCGACCAGCGCCGCCATGCCGAGCCGAACCAGTCCGGTTCCGGCTGGGCCACCCCGCAGCAGCCCGCGAACCCGCTGATTCCCGGCCCCTCCCACCAGCAGCCGCGCGGCGAAGAACAGCCACGTCAGCAGCCCACCTACGACCAGCCGCCCCATCAGTCCGGCCGCGAGCAGCAGCCGACCCAGGGACAGGGCTCGTACCAGCAGCCGACCCAGGGACAGGGCTCGTACCAGCAGCCGACCCGCGAGCAGTCCCCACAGCAGCAGGCAGGCCGCGAGCCGCAGGCGGGCCAGTATCAGCAGCCGCACCAGCAGGCTGCCCAGAACCCCCTGGCGCCGCCGACCAGCGCGCCGCCGTCATCGACGGATCCGGCGCCGCGGCCGGACACCCACGGCCAGATCCCCGGGCCTTCGGCTGCGGATCCGGCGCCGTGGGCAGGCGGCCAGGCGTCCTCGACCAGTTCGGCCCCTTGGTCGACGGGTCAGCCACCGGCGAATCCCGCGCTGCCTTCGGCCGGCGCGCCGCTTCCGCCTTCGCCCACCAGCGGGCATCCGCACGCAGGTCCGGCCACACCCGCGCCGAGCACCGAGGCGGCGGATCACGCCGCGAACGCACTCCCGACGCGTACACCGGCACCGCCGTCGAACGGCTTCACCCCGCTCGGCCCGAACCAGCAGCGCCCCGACCTTCCCCCGCCCCCTCCCCTGCCGGACCCGCCCGCGCGGCCGACCCAGGCCCCACCACGCCTGACCGTCCCGCCGCAGCCGACCGCCGCCGAGCCGCGGCCGGTCACCGCGGACCGGGAAGTCGAGCAGGCAGGCCACACGGCACCCCAACCGGTGCCGCCTCGCGACGAAGTCGGACAACCCACCACCGACACGCCGTCGACCTCCGCGCACCGTGCGGCCGAGTTGGAATCGCCGCCGGCGCCGTCGTTCCAGGAGGCCGAGCAGGCCACGCCGTCTCGCGAGGCCGCCAACGACGTGCCCGAATCGGCCACGGCGACAACACCAGCACCCGCCGCGGAGCCCCCCGCAGCGCAGACGACCGGTGCGCGTCATTCGGCTGCCGGATCGATGCCCGACGAGGACGCCCCCGCGAACACCGCAGTCGATTCGCAGCTGGGACCCGCGCAGGCAGGCCCCCTGGCCCCGCAGGCCACCAGCGAGTCGGCACCGCAGCGCCACGCAGCGCAGACGCCGCCGAATTACTCGACTCCCGAAGCATCCCCGGAGGCGGGACGTTCGGATGCCCGATCCCCGCATGCCGCAGGCGAATCCGCGCCACCGCACGGGTCGCCTTACAGCTCCGGCGAGGCCGGTGTTCCGCAGCGGGCGCCGGGTACCGAGCAGCGGTCGCCGTACGCGTCCGGCGAGAACGTGCCGCCGCAGGCTTATCCTGCGACGCAATACAACTCGGTTCCCGGCGATCCCACGCCGGTCGCGCCGATGCACGCGCCGGATGGGCGGACCGAGGTCTACCGGTCCGATGATCCTCGACTGCAAAGCGGTGAGGCGAGCGGGCAGGGTGGCGCGCAAACCGGTTACCGCTCGGGTGAATTCGTGCAGGCGGCCGACGCCGCGTCGCCGTATCCCCGCCCGGACGGCACCCCCGCCCAGCACCAGCAGCCCGACGGTCTGCCCACATACGGACCCGATGGCGTCGCCCCTCGACCCGAGGGTGCGGCACCGCAGTATCGGCCCGACGCCGCTCCCGCGCAGCACCCCGACGGCGCACCCGCGCAGCAGCAGTATCGGCCCGACGGCTCCCCTGCTCCGCAGTACCAGCAGCCGAATCAGGGGATGCCGCAACAGTTCCCCCCGAACGGTCCGGCCCAGCAGTACCAGCACCCCAACGGCCCCGGCCAGCAGTTCCAGCCCGACGGCACCCCCGCGCAGCAGTACCAGCAGCCCAACGCGGCCCCGCAGCAGTACCAGCAGCCGGGCAACTACCAGCAGGGCCAGCAGCAGCCATACGGCCAACCCGGTTGGGGCGCACAGCCACAGGGCTACCAGCCCTCGCTCGACGATGTCCCGGTCAAGCGGGCCAAGAAGGCTCCGGGCAGCGGTTGGCGCAAGGCCGTGCACCACGCGTCCGGCGGTGCGATCAACCCGGGCATGTCCGCGGAGGAACTGCGCCTGCAGGAACTCGTGGCCCGTATCCGCCAACCCGTGCGCGGCGACTACCGGATCGCGGTCCTCTCGCTGAAGGGTGGCGTCGGCAAGACGACCACAACGACCGGCATCGGCTCGATCTTCGCCTCGATCCGCGGCGACCGAGTCATCGCCGTCGACGCCAATCCCGACTTCGGCACCCTGTCGCAGCGAGTAGCCATCCAAACCCGCTCGACAGTGCGCGACCTGCTGCTCGACCCCTCGATCCAGCGCTACTCCGACGTCCGCAGGCACACCTCCCAGGGCTCTAGCCGCCTGGAAGTCCTTGCCAGCGAACGTGATCCGGCCGCGTCCGAAGCGTTCAACGACGAGGAATACCGGGCCGTAGCCCGCATCCTGCAGCGCTTCTACAACATCATCCTCACCGATTGCGGCACCGGACTGATGCACTCGGCGATGGGCGGGGTCCTCGACCTCGCCCACTCCCTGGTGCTGATCTCGTCGGCCGCCATCGACGGTGCTCGCAGCGCCGCCGCGACCCTGGATTGGCTGTCGCTGCACGGCCACGACCACCTGGTCCGCAACGCGGTGGTCGTCATCAACCTCCCCCGCGAGGGCTCACCCAATGTCGGCATCCAGCAGCTGCGCGAGTACTTCCTGTCCCGCTGCCGTGCCGTCCACATCATCCCCTTCGACGAGCACCTCTCCGAGGGCGCCGAAATCGACCTGCACCGCCTGCACAAGACCACCAAGCGCGCCTATGTGGAACTGGCGGCGACGGTGGCCGACGAGTTCGGCGTACACCACCACCGCCTCGGCTGACACACACGACCGCGGCGCTGGTTCACCACTCCGGCAACCGCCTGCGCCCGGCCAGAATGTCACGCACCAGGTCGTCGTAGGCGTCGGCCAGTTCGGCCAGGTGGTGCCACGCACAGTGCAGCATCTCGTCGTTGGCGGCCAACGTCATCAGGGCATGGTGCGCTCGCACCGAAGCCTCGGCCATGCGGTCGATGACCGAGCCGACGGTCTCGGTGTGCAGCGTCGCGCCGAGCCGGTGCTGCGGCACTGTCCGTAGCACCCAGTCGTCGATCGCCAGCACCAGTTCACTACGTCGACAGTCGATTTCGCGCAGGACCACCGGATCGGTGTCGACCCGTCCCCCGCGCCCGACAATGCGTTTCTCGTGCAGCACGGCCAGATCGCGTGCGAACCAGAGCAGCGGCCCACCGATCACCCGATGTCCGCGACACGCCCGGACGAGAATGTCGGAGAGGGGTAACGGACCGGTAGCAGCCGGGTGCCCGGCGGTATCGACACTCCGCACTGTGTCAGGGAAAGCCATTACAACTGTTGAACTCTCCGAACCAGCCACGTTGCCTCGCCGTCATCGCCGCAGAGCACCGGATCAGGACGTTCATTACAATAAACCTCGCAAGCTTTCTGTCAAGCATTACTCGGCCGTAGGTAACCGATACGAGTACACTTCGTTACCTGCACGACCTACCGAGGAGCATGATGGCGGACGGTCCGACCTATCTCCGGATCGCGAACCTTCTCCGTGAGGAGATCCGTGCGGGCACATGGAAACCGGGCGATCGCCTGCCGAGTCACTCCGAGCTCGCCGCCCAGATGCAGGTCTCGATCACCACTTCGCGCAACGCGATTCAGGTGCTGGTCGCTGAAAATCTTGTCTACACAGCGACTTCCCGCGGCACCATCGTGCGAAACCAGGAAGTGCTGGAATCGGTGGTCACCGACCACATCCGTCGCGATCGGCCCAAGTCGGCGCACGACATCTTCTCCGAGATCGCGCGCGCGGCCAACCGCGAACCGTCCAAGCAATTCAGCACCAGGATGGAACCCGCGAACACCGAAGTCGCACGCTGGCTCGGCGTCGCCGCCGACTCGTGGGTGCTCGCGCGGACGGTCGTGCAGTACCTCGACCACGAACCGTGGTCGTGGGAGGTGAGCTTCTACCCCCGCGACCTCGCCGAAGCAGCCGGCATCGACTCCCCCCATGACATCCCCGAGGGCACCACCCGCCGCCTGGCCGACCGCGGCTACGGCGAGACCGCCCACCGCGATACCGTGCTTGCCCGCGCCGCCACCGCCGAAGAAGCGGCGGTACTCGGCGTCGCCACCGGCACCGTCCTGCTCGACCACCTGCGCATCGGCGCCAACCACGAACGCGTCACCCGCGCCACCCGCCACCGTTCCCTGGCAGGCCGCAATCAGCTGGCCTACCAGCTCGGCGACACCACCGGCACCGACGTCATCGCCCGCACCCTCGGCATCGCACCCGGGTTGGCCGTCGCGCTGCCATGACGGTGCGCCTGCGCCCGGCCACCCTGGGCGACCTGCCGCTGATCTGCCGCCTGCGCGTCCAGCGCACGTCGTGGCTGACGGCGCGCGGGTCGGATCAGTGGACGGTGGCGGGCCGCGGGCGGCCGATCGAGATCTTCGCGGGCGCGGTCGGGCGGGCACTGGATCGCGGTGAGACGTGGATCGCGGAGGTCGACGGTGAGCCCGCGGGGACGATCACGGTCAACCATCGGGCCGATCACGGGCTGTGGTCGGCCTGGGAGCTGGCCGAGTCGGTGATCGTGCATTTCATGATCGTCGACCTGCGGTTCGCGGGTCGACGGGTCGGTGATCACCTGCTGGCGCACGCTGCCGCACTGGCCGATGACGAGCACCGCCTGTGGGTCCGCCTCGACGCCTGGACCACCAACACCGAGCTCCACGACTACTACCGCCGTGCGGGCTTCGCGCTGGCGCGGGTCGCGGGGCCGGTCGCCACCGGACCGTCGAAAGCCCTGTTCGAACGGCAGACGAGGACGTGGCCGCCCCGGTTGCCGCCGACATTCACCACCGCGGGCGCGCAGTGCAGGCTCTCGGCGGCCTCCCTCCGGGACTGAACGGCGGTCCCGGCTACAGCGGCGCCAGGTCGGCGACATGGATCATCTCGACGCCCCGGCTGCGGGAGACCAGCGTGCCGCGACCGGGTGGCATCTTGCTCGGCCGCACTTCGCCGATGATCTTTCCCTCGTCGCGCGAACCGCTCATGACCAGTGCCTGTACCGACAGGTTCTTCATGGCACCGAGGACCGGGTCGTAGAGGGCCCGTGACACACCACCGATGCGGCGGGTGACCACCAGGTGCAGGCCGATGTCGCGGGCCTGCGGCAGATATTCCAGCAGTGGGGCGAACGGGTTGCCCGAACCGGTGACAACCATGTCGTAATCGTCGACGACGACATAGATCTCGGGCCCGCTCCACCAGCTGCGTTCCCGCAACTGCGCGGGGGTGATGTCCGCGCCGGGAATCCGCTTCGCCAGATACCCGGCGACTTCGGCGATCATCGGTCCACAGGTCTGCGACGACGTGGAGTACCCCGCCAGCTGATCGCCCTCGAGCGCGCCGAGCATGGTGCGGCGGTAGTCGATGAGGATCACCCGCGCTTCCTGCGCGGTGGACTGTTCGGCGATGCCCATCACGATATTGCGCAGCAACGTGGTCTTGCCGCATTCCACATCGGCGAAGGCCATGAAGTGTGGTTCGGTGCCGAAATCGAGGACCAGCGGCTGCAATTCGGCTTCGTCGAGGCCGATGACCAGCCGTAGGCCGTTGAGCTCGAGGCCCTGCTCCCTGGCTTGGTCCATCACCTGTTCGCGCGGGAAGCTCAACGGCAGCATGCGCACCTCGGGTGCGCGGCGATCGGGGTAGAGGGCGGTCAACCCGTCGCGAGCCTGTGCCACACCGTCGGCGATGGTGCCCGGATCGGAGTCGGAGTCCAAGCGCGGCAACGCGATCAGCATGTGCAGTTGCTGCGGGGTCATACCGCGACCAGGCCGCCCGACCGGCACCTGATGCGCGGTGCGCCTGCCCATCTCGGAATCGCCGGGGTCGCCGAGGCGCAGTTCGAGGCGGGTGCCGATCTGGTCCTTGACCACCGGACGGATCTCGGCCCAGCGGGAGGCCGCCAGGATCAGATGGATGCCGTAGGACAAGCCCTGCCCCGCGATGGCATTGATAGCGGGCTCGAGAACATCGAATTCCTCGCGGATGGCGGCCCAGCCGTCGATCACCAGGAACACATCACCGAACAGGTCGGCGGCGAGCAGGTCGCCAGGGGCGGCGGTAGTGCCGTTGACCCGCCTCGCCTCCTGCGCGGAGAACTTGCGGCGCCGGAACTCGACCATCGATTCGATGCCGAGTTCGGCGAAACGTTCCTCGCGCTGGCGCATGAGGCTGGTCAGTTCGGCGATGGTGCGGCGCACCCGGTCACCGTCGAGTCGGCCTGCGACCGATCCGACGTGCGGAATCCCGACCAGGCCCGCCATGGAACCACCACCGAAGTCGAGGCAGTAGAACTGCGCCTGTTCGGGGCTGTGGGTCGCGGCGGCGGCCATGATGATGGTGCGCAACGTCGTGGACTTGCCCGACTGCGGACCACCGACGACCGCGACATTGCCCTGTGCGCCCGCGAGATTGATGGTCAGCACATCGCGGCGCTGCTCGTAGGGCTTGTCGATGACGCCGATCGGCATCCACAACTGCCCGTGCCGGTTGACCGGCGAGCGCCAGTCCGGGTCCGGCAACAGCATGTCGGTGGTCGGTGACTCCTCGAGCGGCGGCAGCCACACCTCGTGGGCGGGGCGGCCGTGGCCGGTGAGCCGTTTGACGACCACATCGAGCAGCGAGTCCGGGATACCTTCTTCGGCGATCGGCCCCGACGGCGGCGGTGGCGGCAGCTCCGGCAGCCCGCGCAGGGGCGAATCCTCTTCCTGTTCAACCGGTTCCGGTTCGACGATCTCGACCGCCGACGCGGTGAACACGACGGGCCGCTGCCCGGCGACCGGTGACCCGTCGTCACCGGTGACGGTGCCCGCGGGCGCCACATACGGTCCGGACACATAGCTCGCGTTGAACCGCAAGGGTTCGGACGCATCGCTCTTGAGATAGCCCGCACCCGGCACGCTCGGCAGGTGATAGGCGTCGGTGATACCGAGGACGGCACGGGATTCGTTGGCGGAGAACGTACGCAGACCGATCCGGTAGGACAGATGCGATTCCAGCCCACGCAGCTTGTTCTCCTCCAGTCGCTGCGAGGCGAGCAGCAGGTGCACGTGCAGCGAGCGGCCGAGTCGGCCGATCATCACGAACAGTTCCGCGAAATCCGGTTTCTGCGAGAGCAGTTCGGAGAACTCGTCGACCACGACGAAGAGCGCGGGTAGCGGATCCAGCGGAACGCCTGCCGCGCGCGCCTTTTCGTAGTCGGTGACATTGGCATAGTTGCCCGACGACCGAAGCAGCTCCTGGCGGCGGTTCATCTCACCGGCGAGCGCGTCCTTCATACGGTCGACGAGCGAGAGCTCTTCTTCGAGGTTGGTGATGACGGCGGCGACATGCGGCAGCGAATCGAGGCCGAGGAAGGTCGCGCCGCCCTTGAAGTCGACCAGAACCAGGTTCAGCGCGTCGGGCGAGTGCGTGGTCACCATCGAAAGCACCAGCGTGCGAAGGAATTCCGACTTTCCGGAACCGGTCGCACCGATGCAGAGTCCGTGCGGGCCCATGCCGTTCTCGGCGGACTCCTTGATATCGATCTCGACCGGGGTGCCGTCCGGGGTGACGCCGATCGGCACCCGCAGCCGCTCGCGCGCCGTGCGCGGGCGCCACACCCTGGCCGGATCGATCTGGGCGGCGTCGGGGATGCGCAGCAGTGCCATCAGGCCGGGGTCGGAGGCGGTGCCCTCCCCCAGGCTCACGATCTGCGCGGCCGTCGCCAGCCGGTAGCGAGACAGTGCGCGGGAAAAGGATTCGGCCTCGGCCACGCTGACGGTGTCGACGGTGGCGAACCGCTCGACGCCCGCAGCCGAGCGCGCCGACACCGCACCGTCCTCGACGACCAGTTGCAGCCCACGCCGCGCGGCCAGTCCGTGCTCGGGCGCGGTGAGGTCGAGCACGGTGACCGAGTCGAGGCCGGACTCGCTGATCAGGCGCTCGTTGCCGCTGATGTACCCGTCGTCGATGACGACGACCAGGTGCACACGCCCCTGCGTCGGCTGCGGGTTACGCATGAAGCGGCCACGTTCGAGCAGTTCCGACGACAGCGCCGACTCGAACTCACCGAGCGAGGTGTAGAGCATGCGGGCCGAGCCGAGCCCGTCGCGCTGATTCGGATGCTGCACGTGCGGAAGCCATTTCGCCCAGCCCCAGTGCAGATCGGGGTCGGCGCAGACGATGGCGACGGCGAGGTGGTCGGGACCGTGGAAGGTGGTCAGTTCCATCAGCATCGCGCGCACGAGTTCGCGGGCGTCATCGTCGGGTCCGTCGATATTGATCGCGGGGAACGCGCGCAACGACACCGCGGTCGGCAGTTGATGCACCACCGAGTGGGTGCGCACGAAGCGGCGCAGGGCGACCGTCGACACCGGCTCCAGGTCTTCGAGCGGGCCGGTCTCGGGGCGGGCCAGTTTGGTGGCGAGGCGGTGGCTGCCGACACCGACGCGGATGTGTCCGAAGTCGGGATCGTTGGGGCGGCGCTCCCACATCCGGCGGCTGCCGATGAGCGAGGGCAGGTCGGCGGGTTCGGGGTGGCTCCAGATGAGGGTGTCGAGCTGTTTGGTTCCGGTGCCGCGCACGTCCTTGCGGACCTGGTCGAGGTAGCGGAAGTAGTCCTTGCGTTCCTCGTTGAGTTCCACCGCGCGCTTGGGGCCGCCGCCGCGCATGCCCGCCATCATGCCGACCATCGACATGAGCATCATCATCGGGAACATCATCGACATCGGGTTGGAGAGCAGATTGCGGCCCATGGTGGCCATCATCGCGATCATGCCGACCACCGCGACGACCATGATGACCGGCATCAGCTTCATCATCAGCGGCGCCGGAATCGCTCGATCGATCTCCGGTGGTGGGGTCAGCGCGACCTCGCCACCGGGTGCGCGCGGCGGCGCGATCCGGGGTTTACGGACGAAACCTTCGGTTGCCATCGTTGCCTCTAGTCGAATTCCGGATTCAGGTCCGGCCGCCGGGATCGGAACGGGAAGCCGAGCGCGGCGCCGATGCCGAGCGCGGCCAGCAGAGTGAGCGAGCCGATCACCGCCACCTGGCGCGGACGCGGGTCGGTCGGTGTGGGCGATACCGGGGCGGCGATCGTGTGCGGGCCGTCGGCGTTCACGCCGATCGCGGCGGCGGGCAGCGTGTCGGTGAGCGCGGCGAGCGGGTCGATCAGACCGGCGCCGATCGCGTCGTCGCGGCCGCGGCCAGGGGCGTGCGCGGTACGGGTGATCCGGTCGATGACCTGCGCCGCGTTGAGTTCGGGATAGCGTGAGCGGATCAGGGCGGCCAGGCCGGCGACGTAGGGCGCGGCGAAACTGGTGCCGTCGACGGGCTGGGTGCCCTCGCTGGTCTGCACGCCGTCGACGAGGCCGGTGCCACCTGGCTTGCTGTCCAGCGACACGATGTTGCGCCCGATCGCCGCCGCGCCGATCCACGGACCGTGCAGTGACAGCGCCGACGGGGTGCCGTCCGCGTCGACCGACCCCACCGAGAGCACGTACGGGGTGAACCAGGCCGGGGTGGGCACGGTGTTCACCGCGCTCCAGCCGTTGCCCTCGTTCTGGGTCTGGCAGCTGCCGCTGGTCTCCACATTCCCCGCCGCGGCGACCACGACGACATTGCGTTCGTAGGCGTAGGCGACGGCGGCACCGAGGGTGGCGTCGGCGGTATCGGAACCCGCTGGGGTGCAAGCGACTTCGGAGATGTTGATGACCGTCGCACCCATATCGACCGCGCGGACGACGGCGGCGGCCAGGGTCAGCACGCTGCCGTACCCGTCGCTGCGCAGTTCACCGGGCGGCTTCTCGCCCTTCCGGTCCTTGGGTTCGTAGGCGAGGCTGAGCTGGCGGATCGACAGGATCTCCGCGTCCGGCGCCACCCCGACGAAGGCGTCGTCGGGCGAGGGCCGAGCGGCGATGATGCCGGCGACCAGGGTGCCGTGCCCGTCGCAGTCGACGGTGCCGTCGGTGTCGCTGACGTAGTCGCCGCCCGGTTGCAGCGCGGGCAGGCGTGGATGCCGGTTCACCCCGGTATCGATCACCGCGACCTTCTGGCCCGCGCCCCGGCTGAACTGCCAGGCGGCGGGCAGATCGAGCACCCGCTGCGAGATCGGTGGCTCCGACGGCGGGCTGCCACGCAACACCGGTTCCGCGCACAGCTCCCGCTGTTCGGTCGGTTCCAGTGGCGCGGGCCGCCCGCTCAGCGCCTGTGCCGCGCCGAGCGCGCCCGGGTCGATCTTGGGTGGCGCGATCGCACCGGCGGGCGCGACCGAGGCGAACACGGTCAGCGCGAACGCCGCGGTGATCCGGACTGTGCGGCGACCGCGGCTCATAGGTTCCGAGCGGTCGAGTACACGTCCATCACCCACAGTGCCAGCGGGATCAGCGCGATGATCAGCAGGTACTCGAAGATCTCGATCATCCGCCGGGTCACCGGCGTCACCTCGACGTGCGGGCCGATCACCCCGAACACGACCACCGCGACCGCCGCACCGACAAGCAGTGCGGCAGCGGTGAATTCGAAGGAGCTGTGGCCGATGCCGAGTCCGAACACCACGCTCAACCCGATCAGCGCACCGGCCGCGATCAGGATCGCCGCCTGCACCAGGTCCGCGAAGGACCGGCCGCGCAGGCACAGCACGATCGCTGTCACCACGGCCAGCGCGACGCCACCGGAATGCAGCGTCCCGAACGGGTCGGCGGCGCCGAACGCGCCGATGGCCGCGGCGACCGCGTAGGCCGCGATCAGCCCGGTCTGCACCTGATTGGCGATGCGGGCTCGTTCACCGAGGCCTGCCGCCGACGGCAGCGCCACCGCGCCGATCGCGCCGATGCCCTCGATGGTCGGGCGCTGCTCGTGGTCGGCCGGGTCGATCGCGCCACCGGCGGTCGGGACCGGCGGAATCGGCAATCGCGCGGCGACGGCGGCCAGCCTGGCCACCGACGACAACAACACCAGCGCGCCGATCAGCACTCCGGCGAACAGTTTCGGCAGCCCGGGATGCCAGCCGAGGTAGACCGAGGCCGCGACGGCGGCGATCACACTCATCGCGATCGCACTCGCGAACAAGCTCGCACCGACCCCGGTGAGCCGGTATCCGAGCACCGCGGCGACGAGCACCACGACCGAGCCGAGCAGCAGGTGCGCCGCACCGAGTTCGCCGGGCACGGCCAGTGCCCCGCCACCGAACAGCAGCAACAACCCGTCCAGCGCCAGCCAGACCCCGGTCATCCGATCGGCGTACTTGCGCGCGGCGATCCCCGCGGCGGCCATCGCGCCGAGCCCGGTCCCCAGCAGCGCGAACGCGGGGATGAGCGGGTCACCGTGGCTGCGCGAGACGGCGAGCAACACCAGCGCGGCCACCACCGCGACGGTGGCCAGCATCAACCCGGTGCGGCGCGCGGCCGCTCCCGACCAGCTGCGGAATTCGGCTGCGGTGAGCCGGGATACGGCGTCGATCACGTCGTCGAAGAGTGCGGGTGACTCCTTGGGTGAGACCGGGCTCAGCACCAGCAGTTCACCGTCGTAGACCTCGGCCTCGGTGAGCGTGCGGCTGGGCGCGAGCGGGTCACGGCCGAGGCGGGCCAGGGTCCAGTGCTGGGCCTGCACGGGCGCCGAGTCCTCGTCGGCGTCGCCGTGGCGAGGGTCACGGGAGCGGATCAGGGTCACCAGGTCGCCGATGAAGGCCGCGATCGGCACGGTGGCGGGCAGACCGATATCGAGTTGGGTGTCGCCCCCGATCACCGAGACCCGGCACAGTTCCGGTTCGGACGCCCTTGTGCCGCCAGGATGGGTTACGACATGCGCTTCGGTCACCGTATCGACGTCTCCACCTGGACTGCCTCCATGACCGCGAGCTTTCTCCGCATGCACCACCAGTACCAACACACAGGTACGGTCGAACACACCGAGGGCGAACAACTTCCACACCGGGGATGAACAACGGCCTGCGTCGGACTCATCCGTTGCACCCGTCCACTGACATTACATAATCTGGCCGTAATCGCCAGATATCCACCAGAGAAACGATTCCGGGGTCCGACACCATATGCCAGATATTCGCCAGGCCCAGCGTGCTTTCGACGCAGGCGTTCTCTCGTTCGGATTGACGATCGAAGGCCAGGAATCGGCACGCGATCTCGAGTACGCCCAGTTGGCGTTCCAGCGCGCGACCGAATGGGATTCGTCGATGTGCGACGCATGGCTCGGCCGTGCCGCCGCGGGCGAGCTCACCAGGGAAGTGCTCTCGAACCTGTTCCGCACCAGCACCGATTCACTCGGCCGCGAGCAGCGCCGCCTCGGCCTCACGCCACGCGCGCTCAGCGGCAAGTTCGAGCCGGGTCTCTACATCAGTTACCCGTTGTCGAGCCTGACCGAGATCTGGCTGGCCTGGATCGCCCAGCTCATCACCGACAAGGAGTACGCGCAGGCCGAGCAGTTGCTCGACGAGCTCGACCGAATCCGCAAGGCCCGCACCGACGATCCCGATCGCGCCCACGACGACCTCATCTGCCTCTACGTGCGCGGCATCCTGCACTACAACACCCAGCGCTGGTCGGACGTGATGACCGTGCTGTCGGGCTCGGCACAGTGGACCGACCCGTACCTCGGCACCGGCGCGCACGTGATGGTCGGCACCGCCTGCGCCCAGCTCGGTCTCTTCGGTGAGGCGGTGCGCCGCATGGAGCAGGCTGAGGCAGGCCCGATTCCGCTCGCCAGAGCACACGCCATGCACAGCCGCGGCCTCTGCCTGCGCGAGATGGGCAACGACGGCGAAGCCCAGGCGCTGTTCGAGCAGGTCTACTCGCAGGCGCCCGATTTCGTCGCCAACACCACCGCGATGCGCGACCGCACCTTCCGGATCACGGTGACCAGCCGCGAATCCATCGACGCGCGCACCGACAAGTGGGACCCCGCCTCGGCGCCGACCATGGCCCAGATGAACGAGGCCGAGGCCGAGAACCGCGCCAAGACCGTGCTCGCGCAGGCGCGGGCCGAGCTCGACCGGCAGGTCGGCCTCGCCTCGGTGAAGACGCAGGTCGCGAAGTTGCAGTCCTCGGCACAGCTGGCGAAAATCCGTGCCGAGAAGGGCCTTTCGAGTCAGTCGCGCGGCCAGCACCTGGCCTTCACCGGGCCGCCAGGAACGGGTAAGACCACCATCGCCCGGGTGGTCGCCAAGATCTACTGCGGTGTCGGTCTGCTCAAGACCGACAAGGTGGTCGAGGCCAAACGTGTCGACTTCGTGAGCCAGAACCTCGGTGGCACCGCGATCAAGTCCGAGAAACTGATCGACTCCGCGATGGACGGCGTGCTGTTCATCGACGAGGCCTACACCCTGATCCAGACGGGCCTGTCCGGCGGCGACGCCTTCGGCCGTGAAGCCGTCGACACCCTGCTGGCCCGCATGGAGAACGACCGCGACCGGCTCGTGGTCATCATCGCAGGCTACGACGGCGAGATCGACCGACTGCTGGCCGCCAACGACGGTCTGGCGTCGCGCTTCGCCAAGCGCCTGCAGTTCCCGTCCTACACGCCGGACGAGCTGGGCCAGATCGGCGAGATCATCGCGGGCAGTAGGGATTCGCAGCTGTCGGACGCGGCGGGCGTCGCGCTCATCGATGCCTGCTCGTTCCTGTACGGGGTCGAGAGCACCGATCAGAGCGGACAGCCGCGTCGCGGCGTCGACCTGGCAGGCAACGGTCGCTTCATCCGCAATGTCATCGAGGCGGCCGAGGAGGAGCGCGAGTTCCGCCTGGCCAACGACGTCGACGTCGACCTGGCCGAGATCGATGACGACGTCCTGATGCGCATCGAGGAACCCGATATGCAGATCGCGCTCAAGGGCATCCTGGCCACCCTCAACGTCGGCGAGCTGCCCGAGTCGCTGCGCTGATCAGCGCCCGCTCGGCAGCGAATCATAGCTGGTAAGAGCGTCTTTCACGGACAGTGTCGGGCCGGGAACCAGCTGCCCGACGATCGCCCACGGCGCCAGCCGCGGCTTGTCGCCGAGACCGAGCACGGCGGCGACCGCGGCGTCGGGGATGCCGTAGCGGATGCCGCTGTCGGCCACATAGAACAGCGATTCGCGGCGCGGGCTACCCGGGTCGGAACCGGTGACCTGGACGAATTCGCCCGAGGTCGGCGGCAGGTACACGGTGTCGACGCGGTCGCCGGTGCCGTCGGCGGTGGCGAGGGAGACCGGTTTGGCCGAGTCGGGCAGCGGGAGCCGTTGCCCGGCGAGCAGGGTGAGCTTCGAACGCTCGTCCGGCCCGTCCGGCGACTTGCCTTGCGATGCCGCGGTTCCCGGCGCCTTGGACCAGCCGACACAGGCCACCGGGGCGTCTTCGGGGGCGAGGATCCGCGGCGCCATGACCGGGAAATCGTCGATGGGCAGGGTGGTCAGCACCGGAATACGATCGAGGAAGTCCGGCGGGACGATAGCGATCTCGCGCATCCCCTGTGAATCCGCGTTGCGCAGCAACTGGGTGGTGAACGGGGTGATCTTCTGCACACCGTCAGCCAGCACGATGTAATTGTCGGCGCCCACCGAGATCACACCGCCCACCGGCACATTCGCCAGCTTTCCCGGGCCTGGCGTGCCCGCGTTCGCGATCGTCGGCACCGCGAGCGGCGGTACCTGGGTGGTCGCGCCGAGGAAGCCGGTGCCCATCGGGCGTGGTCGCTGCCCGGACAGGTTCAGGGTGCGGGCGATGACCGAGTTGGCGGTGTCGACCTCGGTGCGAAGGCCGTTGTAGACCAGGAAGGTCTTGTCGCCGCGGCGGACCAGGAGCGCGTCGTCGCGGCCGGTCGCGGCGATCCGGTCACCGAGGGCCGGTCGGCCTGCGATCACGGTGGTGGTGCCGCCGGAGGCGCCCGCCGCGCTACCGGTGATGGACAGCTGGGTGGTCTCGCAGAGCGTCCAGTCCGATCGCGCGCCCTGCACCGAGCCCGGCATCGCGGCGGGTGCGCCGGGGATCCCGAGCAGGGGCCCGCGCGGCATCGAACCGAGCTTGGCGTCCTTGACCGAGTTCGGTTCCGCCGGCGAGCCCGCGATCAACCGGGCGGAGGCGAGATTGAGTACCGGATGCAGGGCCTTGCCGCCGTCCGCGGAAGCCACGACCACATACATCGCGCCGCTCTGCTTCCCGGTGACGATGAGTGAATCGCCGATCGCACCCTGCGGGCGCAGGAAACTCATGATGGCGGCACCGGCGACGATGATCAGACCGAGCACCGCGCCGACCATCAGTGACCGGCTCTGCGAACGCATCGGATCGTGCAACATGCGCACATCGCGACGGACGAGCGCATGATCGAGCCGTCGCAGGAGAAACCGGTAACCGTTGACCTGGGCCTTGGTCGTCAACTGTGCGGGCACAGCCGACACGGTACCGTAAACGCCGGTGCGGGCTTCGCCGATGAAACGACGTACACCGAACAGGGACAAGCGGTTTGAACAATCAAGTGAACGCCGAGCAAACCAGCGGGGGCGGCGACGTCTACGACACCCTACGTGATCCGGAATTCTGGTTGTTCCGTGTATTGCCACTGCGGGCCCTCGTGCCCGTCGCGGTCCTGGCCGCCACGATCGCGTGGGTGGTCATCGCGCTGTGGCAATCGATCCCGGGCGCGATCGGTGGGGCCGTGGCCGTCCTGCTCATCGGGCTGACCCCGATCCGCGGGCGTGGCATCGCGATCCGCTTCGGTGGCTGGATCGCGCGCCGCGTCGGTGCCCGCTCCGAAACCCTCGACCGCGCCCCCGCTTTCGACGTGCCGCTGGCCGAAGGCGGTGGCTGTGGAGTGCGCTGGGACGGCGACCTGCTGCTCACCATGCTGCGGATCGACCCGCCGCCGGACACCCTGACACTGCTGCGCGGCGGTGCGCTCAGCGCCGATCAACTGCTGCCGCTCACCGAAATCGCCCAGTGCCTGGAGCAATTCGATATCCAGCTGGTGAGCATCGATGTGATCGCCACCGGCGCGAGGACCGCGGGCACCGGCGCAGCGGCTCAGCTGTATGACCGGATCCTCGGCCCGCTGCCCGCCGTCGCGCATCGCACCTGCTGGCTGGTGCTTCGACTCGACCCGCTCGGCAACACCGCGGCCGTCGACAAGCGCGGCGGTGGCGCGGAAGGCGCGCTGCGCACCGTGATCATCGCGACCCGCCGCGTCGCCAACCGCCTGGCCGCCCGCGACGTCCAGGCCTCGGTGCTCACGGCCACCGAGATGAACGCGGCCCTGCGTCAGCTCACCCACGGCTTCGAACCCGCCGAGGTGGCCGAGACGGCGATCGGCCTGTCCGGTCTCGGCAGGCACCTCACCCATTACCAGCTGACCGCCCCGATGATCAGCAGCGGCGGGCTGGCCGCGATCTGGGCGACGCCCTCGCTGTCGACCACTGTCACGCTGCGGCTGCATCCCGGCGGGCGGGCGGGCAGTTCCCGCGACGATCTGGCGGGCACGGTGGTGCTCAACGCCGTCGTCCGGTTCGACACCAGGGAGGAACTCGCCGAGCCACCGCTACCGGGGCTGCGTGAACTGCCCGGCAGGCAGCGCCGGATTCTGCTCGACACCCTGCCCCTCGGCGCCGCCGACGACCTCGCCGGCCGCGACGGTTACCGGGGCACCCTCGCCGCGCTCACCGATATCGCGGTGCCGACCACCGGTTGCGGTCAGCTCATCGGCGCCGACGAACGCGGCCAGGGCATCGCGGTCCCGCTGATCGGCGCGGGCACCCGCCACGTCGACGTGATCGGCAATCTCGACCTCGCCCAGCAGGTCGTCCTGCGGGCCACCGCGCTCGGCGCGCATGCCGTGGTCCACACCACCCGCCCCAATGCCTGGCAGTCGATGGTCGCCAATCTCGCGACCCCCCAACTGCTCTCGATCGCCCCGCACGCGGCCGGCGCCACCCCGCCACCCCAGCTCGGACCCCCGCCGACACCGGAGGCGCCGTTCCCGACCACGACCGTGCTCGTCTACGACGGCATCGCGCCGACCACCCATCTCGGCGGCGCCACCATCGTCGAAGTCCGCACCACCGAACGCGAACCCGACGCCGTCGATCCCGACGTCACTCTCATCCAGGACCCGCGCTCGCCCAACCGGATCACCGTGCGCACCAGCACCGGCAGCGCCACCGTCACGATGGTCACCACGCCGGACGAGATGCACTACATCGGCGAGTCGCTGGCGGCTCGCTGATTCCAATGCCGAACGGCCCGTGCGGAATTCCACACGGGCCGTTCTTCGATGCTGCTTAAAAGTCAGCGAAGCCGTCGCCGACCTTGCCGTCGGCCTCGAGCGCGCGGTTGAGCGCGGACTCGACCTGAGCGGCGAGCGCATCAAGACGCTGGAGGGTGTCTTCGAGACCACCGTCCTTGATCAGCAGGGTGTCGTACTTGTCCTGGAAGCCGGCCTGAGCCTTCTCACCCTGGAGGTTGGCCTTGTAGTCATTCGCGGCACCTTCCAGAGCGGCGATCTCGCCCTTCATCTTGCCGCCGTAGGTCTGCAGATCGTTGAACAGTTCGTTCATCGCCGCGGGATCGTAAAGAATGGTCATGCGTCGAATCCTTTCGGTATGAGTCGGTGTACTAGAGCGAGGTGAGCGGAGCGGAGGAGGAAGCGGCGCCACCGCCACCGGTGAGACCTTCCCCGTCCATGCTCACGAGGGTGTTCTTACCCGCGCCGACCGCCTGCTCGAACAGGTCGAACCGCTTGTTGAGGTCCTCGGATTCGTCGTGCCAGGCTTTGGCCACCTTGACGAATTCGTCGGAGGCCGAGCCCTTCCAACCGCGCAGCACTGCCTGGGCGGCGCTGTCGATCTCGTTGACGGAGCTACGCAGGTTGCTGATCGTTTCCTGGAGATTGGAGACGACCTTGTCGATACCACCGGCTTCTACGCCTACTGGTCCCTGAGGGGGCATTGTCGAACCTTTCCTTCTTGATGGGTGGAGCGGAGTTGGCTAATCGGGCTGCCACCTCCCACCGGGTAGCCCCTCGAGGAGCGCACCGATGGCCTGGGTGAGGCGATGATCGGTGCCCGGCGTGATGGTGGACCACAGGCGCCCGTCAGGGGCCGTCATCGGAGCGACGACGATCCGGCCGCGCGCGGTGTCGTACACCGCGACCGCGCCTGGGGCCTGAGTGGTCAGTCCGTCGTGGTGGACGGCGGCGACGATCTCGGTGTAGCCGTGGCAGGAGCCGAAGGCCGCGCCGAGAACTGTCGCGTCGTGCGCGTCGATGCCGAGCGCGTACATCGCGTCCACGTAGTCGGAGGTGGTGTTCGCCGCGTCGAGGCGGCGGGCCAGATCGTCGGCGGGCACGCTGGTTCCAGCGACCTCGGCGGGCGCGCAGTCGGGCAGCGCGGCCAGCAGCGAGCGGGCCAGTTCGGCGGCCGAGCCGTCGATGCCGCTGGTCGCGATCTCGAACTCCGGGCCGGTGCGGACCACGCTCGCGTGCCGATTCCCCCGGCGCGCCAAGCAGATCCGGCGGGTCTCGGTCGCGTGGAAGGACCGGCCGGAGAGCTCGGCATCGGGCTGGGTGAGGATGTGCAGCGCGTCGGCCAGACCCGGCTCGACGTCACCGTATTCGTCGAAGATGCCGCGGTCGCCGAGCTCGGCGACCGCGCTGTCACGTGCGGCCTGCCAGGCTTCCATGGTGTCCTGCTGCGGCCGCACAGCCAGCACCAGCGGCAGTGTCTGCACACCGAGGCGGTCTGCGACGGCGAGCAGGGAGTCGTTGGTCAGCGTGGTCACGAGTGCCCGCCCGTCTGCGCGGTTCCGGTCTGCGGGCCCGAGCGTTCGACGGCACCGAGCACCGCGGGCGCGGCCTGGATCTCGCCCTCGGTCACGAGCTGATCGGATTCCTCGTAGGCCAGTCCGGCGCGCGGGAACCGGGGCGCTTCCTGGGCACCGCCGCCCTGCGCCATCGCGCCCGGCACCATCGGCGCCGCCTGCGCGCCCGGCGCGGCCACCGGAGTGCCCGTCGTCGCGGTCACCACCGGAGCGCTGGTCTGCGCGTAAATCGGTGCGCGATAAGCGGTTTGGACCGGTGCGGGCAACGGCGGCAGCACGATGGCACCGATCGCGCCGAGACGTCCGGCGGTCGCCGCCGCGGCGCCCGCCGTCTCGCCCGCGCTGCCGGAACGTTCGGCGATCAGGGCCGCCTCCGGCACGATCGGCGGTGCCGACACATGCAGCCACGGAGTGGCCAGCGGTTCGGTGGCGGCCTCGTAGCTGCGCATCACCCGTGAGGCGACAGCTGTCGCCGCGTCGGCGTCGGCGTCGGTCTGAGCCGCGATCGCCTTGACCGGCGCGCCGAGAACCGCGCCGATCTGCTCGATCGCCTTCTGCATCTCGCTGATCGCCGCCAGTTCGGTGGCACCCGGCATGGCCCGCTTCGCGAGCTCGTATGCCAGGACCTGGGCGTGCATGCGGGCGGCGTTGGCGGTGGCCGCCGCGGCAGTCTCGATCAGCCACTCACGCAGCGTCGAGATCCGTTCCCACACTTCGTCACTGCGACCGGACTGCCAGGACCCACGCAGGGTCCGCAGCACCTGCTCGTAGTCGAGCACGGCCGCACCGAGGGCCGCGGCCAGCCGCGTCCAGGCGGCGGCCGAGTCGGCCATCGGGATGGGGCCCGGACCGGTGGTGAGGTCGACGGCCAGCCGCTCTGGCTCACGCGCCTCCCACACCACACCGGTGAAACCGGGCTGCGGAGGTTCGATCATCGGCTACCGAAGCCACCCGTGTTGTCGGATTCCATCTGGTCGAACTCGGCGACCTGCGCGCGCAGACCGGCGGCCAGCTTGCGCATCTCGTGCACACCGCTGTCGGTCTTGCCGACGAAGTCGTCGGCGACACCGTTGGCGGTGAGCGCCGCGCGGCCCGACACCTCGTCGGTGCCCGCGGGCGGGACCTGGAGTACGGGTGCGACGGCGGTCAGCTCGGTACCGAGCCGGTCTACCAGCGCGTCGAGGGCGTTCGCTGCCTTAGCGGCGGCGGTGGCGTCGAATTCGAAAGTGTTGCTCATGACTACTCCTGGTGGTTCGCGATACCTGGGTCAGAGACTGAGTTCTTTGTCCGGCGGCACATCGGCGCTCGCCGCCGCCTGCTGCGAGGTCGCGCCGACCACCGGTGCCGAGACACCGTCGATCTCACCGACGACCTCGTCGCCGTGATGCCCGGTGACGAGCTGGCTGTGCACCGCCTCGCTCGCGCCGTCGCTGCCCCTGGCCAAGCCGGCGCCCGCACCCATCGGCATGTAGCCGGGCGCGGAACCTGTTGTGCCACCGGTCGTGGTGGCACCGGAAGTGGTCGCGCCCGAGGCGGGCGCGGCACCCGCGCCCGCGCTGGTGAGCGCGCCGCGACCCTGCCACTGGCTCAGCGGTGTCGTGGTACTCGCCGCGCCGCCGCCGAAACCACCGACTCCGCCGCCGCCACCACCGAACCCGGCACCCGCGGTCTTCGCGGCGTCCTCGGTATCGGAGATCGGGGCGCCGGTCGTGGTCTTCGCATCGGAGGAGGACAGCGAACTGGTCTGTGCCGCCAGCGAAGTCAGCTTCTCGGTGACCGTGGTCGCGGTGCTGACCAGCGGCGAGATCAAACTCATCAGCTGCGAGATCGAGTCCGACCCCGACGAGCTGACCCCGGACGGCGCGTTGGTGACGTCCACCTTCTGCCCGGCCTGGGTCATCTCACCGCTGTGCCCGATGAGTTCGACCTTGGTCTCGGCCGTGATAGCCAGCCCCTCGGTGATCGCCTCGACCGTCGCCGCGACCAACGCGGCCTGCCCGACCGGGGTCGCCGCGTAGAGCGGTGCGAGTGCCAGTGTCGCCGAGTACCGCGCGATCACCGCGGCCAACTTCGCCGACCCGACCGCGACAGTGCCCGCCGCATTGCCGAGCACCGCCTTCTCCTGCGCGCTCTGCTTCGCGAGCTCGGCGCCGTCGGACTGGGCCGCGGTCGCCTTCTCGGTGGCCTGGCTCGCCGCCGCGCTCTGCCACAGCTGCATCACCGTGGTCAGCGCGGTCGAGCCGAGCGACATCATCTCCTGCAGTACCGTGCCGACATTCGACAACATGTCGGCCGGGTTGACGCTCGAGCCGTCGGAACTGGTCGCACCGAGCTGGCCGGTGCCGAACGCCGAAGCCAGCTGCGTGAGCGGCTGCATCAGCGCGGTCAGATCGATGACCGGCAGCGGCGGCAGCTCCGGCAGCGCGATGAACTCTGGCAGCTGCGGCAATTGCGGCAGCCCCATCGAACCGAGCACCGCGCCGACCGGCTGGTCGAGCATCGGCGCCAACGAACTGCCGCGCAACAGTTCCAGCACGGACGGATCTGGAACCGCCCCCGTCGTAGAAAACACCCCCGGATTACTCATGGCTAGCGGATGACCGTCCCGATACCTAGTCCGGAGGCCGCGTCGGCGCCCTCATAGGTAGCGGCGGCTTGCGCCGAGGTGAGCGCCGTACCGGCGTGCACCGCGGCGAGCTCGGTGACCGAAGTGAGGTGGTTGGTCTGCGCGTACGCGAACGACATCAGGAATTCCTGGCCGATCAGCCCGAACACCGGAACGACCGCGGCGACGGTGGCGGCCTGGTCGACCGCACCCGCCTGTGCGACACCGGCGGCCATCGTGGCCGACGCCCCGGCGTAGGCACGAACTGCATCGGGAACTACCGCAACATGATTCATGGCCTCGAGTCCAATCTTGAAACAGCTCTAGATGTTTCGTTACTTTATCTACCCGATAACGACCGGCGCTACATGTCCCGCCGGTGAAATAAAGTAAAAACTCACGTGCCGGAGCCGTTGAACGAGGTCACCAACGCACCCCGCTCGGCATAGGCGCGGTACAGCGCGGCATGCGCCGTCTGCACCAGGACCTGCTCGAATTCCGCAGGACTCAACCCGCGTATCGCCCCCGAGAAGTCGAGGCCGACAAGCGCGCCCGCGCCGTCGACCACCACCGTCACCGCGCCGTCCGGCGAGGTCTCCTCGACGCGGATTCCGGTGGTGGCTTCCTGCAGGTCCTGCAGTCGATACAGCTGACCCTGTACCTGGGCGATGAGCTCATCCATCGACTCGACCATGGGTCTCCCCTTCCCGTGTTCCGTCTCAGACCGAGCGTAGCCAACTCTGCGGCTCGGTGTCGTATTCCTGCTCTTCGACGATTTCCGCCGCGGCGACCTCGGCCTCGGTGGGTAAGCCGGTCGCGGCCAGCAACTTCGGATCGAAGCCGACCGCGGCCAGCTGTTCGCGCCGCGCCAGCCCGGCACGCTTCGCCGACTTCTGACACAGCCGCAACACCTCGGCCGCCAACGCAGTCGGATCCTGTTGCAGCTCGTCGGCATCCACGATGATGCCGACCGGTAGACCCTGTTCCGTGGTTCGCACCACGATGGCACCGGTCAGCGAGGACGCGGTGAACTCGGTCGGAAACTCTTCCATCTTTTCCCCTCCTACGACCGATCATCCCTGATGGCTCTGACAACTTCGGCGATCTGCGCGTTGATCAGCCCGACGACCCGGCGTTTGTCCGCGCCGACGGCCACGGTGGGCGCCCCCGGCACGATGAAATAGCGACCGTCGTCGACCAGATCCCGCCAGCCCATCGACATCCGCACCACCCCGCGCGGGCCGAACCGCGACCAACCCTGTTCGATGACAACAGTTCCCGACCGACGGTCGGGCGCCTCGCGAAAGGCCGTCGCTTTGTCCGAGACCTCGTCGTCGTAGTGCTGCACGAGCGAGCGGCCGTAACCGTAGTCGAACTCGGCGGCACTGGGCTCGGCCAGTTCGATCTCGCGTTCGCGGCCGCCTCCGACGGTGGGCATCAGGTCGGCGAGTACCTCACCGAGGCTGAGCGCGTCGTGCTGGGCGACCGTGAATCCGGTGGCGTCGTAGATGGTTTCACCCGGCGTCTGCCGCACCACGTATCCGGTATCACCTCGACGTACCGCCAGCAGCCGCACCGCGAGCGCGGGATCGGTGTCGGTGTCACCGCCACCGTACCCACGCACGACCACCCGGATATCGGGGCGCACCAACACCTCGATCATGTCGTCGAGGTCGCGTCCCCACCGCTGCCTGAGCTCGGCCCACAGCTGCTTGCGCTGATACTCGCCTTCCTCGAATGTCCTCGGCGGACACCGATACACGAACGGCGCGGGCATGGTTCCCTCGTCGACCGCTTCCCAGATCGCGTCGAACTCGTGCCCCGTGAACTCCCAGGTAGGTGCCGTCACTGCTCGACGACCGGCCGTGCCACGATCGGCGCGGCACCGATCGCCTCCTCCAGGTGTTCGGTCGAGTCGAGGTAGTCGGCGCGCTTGTGTTCCTTCTGCTGGCCACCGCCCGCGCCGGCGCCGCCGCCACCCATCGGCATGCCACCCATCGGCATACCCGGGGAGGACGCGCCCGCGGCCATCCCGGCACGTGCGCCCGCGTCGGCCACGGGGATCGCGGCGCTGGCTCGGGGGAACAGCTTGGAGGCGTTGAGGTTCTGGCCCGCCGCCTTCGCGGCGCCACCACCGCCCGCGCCCGAACCGCCACCGCCGCCTTTGCTCGCCGCACCGGTCTTCTTGGCTGCCGCGGCCGCCAGTTCCGCCGGTGACAGGCCGGACAGCCCGGCCAGGCTCGATGCCGGACCGGCGGAGCTGTTCGAGCCGAGACCCGATTGCAGCGCCTGCTGCGCCGCGGCCAGGCCGGACTGCAAACCCGAAAGGCCGCTCCCGGATCCGCCGGACCCCTGGCCGCCTCCCTGATTGCCGCCGCCCTGGTTGCCGCCGCCCTTGTCGCCGCCGCCCTTGTCGCCCGGCTGCTGATCCTTCTTGTCCGGTGAGTTCTTGTCGCCCTGACCCGGCGGCTGCTTCTTGCCCGGGTCGTTGCCCTTCCGGCCTCCGCCTTGGGTCGCCCCGCCGAGGCCGTTCGTCGTCCCGCCGCCGTTGTTGTTGTTGGAACCGGGGCCGGTAGGGCCACCGCCGGTGGTCGGCGGGGTGGCATCGGGGAGCTGGGCGATCACGCCCGACGTGGCGTTGACACCGGGGACGTAGACCATCCGCAGCACACCGATCGCCGCCTGGCGCTTGATCTCTTTCTGTTCCTGCTCGGGCTCCGTCACATAGAGCGACGTGGGCGCGGACCCGGTCTGCGCCATCGCCTGCGTCATGTCGAACCCCGTCGAATACAGCCATTCGGACGCGTATTCCAGCGCGACGCCGATCAGGGCGACCCGGGTGACCAGCGTGTCGTTCGCATCGGCGTAGGCCGCCATCGCGCCCTGCGCGCGGTCGGCGCCGTTCGAACCGTTCGGGCTGGTCCAATGCTCCTTGCTGGCTTCGACCTTCTTGCGCAGACCATCGAAGCCCAGGTGCAGATCGCGGGCGAGTTTGCTCCAGTCCGCGGAGGCCTGGGCAACCGCGCGGGGGGTGTTGCCCTGCAGAATCGAGTTGGCGATCGTCACGCACTGGTCGTAGGTGTAATGGCCGGGATCTTCGCCCTTCACCTTGCCCTTGTCGAACGCCTGGTTCTGCAGCAGCGCCGCGGGCAGGCCCCACTTGTTGCCCTCCCGGCCCTTGTTCCGGCCCAGGGTGTCGATGGGCAGGACGAAGTAGCTACCGCCGTCGGGCGTCTGGCCCGTGGGCGCGAGCAGACCGGGAATGATGGCATCCGGGTGCTGGGCCGTAGTCGACCCGCCACCGCCCGTCTTCAGGTCCGTCGGCGCGTCACGCGGACCGAGGCTGTGGGTCTTGGTCTTACTGTCCGCACGCTCCTTGCGCAGCTGTGCCATGTCGACGCCGGAGCCGGAGTCCTCACCCTTGTAATGCTCGGCGGACTTCATGAATGTGTCGCCGATATCGTCGAGGATGCCCTCGTGGTCCTTCAGAATCCCCCGCAGTTCGGCACCCTTGGCGGAGAACTGGTCGGCCAGATCCTTCGCCGAAGGCAAGATGGCGGCGAACGCCGCCAGCTTGTCGATCAGGTGCAACTCCTTCGTGACGGAATTGACCTGGATCCGAGCGTCATTGGAGGCATGGACCAGATTCGTCAGCGCGCTCGGAGCGAGAAAGAGCTGGCCACCCGACGCGGCCGACTTGAGTCCCGACCACTGCTGCGCAGCTGATGGTGTCGGTGCCATGTAGGCGCCCTCCCTCTGTCGTCCAGATCACCGACGAACCAGGCGCGGCGAACCCCACCGAATCGTTCGGTTCGCACACGATTCTACTGGCGTGTCAGCGAATTCCATATGTACACAAACAAACTCGTTCGTTTACCGTTGGTCAACCCATGGCTCACCACCAAGCACGAACCGCCGCGCTCAGTTCCGGACTGCGCTCGATCGGCGTCGGCTCGTAGCCGGCCGCCCGCACGAATTCGACGAACTCGACCGGCAGCGCCAACGGTTCGCGGATCAGGTAGCGCAGCGAATCGGTGCGCCAGATCCAGGTGCCGTCGGTGTGCAGCGACGGGGCGCCCTCGATGTAGGCGCCCGGTTCGAACAGGTCGGGCAGCGATTCCATCACGTCCAGACCGCGCGCGGATTTGCGCATGTAGTCGAGGATTTCGGGGCGATCGGGTTCCAGGGCGCTGGTCAGGGCGTCGTAGATCGATGGCAGTTCGTCCCGCTCGCCCGCGTAGAGCTCCCGGAACATCGCGACCGGCGCGAGTTGCACGTCATTGCCTTTCATCGGATGAGTTTGCCCGCGTCGGAATACTCCAGCGGCTCGCTCGGGGTGCCGTCGGGGAGCCAGTTCTGCCAGGTGCCGACCGGATGTCCAGCACTGAACATGCCCGCGCTCTTGGGGGTGCCGTCGGTGTACCAAGTACGGCCGTGGCCCTCGGGACGACCGTCGAGGTAGGTGTTCACGCGCACGATCGGGGCCTCGTCATCGTCCGGGACGGATCGGGTGATCGCCTGACCTGAGTACGGAACACCCTCCACGACAACTGCATTCGTGAACTGATCGACCTCCACATCGGGCCCGTTGAGGTCGATGGCATCCGGGTCGATGCCCTTGGCCGTGCGGTCGTTGACGTGTTCGACCAGCATGCCCGTCTCGTCCCAGCGCTTGTGTGAACGCTGCTCACCGGCGAAGGTGTAGTCGTCTTCGACCGCGGGGCTGCCGTCGGGGAACCACTCCCGCCACGTTCCGATGTGGCGATTGCGGAAGTAGGCACCGCTATAGCGCTCGCCTCCACCGGGATACCAGCCTTGCCAGGTGCCCGAGCGGTCACCGTCCTTGTAGGAGTGCATCGCCGAGATGTCGCCGTCGGCGGCTCGCTCCACGACGATGCCGCTCAGTGGAAGGCCCTGGTAGGTCGCCCGGCCGGTCTGCGGGTCGATGACCAACTGTGGATCGTCGCTGGGAACGCGCTCAAGCATCGGCCGCCACCTCGGCTCGGCGCTCGGTGGTCAGTCCGGCCACGGTGAGTTGGAACCAGGCACCGTCGACATCGAAACCGGTGCCGGGGAACACCGCCGACAACAGTTCGTGGGTCATCGACGACTGCTCGGCGGCCCGGACCAGCGCCGGGATCGCGGCGAGCTGGGCGGCCGAGGCGGCGTCGCCGAGGCGGCTCGCGATGACGTCGACGACGGTCTGAGCGGACCACACGCCGGGCACGGCACCAGCGAGGTCGTCGGCGCGCGGTGAGTCACCGCGATGCCAGTGGCCGCCCTCCCACCAGTAGCAGAAGGTGAGCAGGCCGTTGGCGGCGCGGCGGTTCAGCACCACATCGGCGACCCAGCTCGGGGCACCGCGGTACAGCTGCGGGAAGGTGCCGACCCCGTTGTAGGCGGCGTCGAGTTCCGGTGCGTCCCAGACGCCGCCGGAGAGCACAGCACGGTCACCGGGCAGCTTGCACAGTGTCGCGCCGCCGCGGCTCGTGCCCTCGAATACCAGGAACGCCGGGGCGGCGCGCGGGCCCAAGTCCGACTCGACGGCCACGAACGCGGCGGCGATCAGCGCCCACCGGCTCGTCATCTCCGGCAACGCGGGGAATTCCACATCGGGCGCCGACCTCGTCGCTACCGTGCCTGCCGCCGCGTCCGCACGGGCCTGCTCCGCCGCGAGCCGCGGGGTTCGCACCTGTCTGTCGCCATGGTTCAGGTAGGCCGCCAGCCACACCGGAAGGCGCTCACGCGGGTAGATCTCCATGTCGGTGCGGTAGACCGTCGGAGGGAAGAGCTGGTCGTCCGGGAACGGCTCGTCGCCGTAGTCGTAGTCGACGTCCATCCGGCCCTCGCTGGTCATCGAGAGCAGATATCGCCACCACGGTCCGTCACCGAAAGAGGCTGACAGATGGCGATGTTCGCGCAACATCGCCAGGATCTCGTCGGTCGGGAACACCCGCGCGATCCGATCCTCGCCGTCACCGAACACGACGAGCGTGATCTCGGCGGCCGCCGTCATCGCGAACGACGCCTCGACCTCGACCCACCCGGGCGGCCCGAGCCGCGCCACCTCCCGCGCGATCCGATGACTCAACGCCGTCGTCCGCTCGGCCGTATCGCCCTGCGGCGCCGCCGCGGTCGACATCGTCGCCGCCAGCGTGAAACTCACATCAGGATCGGTCACGGATCACCCTCCCTCGATCTCGTTGCCGTCTTCGTCCCAGCTGCGCACGTCGTCCAGATCGCCGGTGCTGTCGAACTGCTTCTCGACGGCCAGCTGACCATTGTGATGCCAGCGGCGCCAGGTGCCGACCGGGCGACCGTGCTCGGTCCGGCCCTCCGCCATCGGTACGCCGTCGGCCCACCATTCCCGGTCCTGGCCGTGCGGGATGCCGTCGACGTAGAACGTCTGTGAGAGCAACTGCTCGCCGACCGTCGTGACCACCTCACCGGTGAACGGCTCGCCGCGGTACTCGAGCCGCAGGTCGGCACCGGTGCTGATCTCGGCCTGATCGATGTCGCTGTCGATTCTCAACGTCTGTTCGTTCCCATCCATTCGCCGCGTCACCGGAAGATCGTCGCCCTTCGGTTCGGATCGGCCGCCACGTCACGGACCAGCAGTCCCAGGTCCAGCTCCTGGGGAAGCGAGCGGTAGACCAGTTCGCACTGGATCTGCCCGGCCATGGTGACCGCGAATCGGGTGAGTCGCTGGGCTGAGCGTTCCCAGACGATGTCGACCGGGCCGTCCAGGTGGAACGACTGCAGACCGGCTCGCAGCACCAATCCGTCCCTGCCACGGTAGAACACGACGGGCGTTTCCCCGAGGTCGGCGTAGACGCCCGCCGCGGAGGTGGCGTCCGGTGGTGCGGGGTGCAGTCCGCCGGAATGTGGGTCGAACTGGGCAGGGACGCCGTACCCGGCGAACGGGCGGACGATGACGGCATCGGTGGGTTCGGAGTTGCCCTGGTCCGGGCGATAGCGGTTCGCATTGCCCGAACGTCCGCCGCCGTTTCCGCCGGGGGCGCCACCCATCGGCCCGCCCATCGGTCCCATCGGGGCGCCGGGCGGGTACATGCCGGCGTTGGGATCGGTCGGGGTCGGGGTCGGCCATGGGCCGTTCGCACCGGGGTACGGGTGGGTGCCTGGCTGGTAGGCACCGTTCGGGAAGCCGGGAGCGGAGTTCGCGCCGGGACCGTGCGTGCCGCTCGGTGGCAGCGAGCCCGGCGTGCCCGATCCTGGGCCCCCTGGACCGGAGGGGTTCGGGTACGACGGGCTTGCCGACGGGTCGGCGGGGTTCGGGTACGTCGGTGTCCCCGGCGGGTACGACGGGTTCGGGTACGACGGTGCGGACGGGGTCGGTGTCGGGTAGGTCGGCACCGACGGGGTGGGGTAGGTCGGCGTCGGATACGTCGGTGCCGGTGGGTACGACGGCATGGGTGGGTATGTCGGCTGCGGTGGGTACGACGGCATCGGCGGATGACTCGGCTGTGGCGGATGACTCGGCATCGGCGGATGCGTCGGCTGTGGCGGATGCGTCGGCATCGGCGGATGACTCGGCTGTCCCGGATGTCCTGGCTGCGGCGGATGACTCGGCTGACCCGGCTGCTGGGGATGCGTCGGCTGCGGAGGACGGTGCGGATCCGCGGGCTCGGAACCGTCCACATTCATCGTCGGCCATTTGATCGGATCGAACAGCGGCACCACGAGGTCGACTTCGTACTCGTGGGGCGGGTGTGGAATATGCGACCGCATCCGGTGCCCCGGCAACTGTGGATAGCGCGGCTCGTCCGGAATCACCCTCGCCCGATCGGGATCGTCACCGTCACGGTCACGATCGCCGTTCTCGTCGCCACCCGAACCGTCACCGGGATCATCGCCGCCCCGGTCATCGCCACCGCGATCATCGGTGGTGGAGCCGTTTGCGTCGTCGGTCCGGTGAGTCCGCTCACCCGCGTCGGGACGCCCATCACGGTCGTCGCCCGAATCCAGCGAGAACGCGACGTCGACGGAGGGCGCGTCGGGATCGGCCGTCGTCTCGCCACTGTCCCCGACCTCGGGGGGCGGGACCTGCTCCGGAACCGACTCGGCCGTCGAGCTGTTCACCGGGTCGGAGGACTCGGAGTCCTGTTCCTGTCGAACAGGATCGGACGAGGTCACGGGGACCGGGACCGATTCGCTGCGCGCGACCGGCGGTGGCGTCTCCGCTGTGTTCACCGGCCGTTCGGCGGGGTGATCGTTCTCGGAGGGCGTTCGGTCGGCGGGCTGATCGGTATCCGGCTGGTAGACGTCGACCAGGTTCTCCGGCGTCTGTGGGTAACCGCTGTAGCGGCCGCTGTGGCAGCCGACATCGCCCATCGTGTGGTGGCAGTTGGCGCAGAACGGTGTCGGGACCGGGTCCTTGCCATCGAACGGCTTGTAGGTCTGGGCGTACATCTCGCGCAACGCGTCGGCGCCTGCGGGCAGCAGCGGTTCGCCGTTCGCCTGACGGCGCTCGTTCTCCCGGTCGCGGGCATGCAACGCCTCGTTGAGCGCCTTCACTTCCGCGTGGCCCCATGGGTTGTCGAAATGCGGGTGTGGTCGGGTGCCTGCCGGGGAGCCCTCGGGCGATGCCTCCGGTCGACCGTTGCGGTCCAGCGCGGGATAGCCACCGTCGGCGAGTGCGCGGCCTTCGGCTTCCATCGCCTCGACGCGTTCGCGCAGGGCGGGATGGCGGCGGCTCTTCGGCACGACATCGTCGCGGCGACCGTTCGTCCCCTCGTACACCGTTCCGGTCCGGCGGTCCACCACCGCTGCCGTCACCTTGCCGTGCGACTTGTCGGAGACGTGTGTGCCGTTCTTCTGCGCCGCGAGTACCCGTTTGGTGGCCTGCTTCTGGGACTCGCCTTCCCGCGGCGCGAACGACTTGGCCGCGTCACGGAATCGGCCCGCTCGGTCCCGCGCGACGGCGTCGGTGTGTTCCTGGACGGGCTTGCCGTCGACCTCGGTGATCAGCCCGTCGGCGTCCCGGACGACACCGCCGGGGTGCTCGGTCAGGTCGGCGATCGTCTTGGTTGCGCTGGTCGTCGGCGCGGTCTTGTGGTCATGCGACGGACGACGCGGTTCCTCGGGCTCCGGCGTGAGCGCGGTCGTCGGGTCCGCGGGCGGGTTCGACGGCGGCCCGGCCGGAGCCGGCCGCTGACCCTGCTCGTCGTCCGGTCGCGAGTTCTTCTCCGCCACCGCGCTTTCCGTGCGGGGTTGTGCGACCGCCGGGCTGTCGGGCCTGACGGTCTCGGCCGGGTGGGCAGCCGCCGGGCGAGTCGGGGTCGCCGCAGCGCGTTCGGCGTGGTCCACGCGAGCCGACGTGTCGCCGCGCGGTTCGGCGCCGGGACTTTCCTCGGCACCGTCGATCCGAGTCGAGTCGACATCGCCGACCGCGAGCGGGTCGACCGGTGTCGGATCGGGCGTCTCGGTATGGACGTTGTCCGGGTCGGCGGGCGCGACCAGGTCATCGAGGCTCGCCAACGGCCGGTCGAGTTGGGTGGCGATCTCGTCCAGCGTGCGCAGGGTCGGGTCCGGGTTGTCGACCGGGGGCCACACCTGCCGATCGACCGGTTCGGTCGACCGCGACGGGGTGTGGTCGTTGTCCCGCGACTCGGGGTCCGGCTCAGGAGTGAGCGCGGTCGGCGGCGAGGAGGGCGGCTTCGACGGCGGCCCCGCGGGGGCGAGCTGCTGGCCGTCCGCGTCCGGATCATCAGGATCGGCATCGGGTTGTGTCGGGTCAGGCATCGGCAGACCATCAGGCCGCGTCGCATCCGGCGACGGACCACCATCGGGGGCGTTCGGGCCAGGAAGTGGAAGTCCTTCCGGCCGCGTCGGATTCGAGGGTGACGGGAGGCCGGGAGCGGACGGCGCCGACATTTCCGGGGTCGGCGCGTGTGGTTCGTCGAGCAGGGCGCGCAGGGCCGCGATGTCGGCCGCGCGGGCGCGGATCTCATCGCGGATCTGGGCGTGGGTCTCGGCGAGCTGGTCGGTGGTGAGGCGTTCGTGCTTGTCGATGCGGCCGTCGCGGAAGGATTCGTAGGCCTTGGCGAACTGGGCCGGGTCGGCGTCGGTCAGGTCCAGGCCGAGCAGGCGGGCGTAGTCGCGGCTGGGGCCGGGGAGCGCGTCCGGGTCGGTGGGCAGCGGGCGGGTGTCGGACAGGTCGGTTGCCCCGACTTCGCGCAGGAAGTCGAGGGCGTCGCGCTGGTGGACGGGTGGATCGTCGCTGACGGCGCGCGGGTCGGTCGCCGGGTCGTAGATCAGGCCGTCGGTATAGGGGTCGATGGCGCCGAGCGCACGGACGAAATCGGTGAGCGGGGTGGTCAGGTCGGTGCGGGTGACCCGGTTCATCCGGTTGACGATCGCGTCGTGCAGCGCGTCGGCGTTGGTAGGCAGCGCGCCACGCGGCAGGCCGAGGTGCGGTGCGAGCGCGTCCCTGGCGGCGGTCACCGCGTCCGCGTCGATTCCGCTCAGCAGCTTCACGTACGCGAGCAGGTCCTTGACCTGCTGACGACGCAGCGCCGTACCGGTGCCGGGATCGCCGATGGTGTCGGCGACGACCTCCGGGGTGAGCGCGCCCGCCTCGACCAGTGCGCGCAACGCCAGCGCGTTGCGTGCGGTGTGCAGATCGTTGAAGGTGTCGATGGTGTCGGTCGACAGCGCGAAGTCGAGCAGCCCTTCGACCTGGCGAGCCCGCACGTGGTTGGCGCGTTCGAGGTCGCTGATCAGCGTGCGGAGGTCGTCGGCGGGCATTCCGACCGGATTGTCGATGCCCAGCCGCTGCGCCACCGCGTCGATATCGGCGAGGATCTCCACCGCTGAACGCGGATCTCCCACAGGGGTGTTCGGCTGTTCGGCGACCGCGAGGCCGGTGGCCGGTTCCGGGGTGGTCGGCGGCAGCTCGACCAGCTGCCACGGTTCGATCCCGCGACGCAGCAGGGTGGCGTCGACGGTCCGGCCGTCGACCTCGGTCCTGACATGCCGCACGTCGGGTGCGTCGAGTTCGACGATCTGCACCCGACCCGCCGGATCGACGCTGACGGCCCTGATGTCGATCTCGACCTCGCCCCGGTTCACCCGGTCGATGAAATCGGCGTCGGCGTCGGCCAGCGCTCGGGCCAGTGCCTGCTCGGGCCCCATACCGGTGTCGATGATCGCGATCCGGCCGTTCTCGGTGTCCACGATCACCCGGTCGCCGAAATCGGAATCGGTGAACTCTGCTGCGCGCCGGGTGAATTCGTCGAGAACGCCACCATTGCGTGTCAATTGCTCACGCATCGAGTTCAAGACGGCGTCGACATCGGCGACCAGCGCGTCGAGGTCGGCCCCGGACAGGTGCGCCCAGGTCGACCGCTCATCGCGCAAACCCGAACGGCGTACAGCGTTTTCGAGGTACTTGCGCAGGCCCTGGTCGCGGCCCGGCTGTTCCTCGGCTTCCAGCGAATCCCAGGCGCTGACCCATTCACCGCCGTTGTTCACGCCGCGCCAGTTCAGGATGCTGGTGTCACCGCCGTTGGCGTCGACCACTTCCTTGAGGAACGAACCGAGCGGGTCCTGTCCGGAATAGCTGCTCGGCAGGAACGGGATTCGCGCGTGCTCCTCGTTGAAGCCGCGCGCGGAGACGTCCAGCCCGCGGATCACACCGTCGCGCCGCAGCAGCCGGTACTCGCCTTCGGCGACGGCATCGCGCAGCCCCGCGTCGGTGAAATCGGTGAGCCGGATGCCGAGTTCGCCTGCCAGCGCCTCCAGCGCCGCGGCGTCGATGAGCCGCTGCCGGACCGCGTCGACAACCTCTTGCGCCCACGGCGGCAACTGCTCGGCGGGCTCGACCGAGGTCTCGTCGGCGGCCGGAAGTTGTTCGCGCTGTGTCGTTTCCGACCCATCGGTGAGCTCGGGCGTGTCGCTGTCGATGAGGTGGTCGAGCCCGGCCGCCCGCAGTTCCTGTTCGATCTGACGACGCAGCTCGGGGTCGGCGTCGGTGATCCACGGCCGGTACTCGGTGCCGTCGAGATTGCGCACCGGCAGGAATTCGCCCGCCTGGTCGGCGATGCGCGAGGACAGGTGCCGCAGGATCGGCACCAGTTCCCGGTTCTTCCAGAACTTGTCGCCCTCGATGATCCAGCGCGCCGGATTGAACTTGACGCCGAGCAGCTCGTATTCGTCGCCGATCGGACCGCCCGGGGTGGGGTCCTTCGTCGTGGTCAGCGGGAGCCCTGCCTGGTTACCCAGCAGCGAGAGGCCCGCGCTGTCCACACTGGATCCCGACGGGTACTTCGGGTTCAGCCCCTGGTACCCGACGTTGATCTTGTCCCACAGGCGCCGCAGCCAGGACTTGGGCTTCTCGGGCGCCTTCACCACCGTCGGTGCCGGTGTCGGTTCGGGCGCGGGCCGTTCGACCAGCTCGACATGCCAGGAATCGGGGCCGTCGTCGACCAGCCGGACCAGGATCCGCTCGCCGTCGACCTCGATCGAGAGGTGCCGCTCGTCGAGTTCGACGGCGTTGAGGTGGGTGAGATGCGCGAGGTCGGCGGCGTCGCGAGCGACACCGGCGCGCAATCGCGTCACGTCGTCGGCGGCCCTGGTCAGGCCCGGATCGGGAGCGAGTCCGAGCCTGGCCGCCCAGCGACGAGCACTCGCCTCCAGCTGCGCGCGCTCACGCGGGTCGGTGGCTTCGTGGAAGCGCCGCGCCGTCTCGGCGAAGGCCTCGATCGTGCCCGCGCGCAGGATATTGCGGTAGCGGTTGGCGTCGACCGCGGCCGTGTCGGCCGGGTCGATGCCGAAGCGGGCGGCGAGGCGTTCGGCGGCCTGCTGGGCGGGTTCGACGCGCGGTGTCGACGGGTGCTGGCCGGGTCCGTCGGTGGGCGGCAGCACACCGGCCGGACGCATCGGGCGTTCGGCGGGGTCGGGCTCGGATTCGGGGGTGAGCTCGTTGCGGGTGCCGTCGTCCAGGCCCGCGTCGCGCAGTTCTTCGGCGATCCGGGCGCGCACCTCGGGGTCGCCCTCGAACTGCCACTGGTCGCGGCCGTCCTGTAGTTCGTCGAGGTCGAGCGCGTCGTAGTCGTCGGGGTAGCGCATCGGCTGCCCGAGTTCGGCGTCGGGATCGAGGGCACTGTCGAGGAACCCGCGCGCTCGCGCCAGATCGGCCAGCTCGGCCAAGGCACCGAGCGGATCGGCGAGCCCGGTGAGCAGGTCACCCAGCCCGAGGGCCTCGGCGAGCCTGCGTACATGCTCGCGTGCGACATCGTTGAGTGGTGTGACATCGGTGGTCGCCGAGGGCGGCAGATCACCGAGCTCACGCAGGAATTTCGCCACGTCATCGAGCGCCGGGGTACCGACCTCACGAGGATCGGCGGTGTCGTCGGGAGTGGGTGGCACGTCGGTCTCGGGGGTCTCCCGCACTGCCAGCTCCGCCGGTTCGGGCGGGAGCGGGAACAGGTCGGCCGCGGTCCGGCGGGACGGTTGCTCGGCTTCGGGCGTGAGCGTGAGTATTTCGCCCGCGGGCGGCTTTCCGGGTGGCCCACTGGGTCGAGCCGGTTGCGGACCCTGTTCTTCCGGGCCGTCGTCATCGCGGTTGCCGTCGTCGGATCGCGACGCTTCCGCCTTCGCCGAGTCGAGCAGCGCCTGCGCGCGCTCGATAGCCGCCGCGTCGGGATCGTCGCCGTTCTGCGGACTTTCCTCGATCGCGGAAACCGGTTCGCCCTCGGGTCGACCGTTCGGTTCCTCGGGGTCGGGCATCGGCGCGGCAGGGTGGTCAGCCGGTGGCTTCTGCGGCGGGCCACCAGGATTCGCGGGCTGCGGGCCTGGTTCTTCCGGGCCGTCGTCGTCGCGAGTGCTGTCGTTGCCGCTGTCATCCCCGTCATCGGATCGCGACGAATCCTGCGGAACTCCAGCATGTTCCGATGCACGCTGCATCAATTCCGAGAAACGATCGGCGATTTCGGAGTACGCGGCATCGAACTCCCGCTGCGCACGCAGGTAGGTCTCCTGTGCGGCGAGGTCTTCGCCGCGCGCCGTCAGATGGTCGATCAGCTCAGCGTTCGCGGCATCGGCCTCGGCCTTACGCCGGGCGAAAGACTCCTCGGAGAGGGCATCCTGACGCCGAAACGCCTCGTCGATCGCGGACAACGGGTCGACCGGATCGGCGGGACCGACGAGCTCATCGAGCGTGGCCATCGGCCGGTCGAGGTCGGCGGCGGTCTCGTCGAGGGCACGCATGGTCTCGTCCAGGCGCGCGTCGGCCCTGGCGTCCAGTTCGCTGCCACGCTCGGTGATGTCGGGCCTGGTGTCGTCCGCCCCTTGCGGCAGCGGGTCACGTACCGTCGCTTGCCCGTTGCTCGGGAGATCGGTTCGTGTCTCGGCCGCACCCGGTAGCGGATTGTCCTCGCGGGTCGCCGCACCCGGTAGCGGAATATCCTCGCGGGTCGCTGCGGCCGGCAGCGGAATATCCTCGCGGGTCGCGCCGGCCGGCAGCGGAATATCCTCGCGCGTCGCTGCGGCCGGGTCGGGTTCCGGGGTGGAGCGGTCGTAGGCGTCGGCCAGTGCGCGCAGTTCGGTGATCTGTTGGGCGCGGGTGCGGACCTCGTCGCGCAGGCGATCGAGCTCGGCCGCGAAATCCTCCGGATTCGGGCCCTCGTGCTTTTCGATCTTGCCGTCGCGGTATGCCTCGTAGACGTCGTTGAACCGCGTGGCCTTGGCCTGCAGGTCCGCGCGCAGGCGATCGACCTCGGCGGCCAACTCCTCCGGCGACAGACCCGCGTACCTACCGGCGTCACCGCCGAGGGAGGCCTCGTAGGCGTCGAGGTAGTCCTGGAGTACCTGCGCGACCTGCTGCGAGCCCGCCTCGGAGACGTCGACCCCGATCAGGCGGGCCCAATCCTGATTCGGTTGCGGGCGCGGGCTGTTCGGGTCGACGGGCTGGTCGGCGTCGGACGCGCGGGACGCGTGCTCGGCGACCAGGCGCCCGAAGTCGAGCACATCGCCGCCGGGCAATGCGGCCCGCACCGCGGCGCGCATGGTGTCCATGCCGTCGATGTCATAGACATCCGGTTCGCCGGTGGTCCGTGGATCGTTCCGGTGATCACCCTTCGGCACGTCGGAGTAGCGGTCGATGGCCAGCAGCGCCTCGACGTAGTCGGCGAGGGCCTGGCGCACCTGGTCGCCCTGCCCCTGGCGCTGCATCCGCATGATCCGCTTGCGCAGCTTGTGCGGGTCGATGCCGGTCTCGGCCGGACCGTAGCCGACGAGCTTCTTCGTCGCGGGATCCGTCTTGTACTCCCGCGGCCGCATCGATTCCGTGTCACGGACACCGAGCGCCTCGAGCAGCCGGTTCTGCGCGGCATGCACCGCGTCGGCGTCGATCTCGCGCAACTGCCGCGAGTACCCCTGGTTGTCGGCGGGCTCGTGGCGCGGACCGTCGAGCAGATCCTCGAACTGCTGGTCGCGCGTCGGGTTCCGAACCCACCGCTTGACGAGTGCCTCGGCGACGCGTCGCGGGGTGAAGTCGGCCTCGGACAGCCGGAGTCGCGCCGCGAGCTGGCCGCGCGCGTCGCTGACCGCGTTGAACGTCTCGATCTCGCGCATCTGGCGGGTGTAGTCGGCCAGCGCTTCGATCTGTCCAGCCCGCACCGCGTTGTCGATGGCGAGGCTGTCGAGGGCGGGGCCGAGCGCGGCCGGGTGCATCTGGGCGGGCCGAAGGTCGAGTTCGCCTGCCAGCCTGTCGATCTCGGCGCGCATCTCCTGGCGGGTCAGCGGCGGCGGTGCGGGATCGGCCTGGACCGGATGCCACTGCCCGTCCCCGTCGCGAACCATGGTCACCTTGACCTCGGCGCCCGCGATCGTGCTGTCGATGTGATGGACCTGCGGCGTCGGCACCGGATCCAGGTGCACATTGCCGTCGGCGTCGCTGCGGGTCTCCCGGAAGTCGAGGGTCAGCTCACCGTCCCGAAGTCGCTGCGCCACATCGGGATTGGCATCGAGAACGCGAGCCAGCGCCTGTGCCCGGTCGAGCGGGCCGTCGGTGACCACCAGCCGGTCCGGTTGACCATCTGGCCCCGGCAAGCGGGCGACCTGATCGTTGTAGGCGTGACTGATGGGTTCGTCGGTGTCGGCGCGCAGCACCGGCTCGGCGGCGGCGATGAAAGCCGCCAGATCCTGGGCTCGCTGCTGCGCCGCCGCACGCAGGTCTCCGATGGTGCGGTCGAGGTCGGCGCCGCCGAGCTGGGTGAGATCAGCACCGAGCATCGTTGCCCAACTGGACAATTCGTCGCGCAGCTGGTCGCGCCGCAAAGCGTTCTCGAAGTAGGCCGGGGTGCCCTGGTCGCGTCCGAGCTCGATGGCGTCGGCGATGTTGCCCCATTCGGGCAGTTGGTCGGCGCCGTTGGCGATCCCGTCGTAGTCGCGCAGGACCGTGCGGCCCTCGAACGCGACGACCAGGTCGCGCAGGAACCGGCCCATCGGGTTCTTGTCGTCGAAGGACACCTCGTCGGCGAACGGGACAGCGCGCGGCGAGGAGGTATCACCGAACAGCGTCGGCCGTGGTTCGTCGGGGCCGAACAGGCCGTCGTACTCGTCGAGTTCGGTGCTGCGCGGGTCGATTCCGTCGGGCACGGTGTCGAGCGCGTTGGTGCCCGGCTCGTCGAGGCTCTGGTCCGGCCGCAGGTAGGGCCTGCTCTGCTCCTCGTCGGCACGCGCGGCGGCAGCGGCGAGCCCCGCGATCTCGGACACCTCGCGCAGCACCCGATGGGTCTGCTCGGTGATCGCGCGCCGCAGCGCCTCCGGGCTCTCGTCGTCGAGCCGGAAGCCGAGCCGATCGGCCATGTCGGTCAGGCTCTCGCCCTCCGGCGGCGGACCGTCGAGTTCGGGCCGTGCCGGGTCGTACGGTGGTGCTTCCTCGAGCGCGCGGGCCTCGTCGAAGTCGACGAGATTGTTGAACTCGAGACTGTCGATGAGCTCCTGACGCAGCTCCGCGTCGGCGACGCCGAACAGCTCTTCCAGAATCGCGCGTGCCTCGTCACGGTCGAGACGTTGCGCCCGCATGTCGCTGATCACCTGATCGCGCACCGCGAGCGGGTCCGCCTCGGTGATCCACGGCCGATACTCGGAACCGTCCGGATTCATGACCGGGTGGTACTCACCCGCCACGTCCTGCATGCGACCCATGAACCGGCCGACCAGTGGCAGATCCTCCCGGTTCTGCCAAACCGTCGCGCCTTCCTTACCGATGCGCGCGACATTCAGCGCCGGATCACCCGCGCCCTCCGGCGGCGGCCGCAACTCCGGGCCGTCCGGCGGCGGACTGACCGGCTGCGGCTGCTGCTGCGGCGGATCGAACAGCACCGGTGCGTCCGTGACGCCGTCGCGCAGCGCGGTCTGCCCGAGGCCATCGATCCCCGACCCCGACGGATACTTCAGGTTCAGCCCTTGGTAGCCGTCGTTGAGCATGTCGACCAACTGCCGCAATCGGCCCCGCTTCGGGGCCTGCTCATCCGAGTCCGCCGGTGTCTGTGGCAGATCCGCGGCCTCGGCGACCACCCAGCGACCGTCCTCGAGCCGCACATGCAGCGAGACGATCTCCCCGTCGTCACCGACCCGGACCCGAACCTCGCGCTGCTCACCCCCGTGGCTGGGCTGATCCGGCTCGTCCTCGCCCATCCACTGGGGCGAATCGTCTAGGCCTGATGATTGCCGGCTTTGATCCAGGTCCCGTCCTTGCGGTGCTGGGTTATCGCTTTCCCCGCGACCTTGATCGCCATCCGGTCCATCCGCTCGTCCGCCACTTTCACGTGGTAGTCCGGCAGCTGAATTGTCAGGGAGCGGTCCAGGTTCTCCGCTCCCCCGAACTGGTAGGTCGCCTCCGTCGGGGTCTCCGACGCTAGTCGGAACCTCAGGAACATCGCCAAATTCCGACCTCCAATTGTTCAGGTTCTCGCCGGATCGCGGCACCGGGTGCAGCGACTCCCAGTTGAAGCTCTCGTTGGCGAACTCGTGAGCCTGCCGATAGGAGGCTCCGGGGTTGTCGCGATAGTAGTTGGACTCGGCCACCTCGTGCTCGAGCAGAACGATGTCGTCGGGCCGCGCGGTGCCGAGCGCCATCCGCATCCATGCCTCGGCGATATCGGCATCGGCGTCGTAGCGCCGGTTCACCAAACCGATCGCATTGCCGTCATCGTCGTACGCGGTGAGCGGGTGCTCCTCGATGAACAGATGCCGCTTGACCTGCTCGATCTCGGCCCGCGTGAAACCTGTTGACCCATCGCCCCGCTCGACGTCGGCCAGTGCCCGCACCATGGCGTCGATATCGCCGTCGGTGGCCCGGAAGAGGTCGTAGGCTTCGGCGGCCCACGCGCTCTGTAGATCGTCGTCGAACATCTGTGCCGGTCGACGCGCTCCGCCCGATTCATGGAACGGTCCCGCCTCGGAATCGTGCGTCGCCGAATGCAACGCGTCGCCGTCCGGGTCGAGCCGAGACTGTTCCGGTGTCCGTTCCGAGAGTGCGAGTTCACGCAGCTGCGCGGTCACCTGCTCGGGGGTGCGGTCGCCGACGGCGGCTTCGTACACCCGACCGGAGACCGGGTCGACGACGATGGCGATGTGTGAACCATTCCGGCCGAAGGTGGCGTTCACCGCGTCCAGAGCCGCTTGCGCCGCGTCGACTTCCCGTTGCGCGTTGTCGAGCTTGTTCTGGTGCCCGTCGCGGCTGGATTCGGTGCCCTTGGTCGGCTTGGCCCGATGAGCCTCGTCCGCGTCGTCGAACTTCCGCTGTGCCGCTTCCAGCGCAGGCAGCTTCTTCGCGAGGTTGTCGGTGGCGGCCTTGACCAGGTCGCGCTTGACCTCCTCGTGCTCGGCCGCACGGTTCCTGGCGAGGTCGCGGGTGAAGTCGTCGGGCGAGCGGCCGTTGATCTCGGTGATCACGCCGTCGGTGACGCGTGTGGCCGCCGGTGTCAGCTGACCGATCCGGTGCGGGTCCTGGCTCGGGGTCGCGGCGCTGCCGTTGGTGTCGGGCACCACGTGCGCCATATTCGAGTCCGGCGGGAACGGCGAGACCACATGGCGCCGGGTATCACCATCGGCGACGGCGCCCGTCGGGTGGGCACCATCATGTCCGCGCAGATGGCCCGCGGTACTTTCGGTGCCCGCGACCGTGCGGCTGCAGTTCGCGCAACACGGTGACGGTGTCGGACCGGTGGACTCTCTGTTGCCCGGGGTGCCCTCCGGGTAGTACGGGGTGTTGAGGATCGAGTCCAAGCCATCACGACCGGTCGGATACAGCTCGCGACCGGCGCGCTCGTTGTCGGCGGCCCGATCCTGCAGCGCCATGTTCGTCCCACGGACCTCGGCGTGTTCGATCGGGCTGCCGTAGTGCGGGTAGGCGAGCCGATCGTGATCGCCCTGCGGTGCCGCGAACAGCTCGTCCGGATCGGCACCGGTCCGGCGAATGTTGTCGACGATCGCCGGCTGCAGGTCGGACACCGGGATTCGATTCTCGAATCCGTTGGCTCCTTCGTAGACCCGGCCGGTCAAGCGGTCGATGGTGATCGAGGTGACGGTGCCTCTGGTCTTCGGGTTGTGCGCGGTGCCGTCCGCCAGCGCCGCGGCGAGCAGATCACGCCGCGCCGCCTCGGCATTCGCGGCGTCATGGAACCGGTCGAAAGCAGCCTCCTGCGCCCGGTTCGCGGCATCGCTGCGTGTGACAGCTCGCTCGTGTGCCTCGGTAGCCGTGTCGATCCGCGATTGGTCGCCGCCGGCCAGCGCCTCATCGAGGTTGCTCGCCGCCTTCCGCAGTGTGCCGTCCGCGTTGCTCACCGCCTTGTCGGCGCTCTTCAACGCCTTCTCGGCCGTCTCCCTGACCTTCGCCGCGGCGGCGACCTCTTTGCTGAGCTCGGTGTAGCGAGCGCCCTGCTCGGCGAACTGCAACGCGCGCTCGTTCGTGAGCCGATCGCTGTACTCGTCGATGGGGATACCGTCGACAGACGTGATCGCGGGTGGATCACCCTCGACCTGCACACGCGGATCGTCCAACGACAGCTCACCGAGCCGCTGGACCATGTCGCCGTCACCGTTCAGCTGGGGCGGCACCCCATCGGTCCCCGGGCTCGGCTGCAAGTAACTACTGGGCGGCGGGCCGTCGTCGCCCATCCACATCGAGTTCGGATCGGATCGATCACCTGCCGAGACCAGGTCCCCTAGTCCGTGCCGCCACTCGGTGTCCGGCGAGAAGTCGTTGTCCGGGCGCAGGGCCGGGATGGCGTCGCGGCTGTCGCCGGGGTTGACGCGCATGTCCGCGGCGGGCTCGAAGGTCTGCCACTTCGTTGTCGGGTTCTTGAAGATGGCAGGTGAGCCGGGGACGGGTTCGGTGCCGACCACGCCGTCGGGGGCGCGAACGGTGACGCCGAGGCGGTCGGAGACGTACTGGGCCCAGCCCGCGGAATTGCCGCTGTGGCAGGACATCAGGCGGATCGGCGTGCCGGGCTGGTAGTCCGGGTTGTTGAGGATCGCCTGGACGATCTGCTCGGGGTGGGTCGGGATTCGGTTGCCCGGTATCGGGCTGCCGTCCGCGCTGCCGTGCAGGATCACATCGTGTTCGCCCTCGTTGAGGAGGTTCTCGCGCACGTTGTGGGTGGCCGGGTCGTCACCGATCGAGGTGCTGTGCGGACGATGGACCACGCCTTCGCCGTTGGGCAGGAAGTCGTCGTAGACCGGGAGGTTGCCCTCGCTGTCGCGCCACTGATCGCGGGTGTCCTCGGGGCGATCGCGTTTACCGAGGTCGTCGGACTGGTCACGCTGGTCGTCGGACCCGCGGTCGTCGCCGGTATCGCGGTTGCGGTTCTGGCCCGCGGGCTCGGCGCGACGACCCGACGGGGCATCGGGGGTCGCGATGGGGACGACGGGCGGCACGGCCTCGGCGTCGACGTCGGCGCGGTTCCGATCCGAAACCGGCTCGGCCGCTTCGGATCTCACATCCTGCGTCGCGGTGGTGTCGGTCGTCACGGCCCTCGGCGCCTCGGTCGCGGCGTGCTCGGCGCGGACGCCGCTGTGTTCGTTCGACCTGGTGGTGTCGGCGATACCGGCTACCTCGGCGCGCGAGGCGACCGACGGACGGGCCGTCGAGCCGTCGCCCGCGACGGTCGTGCGCGCGTCGGGGGCACCGGCGCGCGGCTGGGCGGCGTCGACCCCGGCGCGGATCTCGGGTCCGGCGGCGCGCGCGGGTGCGGCGTTGGGCTGACGCGTGTCGCTGGGCGAGTTGGTCGGCTGCGACCGGTCGGCCGGTGAATTCGACTGTTGCGGGGTGGTATTGGCCTGCTGACCGGTCGCCGGGGACTGCCCCTGCTGACCGGGCGTATTGGTCTGCTGCGCCGGCGACTGGCCCGGCGCGTTCGTATTCTGCGGCGCGTTCGTGGTCTGCGGCGCACCCTGCTGGGCCGCGACCGGCGCCACATTGGTATCGCGAGTCGACGTCGAATCCGACGACGTGGTGTCCATCCTGCTGCCGTGCTCGCCCGACGTGGCCGCGCTGCTCGCTCCCTCGGACACTTCCGCCCGGCTCTGCGGTGCCGAATCCGACTGCGACGCACCAGTATCGGTCGACCGGTCGGCCTGCCCCCCACCGTCGGCCCGAGCGCCACCCTCCGAGCGGCCACCGGCGTCGGTCTGCCCTTCGGCCCGACCCTCCTGACGGGTACCGCCGCCACCGCCCTGACCGGTGTTGTCCTCGGATTGCTGTGCGCGCCCGTCGTTTTCGCCTCGGGCGGGCGTGTTGTCACCCTCGGCTTCGCCGGTGTTGTCGGTGGACCCGGCGGGACGCATCGACTGATCGCCGGTGCCACCCTCACCGGTGTTGAGCGTGCCGTCGTCGGACCGGTTGTCACCGCGGTTCTGCGCGCCCGACCCGTCGTCGGGCCGGTTGGCGCTGCCGTCACCCTCGCCGTCACCGTCGCCGGTGCCGCCGTCACGCCCGAAACCACCGAGATTCGCGTCCGGACCGAACAATCCGGCCAGACGCGGCTCGAAGGCGGGCCGGTTGAACAGCCCCGGATTCATCTTGTTCCAGGCCGCGTTCGCCGCGGCGCTGTTGGCGCCCGACATCGCACCGTTGGTCACACCGGCCGACCACTGCAGCGGGTCGGTCAACGCGTTGCCGAGATTGTTGAGCGCCTGATCGAGGCCGCCGTCGGCCACATCCCACGCGAACTGGCCGCCCATGCCGCCGATCGTGCCCATGATGCCCGCGCCGACGCCGGTGATGGCGCCCTTGAGCATCGGCTTCATCTCCGCGCCGAGCCGGTTACCCAGCCAACCGCCGAACGGTCCGGCCGCGGCGCCACCGGCCGCCGAGCTGACCATCGTGGAACCGACCTGCTTCCAGTCGATCTCCTTACGGTGCCCCTTGTCGACCTGGTACTGCTGGATCATCAGTTCCTGCATGGTGCCGAGCACCGTGTCGATCAGGACGTGCCTGGCCATGAAGGAGACGATCTTTGTCGCGGCGAACCGCGCGACATTGCGAATGATCCAGGCGGCGGCCCGTTCGCCGATCAGCCGCACCACCACGCGGGTGATGCTGATGGCCAGAGCCTCGATGGCGGGCGCGGTCGGCGGAAAAATCCACGCCGCGATGATTTCCGCCGCCAGCAGCGCCAGCGACGAGTAGAACATCAGCTTCGTGTACTCGATCTCGGTACCGGTCGAGTTCACGGTCTCGCCGACCTGATCGAAGAATTCGGCCAGCTTCTCCAGCGATTGATCACCGGTCCGCATGCTGTCGAAGGCGGTGATCATGTCGTCGACGCCGTCGCCGACCGGATATGCCTTCAGCGCAGCGGCTTTGGCCGCGTCGATATCGTCGAGGATCTCGCGCAGGCCGTCGGCGGCGGTGGCCCAGTCACCGGCCATGGCCCACATGTCGTCTTCATTGCCGTGGGGCCATTCCATGCCGACGATGTATTTGAGCCATTCCAGCCCAGACGGAAGCTCGAGCGCCATGCGAAGTTACGTCACCAGCTCGAATCCGTCGCAGCACTGCCACGTTCACGCCGCGTCGGATCTTCTCGGTTGTCCCGGCGCTGCTCGGGCGGTGCCATCGACGCCTCGACGGTGCCCGGAATCCGGAAGTCCGGCATCCCTTCGACGAGGTCGGAGATCTTCGGCATACGGGCGCGCTGCTCCTGGAACGGTGTCATCAGCTCGGCCACCTTGCGCGCGACCTCGCCGCTGGCCTGCTGGGCCGCCTCGGTGACCGCCTTCGCGATCTCGGCGTACCCGAGGTCTTCGATATCGGCGCCGAACTTCGTCTCGATGATCTTGTTGTCGGCATTCACGGTGACCGTGACGCGCCGACGAACCGTTGCGCTGGCGGTGATTTCGGCGCGCGCCTGCTGAATGCGCGCCACCGCGCGCATCTGCTCTTGCACACCGTCGATGATGTCGGCGAGATCGGCCTTGGCCTGTTCATTGCTCATGACTACGCCCGCCCGCTCAGCTGAAACCGTCGCGGTTGCCGTGCTCCATCTTGTCGATCTTCTCCGCGGCGTCGGTCTGGCCCTCGGAGAACTTGCCCATCCCGTCGGCCATCGCCTTCGCGTTGATCGTGGTGCTGGACTTCATCTTCAGGTAACCGTCGTCGCCACCGGGCCCGTTGGCGAAGTTGGAGCCGAGGGTGTCGTCACCCCAGCAGCCGTCGCGGCCGTCGATCGCGGACTTCAGTGTCGACAACACCGCTTCGATCTTGTCGTGCACCGCATCCGACTTCTGCGCGGCAGCACGGAAGAGGTCGGCATCGAACTCGAGTTTCGGGGCCATCGCGTCCTCATCCTTCCAACCCGGGTGCGCCGAGCACACCACATCTCGTTCGCCTACGCAACAGACTGCCTGCCGCAAGCGAATCCTTCGTTACAGCAACATGAATCGTGTGTTCACGCGCTGGCTTCCCAGTGCGCCTCGACCCGTTCCATCATCCTGGTGACGGACCGATCGATCTTGTCGGCCAACAGTCGCCGGGTCGCCGGTTCGGCCTCCGGTTCATCGGACGGAAGTTCGATCGCGTACCGTCCGTCACCCGGTAGGTCGCGCCAGAGGATGATGTCACGCTCCATGCCGCGGGAACCGAACATGGACTGGTTCTGCAGGACCTCGATGACCCCGGTCCGTTCGGCCTCGATCTCGAAGAAAGCCGCACTGCGAGTGGCGATCCCGGTGTCGGCCTCCTCGAAGATCATCGAGGGTCGCGCCTCCAGATGATCGTTGCCGGTCGATTGTCCGCCGACGAGCGGGATGATCCCCGACTTGCCCGCCGCCAGGTCCGGTATGCGCGCGGCGATCGCCTCGGCCAATCCGTGCGGACCGCATTCGGCCACGATGTACCCGGAGCTGTGCCAGGAGGTGATACCCGGCTTCTGGTACACCAGGTAGCCGTGCGCGCCCGATCGGGCGGCCCGCGCCTTGATCATGTAGTTCGGGTCTTCCGACGCGCGGTCGTGCCACCCGCGCAATCGCACATAGACCTGGGGCTTGGCCAGCACATCGATGGCGGTTTGCAATTCGCCGTCGATCATCTCGCTCACCCGCAGCCACGCATCGTGCTTCATGTGCTCGAATACGTTCGAGTCCTGGACCTCGGTCACGAAGGTGAGCGGGCGCGGCATACTCGCACGGACCAGGCGCTGCCACAGCACGTGGAATTCGACGTCGGTGAATTCCCACCGTCCGGTCATGAGCGGCTCTCCACACCGACGCCCTTGACATCACCGGAAGCCTCGGCGAATTCCGGGATCTCGGGTGCGACGACCTCCGCGCCGGCGGCCACGATCGGCGCGACGATGTCGCCGAGTGACCCCAGATTGCTGAAGTCCGGCAGCGCGGCGCGGGGGAAGGCCGCCGCGCCGACCGACGCCGTCGCGGGCTCGCCCGTTGCCAACCCGGCGGCGGGGGCCGCGATCGGCGTCACGTCGTCCACCGTCAGCCCGACCGAGCGCGCGGCCGTCACCAGTTCGGGGTGCTCGGCCATCAGCGTGGCGAATTCGGGTGAGTCCGAGATCGCCGCCCGCAGGTCGGGGAACTGGCCGAGCGCCTGCGTCAATTGACTCAGATCCGGGGTGGCGCCGCTCAGGTCGATGCTGGACAGCGCCTCGATGACGCTCGGCAGTGCCTGGGTGACCGAGGAGACGATGCCGGTGATCGCGGAGATCATCGACGACATATCCGGGCTGCCACCGGAACCGCTCGTAGAACCGGAGCTACCGGAACCGGTGCCCCCGGAACCAGCGCCGCCGGAACCCTTGCTGCCGGAACCGCCGGAGCCCGAACTACCGGCGCCGCCCGCACCGGTACTGCCGCCGCCACCCGTCTGACCGGCACCGCCTTGACCAGCACCGGACTTGTTCTGATTGATCTGTTCCTGGAACTGCCGCTGCTGTTCGGTGAGCTGCTCGCGCTGCTTCTGCAGCTCCGACTTCTGGTTGGCCAGCTCCTCACGCTGGGCCTTCAGGGCATCGTCGTTGCCGCCGCCCTGATTGCCGCCACCCTGACTACCACCGCCCTTGCTGCCGCCACCCTGATTGCCGCCACCCTGGTTACCGCCGCCGTTGCCCGTACCGTCGTCGCGCTTGCGCGGGTCTTCCTCTTCCTTCTTCTTCTCCGGCGGCGGCGGGCCGAGCGCGCCCTTTGGCACCGTCGGCTCAGCGGCCACCGGGTACATCTTCTGCACTTCGTCGAAGCCGTCGTAATAGTGCTTCTTGTACAGATCCTGCACTTCGCCGACGTCGTCACAGGTTTCGCCGTCCGCGGGCACCGGCATGGACGCGGCGGTCGCGTGCAGGAAGTCGACGGTGTACTGCAGCGCCCCGTGCATCATCAGGAAGCCCTGTCGCAGCGAACCGAGCGATGCGACGAACCCTTGCACCGCGGTGAAGGCGGCGTCACCGCCCTTGCTTTCCCAATTCGACGTGGTGATTGCGCGAATGGCTGTCTGGAACTTCGTGCCCACCGCTTCTACCTGGTCGGCCAGCACTTTCCAGGTCGGCACCTCGGCCGATACCTGTCCCCATTGAATTCGCCTGCCGAGGTTCTGTAGGTCTTTCCAGCTCATGCTCGACGGTTCGCGGGCGTGAGCTTTGAAGACGTCCTCGGGCTCCGCCTTGGCGGGCAGCGTCGGCTTCTTGGCGACGTCGATATCGTCGTCGTGCACCGTGTAGTTGCCGCCGGGGGTCTGATAATGCGGCGGCAGATACGCGGGCGCCTTACCGATGACGTCTTTCAGGTTCGCCGCGCCCGGCGAGGTCGATACGCCGCTGAGCTCGTTCTTCTTGTTCTTCAGCGCCTCGAGGTCGCCGGCCGACAGTTTGTCGTTGCCGGTGTACACCGCGCCTGCGGCCTTGAACATGTCGCCCATGTCGTGCAGCGCGTCGATGAACCGGCCGACCGAGTCCGACGCCTGCCGGGTCTCCTCGATGAACCTGTCCTTCAACGGTTTCGCGTGGACGTCGTCGCCACCGATCGCGTCGACGGAATAGTTGTTGAGCGCGCCGGGCGCGAGCAGGGCCTGGCACCCCTTCAGTACGGCGATGACATCGCGGCAGGCGTTGGCTGCTTGGAGCGCGGCGCCGGTCTCGATTCTGATGCTCGCCTTACCCGCCGCCCCATCAAACGGAGTCTTCTCACCCACGCCTAGCTCCTCGGTGCACGCCAACGCCAACGCGGCCCATCTCGCTCGGACCGGAACCTTCGAAGCTTAGCCACCGCAATGGAATATGCCCAGCCCCAACCTTTTCCGGCCACCACGAATTTTCACATCTGTCATCTTCGGCCACAGCTGTTCGACGGCACCGCGCACCGACTCCGGCGCCCGGTCGAACCAGCCACACGACGCCGCCCGCGTCGGAACGTGGCAACGCCCCCGTTCGCCGGACGAGCGGAGCATCGGCAATCTGACCACGATCCGACGGCCGACACCGATTTGTGACAGACTCGATCGAAGCGCTGGCGGCCGTCCGACGGCCATGAATGAACGAACGATGGGGATCGGGTTGACGTCGCGATGGAACTGCTCATGACCGACCTGAGCGGCCTCGAACGGCGCGTGGCAGCCAATCGCGCCAACACCCGCAGCCAGCACGCCGACGATTTCCTGCGCTTGGCCGGGTCGTTGACCGAGCTGGCGCAGGGCTTGCTGACGACGAGGGATGATCCGTCGGGGCGCGATCGCACGGCGGAGGCGCTGGAGCCCGCGCAGGAAGCGGTGGCGATCCGGCTGCACTGGCTGGTCGGCGGGTACGTCTCCTACGAATACGCGGGTGCGTTGCAGGACGCGTTGCGGTTGTTCGAGCAGGCGACCCGGTTGGTCGGGCATCGCCAGCTCGCGACCAACACCATTCGCAGTGCCTGTTCGGCGTATCGGCAGGTGGCGCAGGACTACCCGGATGTCTCGGCCATGTGCGCCGACGGGTTGTCCAAGTGCGGCGTGTGGTTGATGCGGCTCGATCATGACGCGGCGGTGGCGGCGGGCGAGTCGGCGGTGCGGATTCGGGCGGCGATGTACGCGCGCGCTTCCGAACAGCCGGGCAAGTACCTGGCGAGCCTGAGCACGTTGCTGCGCACCCTGATGGTGGGGCGCTCGCGCAAGCAGGCCATCGCGAGCTATCGCACGTTGTATTCCGAGGTGACCACCACCGCGAGTACGGCGAAACTGCGCGAAACCCGGGTCGAGGAACTGGATCTCACGGTCAAGACCACGCAGGCACTGATGAAACTGGGCGCGCAGACCCTGGAACGCGCGGGGCGGCTGACCCAGCAGCAGATCCTGTACCAGTCGGGTGGCGACCTTGCCACGATCGACGAGATCAACTGGCGGCTGGCGCTCGTCGGCCTCAAACCTCTTGCGGCTGGGGCGATGCCGGAGCCGCCGTCACGGCCGGTGGAGATCTCGGCGACCTACGGCGCGATCGCCGTCCGTTGCTCGGCGCCGGACGCACTCGATCAGGTACGTGCCGCGATCGTCGCCGCGTACGCCCAGGACGGTGCGGAGCCGGTCGACGCCGGACGATTCGCCGGTGTGCACGATAAGCACTGGGGCGTCAAGGAACCCAAGTCCAACCTCGACACGCAGCTCGGTGCCGATGTGGTGCTCGTCGAAAAGTCTTCCGGCAGCTGGATTTCGGTGAAGAGCCTCAACTGGGAAATCGGTGCGCTCGGCAAACACCCGCTCGCCGTCGCGCTCTCGATGAAATGGCCGGTCCTCACCGTCGCCACCATCGAGAAGATCTCCTACGAACTGTGCGTCTACGACAACGGCATCGCGACCCAATACGCCGCTCTCGGTAGGCCCGCCGGTCAGGCACCCCTCGACGCCCCGCTGGCCCCGCTGGATTTCGCGACCCTGGCCGACTACGGCGCCGACTACGCCTCCGAAACCCAGGTCAGAGCGGCCTTCGGCAACGCCGAGATGTTCGCCAAGGTCACCGAGCTCCCCGGTGCGGGCATCCGCCAGGCCGCGGAGAAGGCCCCGCTCACCGACTACGGCCCGAATATCCTCTTCTTCGGCAAGAACTGACCCGTCACAGCGAAAGCCGACCCGTGGTATTCGCACCGGTGAATATCTCACGCTGCTGATGCGGGATGAGACGCCCCGGAATCCGCGGAGCACACTCACCCGGCATGATCGGTGCCTGTGCGAGTACTGCTACAGCGTGTGACCAGCGCCCAGGTGAGCGTCGACGATCAGGTGGTCGGGCGCATCGACCCGGCGGCGGCAGGTGTCCCCCACGGCCTGCTTGCCTCGTCGGCGCCACCCACACCGACACCGAAGCCATCGCGAAAGCCCTGGCCGACAAGACATACCGGCTGCGCATCCTCGACGGGGAACGCTCCGCCGCCGACCTGGACGCCCCCATCCTGGTGGTCAGCCAGTTCACCCTCTACGCCAACACCGCCAAGGGCCGCCGCCCCTCCTGGAACGCCGCCGCCCCCGGCCCCCTCGCCGAACCCCTCGTCGATACCTTCGCCGAAACCCTTCGCGAACTGGGCGCCACCGTGGCTACCGGAAAATTCGGCGCCCACATGCAGATCGAACTCACCAACGACGGCCCGATCACCGTCCTGCTGGAAGGCTGACTACTCGTCGCCCGGCCGGTACGGGATGCCGTCAGCCGCAGGAGCAACGGCCTTTCCGATGAAGCCGGCGACCACGACGAGGGTGACCACGTAGGGCAGCATGCCGAGGAATTCGGTGGGGATCGGGTTGCCCGGCATGGTGTTGAGGAAGCGTTCCAGTGCACTGGAGAAGCCGAACAGCAGAGCGGCCAGCAGGGCGCCGATCGGCTTCCAGCGGCCGACGATCATGACCGCCAGCGCGACGAAGCCGAGCGCGGCGGTCATGTTCTTGCTGAACCCCACATTGTTGGCGATGGTGAAGAAGGCGCCGCCGAAACCCGACAGGGCGCCGGCGCAGGTGACGTTCCAGAAGCGCAGGCGGTTCACGTCGATGCCCGCGGCGTCGGCTGCGGCCGGATGCTCGCCGACGGCACGCGTGCGCAGGCCCCATCGCGTGCGGAACAGCAGGTACGACAGCCCGAACACGCAGGCCAGCGCGACATAGACGAACAGGTTCTGGTCGAACAGCACGGGGCCAAGCACCGGGATGCCGGTCAGGAAACCGAGGCCGATGTCGTGGAGGAACTCGCCGATGCGCGGCACCGTGCTCGGCTCGTTGAGCGAATGGTCCATGCGCATGAGCCGCTCGAACAGGAAGCCGGTCAGCCCGAGCGCGAGCAGGTTGAGGATGACGCCGGTGACCAGCTGGTTGACCTCGAAGCGGGTCGCCAGCCAGGCCAGCAGCAGCGTCGATGCCATGCCGCTGAGCACCGCGGCCAGAATTCCGAGGTAGGGGTTGTCGGTGATCGAGGCGAACAGCACCGCGGTGAACGCACCCGCCAGGAACTGTCCCTCGATGCCGAGGTTGATCACGCCCGAACGTTCACAGACCACACCGGAGAGTGCGCCGAAGATGAACGGCAGCGCCAGGAACAACGTCGAGGCCAGCACGAACTCCACCGGAAAGCCGACACCCGGCGTCACCACCCACGACAGCGCGGCGATCACCAGCGCGGCTACCGCGACGCCCACGATCACCCCGTGCGCTCGCCGCGAGAGCGGCCGGGCGAGCAGCACACCGCCGAGCACCACCGTGAGGACACCGAGGATCAGCACAACGGTGAGAGTGCCGACCGTCCAACTGCTCTCGGTGGTCTGATCCAACCGGTAGGTGGTCGTTCGTCCGCCGTCGATGAACAACAGCCCGAGGACGCCGAGACCGATACCGAGCACGATGAGCACCGCCCCGCCCACACTGTGCCGGGTGGCTTCGGTCGTGACGACCGGTGACGCGGTGGTGGTACTCACCAGCCCCTCGCTTCCAGAGTGTTGAGGCCACCGCGCGGTGTGCGCAGGTGCAGCAGGGTCTTCACCAACGCGGGCGCCGCGACGAACAGCACGATCACGGCCTGCAACAGCGTGGACATCTCGACCGGGATGGCGGGCTGCATGTGCAGCGTGCCCGATTTCAGCGCACCGAACAGCAGTGCCGCGGCCACGATGCCGCCCGGATGCGCCCGCCCCAGCAGCGCGACGGTGATCCCGTCGAACCCGAATTCCGCGACCGAGCCCGGGTTGACCGTGTACGGATTCAGACCGAGCACCAGCGCGGCACCACCCAACCCGGCCAGCCCGCCCGACACCCCCATCGTGGTGATGAACGTGCGCCCGATATCGATGCCCGCCGTCGCCGCCGCGTGGGCATTGGCGCCGACCGCGCGGATCCGGTACCCGAAGGTGGATTTGCGCAGCAGCCACCAGATTCCGGCCGCGAGCGCCAGCCCCAGCAACAGCCCCGCGCTCACCCGCAGCCCCGATCCGGCCCACCCGAGCAGCCGCGGCAGTCGGCCGGAGAAGTCCACCTGCTTGGAGACCAGCTCCTGCGAGGTCGTCGAATGGATGAACGTGGTGCCCAACGCCCAGAGCAGGAAATAGGTGGCGATGTTGTTCAGCATGATCGACGAGATGACCTCGTGCGCACCGGTTTTCGCCTTGAGCACACCGGGGATGGCACCGAGCAGGCCACCGCCGAGCGCACCCGCGAGCAGGGCCAGCGGCACATGCAGCAGCGGCGGCAGGTCGAGCGCGAACCCGACGATCACGCCGCCGAGCATGCCGAAGATGAACTGGCCGTGCCCGCCGATATTGAACAGCCCGGCCCGAAAGGCCAGGCCGACGGCGAGTCCGGTGAAGATCAGCGGGGTCGCGTAGGTGAGCGTCTCCGAGATCGGCCGCAGCACCTGGGCGAGCGTGGCATCACCGTCGAAATACTCTTGCAGCCGCCCGAAGTCGATGATCGCGCCTTCGAACATGTCGCGATATCCCGTGCTCACCGCCTGCCACGAGAAGCTCAGCGCATCGGCGGGCCGGTTGAAGAAATAGCCCCAGGCTCCCCGCACCGCCGCGTCGGAGACGATGATCAGCAGCGCGCCGATCGCGAAGGCGAGCAGCAACGAATAGATCGTCACCATCACGCTGTTGGCCTCGGTCAGGTACCCGATGAAGGTGCGGCCGACATCGCGCTTTTCCGGTTTACGCTCGCCGGGTGAGTCGATGTCCGGCTCGATGGTCGTACTCGGCATGGATGTCCTCGGGGTCGACGACTACAGCTCAGCTCGCGGTGGCTGGATCTGCGGGACGGTGGCCTGCCATGAGCTGACCGATGATCTCGCGCGGCGTATCCGGGGCGAGGACGCCGACGATCTGCCCGTTGTGGATCACCGCGATGCGGTCGGACAGGGCCAGGATCTCGTCCAGCTCCGCGGAGATGAGCAGGACCGCGGTCCCCGAATCACGTTCGGCGACCAGACGACGGTGGATGAACTCGATGGCACCGACATCCACCCCGCGGGTGGGTTGCGCGGCCACCAGAACCGAACGCGGCCTGGAGAATTCGCGCGCGATCACCACCTTCTGCTGATTGCCGCCCGAGAGCGCCGACACCAGCTCCCCCGGCCCTCTGGTGCGGATGTCGAAATCGGCGATGGCCTTGTCGGCGAGCGAGCGCACCGCCACCGCATCGACCACGCCACGATGGGACAGCGGTTTGTCGCGGTACTGGTTCAGGACGAGGTTCTCGGCGACGGTGAAATCGGCGGCCAGCCCGTCGCGGCCCCGATCCTCCGGGATGTAGCCGAGCCCGGCGACGATCCGCCGGTACGGAGCCCACCCGGTGATCGGGGTGCCACCCATCTCCACCGAGCCACTGGCGGGCGTGACGATCCCGAGCACCGCCCTGGCCAGTTCGGTCTGACCGTTGCCCTCGACCCCCGCCAACCCGACGATCTCACCGGCCCGCACAGCCAGGTTCAGTCCGTCGAGCATCGGCGTCCCACGCTCGCCGAGCACCGTCAGATCCTTGATGTCCAAGGCGATCTCGCCCGGCTGCGCCTGCGGCCGATCCACGGTGAGCACGACCGACCGCCCGACCATCGCCGCCGCCAATTCGGCCTCGCTGTCGTCGGGCGATGCCTCGGTCACCACCTTCCCGCGCCGCAGGACGGTGATCGTGTCCGCGATGGCCTTCACCTCTTTGAGCTTGTGGCTGATGAAGATCACCGACATCCCCGAGGCGGTGAGATTGCGGATGATGTCGAGCAGCTCGGCGACTTCGGGCGGGGTGAGCACCGCGGTCGGTTCGTCCAGGATCAGCAGATCGGTCCTGCCCGACAGCGCCTTCACGATCTCGACGCGCTGCTGCACGCCGACCGGCAGGTCCTCGCAGATCGCGTCCGGGTCGAGCGCCAGACCGTACCGGTGCGACACCTCGAGCACCGCCTGCCGCGCGGCCGCCCGGTCCAGACTCCCGCGCTTGACATGTTCACGACCCAGCTGCACATTGTCGGCGACACTGAACGGCCCGACGAGCTTGAAATGCTGATGCACCATGCCGATTCCGGCGGCGATGGCATCGCCCGGCGATCGCAGCCGCACCGGCTCGCCGTCGATCAGGATCCGGCCGCTGGTCGGTTCGAGGATGCCGTACAGCATGTTCATCAGCGTCGACTTGCCCGCGCCGTTCTCACCGAGGATCGCGTGCACCTGCCCCGGCTCGACGACCAGGTCGACGCTGTCGTCGGCGAGAAACGCACCGAATGCCTTGGTCAATCCCTGTACTTCGAGTCGCATGCGCGTGTCCTCTACAGCTTCGGGGCGGCCGGGGAATCGATCACGATCTTGCCGTCGACGATGTCGCGCCGCAGGTCGGTGAGCTCCTGCTTCAGCTGCGCCGGCACCTTCGCGTCGAAATCGTGGAACGGCGCGAGCCCGACCCCGGCATTGCTCAGGGTGCCCACGTATCGGCCGTCCATGACACCCTCGCCGTAGGCATTGTCGATCGCCACGCGAACCGCGGCGGCGATGTCCTTCATCGAGGAGGACAACATGATGTCCTTGTACTCCGGAACCGCTTCGTAGCCATCGGAATCCACCCAGATCATGGACACCCCGGTGGAGTCCTGCACGGCGGAGGCCCCGCCCATCCCGACCGGCCCGGCGACCGGGTGGATCACGTCGGCGCCCTGGGCGATGAAGTTCTCGGTGAGTGAGCGGCCCGCGCTCGTGTCGTCGAAATTGCCGGTGAACGAGCCGTTCTGGTCTTCGACGTCCCAGCCGAGCACGGCGATCGCGGTACCGTGCTCGGCGTTGTACCCGGCCACCCCGGCGGCGAACCCGTCCATGAAAATGGTCACCGCGGGAATCTCCATGCCACCCCAGGTGGCGACCCGACCGGTCTTGGACATCCCCGCCGCGAGATAGCCTGCCAGATAAGAAGATTGGGCCGCGTTGAACTCCATCGAGTAGACATTGTCCAACTCGACGTGCGCGTCGACGATCGCGAAACGCTGATCGGGATACTCGCCTGCCACCTGTGCCACCGCCTCGGCCATCAGGCCGCCGACGCCGATCACCAGATCGCAGTCGTCGTCGGCCGAGGCTCGCAGGTTGGGTTCGTAGTCGGCGGAACTGTTGGACTGGCGGTAGGAGCCGTAGACACCGGGGTTGGCGTCGATCGCGGCTTTCACGCCGTTCCAGCCGGATTCGTTGAACGACTTGTCGTCGACGCCGCCCGCGTCGGTCACCATGCAGGTCTCGAAACCCGCGTTCGCCGTGCCGTAGGTGTTGCCCGATCCCGTATAGCGCGCGTTCGGCGGCGGCTCGGCACAACCGGCGAGCAGTGCCGTAGCCGCGCAAGCGACCAGCGCGATGCGAGATCTCATCACTCAGAGATACAGGATCACACCGACAGCCGATCGGATTAGAAAGATTACTTCACCGAAAAGCCGTGGACGACTACTCCGGGCGCAGGGTGAGAATGCGTGGCCCGTCCTCGGTCACAGCGACACTGTGCTCCCAGTGCGCGGCCCGCGACCCGTCGGTGGTGACCACGGTCCAGTCGTCATCGAGGGTCTTGGTGTCGGTGGTGCCGAGCGTCAGCATCGGCTCGATCGCCAGCACCGACCCGACCACCAGGCGCGGGCCCTTACCGGGCGCGCCTTCGTTGGGCAGGAACGGATCCATGTGCATCTCGCGGCCGATGGCGTGGCCACCGTAACCGTCGACGATGCCGTACTTGCGACCGTGCGCCTGCTCGGCCGCGCGGGTGCCCAGCTCGATGGCGTGCGAGACGTCGGTGAGCCGGTTGCCCGGCAGCATCGCCGCGATGCCGGTCTCCATCGAGAGCCTGGTCGCCTCGCTCAGCAGGTGATCGGCCTCGATGATGTTGCCGATGCCGAACGTCCACGCCGAGTCGCCGTGCCAGCCGTCGAGGATGGCACCGCAGTCGATGGACACGAGATCGCCCTCGGTGAGAATGTCACTCGCCGAGGGGATCCCGTGGACCACACGATCGTTGACCGAAGAACAGATCGAGCCGGGGAAGCCGTGATAACCCTTGAACGACGGGACAGCGCCCGCGTCACGGATCGTCGCCTCGGCGACCTCGTCGAGCTCCAGCGTCGAAACGCCGGGCTTGGCCGCCGCGCGAACGGCGACCAGCGTCGCACCGACGATCGCGCCGGCTGCCTGCATGGCATCCAGCTCGCCCGCCGAACGAAACGGCACGACCTTCTTCTTACGGGTGAAGACCATCCGGCCTCAGTACTCCGATCCGCTGATTACTGTCCGAGCGCCTTGAGCGCCCGTGCGTTGACCTCATCGACCTCGCCGATACCGTCGACGGTCACGACCAGACCGTCGTAGTACTCGAGCAGCGGCTCGGTCTCCTCACGGTAGACCCGCAGCCGGTTGCGGATGACGTCCTCGGTGTCGTCGGCGCGCCCACGGGAGAGCATGCGCTCGACCACGGTGTCCTCGGCGACCACGAAGCACAGCACGGCGTCGAGCTTGGTGCCGTTGTGCTCGAGGATCTTCTTCAGCGCGTCGGCCTGGTCGACCGTGCGCGGGTAACCGTCGAGCACGAAACCGTTCGCGGCGTCGGGCTCGCCGACGCGGGCCTCGACCATGCGATTGGTGACGTCGCTGGGGACGAGGTCGCCCGCGTCCATGTACTTCTGTGCCTCGCGACCGAGGGCGGTCTGCTGGCTGATGTTCGCGCGGAAGAGGTCTCCGGTGGAGATGTGCGGAACGCCCAGCTTCTCTGACAGCAGGACGGCCTGAGTACCTTTGCCGGCACCCGGCGGACCGAGCAGAACAACTCTCACTTGAGGAACCCTTCGTAATTTCGATTCATCAGCTGGCTCTCGATCTGCTTGACCGTGTCGAGACCCACGCTGACCATGATGAGCACCGCGGTACCGCCGAACGGAAGGTTCGCCACCGCACCCGAATTGCCCATGTCGAGGAACAGGTTCGGGAGCACGGCGACCAGACCGAGGTAAATCGAGCCAGGCAGGGTGATGCGGCTCAGGACGAAGTTCAGATAGTCGGCGGTCGGCTTACCGGGCCGGTAGCCCGGGATGAAGCCGCCGAACTTCTTCATCTCGTCCGCGCGTTCCTCCGGATTGAAGGTGATCGCGACGTAGAAGTAGGTGAAGAACACGATCAGCGCGAAGTAGATCGCGATGTAGACCGGGTTGGACGGGTTCACCAGGTATTTCTGGATGGCTTCCTGCCACCAGCTCGGCTCCGTTGCCGTGCTCGACCCGGTCAGCTGCGCGATCAGGTTCGGCAGGTAGAGCAGCGAGGACGCGAAGATCACCGGGATGACACCGGCCTGGTTGACCTTCAACGGCAGGTACGTCGATGAACCGCCGTACATCTTGCGACCGACGACGCGCTTGGCGTACTGCACCGGAATCCGGCGCTGACCCTGCTCGACGAAGATCACGGCCACGATGATCGCCAGCACCGCGGCACACACCAGGCCGAACACCAGGCCGCCACGGGTGTCGAGGATGTTCTTGCCGTCGATCGGGATACGCGCGGCGATACCGGCGAAGATGAGCAGCGACATGCCGTTACCGACACCGCGCTCGGTGATCTGCTCGCCGAACCACATCACCAGCGAGGCACCGGCGGTCATCACCAGCACGATGATGATCATGCCGAAAATGCTGGTATCAGCGAGAATCGGCTCGTTGCAGCCCTGCAACAGCTGACCGCGCGAGGCGAGCGCGACGAGACCGGTGGCCTGCAGGACCGCCAAGGCGACCGACAGGTACCTGGTGTACTGCGTCATCTTGGTCTGGCCGGATTGGCCTTCCTTGCGCAGTTCCTCGAACCGCGGGATGACGACGGTCAGCAGCTGGATGATGATGCTCGCGGTGATGTACGGCATGATGCCGATCGCGAACACCGACAGCTGCAGCAGCGCGCCACCGGAGAAGAGGTTGATGAGCTGGTAGATACCGGCGGATTCACCGCCGGAGACCAGCTTCACGCACTCCTGGACGTTTTGGTAGTCGACACCGGGGGACGGCAGCGCGGCACCCAACCGGTACAGCGCGATCAACCCCAGCGTGAAGAGAATCTTCCGCCGTAAGTCCGGAGTCCGGAAGGCCGATACGAAGGCGGAAAGCACAAATCCTCCTGGCGAACGACATGGTCATGCCATGCGACTGAACCACTGGACAGCATGTGGAATCGTCAGCCGATGACGAGCTTTGGCAGACAACACTTGGAACTCTAACAGTGACACCGGACGAGCTCGCGACTCGTCCGGTGTCAGCTGCTGACTACAGTACCGTCAGGCCAGTTCGGTGACAGTGCCACCGGCTGCGGTGATCTTCTCCTTGGCGGAGCCGGTCACCTTGTCGGCGGTCACCTGGATGGCGACACCGATCTCGCCGTCGCCGAGAACCTTGACCAGCTCGTTCTTGCGAACGGCGCCGGCCTCGACCAGCTCGGCCTTACCGATGGTGCCGCCCTGCGGGAACAGCTCGGCGATGCGGCCAACGTTGACAACCTGGTACTCGACCCGGAAGCGGTTGGTGAAGCCGCGAAGCTTCGGCAGACGCATGTGCAGCGGCATCTGGCCACCCTCGAACGCCGCGGGGACGTTCTTGCGTGCCTTGGTGCCCTTGGTACCGCGACCGGCGGTCTTACCCTTGGAACCTTCACCGCGACCCACACGGGTCTTCTCGGTCTTGGAGCCAGGGGCGGGACGCAGGTGGTGCAATTTGATGGTCATGTCTAGACCTCCTCAACTGTTACGAGGTGGCGCACGACGTTGATCAGACCGCGGTTCTGAGCGTTGTCCTCACGAACCACCGACTGGCGGATCTTCCGCAGGCCGAGGGTCCGCAGGCTATCGCGCTGGTTCGCCTTGGCACCGATCGTGCTCTTGATCTGGGTCACCTTGAGATCAGCCATGTCAGGCTCCCTGTCCTGCACGCGCACGCAGCATGCCCGCCGGAGCGACATCCTCGATCGGCAGACCGCGACGTGCGGCAACCTCTTCGGGACGCTGGAGCATCTTGAGCGCGGCAACCGTCGCGTGAACGACGTTGATCGCATTGTCGCTACCGAGCGACTTGGCCAGAATGTCGTGAATGCCTGCGCATTCGAGCACGGCGCGAGCCGCGCCGCCCGCGATCACACCGGTACCGGGCGAAGCCGGACGCAGCATGACCACACCGGCCGCCGCCTCACCCTGAACCGGGTGGGTGATGGTCGAGCCGATCATCGGGACGCGGAAGAAGCTCTTGCGAGCCTCCTCGACACCCTTCTGAATGGCCGCGGGAACTTCCTTGGCCTTGCCGTAGCCGACGCCGACCAGACCGTTGCCGTCACCGACGATCACGAGGGCGGTGAAGCTGAAGCGACGACCACCCTTCACGACCTTGGAGACACGGTTGATCGCGACGACGCGCTCGAGCTGGTTCTTCTCGGCCGCGTTGTCACGACGGTCGCCGCCACCGCGACGATCGCCACCGCCACGACGGTTGCCCTCGGGGCCTCCGGCGTTGCTGTTGCTGTTGCTGTTAGGTCCGGCGGGTCCGCTGCCGCCGTCACGCCGCTGACGTCCCGGCATCAGACGTTCCTTCCGTTAGAAATTGCAGTCATCAGAACTTCAGCCCACCTTCACGAGCGGCATCGGCCAGCGCCGCGATACGGCCGTGGTAGTCGTGACCACCACGGTCGAACACGACCGCCTCGATACCGGCTGCCTTGGCACGCTCGGCGATCAGCTGACCGACCTTCGCGCCCTTGGCGGACTTGTCACCTTCGAGCGCACGCACGTCGGCCTCGATCGAGGAAGCGGCGGCAATGGTCTTGCCCACCGAGTCGTCGATCAGCTGAGCGTGCAGGTGGCGCGCGGAGCGGTTGACCACCAGGCGCGGACGCTCGGTGGTGCCTTCGACCTTCTTACGAAGACGGAAGTGACGGCGGGTCTTCGACAGGCGACGCTTCGTGGAAGCGTCCTTGCCCAGCGGAATCCGCTTCGCCTTCTGGTTAGCAGTTTGCGCCATGATCACTTACCCGTCTTTCCGACCTTGCGGCGAACGACCTCGCCGGCGTAGCGGATGCCCTTGCCCTTGTACGGGTCGGGCTTACGCAGTCCGTGGATGACAGCGGAGATCTGACCGACCTTCTGCTTGTCGATCCCGGACACCGAGAACTTGGTGGGCGATTCCACCGCGAAGGTGATGCCTGCCGGGGCCTCGATCGGCACCGGGTGGCTGTAACCGAGGGCGAACTCGAGGTTCGAACCCTTGGCCTGAACGCGGTAACCGACGCCGAAGATTTCCATCTTCTTCTCGTAGCCCTTGGTGACACCCTCGATCATGTTGGCGATCAGGGTGCGGGAAAGGCCGTGCAGCGAACGGTTCGCGCGCTCGTCGTTGGGACGAGCAACCTCGAGCTCATTACCTTCACCCTTGGTGACGATGATGGGCTCGGCCACGGTGTGGGAAAGGGTGCCCTTGGGCCCCTTGACCGTGACAACCTGGCCGTCGATGTTGACGTCGACGCCGGCCGGAATCTCGATGGGCTTCTTACCAATACGCGACATTAGTCCTGACCTCCCTTACCAGACGTAGGCGAGGACTTCGCCCCCGACGCCCTGCTTGGCCGCCTGACGGTCGGTGAGCAGACCGGTCGACGTGGAAATGATCGCCACGCCGAGGCCGCCGAGGACCTTGGGCAGGTTGGTGGACTTCGCGTACACACGCAGACCCGGCTTCGAGACGCGACGCAGGCCCTGCAGGCTGCGCTCACGGCTGGGGCCGTACTTCAGATCGACGACGATGGCCTTGCCAACGGTCGCGTCTTCGGTGCGGTAATCGGCGATGTAGCCCTCACGCTTGAGGATCTCGGCGATGTTCACCTTGATCTTCGAGTGGGGCGCCTTCACCTGATCGTGGTACGCCGAGTTGGCGTTGCGCAGACGCGTCAAGAAGTCTGCGATCGGATCAGTCATGGTCATGGTTAGACCTCGACACCTTTCTCGCTGCGGTTCCCATGCAACATCTCCCGCACGCTCGCGCGCAGGTGACCGTGGGCCTACAACAATTCGGCTGGTCCGGTCGGCACTTACCGACCGGATGAGTTCTCTTGCGAGCTCTCGGCGCCTGGCACGGTCCCACTCGCGCCGGAGCGCGCAGCGGACACAGATCTGCCCAGGCAACCGCTCTAGTGTAGGCAATGCCGTGGTCAGGACCAAACTCGGGGCCAGGGGAACCGGGGCGACATCGGTCACGTGGCGGTGTGATCCGCCTTCGCACCCGTCTTGTAGGTGATCAGGATCGCCGAGGCCGAGACACCGGTGGCGACGATCAACATCATCTCACCACCCACCACAATGCTCATCAAGCCACCGAGCAGGGCGCCGACAGCGAAGGCCGCGTACTGCAGGCCGTAGCCGAGCCAATCGCGCGAGCTACCCCCGCTGACGTGGCTTTCGATGCCCTGGCTCAGCTTCACGACCGTTCCGGTGGCATAGCTGAGCGGCACGCTGGTCTCGCCGTTCTTGACGAACGCGGTGTTGAGCGCGCCCACCGCGAAGGCGACGAACGCGATCGGGATGAACCCCAGCTCCTGTCCGCCGGTGCGGTCGAGGGGGTAGTCGACGATCGCGGCCACGGCGAGCGCAACGGTGGTCACCACGGATGCGCCGTAGTGGCCGCTGCGCCACAGCCGCCGCCGGAGCATCGAGGCCACGAACACACCGAGCCCGAACGAGAAAAGCAGCGTGATAGCCCCGGTGGCCAGTAGCTGGTCATTGTCGAACCAGCCGAGAACGGCACGCTCGGTATTACCGGTCATAAATGTCACGAAATATCCGGCGGAATGCGTATATGCGGCGGCACCGATAAATCCGGCCAATATCGAAAGAAATGCGACCATCGGCATCGCGCCCGCGGGAATCCCGCGTAGCGGCGCCCGGTGGGCCACGTCACTGGGCTTGTTCTTCGTGGTCAGGGTCACAATTTCACATCCTCTGCATTCACTCTGGCAAGGGATCGACACTGACGCCCACCTGCACGCTGCATTGTCACGCAACGATCTCGACAGTAGCCACTGAATAAATTTCCGACCAGTATGGAGATCACATTCTCGGGAAAGACACAGGATTATGAGGTGCCGGTAATGCCGCGGTAACCGAGAATTCGAAATCAATTCCGCGCAAAGATCGGGGGTGACCTGCGGCGATACCGTCGCAGGATGGCGGCCGATCCGCACCGTCGATCGAATTGTGTTCGATACCAACCACTTTGCGTTCGTGAGCGCTGCTCACGAGTGTGGTAGCTTCGCGAGGTTCGTCGGATCTGCGCAGGAGGCTCGGCCGTTGTCTTCCCACCGTGCACGTCGCCGGGGCTCGGCCTATCTGCTCGCCGTACTGCTCGGGATCGGCGCGCTCGTCACGCCCGCGCGCGCTTCGGCCGATCCCTACGTCGACCAGCTCGCCGACGCGGCGGCCACCCCGACGCTGGGGTGGGAGGGTTGTGCGGACGGATTCGAGTGCGCGTTGGCTCAGGTGCCGCTGGACTACAACAGCCCGCAGGCCGCCCAGATCGACCTGGCGGTCATCAAGCTGCCCGCGTCCGATCCCGCACGGCGTATCGGAACATTGTTCGTCAATTTCGGTGGGCCCGGCCCGTCCGGCGTTGACCGCCTCCGCGAGCGGGCCCGCTGGCCCTGGCTGTTCTCCGACGAACTGCGTGCCCGGTTCGACCTGGTCTCGTGGGATCCACGTTCGGTCTCGCGCAGCGCGGGCGCGCAGTGTTTCCCCAGCGCAGGCGAACAGGCCGCGTACCTCGGTTCCTTCCCCGGCACCCCCACCGATCCACGCGACGAGCCCGCGTTCTTCGCCGCCTCCGCCGATATCGCCGCCCGCTGTGCCGCGAACGCGGGCCCGATCCTACACCACGCGTCCACCGCGAACACCGCTCGCGACCTGGACCTGTTGCGCCGCGCGGTCGGCGATCAGACCCTGACCTACCACGGCATCTCCTACGGCACCCAGGTCGGCGCGGTCTACGCCAACATGTTCCCCGGCCGGGTGCGCGCGATGGCGTTCGACGGTTCCCTCGACTTCGACGGCAACGTCAACGGCCACGGCACCGACGGCACGAACCTGCCCCTCGACACCCGCCAGGGCGTAGCCGCGGGCATCGCCGAAACCTTCGATACCTTCCTGCGCGACTGCTCCGCCGCGGGTCCGCGCTGCGCGTTCGCCGCGGGCGACCCGAAACTCAAATGGATCGCACTGGCCGAACGAGCACGCCTCGCGCCGATCACGGTCGACGGCACCCCGTGGACCTTCTCCCAGGTAGTGAGCGCGGCGGGCAGCCTCTCACGCCCCGACACCTACCCCGACCTGGCGATTCTTCTCCAGAGCCTCTTCGACGCGGCAACGGTGCTCCCCACCCGGGTCCCCGACGCACTCTTCGCCGAGAACCACCCCGCCAACCGCGTCGAGGCTTTCTACACGATCCAATGCTCCGACAGCACCGTCCCCACGGATCCCGCCGTCTACAGCAGAGTGGCCGCAGCCGAAGACGCCCACTCCCGCTACTTCGGCCGAACCGCGGTCTTCAACGCCACCCCCTGCGCCTTCTGGCAGGCCGAGGACCGGGACCGCTACACCGGCCCGTGGAACCGCGAAACCGCCGCCCCGATCCTCGTCCTCAACAGCCGATACGACCCGGCCACGCCACTGAACGGCGCCAAAGCCGGTGCGGCCCAACTGAACCGGGCCCAGGTAGTCGTCATCGAAGGCGCGGGCCACAGCTCCATGTACGTCCAGAGCACCTGCGCCGAACACCTCAAACGCGACTACCTGTTCTCCGGACACCTTCCGCCCGCAGGCGTCAGCTGCGGAATCGATCGCTCCCCGTTCAGCTGAGCAGGCAGAGCAGATCGTAGAGCGGCGGCTTCTCCACACTGCCGGTGGCGAACAACAACTGCGCGATCGGCGAACAGATCAGCTCCGTCTCCGACGACCCCGACCCACCCCCCGAACCGGAATCGGCAACCGGCGCGATGGGGGCGGCGGATGCGACGGCGGGCGCCCCGAGGAGCGCGACGGAGACAATAGCGACTGTGGCGAACTTCTTCATGCGCCAAGAGAACACATCGACAGCCGCATCGGCAGTGAAACGCGAACATTTCATCCAACCTCGTGACAACACACAAGCGGCACACCCCAATGCTCCGATCTGCCCGCCGAAGTAGCGGACAGATCGGCCGAGTCGGTGCATACGCCGACAACTGGGCACTCGGTGCCGGCACGGATTCCGCCGGTGGTTGTGCGCCGGTTTCCAGCAGAGGATCCTGAGTAGGTCGGTAGTTGGAGGTTGTTCGATGACACCTCGTACGATCGCGCTCATCGGTGGGGTGACGGCATGTGCCGCCGCGCTGAGCGTCGCCGTGGTGCTGTCGGTGGATTGGTCGGAGGCCGCCCTCTACGACCCGGCCCGGATCCTTTTGCTCGGCCCGCGCGAGGCCTTCAAGGCGGCATCGCTTTCGCCGGTGTTCGGACGGGTCGAGCTAGTGCTGTTCCTCCTCGCAGGGGCATCCTTCGCCGCATCGGGTCTGTTCACCTGGACGAATCGCCCGCATGATCTGGCCGGACCGCTCTTCGTGCTGGCGGGCCTGGTGTGGCTCGCGGGCGGCATCCGCCGGTCGAGCGATCCCCTGCTGTTCACCACCGGTGCGGTGATGACGAATATCTATCTGCCGGTGATGATTCCGGTGCTCCTCGGTTTCCCATCCGGTCGGCTGAACCACGCGTGGGAACGATGGTGTGTCGGGGCGTGCTGGGCCTTGGCGGTGGTCGGTGTGTCAGCCGAGTGGATGTTCTTCGATCCACGCGAAGTTGCGACACCGCATCCCTCGACATCGGTCAATCTGTTGTTGATCCAGCACGATGCGGTCATCGCCGAACGGATCCAGCTGACGGTGGGAGCGCTGGTCTTCGTCCTCGCCATCGTGCTTCTCGGGGTGATCATCAATCGCTGGCGATCCGGCACGGCGGCCTACCGATCGGGCTTCTCGCCGGTGATGTTCTTCGCGCCGATCGCCGCGCTGATCATCCTGGTGATCCTGGTCTCGACCGCGATCCGATTGCCCGGTTCGCTGCACAGCTGGATATTGGACCTGCGTTACATCCCGATTGTTCTCTTACCCATGGCCATCGCGTACGGACAGTTGCGCTATCGGATGGCGCGCGCCGCGGTCGGTGACGCGATGGTCGTGATCGGGGCGGCCCCGATCAGCTCGGGCTTCGTGGAGGCACTGCGGCGGGCGCTGCACGACCCCACTCTGGAGCTGTGGAGCTTCGACGCCGAACGCGGCGGCTACATCGACGACCAGGGCATGATCCGGGTACTGCCGCACGGCACCGGTCACCGGGTGGCGACGATCCTCGAACTGGACGGTGCCGCGGCGGCCGCGCTCGTCTACGACAAGCAACTGCAAACCGAACCCGAACTGCTGGCCGTTGTGCGCGGCGCGACCGAACTCGCCCTCGGCCACGAACGTCTGCGCAACGATCTGCAAGCCCAGCTCGCCGAAGTACGCAGCTCGCGCGAACGCATCGTGGCGGCGGGCGATGCCGAGCGCCGCCGAGTCGAACGCGATCTGCACGACGGCGCGCAGCAACGCCTGGTCGCGGCGGCGCTACTGCTGCGCAGAGCACAGCGGTCCGCCGACACCGCGAACCGAGACCATCTGGTGACGCAGGGCGCCGCCGAACTGGATACCGCGCTCACCGAGCTCCGAGAACTGGCCAGGGGCGTCTTCCCACCGATTCTCGCCGAGCGTGGTCTGACGGCCGCCCTGACCGCACTCGCCGAACGCGCCCCGATCGCCGCCCGAATCCACGGCGACCTGGTACCGAGGCCGTCCCCTGGGGTAGAGCTGGCGGCGTATTTCATCGCCGCCGAAGCCCTCACCAACGCGGCCAAGCATTCCGGCGGTACGCATGTCGATATCGAGATGGGCGTTGTCGACGAGGCCGTCCAGCTCACCATCGCCGACGACGGACGCGGCGGAGCCGACATCGGGCCCGGTGGGGGGCTCAGCGGGTTGTGTGATCGTGCCGCCGCGCTCGGCGGTCAGCTGCGGGTGGCCAGCGCACCCGGCACCGGCACGGTCCTCACCGCGGTGCTGCCGCTTCGTGCGAAGGACACGGCATGAGCACGCGTGGCGGTGCCCCATGAGCGGGTCTGACCTCGAACCCGGCACGGTGTTCGCGGGCTACACGATCGAGCGAATGCTCGGCGCGGGCGGCATGGGTTCGGTCTACGCGGCCCGGCACCCCACGCTGCCACGCACCGTGGCGCTCAAGGTGCTCCATCCCTTCCTCACCGGCGACGAGTACGTCCGTACCCGGTTCGAATTCGAAGCCGATCACGGCGCCCGGCTCGACCACCCGGCCATCGTCGCGGTCTACGACCGTGGCCGCGAGGGCGATCGCCTGTGGATCGCGATGCAGCTGGTGCCGGGGACCGACGCGGCCCGCCTGGTGCGCGAGGGTCCGGTGGCGCCCGAGCGCGCCGTGCACATCATCGAGCAGGTCGCGGCCGGTCTCGACTACGCGCACCGGGCCGGTGTGTACCACCGCGACGTCAACCCGGCGAACATCCTGCTGGCCACGCCCACCCAGCCCGGCGAGGCCGAACGAGTACTACTGACCGATTTCGGCATCGCGAAGGCGCTCGATGACAACGTGCACCTCACCGCTGCCGGAATGATGGTCGCCACGCTGCGTTACGCGGCCCCCGAACAGCTCGAAGGACGAACTCTCGACCATCGAGCCGACCAGTATTCACTGGGCTGCACCCTGTTCCACCTGCTCACCGGCGCTCCGCCCTATCCGGGGCCGAGCCCGGCGGCCATCATGAACGGCCATCTCAACGCGCCGGTGCCGCTACCGAGTGCCCAACTACCTTCGCTGCCGAGGGCCTTCGACGCGGTGATCGCGCGGGCGATGGCCAAGAGTCCGGCCGACCGCTATCCGAACTGCGCGGAATTCGCCGCCGACGCGCGCGCGGTGCTCACCGCGGCGGTCGACGCCACCGCGGAACTCCCGACGATCCCCGAACACGTCCCCCAGCGCGATCAATCCCCCCTGCGCGTTGTGCTCGCCGACGATTCGGCGCTGCTCCGACAGGGCATCGCCCGGCTGCTCGAGGACGAGGGCATGGAGGTGGCTGGGCAGGCCGGTGACGCCGCGGCACTGTTGAGCCTGGTCCGCGCGCACCGCCCCGACGTCGCGGTCGTCGACATTCGCATGCCACCGACCTGCACCACCGAGGGCATCGACGCCGCCGTGGCCATCCGTCGCGACTTTCCCGATACGGCGGTGCTGCTGCTGTCGCAGTACATCGAGACCGAGAGCGTTCTCGACCTGCTCTCGGGCGGCGCGCGCAGCCTCGGCTACCTGCTCAAAGACCGAGTTTCCGATATCGACGAGTTCGTGACGGCCCTGCAGCGGATCGCCGCGGGCGGCTCGGCGATCGATCCCGACCTGGTCGGCCGCTTGGTCTCACGGCCGCACCACGGCGCCCTCCCGCTCGACGAGCTCTCCCCCCGCGAGCGAGAAGTCCTGCGGCTCATGGCCGAAGGCCGCTCCAACCGCGCGATCGGCGCCGCCTTGTTCCTCGGCGAGCGCACCATCGAAACCCACGTGCGCAGCATCTTCGTCAAACTCGGTCTCCAGCCGGAGCCCGACGACCACCGCCGCGTCCTCGCGGTACTCACCCACCTACGGGTCTACAACTGAACGCGCGATATTCGCCTAGGCGGCAGGTGCGCTCACGAGGAGCGCAAGCTCACCAGGAGCTCTTGTGCACGCCCGGGAGCTCACCGCGGTGCGCCATTTCGCGGACGCAGATACGGCACAGGCCGAACTTGCGGTAGTCCGCGTGCGGACGACCCGGAGTAAAGGTAAACGTAACCAGTGAGTAATTACAGGAATGTTGAAGACATGAAGCGCCTGCGTCAAGAATTGTTGACTTCTGGAGTCGCGTCAGAAGATGAGATCATGGGATGTTCGGCCAGCGAAATAGAAGATGTACTTTCCAGCGCCGGTTCATTTCGCCTACCAGACCAGTATCTTGCATTCTTGCAGGCAATGGGCAGGAGAGCCGGAGAACTGTTCGAAGGTACCGATATCTTCTATCCCAGATCGCTGGAAGCCCGAGAAGCTGCGATCGATATCGCCAGCGGGGACGGCGAGTCGCTGTCTCTCGAAAATCGATTCTTCTTTGGCCATCACCAAGGTTACAAGGTATATTTCTTCGAACCTGACTCCCTCGCAGTATTTACGTATCAAGAAGGTCACCCGGAGGTCAGGATGCTTGCAAAGTCGTTGCTGGCGTTTCTCCAGCACGCACTGGAGGTACGGGCATCAGCAGAGAAGTGAGAGTCACTTGTCGGCGGAGCCGCCCCCAATTGATGAGAGACTGATCTAAATGGCACTCGACTACATGGTGGCGGTCGCAACAGATCGAAGCGTGTCAGAAATCGCCACATTGGTGAACTCGATCTGCCTCTCGGGCGATATTTCTGGTCAGACAATTGCGACCAGCCTAATCGATGGCGTTTCGGTTCGACGTGGGTTGTATATTCGCGTAAGCGCCGCCCGGTCCCCAGCGTGGGGAGACCCCATAGAGGAGCAATTCGGATTCAAGCCGACAGTATCGATCTTTTTTAGATTGAATAAGACCGAAAGCCTAGATGTTCAAGTCACCGACGTGTTGTTCATCGCGACAAAACTGCTTGCGGCAACATCCGATGACATGGGCGTATATTTCTTGGAATCCGGCGATGTTTGGGCGATTCGCCGTGCGGGCAGCCTCGAAATAAATTCAGCTCCCTTTATGTGGACACCTGAGCGCACCGAAATGCTTAACCAATCGTACACCCGTCTGCCATACGCTCCATGAAGCACTGGCCGAGCGTCTGCCACACGAACATTCGGCCGATCTGGAGGTCCCGGATTCTTCGCGGATCACGGAGCGACCGTGCGGTCATGATTCGCGAAATACGATCTTGCATAGGTGCTTTCGTCGTTGACTGTGATCACGTCGCAGGTGCTGACCAGTGTGAGTGGCATCTCGACGCCGAGATGCCGCCGATGAGGAACGAAGACCGCTTCGGCGTTGATTCGCCGGACGATGGTGATGAGTCCGCTGAGGGGGTCGGCCGTTCGAGCGGTGAACACGATGGTCTTGGCAAGGTCGTAGCCATACCGCTTCGCCAGCGATCGTAGGCGGATCTCATCCCAGTTCTGTGCCGCGCCGGACAGGTCGGAGCGGAGGTAGCCGATGGCGGTGGGTTTCATCCTGTGATCACCGATCGAGGCACATCGAGCATGGCCTGTCCGGAGGGAGCCTTCGTGTAGGCGTGGCCAGACATCGATAGCTCCCACGCCTGCCGATGCGGAGGTTGCCGGAGGAACCCGGTGTGGTGGAGCGCTCGCAGTGCGCGTCGGGTTCGCCGGATGGAGAGCCCGGTGTCGGCGGCGATCTGGCGGTCGGTGAGTTGTCCTCCGGGTTGCAGTAGGCGTAGGACCAGCGCCTCAGCGAGAGTTGTCGACATCATTGGCTCCTCCTGGGGGTTTACGTACCCAGCAAGGTGCCTCGACGTGGAGTCCGGCCGCGTCGCCGCCGATGTCCGTGATCGTCTCAGGTACTACCGTCCTGTCCGATCTGTGGATCATTTACGTGCTCAGCGGGTTGTTCTGCGTCACCCGCACCCGTAGGATCGGCCCAATCGCGGGCGTTCGGGGAGGAGGCAAGCTCATGGTTACGTTGAAGGCTTTGCTCCAGTTGAAGCACCTACAGACGCACAGCGCGTTTGATCGTGAGTACAACGCGGTCGCGCGGCGCGTGGAGCCCGGCCTCGTCGGCGCCGGTCCGCGGAAGGCCCAGTTCTATCGATGGCTGTCGGGGAACGTCACCGGCCTTCCCTACCCGCATCACTGCCGGATTCTCGAGGCGATGTTCCCCGGGTATACGGCGGCAGAGTTGTTCGCTGAATCTGATGGGACACAAGGGATTTCCCCTCGGCGCCGTGCCGGCGATTTCGGTCCCGGAACTGGGGCCTCCGTCCAGACTTTCGCAACGCGAGGTGAGCTGTTCGGGAGTTTGCCTCCGGCGGAACTGTTCTCGGATGCAACGACGATAGATCTGGCTGGCATCTCGTTGAATCTGTTCTGCCAGCAGTACCCGGACTCAGAGATTGTGGAGTTGCTACGGTCCGGTGCCGTGATCCGGTGCATGTTCCTCGATCCCCGCAGTCGGCATACCTCAGATCGGGAGCGGGAAGAAGGTCAGCCCGCAGGTACTCTCGCAGCGCTGACCGGCCTCAATATCGCTGCGCTGCGCCGGATAAGCCAGCAGGTCACGACCGAGAATCTTCCAGGAACGCTGATGATTCGGACCTACGATGGGCCCGCCCGATTCAACATCATGGTGGTTGACGGAACTTGTGTCTTCCAGCCATACCTCCCGATGGCGCGTGGCGTGGAATCGCCGGCCTTCGTGATCGAGGCAGAGGCTGGTGGCCTCTACGCCACCTTCACCGGAGCATTCGAGGCGCTGTGGTCGGGTGCGGTGGAGGCTGTTGATGGTTGAGAGTCGGGATGCGCTGGCGATCGCGCGTGAGGCTGTGGCGATCGGCGCGGGAATGTTGGAATCAGCACGCCCGGCTGTCGTCCGACTCAAAGGAGATCGGGACTACGTCACCGATTTGGACCTCGAGATCGAGCGAAAGGTCCAGGCGTACCTTGCCGCCGCGACACCGGAGTTCGCGTTTCTCGGAGAGGAGACAGCTGGGCATAATGCCGGCGGCGAGTACCGCTGGGTGCTGGATCCGATCGACGGCACGTCGAACTTCGTCCACGGCATCCCACTGTGCGCGGTCTCTTTGGCACTCCTGCGAGGCGATGAGACAGTTGTCGCTGCTATCAGCGCTCCCTTCCTCGGCCATGCCTATCACGCGGTCGCCGGTGGCGGTGCATTCGTCAACGACGAACCAATGATTGCCAGTGGTGTCGAGGATCTCTCGGCGGCAATGGTGTCCATCGGCGACTATGCGGTCGGGCGGGAGGCGGCAAGCAAGAACGCCGAACGTCTCAGAGTCACTGCGGCCCTTGCTGGTCGAGCTGAACGTATTCGGATGCTCGGCTCGGCCTCGTTGGACCTTGCTTGGCTCGCCCAGGGGCGGACCGATGTCTGCGTGATCCTGGCGAACAAGCCGTGGGATACGGCCGCGGGCGTCCTCCTGGCGCGGGAAGCCGGGGCTGTCGTGAACGACGTTCGGGGCGAAGCTCATAGCCTGACTTCGAAAACGACTATTGGATGTGCGAGTTCCGCGCTCGCACTTGTGATCGCCGATCTGTTCGCACAACGATCCGCCTGACGCTCTCACCGCTGAGCTTCGCCGAACTCGATCACGTCGGACGACGTGAACTGGGACGCGAGCACGCCAGGTCGATGATCGACGACCTCTGAACGCGCGAAGGCACGGACTCCCATCGGAAGTCCGTGCCTTCGTACGATATTCGCCTAGGCGGGTGCGCTCACGAGGAGCGCAAGCTCACCAGGAGCTCTTGTGCACGCCCGGGAGCTCACCGCGGTGCGCCATTTCGCGGACGCAGATACGGCACAGGCCGAACTTGCGGTAGACCGCGTGCGGGCGACCGCAACGCTGGCAGCGGGTGTAGGCGCGGACGGCGAACTTAGGCTTGGCCTCCGCCTTGATGCGCAGTGCTTTCTTAGCCATGTGCTCAGTTCTCCTTGAACGGGAAGCCGAGGTGCTTCAGCAGCGCGCGGCCTTCTTCGTTGTTGGTCGCGGTGGTGACCACGGTGATGTCCATACCGCGCGGGCGGTCGATGGAATCCACGTCGATCTCGTGGAACATCGACTGCTCGCTGAGGCCGAACGTGTAGTTGCCGTTGCCGTCGAACTGCTTCGGCGACAGGCCGCGGAAGTCGCGGATACGGGGCAGCGCGATGGACACGAGACGGTCCAGGAACTCCCACATACGGTCGCCACGAAGGGTGACCTTCGCGCCGATCGGCATGCCCTCACGCAGCTTGAACTGCGCGATCGACTTGGTGGCCTTACGGATTTCGGGCTTCTGGCCGGTGATCAGCTCGAGGTCCTTGACGGCACCGTTGATCAGCTTCGCGTCACGGGCGGCGTCGCCGACACCCATGTTCACGACGACCTTGACGACGCCGGGGATCTGCATCACGTTGGCGTATTCGAACTCGCCGTTCAGCGCGTCCTTGATCTCGGCGCGGTAGCGCGCCTTCAGCCGGGGCTGAGTCTGCTCAGAGGTGGTCATGTCAGATGTCCTTCCCGTTTTTACGGGAGATCCGGACGCGCTTGCCGGACTCTTCGTCGGTGCGGTAGCCGACGCGAGTCGGGTTACCGTCGGAGTCGACGACCATCACGTTGGAAACCTGGATGGGGGCTTCCTGGGTGACGATGCCACCCGAGGACGCGCCACGCTGGTTCGCGGAGTCCGCGACGTGCTTCTTGATGCGGTTCACGCCTTCGACGAGAACCTTGCCGGTCGCCGGGAAGGCCTGAATGACCTTGCCCTTGGCGCCCTTGTCCTTGCCCGAAATGACGAGCACGGTGTCACCCTTGTGCACCTTCATAGTCAGAGCACCTCCGGGGCCAGCGAAACGATCTTCATGAAGCGCTTGTCACGCAGCTCACGGCCGACCGGGCCGAAGATGCGGGTGCCACGAGGGTCGTTGTCCGGCTTGATCAGCACGGCAGCGTTCTCGTCGAACTTGATGTAGGAACCGTCCGGACGACGACGCTCCTTGGTCGTGCGAACGACGACAGCCTTGACGACGTCGCCCTTCTTCACGTTGGCGCCGGGGATGGCGTCCTTCACGGTGGCGACGATGATGTCACCGATACCGGCATAGCGACGCGACGAGCCACCGAGCACGCGGATGCAAAGGATTTCCTTCGCTCCGGTGTTGTCGGCGACGCGCAGTCGCGACTCCTGCTGAATCACTTCAGCACCTCCTGGACCTGGATGTATACGTACGCCGGATTGCCGACCCGACGCACATGGTCAGTCACCCACCGGACGCGCGCCTGCCAGCGGAAATGCCTTCCACTGGGGGTTCACTGCCGGATTGCGAGGGCATAGCTCCCGCAGGCAACCGTTCTAGTGTAGGTGAACCCCCATGGCGAATCGAATCGGGGTCGACCTGCGTCGCTACCCCGCCGAAGACAGCGTCGCGCCGGTAGCCTGTGCGAGCTGGATCGCAACAAGCATCGGGGTGCGGGCATCGCATCGGGGAAGGAACAATCTGTGACATCGTCCGGTCGTCCGTCGTTGGATCGTCGCGCATTCCTGATCGCCATGGGCCTGGTCCCGGTGGCCGCAGCGCTGGCGTCGTGTTCCTCCGACGCTCCCGAAGTACAGCTCACCGGCGTCGACCTGGGCGGCGGCGACCCCACCATCCGCCCGCAGGACGACCTGTACCGCCATGTCAACGGCACCTGGCTGCGCGATTACCAGCTCCCGCCCGACAAGGCCTCGGTCGGCGCGATCACCGATGCCAACGACCGGACACTGGACCAGCTGCGCGCGATCATCGAGGGCATCTCCGATCCCGAGCACGGCACGGAGGCGCAGCAGATCAAGGATCTCTACGACGCGCGCCTGAACCTCGATGAGATCGAGCGCCTCGGTATCACGCCCTTGACCGGCCTGTTCGCCGCGATCGACAAGGCGTCGGGCAAGCCCGAGCTGGCGAAGGTGATGGCCGAGGCGCCGATCGCCGGGCTGATCGGGATGGGTATCAGCATCGACCGCAAGAACTCCAAGGCCTATATCCCCAGCGTCGGCCAGTCCGGGCTCATCCTGAGCGAGCAGTACTACCGCAAGCCCGAGTTCGCCGCCCAGCTCGTGGCCTATCAGACCTACCTCCAGCAGCTGGCCGCCGGCCTCGGCCTTGCCGATCCGGCCGGGTTGGCGCAGCGGATGCTCGATCTGGAGAAGCGGATCGCCGCCGCGCACTGGGACAGCGTGCGCCTGCGCAATACCGACGCCACCTACAACCTGATGAGCTGGCAGGAACTCACCGCGCTCGGCCCGCAGTTCGACTGGGATCCGTGGCTGGCCGGGATGACCGATCGGCCCAAGTCGCTGTTCGACAAGATGGTGGTCGGTCAGCCGTCGTTCGTCACCGCGGCCGCGCAGCTGTGGGCCGAGGTCGACATCGCCCAGTGGCGCGACTATCTCAAGATGCACGTGGCCGATTCCTATGCCCGCTTCCTGCCCAAGCCCATCGCCGACGCGCGCTTCGAGTTCTTCGGCCGGGTGATGAGCGGGCTGGAGGAGAAGCCGGAGATGTGGCGCTCGGCGGTGGGTGTGGTCGACAGCAACCTCGGCGAACCGCTCGGAAAACTGTACGTGGACAAGCACTTCCCGCCCGCGGCCAAGGAGCGCGCGCTGGAGATGGTCGCCGACCTCACCGCCGCCTACCGCGACAACTTCACCAATTCGACCTGGATGACCCAGCCCACCCGCGAGGCCTCGATCGCCAAGCTGGACAAGATCGCCACCCAGATCGGCTACCCGGACAAGTGGGTCGACTACTCGTCGGTGCAGATCACGCGCGGCAAACTGATCGAATCCCTGTTGGCCATCAACGCTTTCGAGTCCAAGCGCGCGTTCGCCCGCCTCGGCACCGAGGTGGACAAGATGGAGTGGAGCATGTCGCCGCAGACGGTGAATGCCTACTACAGCCCGACCACCAACCAGATCGTCTTCCCGGCCGCCTACCTGCAGCCCCCGTTCTTCGACAAGGACGCCCAGGCCGCGGTCAACTACGGCGCGGTGGGTTCCACGATCGGCCACGAGATCGGGCACGGCTTCGACGACCAGGGCTCCAAGTACGACGGCGACGGCAACCGTCGCGACTGGTGGACGCCCGAGGATCTCGCGGCGTTCGGCGCCAAGACCCAGCAGATCATCGCCCAGTACGACGTGCTCGTTCCGGAGGGCGCGCCCGAGGGCCAGCACGTGAACGGCGCGCTGACCGTCGGCGAGAATCTGGCCGACCTGCGCGGCCTGCAGATCGCGCTGGCCGCCTATCAGAAGGTGGCCCAGCGGTCCGGCGAGCAGCCCGACTTCCGGAGCATGTTCTTCTCGTGGGCGCGGCAGTGGCGCGACAAGCAGACCGAGGAGGCGACCCTGCAGGGTTTGCAGGACACCCACTCCCCCAACGAGTTCCGCTGCAACCAGGTGGTTCGCAATATCGCCGAGTTCTACACCACCTTCGAGGTGAAGGAAGGCGACAAGCTGTTCATGCCACAGGACCAGCGCGTCGCGCTCTAGGGGCACAGCTTCCCTCCGAAAAGCGACGTAGGTTAGCCTAGGCTGACTTACGCTGGAACTTGCTCTACGGAGGGTGCACCCATGACGACTGTTCGGACTTCGCGCGGCTGGCGGCGCGCGGCGGTTGCCGCGCTCGCCGGTGCCCTCGCCTTCGGCGTGGTCGCCTGCGGTTCCACCGAGGACGAGGCCGCGTCGGGCGAAGCGGTGACCATCACCCACGCCCGCGGCGAGACCACCGTCCCCGGTACCCCGAAGAAGATCGTGGCACTGGGCAACCAGTGGCTCGACAGCTCGCTGGCGCTCGGCGTGGTCCCCATCGGCTACATCGACAACGTCTCCGCGGTGTCCAAGAGCACCCCGCCGTGGACGCCGGAGTCCCTGAAGACCGCCACCGCCCTCAACACCACCGGCAATATCGCCGAGCAGGTCGCGGCGCTAGAGCCGGACCTGATCCTGGTCGACCCGTTCATCGCCGATCAGAAGACCTACGACGATCTGTCCAAGGTCGCCCCGACCCTGCCCGCACTGACCAAGGACGCCGTCACCCCGTGGCAGGACCAGGTCACCGTGCTGGGCAAGGTGCTGCACAAGGAGTCCGACGCGAGCGCGGTGATCAAGAAGGTCGACGACAAGGTCGCCGCCATCGCGACCGCCAACCCCGGCCTGAAGGGCAAGACCTTCGCCAGCACCTGGCTCGCGAGCCCCGCGCAGCTGATGGTGCTGACCGACCCCAACGACGGTTCGGCCAAGGTGTTCACCGCACTCGGCATGGGCATCCCGGCCAACCTCACCGCGCTGCCCGCCAACCAGGGCCGCCTTGCGCTGTCGCCGGAGAAGGTCGACGAGCTCACCGCCGACCTGCTGCTGGCCGGTTACTCCCCCGGCCTCGACGAGAAGTACCGGCAGCTGCCGGGTTACGCCGATCTGCCGTCGGTGCGCAAGGGTTCGGTCGTGTTCCTGACCACGCAGGAGATCAGCGCGATCAACCAGCCGAGCGCGCTGTCGGTGCCGTACATGCTGGACAAGCTCGAGCCCGCGTTCGCCGCCGCCGCGAAATAGGTTCTGCCCAGACCGGTTCTACCCCCGAGGATTTCACCGTGCTCGCCTCCGCTTACCCCGCCCAGACCCGCTTCGCCCTGCGCGCGGGCGTCACCTGCCTCACGACTCCCGCCGGCGCGGTGCTGCTGAACCCGCCGCGCAACGAGAAGCTGACCGGTCTGGGCGCGGGGGCGCTGCGGGCGCTGAAAACCCTGAACCAGGGCCCGGCGACCGCGGCGGAGATGGCGACCGCGGCGGCGGGCGACGACATCACCGCCCTGATGCGCAAGCTCACCGACGGTGGCTGGCTGTCGGTGACAGTCCGCGACGGCGGCCGCGACCTCTACAGCATCCGGCCCTTCGCCGACCCCGCCCCGCGCCCCGCGGTAGCCTTGCCCACCTGGTCGGCGACCCTGTCGAAATTCGCTGTCCTGCACCGCGACAACCAGGGCTTCGTGCTCGAACACCCCCAGTCGTGGTGCGACCTGCGCATCCACGACCCCCGCCTGCTCGCCCTGCTCGACGGCCCGCTCGCCGCCGATTCCCCGGTCCCCGCCGCCGTGAAGACCCAGTTCATGGCCGACCTGCAGTGGTGCGGTTTCCTGGTCGACGGCGACGAGGAGGAGCGCGAGTTCACCACCCGCTCCTGGAACACCCCCGACCTGTGGTTCCACCGCCGCAGCACCCTCGGCGCCCGCACGGTGACCTGGGACGACTTCGGCCCCACCCGCTGGGCCGACGGCCAGTTCCCCGAATTGCCCTTGCGCCGTGCGTCATTCGACGGCGAGTCGGTCGCCTTGGCGAAGCCGGACCTGGTCTCGCTGCGCGTATCGGATCCGAGCCTGGCCGCCACCATCGAAGACCGCGTCTCCACCCGCGCCTTCGACGACGCCGCCCCCATCACCTCGGTTCAATTGGGCGAGTTGCTGTTCCGCACCGCCCGCACCCGAGACGACGGCTCCCGCCCCTACCCCTCCGGCGGCGGCGCCTACGAACTCGAGATCTACCCCGTGGTGCGCAATGTGGCAGGCCTGGAAAACGGCATGTACCACTACGATTCGACCGACCACGCCCTGCGCCCGGTCGCCCCCACCGAGGCCCCCGCCGTCCAGAAGCTCCTCAAATCCACCTCGGCGACCCTGGCAGGCGGCGCGCAACCCCAAGTCCTGCTGCTGGTTTCGGCCCGCGCAGGCCGCGTCATGTGGAGCTACGAACAGGTCGCCTACGCCAACATCCTCAAGCACGTCGGCGTCCTCATGCAGACCGTCTACTTGACCGCGACCGCCATGAACCTCGGCGTCGTCGCCCAGGGCTTCAGCGACACCTCCGCCTTCGCCGCGGCCACCGGCCTCGACGAACTCGAAGAGTGCAACGTCGGCAGCATCATCGTGGGCTCGCAGGCCCGCTGATCCGGCCATCGCATCGAGTACCGGCCGGCCGATCCTCCGGACTCGTGACCTCTCACGCGACCGTTTCGAGAACGGTCGGCAGGCGCGCCCCGTGAGTAACCTGTCGGGGTGAGTGGCGGCGATGAGATCGTGGTGGCGGGGCAGACGTGCTGGCGGATCGAACAGGCGAATCGAGTACGCCCGATCGTCGACGCTGCTGACTATTTCCGGACCGCCAAGGCGGCGATGCTGGGTGCGCGGCATCAGATCATGTTGATCGGGTGGGATTTCGACAGCCGAATCGAACTCGAGCGCGGCGATCCCACGGTGCCGGGGCCCAACCGGCTCGGGGACTTCCTGGCCTGGCTGGTGCAGCGGACACCCGGACTCGACGTATATCTGCTCAAGTGGAACATCGGCATGCTCTACGGGCTGCAACGCGGGATGGTGCCGATCAGCATCACCAACTGGCTGACCGAACAGCGACTGCATCTGATGGCGGATTCGCGGCATCCGGTGGGCTCCGCGCAGCACGAGAAGATCGTGGTGATCGACGACGCGTTCGCGTTCTGCGGTGGCATCGACATGACGGCGCAGCGATGGGATACGCGTGAACATCCCGCCCACGATGCGCGGCGTCGTGACCCCGGGGAGCATGAACACGGACCCTGGCACGATGTGACCACCGCCGTGGAGGGGCCGGTGGCGCGGGCGCTGGGTGAACTCGCACGGGAACGGTGGGTGAGCGCGGGTGGTTCGCCGGTGGAACCGACGCAAGGCGAGGTCGGGGAGATCTGGCCGGACTTCCTTGTGCCGACCTTCACCGATGTGCGGGTCGCCATCGCGCGCAGCAGGCCGGAATACGGGGACTGCACGGAAGTAAGGGAAGTCGAAGCCTGCTATCTGCGGCTGATTCGGTGCGCGCGTTCGCTGATCTACATCGAAACCCAGTACCTGGCGTCGCGGGTGATCGTGGAGGCGATCATCGAGCGACTCGCCGACCCGGATTGCCCGGAGATCGTGCTCGTGTTGCCACGCAATGCCGGCGGGTGGCTCGAACAGAAGGCGATGGACGGTGCGCGGCAGCGGCTACTGCGGCTGCTCTGGCATGCCGATGCGCATCAACGATTCCGCGTCTACTACCCGGTGGCCGAAGACGGTAGCCCGATCTATGTGCATGCCAAGGTATTCGTGATGGACGACCGGGTATTGCGGATCGGGTCGTCGAACCTGAACAACCGATCGATGGGGTTCGACTCGGAATGCGATCTGGTGATCGACCGGGAATTGCAGGGACACGACGTGGCGCCGGAGATCCGGCAGCTGCGTAAGGATCTGGTTGCCGAGCATCTGGGCTGCCGAGTCGAGGAGATCGGGGACTGCTCGTTGATCGAGGTCATCGAGCGGTTGCGCGGCGAGACAGGCCGGACTCTGATGCCGTTCGACCGCGAGGAGATCGCCGAGGAGGAGAGCATCTTCGCCGACAGTGAATTGCTCGACCCGGAAGGCCGGGCCGAAGCTGGGCCGACATGGGCGAAAAAGCTGCGGCGTAAGGCGAAGGGACGTCTGGCCGGTGGCGCCGACCGCTGAGCCCCACCTCCGACGGCGGACATCTCGGCCGGAGTCGAATACTTCGGCTTCGTGAAGATCCGCATCCACGCACGAGACGTACATCACATCATGCAACCCCCAGCGCCTCCCGCGCGTCCAATCTATCGACGTGCATTCCGACAGATCGAGGATCTCATGAACGACGACTGGTCGGCGCCGACGCGAGCTTCCAACGATGCGTTGCGCGCGCAGATCGATTCGATGCTGGATACCTATACCGCCGAGAAATCGGCGCTGCTCGATGCTCAGTCCCAGGCCACCCAGCTCGTCACCGTCTGGTCGGCGGACAGCTTGGTCCGCGCCTCCGGCACCATCGCGGGGATCTCGGAGGTCCACATCGAGCCGGATGCCTTCAAACGATCGACCCCGGAATCCCTCGGCCGATCGGTGACCGAGGCGATCGCCCAGGTGGCCGCGCAAGCCGCCCAGACCCAACAGCAAGCGCTCGCCCCACTGGCGGACATGAGCTCGAACATGCCGGACCTGCCCGATCTGATCCCGGGCGCCCCCAGCATGAAAGACCTCGTCGCCCAGCTGACCCCGCCACCGCCACCGGCCCCCGAGCCGGTCACGGATGCACGCCACCGCCTCGTCGATGACACCGACGACGACGAGGGCGAATACTTCCGCAACCGTGGATACCTCCGATGAGCTCGCTGAAGGCCGACCCGCAAGCGCTGCGCGGCACCCAGCCGTCGTTCACCTCGGTCGCCGACACGATCACCACCGGCGCCCAGAAGCTGGCGGCGGTGATCGCGGCGGAGGGTGAGTGCTGGGGTAACGACGAGATCGGCGAGTCGTTCGCCAAGAACTACACCCCCGGCGTCGAGCCCGGCCAGAAGGCGGTGACCGGCCTCGCGACGGTGATGACCAAACTGGGCGAGAACATGGTCACCGTCGCCGAAGCGCTGCAGGCCCAGGACACCACACGTGCCGGTGAGATCGACAAGGCCACGGGGTCGCTGTAAATGGGCATCGAGATCCCCGACGAGCTGGCCTGGGTAGCCAAATACATTCTCGGCGCGGGTGATTGGCCCGAAGGCGACGAAACAGCCATGCGCCGTGTCGCCGATGGGTGGACCGCCATGGCGAACACCCTCGATACCGTCGACGACAATGCCGCACTCGCGCTGAACGCCGCTCTGACAGCGCTGTCGGAAGGCGAAACCCACACCGCCATCACCACTTTCCGCGACAAACTGCTGTCGGGCGACGAAGCGACCTTCGCCGCGGTCCGCAAGTGGTGCGAAAAACAGGCCGAGCTACTCGAAGACGGCGCCAACGACATCGAACACACCAAACTGGTGATCATCGCGACGATGATCATCGCCGCGGTGGAGATCGGTGCGGCGATCGCGACCTCGTGGACAGGTGTCGGTGCCGTAGCTGGTGTGGCCGCCCGGGTGGCCGCCCAAGTGGCGGTGCGCGTAGCGATCAAACAGCTCATCGCCCGCATGCTCACCCGCGGTGCCGCGAAAGCCGCAGCCCGATTGGCCCTGCGTGGCGCCGCATTCGAAGCACTGGAGGAGGGCGGCACCGACCTCGGCGCACGCTTGATCCAGGTAGCGAAGGGCGACCGTTCGGCCGACAAATTCGGCTGGACCGACCTCGGCCTTGCCACCTTCGGCGGCGCGGTCGGCGGCGCGGCGGGCGGCCTACTCGGCGGCGGCACCGGCGCACTAGGCGATGTCGCATCCTCGACGGCAGGCAAACTCGCAGGCAAGGTAGTCGGCGGCACCGTCACCGAACTGGGCGCCGACCTCTCCGCCCAAGTCGCTACCGCCGGAGTGGGCGCGGCCTTCCTCGGCCGGGAATTCGAACTGGATGTGGGCGTAGACACCTTCACCAGCGCGGGAGCAGGTGGCGTCCAGAGCGCGCTGGAATCCAGCAGTCACGGCGGAAACAGCACGGCCCCCACCGTTCCCGATGTCGGCACCGACGTTCCCGGCGCCACCACGCCCGCGGGGACCGATACCCCCTCCGGTGATCAGAGCCCGAACGGATCCGGCAACAACACCCCGAACGCACCGACAAGTCCGAACAGCGGCGACACCGGCGGGTCGACGAACCCAGCATCCACGGCTCCTACAGGGGACGGTGCAACTCAGCAAGGCGGAAACACCCAAGCACCAGGCGAATCCGCACCCACAAACCCGAATGACAACGGCTCGAACGCGACTCCGCCCGCCGGTGACTCGGCACCGTCGAACCCGAACAGCAACGGATCCACCGGATCACCCGACGCCGGGGAAACCTCACCCTCGTCCAATGGATCCCCCTCCGCCGGAGACCCGACGCCGTCCAGCCCGAACGACAACGGGTCCAACCCGGCCCCGCCGACCGGCGACACCACACCGTCGAACTCGGGCAGCGACACCCCGACCGGAACGCCCCAGACCGGCGACTCGCCGTCGACCCCGAACAGCAACGCCCCGGCCGAAACACCATCGACCGGCGACACCTCGCCCTCGGACAATCCCGCGAACACATCGCTCACCGGCGAGACCACACCCAACCCGACCGGCTCATCACTGGACCTCCCGAACCAGGATTCGTCGCCCCAGCCGAACGCCCCCACCGACAACAGCCCGAATACCACTACCGGACAACAGAACCCGACTCCGAGCGACAACGGGCAATCGAACACCACACCGGCGAATCCTCAACCCACACCCGCACCGACAGCATCCACCGGCCCGACCACCACACCCGACTCGACCACCCAACAACCGACCACATCACCCCCCGCTGCAACCACTACCCAGGAGTCGGCCCCTCAGCAATCGCCGACCTCGACTCCCGCCGCGACAACCACTTCGCCGACCCCCACCACCACACCGACAACCCCGACGAACAACCCCACCCACTCCGACACAACCCGTCCGTCCTCCACGGACACATCGACAGCGACCGCCACCACAACCACGGCTCCCCCAACTCAAACCGCGAACGCCACAACAACACCCACCACGTCAACCCCGCCTCCCACCGCCACACCGACATCCACGCCGGCACCCCCGATCAACCAAACCCCGACGTCAGCACCGTCATCCGTCAGGCCGGCGACATCAGCTCCGGCAGCCACCGGATCCCCGAACATCCCGCACTCGGCCTCATCAACGACACCGCCACCTGCTTCGAGCACCCCCAGAACTACGCCGAACCAAGCCAGTGCACCGGCAACCATCCCGTCATCGTCATCGCCGCCTCAACAGCAGCCTCTCGGCACCAGTCCCACTACACCGAACTCACCGAACACCCATCAACTATTCGGTCCCAACCCCACACCGACCAGCAGTCCCAACACACCGAGCACCACCAACCAGCCGCCGCGAAATCAAGCTCGCGAACTTCGAGAATCGCTGCGCAATCTGCCATCTCAGGACGGCCGCACCACCGCGGTCGACGCCAATCGGAGCCCATTCGTCCAGCGTCCACCGGCCTACCGAATCCGCCGCTTCCACCTCGGTGGCAACCAATGGGTTGCCGTCGCCACGATCCGCGCCCACATCCCTAACGCCCACTCGATGTCGCCCAGCGAACTGCGCCAAGCGGTGGAGAGCATCCAGGCAACCGTCGACGCGACGTTCAACAACGGCAGTCGTCTGCTCAGCGGTGACCAATTCCTGGTCGACGTGGAATTCACCACCGATCCGGCGACCGCCGACACATCCCTGGCTCCCGATCAGCCATCCAGCACCGCCAACGCGCTCCGCGATCACATGGGCTTGTTCCCCGCCGCGCCCGGCCAGACCCTGAGTCCGAACGATCTTCGCGAGATCAGCAACGACATCGCCCGCGCGAATACACCTGCGCGTTTCAGCGACCCCGCCGATTCCAGGGTGATCGATCATCGCGAACTCGCCGATGTCGAGGATCCCGCGCATCAGGCTCGGGTCGAAGACTCCCTCCGCGCGGGCAACAGCTTTATCCAGGGCGCAGACCCACGTACCCACCCGTACGGACAATTGACCAACGATGGCGGACGCACCGTTCCCGGCCGCGGCAACAACTGCCTCGACTGCTCGCTGTCAGCCTTGTCATCGTTCTACGGCCTTCCTCGGGTGTCCGCGCCCCGGTGGCCCGACCAATTGCCGAATGGTCAGCCGGACAACGTGTCAGGAGAGTGGAACGGACGCAACCGTGCCGCAGCATGCCTGGGCGCGAACTGGGCGTCGTACTCTGGAATGCCGATTCCGGACCAGTACCAGGCCTTGCACAACTACATCGCCGGCCTCGGCCCTGGTTCTGCGGCCATGGTCGGAACCAGGTGGCATGCGCGTGATCAGAACGGCAACAAGCTCTACAACAACGACGGCTCACCGGTGTTCCGCGGCGGTCACGCCACAGTGATCGTCTTCCCACCGGGAGCAACAGGCCCGGTGTGGTGGGATCCGCAGTCCGGGCAGACATTCGACGCTCCACCGGCATACCTGACCAACGACTCGGCGGCGTTGGAGTGCATACCCATCGATGCAAACGGAGGATCGCCCCATGGCGGAACCAGTACCCACCAGGGAACAGGCCAGACATTTGCTGGCCCAAGTGTTCGGTCCGAGCCAGGAGTACAGCATCCTGGAGGGCAAACACGGCTGGATTTGTCAGCCGATGCTGTCGCCGGAGGAGGACGCCCAGCGGGGAATGGGCTTGGGGAACTACGTGATCAACAAACTTACGGGGGTGATCACGGCGCACTCGAGCATGGCGATGCCGGTGATCGCGGAGGAATTCGACGCGACGACGGAAGCGGGCCTACCGCCCCAGGGCTACCAGGTGTATCCGAAACAGCGCCGAATTCACCTGACACGCAGGTTCGAGGACCAGAACACGATCGTGTACCGAGTACACCTGACCTTCTTGGAGAGCCCGGACGATCCGGGGATAACCCAGGAAGTCGAGATCACCAAGAATCCGATCCGTCACCGGCCGACCGACCGAGTGTCAGCGGTCGCGACGTCGTGGGCGTACGAACAGAGCCGGAACACGGGGACATGGCCCGCGGAGGGGACGATCGAGCAGTAGGCGATCGACCGAGCGACTCCACTCCGGCTGCGACCGCGCCGCAAGGCTCACCGACGGTTCGAGAGCCGAACACTCCAGGAACCACCTCCCATCCCACAGACGGCACTTCGGCGCCGACGTCGCAGTCATCGGTCAACCAGGCCCAGACTTCGCCACCTGCGCCAACCAACACACCGCCGTCGACCCCTGGGACATCACCGGTTCCCGCCGACAGCACAACACCCGCTTCTCACCAGTCGTCCACTCCGACACAATCAACCCCGAACCCGCAGCAGGTAGACAACGCCAACCAGGCACGCACAGCCCGCGAGAACCTGCGTTCGCAGCACCCTGACGGAGGAGTGCGCCCGGTCACCAACCCACAAGGTGGCCGCGAGGGCAGCGTGGAGTCAGCAGCGCAACGGCACGTGGCCGGCAATGGAGACATTCGAGGTGTAGGAATAGCGAGCGTCCCGGACACCAACCCGTCGACCTCATCTCCCACAACTTCCACACCACCGTCGACCCCACCATCTGCGCCAGCAGGCCCGTCGAGCCTCCCGGCACCCCCTCCGAGTCCAGACACCACACCGACGCCGCAGTCACCTTCTACATCGCTCACGCCGGAGTCAACTGCACCTTCACCTGCCGGTGGATCACCGTATATCGAGGCTGGTGGCGCCAGGCGACCTCGCAATGCCTACGACACCGAGGCGCAGGATGCCTGGGCCAACAACGCCTACGACCACATCCGCAGTACGGATGCCGACCTCGACGGTATGGTCGCCGGACTCGCTGATGTGCCAAGGCATGACGGCTCGGTGGGATTCGGCAGGGCCGAACTCGAGCGCATCAAAAACCACCTCTTCAGGGAAGAGCACCCGCTATCGATCACCGACGATGACGGTAAGGACATCGGGATCGAATATCGACGATACGACGCATATGCCGATATCGCCGAAGCTTGGATGCGGATGTCCCTCGGCCGAGCAACCCCCGACGACATCGTCCTGCTAGAGCATGAGCTGGCCGAAGCGCAATATTATGAAAGCCATCCCGGGGCGCCGTATCAGGAAGCTCACCAGTTCGCCAATCTGAGCTTCAACTGGGAAGCGATGCAGCACTCTCATACTGGCGAGAACATCGATGAATGGAGTTCAGTCTATGGCAATGTATCTGGTGTTCCGGCTGGAGTCGGAGACCGACCAGGAAGTGACGTACCGGTTCGGCGGGGCGGATCACAATCTCAATCGGTCCCTGACAATCAACAAGGCGGACTACTCGGTGAAGGTCGCGGACGGGAAGGAGGACGCGATGGCAGTGAGAACAGCAGGCACCGCGATGACTCGTCACCGTCAGGACGGAGTCTGGATCAAGGCGGGCAACTTCCAAGCCTGAACAACCCCCCGCCGCGCCAATCCGGCGGTCACAACAGCGCCGGAAATCAACCGCCGAACTCACCGCCGAACGCCACTGGCCCCTCGCCGGACTCGGCGCCGCCTCAACGTCCAGCTGTTCCGGCTGCTGCTGACAGCACAGCCGTTACCCCGGTACAACAGGGCCCGATTGCGGCGGCGCCGCGCACACAACAAACCGCAGTTCCCCAACCGGCGGACAGGCGTTCCCACGAAGTCCACCGGGCTGACATCGCCGCGTCTATCGAGGACCCGAGTCCACCACGAACCCCGCCGACCAGTGATTCGAATAACCCGTCGTCCGCGCCGCGCTCGCCACAAGACCTCGAGAACGCCGCGAGGTCCAGGAGCGCGCGCGAACGGATCCGCGCCAGCGCCACTACGGGGAACGGATCTACTCAAATCAGAAATCAGAACAGTGGCAGGTCATTTCAAGTCCGCCGCGTACCTGACTTCTTCGGACAACCACTAACTCTCCTCCGTATCGCCGTTCACTTCAGCGGAAGCGCGTCGCTGAACCCACACACCATCAGGGAACTGAGCGAACGCGCTCAGTTGGCAACGGACCTCGCCTTCAACGGCGGCCACCAGTTCATCAACGGTGAGTGGGTCATGGTCGACCTCGTCCCGGTCGACAATCCGGCTGACGCCGACATGCAGGTGCGGGTGGACGACTCCGGGGCGCCCGGGACCACTCATCCGGACGCAGACATACCCGCCATTACCTCACGGTTGCGTGAGCAGCTCGGCCTTGAACCGACCACTGACACCCTGTCAGCCAGCGATCTTCGGCAGGTCAGCAGCGACATTGATCGGGCTGCCTTTGCCGCTCCGACTGCCCCACCGTGGCAGGCCAATTCGTTTGTCAGCAATACGGATTTCGCAACGAACAGCCGAAGCGCCCCCCCGGTAGCTTCATTGCCGAACAACAGTGGACGGCCCCCTCATCGACCCGACTTCCGCGCGCCAGAATCGAACACGCCCACGCGGCCGAACACGCCACCGGCGCCATCTTTCACAAGCCCGACCAGCGCCCCGTTCAGTACAGCAGCGCCACATTCCGAGTCGCAACCACCGCGGGATTATCAGTCTTGGGGCGCACCTAATCCCAACCACAGACCGTCCCGATCCAGCGGCCCGCGACCGTCTTGGCGCAGACTACTCGGATTACCTTCGCGTGCCCCTGCTGAAAACACACCCGCTTCCGCTCCATCCAGGAACACACCCGTTCCACCTCCACACCGACCGTCCGCGCTTCCTACAACGACCCCTGCTGTAAACACACCCGCCCCCGCTCCATCCAGGAACACACCCGCTCCAACTCCACACCGACCGCCCGCCATTCCTACAACGCCCGACAACAGTCGACCAGAACGAGCCGAGGATGAATTCGGAGCGACGGCGTACCGCGCAGGACCTCCGTTCCAAACGCAAGACATGCATCATCAATATGTTGGCGAACATCTTCCCGGAAATACGGTGTGGGAAACTCCGCCCTCGAACGTTGAGTATCTCGACGAGCAAGCGCGTCGTCCGTTCCGCATCGAGATTCGAGATGGGATCCTATACAACTCGAACGGCCAACGGTTCGACACCACTGTAGGTCGTTCATCATGGGGCATCTCCGGGCGCGCAATCTTCGTGATGGATCAAAATGGCAATCTCTACGCCGCGCTGGAACATGCCCCTGGCCGATTCAATCATTCAAGTTTCCTAGCCGGCTCACCCGTAGCCGCTGCCGGCGAACTTGTTGTAATCAATGGGGTGATACAGACGCTCAGCGACTCGAGTGGACATTACCGACCAGAACGGGGTCATACATTGCAGGCCATCGACCATATCCGCAGGCTGGGGATCCAGCTCACCACCGACCAAATCCGGCTCGAAGCATCGCGGCACTGAAGGGATTCTGATGGATTATTGGAATGGAATAGTTCAGAGAATCTTCTATCGAATTCAGTTCGAACCGGATTTGAATGAGGAATTAGCATCACGTATTGCCAATGCATTGTTGGTCGAACCGATCGAAACCCTGACCGCAGCCGAGGAATACACCGCCCTGACCGACGGCCTTCGCCGGCAGGCGCCGTTGCCAAGCCTTGTTCCGATGCGCCAACCACCAACTGAGTTACGCAACTTCCTACTGCGAGTCGTCGAAGGCATGGACTCGATGCGACCGTGGCCGACACCCCCGTACGTTGAACTGCCAGTCGATGACCTGTCCAATTTTCAAAACTTCCGACCCATTGCCCGACTTGCACTGTCGGTCAATGAGGTCGAAGGTAGGATTTCTCGGATATTCAATCGCGATAGTGAGGATGGCCCGTTCTTACTGCTGCGCCTTAATTCTGGCGCCACTGTCGGCTTCTTCTCGCCCTACTGGGAAGGAAGCGACGACGTCCTGGTCGCAAGCGGAAGCGCGGACCGCGACCCCGTGGAAGTTCTCCGAGAGCTGACCGACACCGATCGATTGGAACCGGAGATAATTTTCCATATCGACAGCAATGATGCACCGCCTTCGCCGCTTTCAACCCGCTACGAGACGACACCAATTCTGCCGCCATTCCGGGGAGAGCATCTCGCAGGAAATGATGTCTGGGAAGGAAAGCAGGTTGAATATCTCGACGACAACAAGCGCAGAGATTTTCGACTATTCGGCTACAATGGCTTGCTGCACAACAGCAAGGGCGACTTGTTCGACACCGCATCAGCGCAAACTTTGTGGACCCCCCAGGGCGGTCGAGCAATCTTTGCAATGGACAAGGACGGCTATCTGTACTCGGCGCCATACCATATCATCGGCGAATTCCATCATTCGAGCTTCTTGGCCGGCCAGCCAGTCGCCGGCGCAGGCGAAATTGCAGCTAGCCAGGGAAAGATCGTGCTGATCAGCGATCACAGCACCCACTACCAGCCGGCACGAAAATACACCCGGCAGGTAGTCGATAGTTTACGCCGACAAGGTGTCGCTGTCGCCGACAATCAAATCGAGTACCACTACGCAGACTAAGCAGAAGTGGCACGGTGGGCCCGCCGATCCGCTCGGATAGGGCGACTTTCGTGGATTTCAACGAACTCGGATGATGCTGCGGGAATTCGGTGGTGCTCCAGCCGTCGCCATGCTGGTCGACCAGCGGATCACGGTGAGGGCCGCGATGACGATATCTGCGAGGTGGAGCGAGTTGGTGCGTTGCTCACGCGGCGGCATAAAGGACCTCGGCGTCGGCGAGGATGTCATCGCGAATCGACGGCGGATAGTTGCTTAGGGTCGGGTTGGGCGCAGGCTGGAGAGCGACCTCGACACCGCCACCTACGCGCGGCACCCCACGCGCCTGTCCCCCGTCGAACAGACGCAACGATTCTTCCACCGCCCCGCACCAGTACCGGCGAAATCACCGTCTACCCCGGCTACCAGGTGGACTCGCGCCCCACCACCGACGGCAAAGCCTTTCTCTGGCTGGACTATCCGAACGACGGCCGCTACCTCATCCAGCACCACGACGCCGACAACTTCACCGTCATCCCCCGCCCACCCACCGAACTCCAGCACCGCCTGTCCAAGCACATCGCGATGTTCACCGAACGAAGGCGCGGATAACATCGGCCAGAAACAGGTATCAGCGGTGTTACTAACATCAGCGATACCGTGTTCTGAGCCGCATCGGCGCGACACCGAGGCCGACGTCGGCACTCGCGCTACGTGCGCAGGCCAACGTCGCGATGATCTCTATACGTCGACGATCAGGACGCGATCTCCGCAGAGTCGCTCCCAATCATCACGGTCGGATGTGAGAACGACTGGCGGTCCAGGGCTGCGCAGCGCCATCGCCGCCACCAGCGAGTCGATCGCGTATTTGTGTCCGTGTAAACCGCCTGCCTCACGCAGCAGACGCACCGCATCGAGCGAATCAGCCTGGGTTACCTCCTCGACTCGCAGCCGCGAAAGCAACCAGCTCAGCCTGCCCATGTCCGTCTTTCCATGAACGGCTTCGACGATAGTCAGCACCGATACCCGTACAGGAATGCTGTTCCGCCTGGCTGCTTCGATGCGAGCGGTGAGCGCTCTGTCATGCCGCAGCAACAGCGACAGAGCCTCGGAATCCAGGACTACCGACCGAACACTCCGTTCCGTCACGCGGCTCCCTGTTCGGAGCCCTTGGCGCCGTGTCCGAAAAGCTCCTCAGCTGCGGCTTGCACCTCCGCATCGGTGAGAGGCTCGTGGCTCGACTCGAAGTCCGAGACGATCTCCCCAAGCCCGTCCATCTCGAGTTGGTGCCGCACCGCTTCGGCGACATACGCCGAGAGGCCGCGCTTGCCCGTCCGGTCGCGGACCGCGGACAGGAGATCCGATGGCATCGACACCGAGACGTTGGTGGTGGCGCCGGGACGAGCGGTAGTCATAGCCAAATTGTACTACATGAACTATTACACCTCGACCCGCCTCGGCGGTGTCGCCATAAATTGTTCAGGCTGGAACTGGTTCGGTTCCGTCGAAGGGTGGGTAGGTGTCGCTGGTTGTGCGTTCGGCGGCGGCGATGTAGACGGTGAGGGCTTCTCGGGATCGGGTGAGGCGGTCGATTTGGTCGTCGAGGCGGTGGAGTCGGGTTCGCATGGCGGAGAGCAGTTCTGGGCAGGCGGGCAGGGTGGGGGTTTCGCCTTCCGCGCAGGGTAGGAGGTAGGCGATGTCGTCGGAGGACAGGCCTGCGCCGAGTAGGTGGCGGATCTGTTGCACGCGGAGCAGGGCGGTTTCGTCGTATTCGCGGTAGCCGTTGGGGCTGCGGTCAGCGGCCATCAGGCCCTGGGCCTCGTAGTAGCGCAGTTGGTGGGCGTTGACGCCCGTGCGGGTACTCAGTTCACCGATTCGCATCGCAACCTCACTTGACCTTCATACCGGTATCAACGTTGATGATGCTGCCATGAACAACGCAACCGAAACATCTGTGACCGTCATCGGGCTCGGGCTCATGGGTCAGTCGCTCGCCGGCGCGTTTCTCGCCGCCGGACATCCCACCACCGTATGGAATCGGACGTCTACCAAGGCCGACCGGCTGATCGCCGAGGGTGCGCGGCTCGCGCCGACCATCGGTGACGCGCTGCGGGCAGGCTCGATCACCATCATCTGCGTCACCGACTACCCGGCCGTGCGTGAACTGTTCGGCACCAACGATGTCGAGGGCACGACCTTGCTCAACCTGACTTCGGGCGACTCGGCGCAGGCCCGCGAAACCGCCCGCTGGTTCGCGCAGCGCGGCGCCAACTACCTGGACGGCGCGATCATGGCCATCCCCCAGGCGATCGGAACCCCCGACGCGGTGATTCTGCACAGCGGTCCACAGGCGGACTCCGACGCCCACCGGTCAACGCTGGAGGCGCTGGGCACTGTCACCTACCTCGGCGCCGACCACGGCCTCGCCTCCCTGTACGACGTGGCGGGCCTGACCATGATGTGGAGCATCCTCAACGCCTGGCTCCAGGGCACCGCGATGCTCAGAACCGCCGGTGTCGACGCCGCGACGTTCGCCCCGTTCGCGCAGCTGATGGCGACCGGGGTGGCCACTTGGCTGCCCGGTTATGCCGAGCAGATCGACAGCGGATCGTTCCCGGCCGAGGTGGCGGCCCTGGAGACCGATGCGCGAACGATGGCCCACCTGATCGAGGAGTGCGAGGCGCTCGGCGTCAACGCCGAACTCCCGAAGCTGATGAAGGCGATGGCGGACCGGTCGATCGCCGCGGGGCACGGCGGGGAGCAGTATCCCGTGCTGATCGAGGAGTTCGCCAAGCCCCACCATGGCTGACAACACCGCGCGCTAGCGGTCGAGCACCTCGGCGAGGGTGGTGATCGCCAGCTCCCAGAGTTCGGCGAAGCGGGCAGCCTGGGGTTCCGTGAAGAGAGCGGTGCTCCAGCGGAAGTTCGTGGTGAGGGCGGAGCCTTCGGGGGTGGCGCCGATGCCCGCGATGACGTCCACCGCGTAGCGCAGGGGTAGGTCTGGTTCCGGGTCGAGTGGGAGTGCGGTGTCGTGTTGGCCGACGAGCAGCGACCAGGGGTCGGTCTCGTTGCCGCTCAGGTCGATTCGGCCGAGGTAGTTGAATTCGACCTGCGGTTCGGCGGCGGTGCGGAGTTCCTCGGCACGGTTGACGTAGCGGAGCAGGCCGTAATCGAGCCCCTGGTTGGGGATTTCGCGCAGGTGGGTTGCCACCGAATCGAGCAGGGCTCGGGCGGCGGCCGGGTCCGCTTGTGCGCGTGAGACATCCACCGCGTTGTCACCGACGCCGAGGCGGACGGGGAAGACGCTGGTGAACCAGCCGAGGGTGTTGGCCGTGTCGGTGCCGAGGGTGGTGTCGGCGCGGCCATGGCCTTCCATGGCGATCAATGCGCCTGCGGCCGGATCGTTTCCGTTCGCGGCGTGGAGCGAGGCCATGGTCATGGCGAGGGCGGTGAGAAGGAATTCGCGAACGCCCTCGTCCTTGCCGACGCGGTTGAGGAGACGCTCGGTGACCGCGACCGGGGTCGCTACCGTGCTCACGCGCAGGCTGGACCAGGTGTCGGTGGCCGGTGCGGGGTGCCGGGAGCCTAGTGCGGCGTCGGGCTCGCGGACCTGCGTCGTCCAGTAATCGCGCTGAGCGAGGACTTCCGGCTCGGACGCACGCTGCCACATGGCCTCGGACCACTGCCGGTACGAGGTGAACTCGGGCAGCATCTTCGGCGTCACGCCCGCTTGGATCTGCTGCCAGGCGGCGGCCAGCGCGTCGAGCATGATGTGCCATGACACGACGTCGACCGCGAGGTGGTGCACGGTGAGCAGCAGGATGTCACGATCCGCGAACCACACGGCCCGCACCATGTCACCGCCGCGCGGGTCGATCGCGTCATTGGCGATCCGCGCGTATTCCGTGATGGCCGTGTCGAGTTCGGCGCCGCTGAGGCCTCGCGGCGCTTCGATGACGACGTCGGCGGCGTTCGCGGCACCGGGCGCGCGCGTGAGCATGCGCGGGCCGTCCGGCGTATCGGTGAGCACCGCACGCAGGGTGTCGTGCCCGTCGAGCAGCGCTTGCAGCGTGGCTTCCAGTGCGGCCCGGTCGATTCCGGCGGGCAGGCGAAGCAGCGCGGTCTGGGTGAAGCGGCGGTAGTTGCCGTATTCGTACATCCAGGAGACCACCGGCAGCGGCGGGATCACACCGTAGGCGTCGGCACCGGATTGCGCGGCGGCGGCCGGTGCGTCATCGACCGCGGCGGCGAGTTCACGAATAGTCGGGCAGGCCAGCACCATTCGTGGATTGAGAGCGAGGCCGCGGCGGCGGGCCTTGTTGACGAGCGAGATCGCGACGATGCTGTCGACGCCGAGTTCGTAGAAGTCGGCGTCGATACCGGGTGCGCGACCGTCGAACAGTTCGGCGAAGAGCTCGCTGAGCGCGATCTCCGTGGGTGTCTCGGCGGCCGCGTTGTTGTCGGCGACCGACAGCGACTGCTCGGCGAGCTCGTTCAGCGCGTGGCTGTCGAGCTTGCCGTTGACGTTCACCGGCAGTTGCTCCATCACGACGATGCGCGCGGGAATCATGTACGCGGGCAAGCGTTGTGCGAGGTCGGCGCGCACCCGGCTGACGATCACCGCGCGACCGGCCTTACCGACGACGAAGCCGACCAGCGACGCACCACCCGCACGGCGCACCACAGTCACCGCGGCGGTGTCGATATCGGCCGAGCGCCGCAGCGCGGTCTCGATCTCGCCGACCTCGATGCGATAGCCGCGCACCTTCACCTGGGCGTCGGCGCGGCCGAGGTAGCCGAAACGGCCACCGGGAAGCCTGCGCACGAGGTCACCGGTGCGGTACATGCGCTCGCCGGGGCGCGTCGGGTCGGCGACGAAACGGTCCGCCGTGATGGCCGGTTTGCCGAGGTAGCCGCGGGCCAGCTGCACGCCGGACAGGTAGAGCTCGCCGACGATGCCGCGCGGGACCGGTCGCAGCCGGGAGTCGAGCACGTAGCCGACCATGCCGCCGTTGGCGGTGCCGATCGTCGGGATCTCCGAGGTGGCGACGGGTGCGACCACCGCTTCGACGGTCGTCTCGGTGGGGCCGTAGCAGTTGTACACAGCCGTCCCCGGCAGGGCGCGCAGTCGCGCCCACAGCGCGGTGTCGATGGCCTCGCCGCCGAGGGCGAGCACCGGCAGTGCGCGGTCGAGCAGGCCCGCTGCCGCCAGCTGCGCGAGCATCGACGGGGTGGTGTCGATCATGTCGATGTCGAATTCGGCCATCCCGGAAACGATTCGGTGCGCGTCGCGCATCTCCTCGGCATCGAACAGGTGCAGGGCCTGGCCGGCGAAGAAGCCGACCATCGGCTGCCAGGAGGCATCGAAGCCGAGCGACCAGGCGTGCGCGATCCGCAGGGGGCGGCCGAGCTCGGCCATCGCCGGGCGGTAGAAGCGCTCCAGGTGATCGGCGAAATATCCCGCCAGCGCGGCGTTCGTGCCGACGACGCCCTTGGGTTCGCCGGTCGAACCGGAGGTGAAGATGATGTAGGCGCTGTGGTCGAGTTCGCGGTGGACCGCGGGTGCCTGCGCGGGGCGGGCGGCGATCCGGTCTACGACAGCGGGGGCGTCGAGCGTCAGCATCTGGACAGGCGTCACGATGTCGCCGTCCACAGACAGTGCGTCGAGGTTCGTACCGTCGAGCAGTGCGCGGTCCTCGCTGAGGACCACGGCCAGCGTCGGGTTGGATTGGCGCAGAATCGACTCGATACGGCTCGCGGGCAGCGTGATGTCCACCGGCACGTAGGCGGCCCCCGCGGCGAACGTCGCCAGAATGGCGATGATCGACCGAGTGCCACGCGGAAGCATCAGGGCGACAACGGTTTCCGGGCCGACGCCGTGGGCGACGAACTCGCTCGCCATCCTGCAAGCCTCGTCGTGCAGCGCGCGGTAGGTGAAGACCTCGCCCTTGGTTGTGGTGAGCGCGATCGCGTCCGGTGCCGCCGCGGCCTGCTGCTCGAACAGTTCCCATGGCGTCGCCGTCGGCGCGGCCGTGATGTCCGTTGCGGCGCTCTGGAGTTCGGCGTGCTCGGCCTCGGTGAGCAGGTCGATCGCCTCGGTGGTCGCGGTGGCGTCGAGGGTCGGCAGGGTACGCAGGACGGTCAGCATGCGCGCGCCGAGGTCGGCGGGGTCGAGGTGACCGAGGAGGGCGGGAATCGCTTCGACCAGGACCAGGAGTTCGCCGTCGCTCAGGTGGGAGACCACCGTGAGCGGGTAGTGGGCGAGGCTTTCCATCTCGATCGGACGGAACCGGGCGCCGTCGGGGGCGGTGACCGTCTGGATGGCGTCGTCGATGGGGGCGTTCTCGAAGACGAACAGGGTGTCGAACAGGGCGCCGTGGCCCGCCGCGCGCTGCAGGGTCGACAGGCTGAGGTAACCGATATCGCGCATGGTGGCCGAATAACGTTGCAGGCGTGCGCATTGCGCGACAACCGGTTCGGTGGAATCGAGGCGGTGCACGACCGGGACGGTGTTGATGAACAGCCCGACCATGCCTTCGACGCCCGCGAGCTTCTCGGGGCGGCCGGAGATGGTAGTGCCGTAGACGACATCGCGGCGGTCGGTGACACGGCCGAGCAACAGCGTCCAGGCGAACTGGACAGCGGTGTTCAGCGTCATCCCGTTGGTGCGCGCCCACTGCTGTAGTTGCGCGGTCTCGGTGGTGGACAACCGGAGTCGCGTGGTCTGCGGGACAGCGGAGCCGCGCTCGCCGGTGCCGTCGGCCAACACCAGCGGTGCGCTCACCTGCTGCAGGTACTCGGCCCAGCGGCGGGCCGCGGCGTCGTGGTCCTGGGCACCGAGCCAGCCGATGTAGTCGCGGTAGGGACGGGGCGCGGGCAGCCCGTCGAGGGTACCGCCCGCCCGGTAGACGGCGAGCAGTTCGGTGAAGAACACCGCGACCGCCCAGCCGTCCATGAGGATGTGATGGGCGGTCAGGATCATCCGCCTGCGCGGCTCGGGCGCATCGGTGACGTCGAGCAGCAGCACCCGCAGCGCGGGACCGCGACTCAGCACGAACGGGACGCGGCGCTCGGATTCGGCGATCGAGTCGAATTCCGTGGAGAGCGCGTCCCGTTCGGCCCAAGGTAATTCCGCGCGCGACGGGATGATCTGCACGGGCTTGGGCACATCGGTGTCCCAGAACGCGGCACGCAGGTTCGGATGACGGTCCAGCATGGCCTGCGCGCTGCGGTGGAGCAGGTCGGTGTCGAGCGGGCCGTCGATATCGACCACGAATTGCATCGTGTACAGGTCGATCTCGGTGCCCGTCAGCCGGGACAGGGAGAACAGCCCCTCCTGCAGCGGGCTCAGCGCGAGTACGTCTTCGATCTGCGGCGCACTCATGCTGCGTCCCGTCCTAACTGCTCGTTCATACCGACGTTCGTGCTCATCCCTGTGCGGACCAGGAGGCGGTCAGCGCGGACAGGGCGTCGGCTTCCAGGCCCGACGCGCTCATCGGCGCGTGCGAAACCTGTTCTGGTTCATCGGCTTGCGTCGCGCCACCGGCGGCGGCGTCGACGGCCGCGGCCAATTCGGTGATGGTGGCGCATTCGAAGACCATCTGCGGCGACAGCGGCAGGCCGAGGGCATCGGCGCGGGCCGACCACTGGATGGAGATGACGCTGTCACCACCGAGGGCGAAGAAGTTGTCCTCGCCGACGACCTCGTCGATTTCCAGCAGTTCCTCGATCAGTGCGATCAGAGTGCGCTCGGTGCCGGAGTCGGTCGCCGCACCGGTGGCGACGACCCCAGCGGCAATCGGGGCGGGCGGGGCCAGCAGTCGCTCGAGATCCGCGGCGGGCAGCACCCGCAGGTCGGCGACCGGCAGGTCGGGTGTCTCGGCGAAGGCACGCAGGGTGGCGGCGAGCGCGTCGGCGATCAGCGCGGCCGTGGCCGGGTCGTACAGATCGGCATTCACCACGACGCGGACATCCATGCCGCCGTCGGCGGTCACGTTCAGGCTCAGGTTCAGATCCAGGAACGAGACGTCGAAGTCGGCGGGCAGCACGGTGACAGTCGTTTCGCCGGCGGAGGCGAACGGCAACGTGGCCGGCGCCCAATCGGCACCACGGAAGTGGATCATGCTCTGGAACAGCGGGTTCCGCGACCGTGAGCGACGCGGGTTGAGCGCTTCGACCAGTCGCTCGATCGGCAGCTCCTGGTGGGCATTGGCGTCGAGCACCACATTGCGCGCCCGAATCACGGTGTCGCGCAGGGTCGGTGCGTTCGACAGGTTGTTGCGCAGCACGACCATGTTGGCGAACAACCCGATCAGGGTGGTCGTCGCCGGATCGGTGCGCGCCGCGACGGGCGTGCCGAGGGTGATGTCGGTGCCACCGCCGAGTGCGTGCAGCAGGGTGGCGACCGCGGCCTGGCAGACCATGAATTCGGTGGCGCCGCTGCGGATCGCGAGCGATTCCAGTCCGGAGCGAACGGCGGCGGGCAAGGAGAAGCTCACCACTTCACCGCGCTTGCCGAGCACCGGCGGACGCTGCCGATCGTGGGCGACCGCGATCTCCTCGGGGACGTCGGCGAGCGCGGCACGCCAGTAGTCGATCTGGTCGGTGGCGAACTCGCTCGGCGCGGCCTGGTCGAACAGTTCACGCTGCCACAGCGCGTAGTCGGCGAACTGGACCGGCAACGCCGCCCAGCTCGGGGCGCCGCCCTGCTCGCTGCGAGCCCGGTAGGCGGTGGTGAGGTCGTCGAGCAGCACGCCGAAGGACGCGTGGTCGGCGACGATGTGGTGCACCAGCAGCGAGAGCACGTGGGTGTCGGCGTCGAGCACGAGCAGTTCGGCGCGGATCAGCGGCTCACCGTCGAGGGTGAAGTGGTAGTCGGCGATCTCGGCGAGGGCCTCGGTGAGCTGGTCGGCGGCGACCTCGCGAACCGGCAGCGGGACCGGCGTGGCGGGGTGCACCACCTGGTAGGGCACGCCATCGTGTTCGGGGAAGGTGGTGCGCAGCGACTCGTGCCTGGCGAGGATGTCATCGAGCGCGGCGCGCAGGGCGGCGATGTCGAGTGCGCCGTCGAAGCGCATGGTCAGCGGCAGGTTGCCGACCGAGCCCGCACCCTCCATCCGGTACTGGAACCACATCGCCAGCTGCGAGTACGACAGCGGAATGCGCTCGCCGCGCGGGCGCCCACCGATCGCTGGGCGACTGGACCGCCCCGGTCCGGCGTCCGAAGTATCCGCGGTTGCGGTCGTGCTCTCGGTAGCGGGGGCATCATCGAAATCGTTGTCGACGGCGTCGAGGTCGATGTCGAATTCGGCCAGGAAGCGGGCGACGAGGTTGGCGGCGAGCGCGGCGGGGGTCGGGCTGTCGAAGACGACGCGCACGTCCAGCTCGATGCCGAACTCCGCGCGGACCTGGGCGACCAGGCGGGCCGCGAGCAGCGAGTGGCCGCCGAGCTCGAAGAAGGAGTCTTCGGCGCCGACCTCGTCGAGGTCGAACAGGGCGCCGAACAGGGCGCAGACCTTGTGTTCGGTGGCGGTGGCCGGAGCGCGGTGGGTGCGCACGGCGGCGGAGGTGGCGGCGGGCAGCGCGCGCTTGTCGAGCTTGCCGTTCACGGTGAGCGGGATCTCGCTGATCACCGCGAAACCGCTGGGCACCATGTATTCCGGCAGCGCGTTCGCCGCGAAGGCGTGCACCTGCTCGAGGTCGACGGCATCACCGGCGGGCACCACGTAGGCGGCCAGCAGCGCGCCGATGGCCGGATCCTCGGTCACCACGACGACGCAGTGCGCCACGTCGGGGTGCGCGGCGATCGCGGCCTCGACCTCGCCGAGTTCGATGCGGAATCCACGCACCTTCACCTGCTCGTCGGCGCGACCGACGAACTCGAGTTCACCGAAGCTGTTGCGGCGCACCAGGTCACCGGAGCGATACATGCGCGCGCCCGCCGCGGGGCCTGCCTCGGCCTCGGCGAACGGGTCGGCGACGAACCGCTGCGCGCTCAGTGCGGGACGGTCGAGATAGCCGCGGGCGAGCTGATCGCCACCGAGGTAGAGCTCACCGACGACACCGTCGGGCACCAGCTGCAGCGCCTCGTCGAGGACGTAGGTGTAGACGTTGCGGTTGGGGATACCGATCGGCACCACACCGGTGCCCTGGGGCCCCGCGACCGGCATATGGGTCGAACAGACCACCGCCTCGGTCGGTCCGTAGTGATTGCGGAGTTCGGCCTCGAGAGTGTTGAAGAACCGGTCGGCGACCTCACCGGGCAGAGCCTCGCCACCGACGGGAATCTGGCGCAGCGACTGCCATTCGCTGATCTCGGGCAGCAGCAGGAACGTGCTCAGCATCGACGGCACCATGTGCAGCACGGTCACCTGACGGCGACTGATGAGGTCGGCGACATAGCGGATATCGCGGAAAGCGTTGGGCTTGGGCACGATCAGCTGCGCGCCGACGGTGAGGGTGATCGCGATGTCGACCAGCGAGGCGTCGAAGCTGACCGACGACGACTGCATCAGGCGGTCGGCGGCGGTCATGTTCCAGTCGGCGGTGAAGCAGACGATGTGTTCGGCGATCGCGTTGTGCGGCACCGGAACACCCTTGGGCTTGCCGGTGGAGCCGGAGGTGTAGATGACATAGGCGAGGTTCGCGGGCAGCAGCGGACGCACACGCTCGGCGTCGGTGGGTGCGGTCGCGGGCAGCTGCGCCGCCATCTCCTCCGCGGCGGCCAATTCGACCGCACCGAGCAATAATCGAGGCTTCGCGTCCTCGACCAGGTACTCGATGCGATCCTCCGGGTAGGCCGGGTCGATCGGCAGGTAGGCGCCACCTGCCTTCAACACGGCGAGCACGGCGACGATGAATTCCACCGAGGTGCCGAAGCGAAGGCCGACGAGATCTTCGGTACCGATGCCCTGCCCGATCAGCCAGTGCGCCAGGCGATTCGCTCGGGCGTGCAGCTCCGCGTAGGTCAGTTCGGTGTCGTCGGAGAGCAGGGCGAGCGCGTCTGGGGTGGCGGCCGCGGCTGATTCCAGCAGGGTGACAAGGGTTTTCGCCGGTTCATCGACGAGAACGCCGTGCGAGCGATCGAGCAGCACCGCGCGGTCGGCCGCACCGAGCATGTCGAGGTTGGCGAGTCTGCGCCGCGGTTCGCGCAACGCGCTGTCGAGGAGCTGACCGAGGTGCGCGAGCAGCTGGTCGATGAGGGCTTCGGCGAGCACATCGGTCTGGTACTCGGCCTCCACCACCGCGGTGCCGTCGGCCTCGAGCACGATGGCAAGTGCCAGCGGCACCTGCGCGCTCGCCGCACCGAGTTCGAGCTGGGTGGAGGTGACGCCGTCGATGGCGAAACCGTCGGCGCTCTTGCGCACCGAGAAACCGAGGCGGACCAGCTGGTCCAAGCCGTCGCGACCGGCCACCCGATCCGGGTTCGCTTCGCGGACCACACGATCGATGCCCACGCCGCGGTGGGCGAAGGCGCCGGTGCAGGTGTCGCGCACCGAGGCGACGAGCTGGGCGAAGTCGGCCTGGGCGCCCATGGTGGCGCGCAGCAGCAGGGTGTTGCCGAAGTAGCCGATGAGCTGCTCGGTGCCCGCGGGACGGTCGGTCACCGGGATGGAGACGAGGAAGTCGTCGGCGGCGGTGTAGCGGTGGATCAGGGCGTCGAAACCGGCGAGCAGCACCATGAACGGGGTCGCGGCCTGCTCACGCGCGAACTGTTCGGTGCGGGTGACGAGCTCGGCCGGGAGACGGTGGGTGCGACGCTGGGCGTTGCGGCCCGGGGTGGCCGAGGCGGAGCCGGGCAGTTCGAGGGGTTCGGGCAGCGGGCGCAGCGCGGCACGCCAGAAGTCGACGTCGGCTTCGGCCGGTTCGGCGGTGGGGGCGATCGCGGCGAACTGGACAGTGTCGAGCGCGGACGTTGCGGCCGAGCTTCGGTAGGCGGCGTTCAGCTCCGCGAAGAACACCGCCCAGGAGTCGTCGTCCCAGCAGATGTGGTGGATGGTGAAGAGCACGACGTGCTCGTCGGCGGCGGTGCGGATCAGGGTCGCGCGCAGCGGGAGTTCGGTGCCGAGGGCGAAGGGGCGGCCGAACTCGCGCTGAGCCAGCACCTCCACCCGCAGGTCACGGCCTGATTCCGCGATATCGGTGAGGTCGTGGGTCGACCAATCGGCGCGTGCGTCGGCGGTGAACACCTGGAACGGAGAGCCGTCGGTATCCGCGCCGTAGGTGGTGCGGAGGATGTCGTGGCGAGCGACGACCATGTCGAACGCGGCGTGCAGGCGGTCGGCGTCGAGCGGGCCGGTGAGGCGGTAGGCGACGCAGATATTCAGGGCGGTGTCGTCGGCGTCGCGGGTCTGCAGGAACCACATGCGGCGCTGGCCGGGGGTCAGCGCGCGCCGCTCCCCCGCCGGGATCCGTGGTACCGCGACGGGTTCGGCGTGCACAACCGACATGCCGCGTTCGCGCAGCTTCTGCTGGAGCAGCAGTTTGCGGCGATCCGCGACAGACAGGGTGGCTTCGGTGTCAGACATGTTCTTCGGCCCCTCAGCCCTGGTTGGTGTTCTGTGCCATGAGCAGCACGACATCGTCGAGCGATGCGCCGCCGAGAATCGCCGCGACCGGCAGATCGCGATCCAGCTCCGCCTTCACGCGCTTGCGGAAGTCCAAGGCCTGCAAGGAATCGAGGCCGAGCGCGACCAACGGCATGGTGGCGTCGATGGATTCGGCGCTGTCGCCGCCGATCACCTTGAGCAGTTCGGTGCGCATGCGCAGATCGAGCGGGAAGCTGTCGGTGGATACGACGGGCGCCTGAGCGGCGGCCGGAACCACACTCACCACGTCGGCGGGCGCCGGTGTCACCTGCGGTGCGGGCGTGGCGGATTCGAGCCCGGTGAGCACGCTGGCCTGGCCGAACGCTCCGAGTACCTCGCGCAGGAAGTCCCAGTCGGCGGCGATGATCATGCCGTCGCGAACCGGTGTGGCGAGCCCGGCCTCGATCGCGTCGGCGGGCACCATCGGGAACACACCGGCCTCTTCGACCCGGGCGAACCCGGCATCGTCGAGCGGACCGGCCACACTCCACAGACCCCACTGCAGGCTCGCGGCGGCGATGCCACGGGCGCGGAGCCTGCGGGCCGCCACGTCGAGCATGCGGTTGGTCACCGCGTACAGGACCTGCCCGCGTCCGCCCAGCGTCGCCGCCATCGACGAGCACAGCAGGACCCGGCAGTCCACGGTCAGCGGGACCGCGTCGATCAGGTTGTCCAGGCCGCGCAGCTTCGCCGCGGCGGCGGTGCGCACGGCGTCCTCGGTGATCTGCGCGAGTTCGGCGTCCACGTAGTTGACCGCGGCGTGCAGCACCAGATCCACGGGGCGGTCGGCGATCTCGGCACCGAAGGCGGCCGCGGCGTCGATGTCGCTGACATCGCAGGACCGCACCACGATCTCGGTCGCGCCGATACCGCGCAGCCGAGCCAGTTCCGGTGCCAGCGCATCGGTTTCGCCACTGCGGCTCAGCAGCGTGACCCGGCCCGCGCCCGTGCGCGCCAGATGATCGGCGAAGCGCAGACCCAGCTGACCGGTACCGCCGACGATCACCACATGATCGAGCTCTGTTCCCAGTGAACCGGTTTCGCTGGTCGTATCGACGACCAGCCGCTTCACGAACAGCTTGCCCGCGCGCAGCGCCAGCTCCGCCTCGCCGCTGGAGTGCACCGCACCGACGATCTTGGCGGCCTGCGCGGGAGCGGATTCGTTCGCGGCGAGATCGAGATGCCGGAAGTGGATGCCCGGGTGTTCGATTCCGACACTGCGGAATCCGGCGCTGACGCCCGACTGGAACAGTCCGGGAATCGGGTCACCGTCGTGCACGGTCTCGCCGCCGACGGTGAGCAGCCAGCACTCGCCGCCCGGTCGCAGCGCGGCCAGCGCAGGCGCCCACGCGTGTTCGGCATAGAACTCGACCAGCGCGTCGACAGCACCGCCGCTGTCGTCGGAGTGGCTCGCCGGCAGCAGCACGATCACGGCATCGGCCGGGAGTTCGTCGTGCCCACCGGCACCGGCGACGCGGGCCTCGGCGCCATGCCGGTCCGCCGCGGTGAGCAGCGCGGCGGCCAGCTCGGAGCATTCGCCGGTGTGATCGACGACGAGCAGGCTGCGCGGCGCGGTCAGGGCGCGGCGTTGCAGCGGCGTCCACTGTTCCACCAGCCGTTGGGGTTTCGGCGTGGTGACCACGAGTTCGGCGGGAGTCTCGTTGGTGCCGAGCGGGGCCCAGAGGCGCTTGGGGCTGGTGACGGTGTGCGGGAAATCGCGCAGCGGGAGCGCGACGGTGTCGTCGACGCGCAGCGCGTCCCAGCGGTAGTCGATGTCGAGGACGGCGACCTGGGCGAGATTGCGGGTGAACTCGGACAGTCCGTCCGCGGTGCGCAGCGAGGTGCCGAGGACACGGAAATCGCGGGCGGGCAGGCCGGGCCGGTTCGGGACAAGGCCGAGGTTCTCCTGGATGGCCAGTTGCAGCACGGGGTGTTCGGCGACCTCGATCAGCAGGTCGACACCGTCACTGCCCGCGCTCACCACGGCCCGGTCGAACCGGACGCGGTTGCGCAGGTTCCAGTACCAGTACTCCTCCTGCTTGAGGTCGGGCGTGATCATCTCGCCGAGAGTCGCGCCGTAGCACGGGATCTCGGAGGCGGTGAAGTTCGGTGCGCTCATCTCGTCGCCGAGGAAGCCTTCGAACTCGGTCCGTACCTCGGCGACGATGGAGGTGTGTGCCGGGAAGGCGACCCGGATCTCCCGCGCGAACTGGCCGCGCGCGGTGGCCGCGGCCACCAGATCGACAACGGCGCCGCGTTCACCGGAGATGGCGATGATGTGCGGCGAGTTGACGACCGCGAGTTCGGCCCACCCCGAGTGCCGCGCCATCAGCGCTTCCACACTCTCGCGGTCCATCCCGAAGACCGCCATCGAATAGCCGCGCGGGGACAGCCGGTCCGCGAGCAGGGCGCGATGGGTCACCGCGAGCACCGAATCGCGCAGCGTCATCACACCGGAGACCGCGCCCGCGGCGAGCTCGCCCTGGCTGTGACCGACGGTCGCGTGCGGGTCGACACCCGCCGCCCGCCACAGCGCGGCCAGGCCCGTCATGTGGAACATCAACGCGGGCTGCACTTCCCACACCGTGTCCTCGTACTGCCCCTCGTGGCCGAGCAGGTAGTGCAGCGGCTGGGAATGCCCGAAGCGTTCGGCATGGATGGCGGCGCACTCGTCGACGACGGCGCGGTAGGCGGCCGACAGCTCGTAGAACACCGCGCCCATGCCGGGCCGCTGGCTGCCCTGACCAGGGAAGACGAAGCCGATCTTGCGGGTGCTCGCGGCGGTGTCGCCACGGACCACCGAGGGGTGGTCGGTATCGGAAACGATCGCGTCGAGCGCGGCCAACAGGTCGGCCCGCGCTGCCGCGTCGGCGGTCGGCGCGGCACCGGTGGTGGTCGTCGACCCCGAGCCGGTCGCCAGCACCAGCACACGGCGACGGCGCGGCACACGCGTGCGGAACAGCATGTCCGCCAGGCGTTCCGCGGTGACCTCTGGATGCTCGACGAGGTAATCACGCACGGCGGCGGCCTCGGCGCGCAGTCCATCGACACTGTCGGAGGACAGCAGGACGGGAACGCTGCCGTCCGGCAAGCGGTACTCAGCCATGGTTGGTCTCCTCCAGCACCGGCAGGCCGACGATGGCGTGCGCATTGGTTCCCGCGACACCGAACGAGGACACCGCGGCGTAGCGCAGGCCGTCCGCGCGTGGCGCCCAGTCGGTGAGTTCGGCGGCGAGCCGCAAACTGGTTGTGTCCCAGTCGATATCGGTGGTTGGCGCGTCGGCCCACAGGCTCGGTGCGATGGTGCCGTGCGCACCGCACAGCAGCACCTTGATCAGCCCGAGCATCCCCGAAGCCGCCTGGGCGTGCCCGGTGTTGGACTTCACCGAACCCAGCAGCGGGGCGTCGGTGCGGTCGGGATTGCCGTATGTCGCTGCCAGCGCGGTCAATTCGAGTGGATCGCCGACGGCGGTGCCGGTGCCGTGACCTTCGATCAGGCCGATGTCGTCGGCGCTGACCCCGGCCGCGGCGACGGTGTCCTCGATCAGGCGCTGCTGAGCGCTCGCGCTGGGTACCGCGATCGGCGCGCCCGCGCCGTTGTGGTTGACCCGCGAACCGAGCAGCTGCCCATAGATCCGGTGACCCAGTGCCTTCGCCCGTGATTCCCGTTCCAGCACAATGACTCCCGCGCCTTCAGCCCACAGGGTCCCGGTCGGGTCGGCGGCGTAGGAACGGCAGTGGCCGTCGGTGGCGAGGGCGTTGTTCTTGGAGAACTCGTAGAACGCGCCGGGCGAACCCATCACGCACACCCCGCCCGCGAGCGCCCAGTCGCACTCGCCCGCGCGGATCGCCGAGGCCGCCTGATGCACGGCGGTCAGCGACGACGCGCACGCGGTATCCACGCTGATCGAGGGACCGATCAGGCCGAGCCCGTGCGAGATCCGCCCGGCCACCGCACCGAGCGCGGTGCCGGTCGCGCGATAGCCGCTGTACTCGTTCACCGAACCCACCCGCGGCCCGTACTCGACCGTGGAGACACCCATCCACACACCGGCCGAATCACCGTCCAGCGCACCGGGATTGATGCCCGCGTGCTCGAGCGCACGCCAGGCCACCCGCATGGCCACCCGCTGCTGCGGATCCATGGCCACCGCTTCGCGCGGGGTGATGCCGAAGAACTGCGCGTCGAACTCGGTCGCGCCGTCGAGGAACCCGCCCGCGTCGCGGACCGGCGCCCAGCCCTCCAGCCTGCCGAGGGCGAACAGTTCGTCGAGCGGCCAGTCACGGTCGCGCGGGAAGGGGCCGATCAGCTCACGTCCGGACGCGAGGGCAGACCAGAAATCGGGCAGGTTGTCGATGCCGCCGGGGGCTTCTACACCCATCCCGACGATCACGATGGGATCAGAGTTCATCGCGCGAGCGCCTGGCCGACGAGCGCCTCGGCGATGCCGTCGATGTTCTCGTCGATGTAGAAGTGGCCGCCCGCGAACAGGTTGACCTCGATCTCGGCTGTGGTGTTCTGGTCCCAGCCGTAGAGATCGCGCGGGCCGACGAACGGGTCGTCGTCGCCACCGAGCACCAGCACGGGCGTCGCGACAGCCACGTCGGGGCCGCAGGAATAGGCGTCGAAGGCGCGGTAGTCGGCCTTCAGCACCGGCAGCGCCATCCGCATCACTTCACGGCTGGCCATCACGTCGGCGCCGGTGCCGTTGAGCGCGGCCATGTGGTCGAGCAATTCGTCATCCTCGGTGGGATGGCCAGGGAGCTCGGCGATTCGGTGCGGTGCGGCGGCCGCGGAGACCACCAGCAAACGCACGGACAACCCCGCTGCCTCCGCCAAACGGATGAACTCGAACGCGACGATGGAGCCCATGCTGTGACCGAAGACGGTCAGCGGTGCGCCGGTGTTGTGCGCGGAGTCGCGAAAGGCTTCGAAGGCACCGGCGGCCAGCTCGGGCAGGGTCTGCGCGGCGGCTTCGCGCGCACGGTCCTGACGGCCGGGGTATTGCACGATCACGGTGTCGAAATCGGCGGCCATACGCTTGGCGAACACCCGGTAGGCCGAGGCGCCGGCACCCGCGTGCGGGAAGACGATCAGCGGCGGTAGGGAATCGGTCCTGGGGGCCTGAAATTGCCTGATCCAGCCGAGTTCTCTTGCCATGTCGCTCTCCCTCACCGGCCGCGCAAAGCTACGCGGCCGTTTCGCACTATCCAACGCCGCGCTCACGCACGGGCCCGCCCGGCGCAGTCGTCCGGGACCGGGGCGAATCCTGTTGTACCCGAATCCGACCCGAATCGGAGACGGCCCGGCTATTACCGGGCGATCGGTCGGGCAACAGTAACACCCAGCCATTAGTATAGGCTAGCCTTACCAATCGAGGTGACCAAGGTTACGATTGAAACGGAGCACGAGCAAGATGAACCCCGCCGGGACCCCCACCGCGCTACCCCGCGAGCAGACCGATCTGCCCGCCGAGGTGGCCGCCACGCCCGCGCCCGTGCTGCCCGTCTTCGCGGCACCGTTCAGCTTGCGCCTGGCCGATCCCGACGGCACCGACCCCGAGCTGCTCGCCGAATGGATGGCCCGCCCGCACCTGCTCGAATCGTGGGAACAGGACTGGGACGCCGAGCGCCGCCGCGAGAACTTCCGCGTTCAGCTGGCCGGAACCTATTCCCGCCCTTGCATTCTCAGCCTGGACTTCGCCGTGCTCGGCGAGCCCGAACACGGTGTCCGCGATATCGCGTACCTGGAGTTCTATCGCGCCGCCAAGGATGAGGTCGGCCGTTTCTACGACAGCGATCCCGGCGATATCGGCTTCCACATCGCCACTGCCGACACCGCGGTGATCGGCAAGGGCATCATGTCGGCCTGGATCTCCACCATGACCACCGCCGTCTTCGCGGCCGATCCCGATTGCCGACGTGTTCTCGGCGATCCCGACCACCGCAACGTGGCGATCGGGCGCAGTCTGGCCAAGGCCGGGTTCCAGCTGATCGGCGAGATCGATGTCCGCCCCGATCGGCGGATCGCCCTGCATTACGTTCCGCGCACTCCGGACGATGTGGTCGCGCCGCGCTGAGCACAAGAAGCTGAGCAAAAGAGCCCCTTCCCGTCGAGTTCTCGACCGGAGGGGGCTCTTTCGTGTGAGCTCAGCGAGCGACAGCGGTGGCCCGTGCCCGAGCGGGCACCGTCTGTAGCACCCGGTCCGAGAGTTCGCCGAGGCAACTGAGATTCGGGAATCCCGGTCCCTGCGCCATCGCGGCCATGTTCGGGAGATAGAGCTTCCCGCCGAGCCCGGTGACGGCCAGGTCGTAGCCGATCGACGATTCGATCCGCGACTGCGTCAACGCTCCGCCGACGGCGAGTTCGAGCAGATCCGCGGTCCGCTGATCGAACATCTCGAGGAACCACAGCGGCTGACCACCGGTGGCATCCACCACCAGATCGAAGTTGTGCACCTGATCGGCCCGCAACTCGTTGCTCAGCGTCAACGCCAGCGATTCACCCTGCGGCGCGACCTTGGTGACCCGGCCCTGCAAGTGGTGAACGCGGTTGTCGCCCAGCAGGCTTTCCTGCACGCGCACCGAGAACACCCCGCGGTCGGTGCGCCGGATCACGTCGCGGCGTTCCTGAATACTCAGCGCCGCCCACTTCACGGGATCGCTGAACAGCGAGTTCTCGAAGAAGCTCTCGCCGCGGGTGTAGAGGGTGGCCAGCGGGGAGATCACCGAGATGGTGAGCATCTCGTGGCGAACCAGCTCGTCCAGCGCCGAGCCGCCGGTCTCGCCGCCACCGATCACCGCGGCCCGCGAGGCGGCGGGCAGCGTGCGTTTGCCCGCCCGGTCCCAGAATTCGGCGATGCTGAGCACGCGCGGATGATCGAGGAGCGCGCGGCTGCTGCGGCCGGGGCCCGTGATCATCAGGCCGTCGGCGGTCAGCTCGCTGCGGGCGCCGTCGGCGTCGACCACGTCGACCTGCCACTGCTCACCATCGCCGTGACTGATTCGCTCCACACGACCGAGCACCAGCTCGAGGTCGATGGACTTCGCCACCCACTGTAAGTACTTGGCCCACACATGGTGCTGCGGGCTCGGCCTGCCGCGGTCGATCCACTCGGCGTAGGTGCCGTGTTCGATCAGGAACGTGGTCCAGCTGAAAGCGGCCATCGCATGGTCGATGTCGCGGTTGCGGCCGCGCGCCCAGGTGGAGTGGTACGGGAAGCCGACGTCCTTCTCCGGGCTGGTGCCGAGACGGTGCTGCCCGTCGGTCCAGCCGCCGGTGGGTAGCCAGTTGCCGCCGACCGCATGCGCCTCGACCACGACAACGCGCGGAGCGGGCATCCCGAGCGAGCGCAGAACGTGCGATTTAGTCGCCACCGCAAGGGCTTTCGGCCCCGCACCGACTACCAGGAGGGTTTCCACCGGTTCGTTCTCCGCTCTCTTACGCACAACCTATATTTGCATAGGCTTACCTTATTAAACCACCGGGGCGGACAAACAAGTGTCGTTAGGCTAACCTAACGACATGGGTAAGGGATTGAATGGTCTGATAACCAAGGCCTGGGGCGGCGCCGACTACCAGCTGACGGTGACGTCCAACGAGCAGATCACCGACAAGTTCATCCGCATCGGTTTCACCGCGGGCGGCCTGCTCGCCGACCACCCGGTGCATCCGACCCAGTGGATCCGCCTGTGGATTCCCGACGCGACCAGCGACAAGCTGCACCACCGCGGCTACACACTGGTCGACCAGAACCCCGACGCAGACACGATGAGCATCGACTTCGCCCTGCACAACGGCCCGGCGGCCGACTGGGCCCGCCGCGCGAAGCCGGGCGACCTGCTCGACGCCACCGTGCTCGGTTCGGACTTCCAGCTCCCCGAGCAGACACCCAGCGAGTACGTGATCTTCGGTGATACCGCCTCGCTGCCCGCCATCAACTCGCTGCTCGACGCCATCGGCGACACCCCCGCGCGCGTCTGGCTGGAATGGCAGTACGAGTCCGACCAGACCATCCCGGTCAGCAACAAGCCCCACCACACCCTCACCTGGCTCCAGCGCGTCGACGACGGCCGCCTGCTGCGCGAGGCCGCACAGGAGATCACCTGTGTCCCAGGGACTTACGGCTGGGTCACCTGCGACGGGCACACCACCCGCTCGATCGTGAAGACCCTCAAGACCCAGCACGCCCTGCCCAAGACCTCGATCAAGGCGCAGGCCTACTGGAAGTAACAGTTCCCCCGGATGAATCCGGGGGCCACACGGACCGGTTCCGTGGTAGGCCGCGAGGCGGGTAGCGGCGCGGCTGGATTTCGGTAAGGGTGGAGGCGGAAGTTGTCCCCTGCCTGCGAGGAGAACACCGTGTCCATTCTCGATGCCGCCACCCCCTTCGGCGAAGAGGTCGGCAAGCGGCTGGCCGAGGAATCCGTGATCTGGCTGACTACCGTCGGCGCGAACACCACGCCTCAGCCGAATCCGGTGTGGTTCCACTGGGAGAACGACGAGTTCCTGATCTTCACCATGCCAGAGGCGAAGAGACTGCGGCATATCGCCGAGAATCCGCGGGTGTCGCTGAACTTCAACAGCACCGACACCGGCGGTGAGGTGGCGGTCTTCACCGGCACAGCCCGAGTGGGCGAACCACCGACCCAGGCCGAAATCGCCCACTACGTACGCAAATACACCAAAGGCTTCGTCAGTATCAAGATGACCGAATCGGAATTCTTCGAGGCCTACTCGGTGCCGATCCGCGTCACCCCGGAGCGACTGCGCGGCTTCTGAACCGCCGCGGTAGGGGTGCCGGATCCCGGCGAGTACTGTGGCGAGCTCCGTCCGTATCACGGTGGGGAGCCGACATGCAGTTCAAACAGTCGAGCAAGCTCGCGAACGTTTCCTATGAAATCCGCGGCCCGATAGCCGAGCATGCCGCTCGGCTGGAGGTCGAGGGACACCGGGTGGTCAAGCTCAATACCGGTAACCCGATGCAATTCGGGTTCGACGCACCGTCGGAGCTGCTGCGCGACATCATCGCCAACCTGCCGATGTCGGCGGGCTACGCGACCTCGAAGGGATTGCTGCCCGCCCGGCGCGCGGTGGTGCAGTACTACGAGGGCCGCGGGGTGGACGACCTCGATATCGAGAACGTCTTCCTCGGCAACGGCGCCTCCGAGCTCATCATGATGGCGATGACCGCGCTCATCGAGAACGGCGACGAAGTCCTCGTCCCCGCACCGGACTTCCCGCTGTGGACCGCCGCGGTGCACCTCAACGGCGGCAAAGCGGTGCACTACCTGTGCGATGAGGGCGCCGACTGGTATCCCGACATCGCCGATATCGCGGCCAAGATCACCGACCGCACGCGGGCCATCGTGATCATCAACCCAAACAACCCGACCGGTGCGGTGTATCCGACCGAGGTGCTCGAGCAGATGCTCGAGCTGGCCCGCCAGCACAATCTGATCGTGTGCTCCGACGAGATCTACGACAAGATCCTCTACGACGACGTCACCCACACCGTCACCGCCTCGCTCGCACCCGACCTGCTGTGTCTGACGTTCAACGGTTTGTCCAAGGCCTACCGGCTCGCGGGCTTCCGGTCCGGCTGGCTCACCGTGTCCGGGCCGACCCGTCATGCCGAGAGCTACCTCGAAGGCCTGACGATGCTGTCCGGGTTGCGGCTGTGCGCGAATGTGCCCGCGCAGCAAGCCGTTCAGGCAGCGCTGGGCGGGCACCAGAGCATTCACGAACTCACCCTGCCCGGTGGGCGACTACTCGAACAGCGCGATCGCGCGTGGACTGCCCTCAACGCGATTCCGGGTGTGTCGTGCGTGAAGCCCAAGGGTGCGCTGTACGCCTTCCCCAAACTCGACCGTGCCACCTATCGGATCGACAACGACGAGAAGTTCGTGCTGGATCTGTTGCTGGCGACCAAGATTCACGTGGTGCAGGGCACCGGCTTCAACTGGCCCTCGCCCGACCACTTCCGCATCGTCACCCTGCCGCAGGCCGATGAGCTCGACCAGATCATCGGCCGGATCGGCGAATTCCTCTCGACCTACCACCAGTAATACGCCCCTGAGCGGTACGACCGCCATCGCCAGGGCTGCCGTGTGCGGACCAATCGGAGTCTTGCATCAGATGAAATTGCAATCAGATGTACGGAAGGAGACGCCGCGGGCGGCGAACCTGGCGATCATCGACTGCCACCAGCGTCTACATCAGCTGCTTCATCGCATTTCCCTTTCGCAGAGGGCTCGGAAGGCCCGCGCGGGCTGACCGGTGAGGCGCTGGACATCGTCGGTGACGCGGTCCTCCGCCCCTTCGGCAATGGCACGGTCCATGCCGGCCAGCATCACGGCGAACTCCACCGGTACCAGAGCCGTGAGGCGTTCGCGAAACTGGTCGTAGGACAAACGGCGGTGGGTCACGGGCCGACCAGTGACCTCGGTGACGATCGAGGCGATGTCGTCGTAGCTGAGGGTCTCAGGTCCGGTGAGGACGAGGTCGGTGTTGGGGGCTTGCCAGTTGGTCAGGGCGTGGGCGGCGACGGCCGCGATGTCCTCGGCGTCGACGAAGCCGACCCGGCCGCTGTCGGTCGCGGTCCAGATAATGCCGTCTTCATGGATGCTGAGCGCGTGGGCGTGTGTGCCGGTGAAGTTCTGCATGAACCACGAGGGCCGCAGCACCGCCCACTGTTCGAACAGATCGGGCAGAGCCTGGTGCACCGTTCCCACTCCAGGGCCGCCCTTGGGTATGGCCGAGGAACTCAGCAGCACCGCGCGGTGCACGCCGCCGGTGCGGGCCTGCTGGAGGAAAGGCAGCATGACTGCCGCCGGGTCGGGCTCGCCCACGGGCGGTATGAGATAGACGCGGTCGACGCCATCGAGGGCGGCAGTGTGGGTAGCGGGGTCGTACCAGTCGAAGAGGACCGGCTCAGCGCCGGGGACCGCGGTGGCTTGACGGCTGGCCGCTTTGACACGATGACCGGCGGCTGTCAGCTGCGCTGTGGTGCGGCTGCCGGTGGTGCCGGTGGCGCCGATGACCAAAGTGGTGCCGGTGGTTGTCATCGGCTGCTTCCGGTGAAGTCGGTGCTGGGTTCAAGGACGGCGAGGGGGTTCCAGTAGTCACGGTAGGAGGTGATGCGCCCGTCCTGAACCGTGACGACGGCGATGTAGGTCATGTCGAAGGGAGCGTCGGTCTGCACCAGACGGCCGACACCGCGCATCTCGACCACGATGGTCTCCGGATCGGTGGTCTGGTGGATCCGTAGGTCAGGGAAGTCGTGCACATCGATGTGATCGGGGTAGTTGCGCATGTAGGCCGCGATGGCCTCCTTGCCCTCCAGCCGCTCGGGCCAGCCCGGTGCGGCGAAGGGGAACTCCATGATGCCGCCCTCGGCCCACAGGCTTACCCACCCGGCGATGTTCTTGTCCAGTAGCAGCCTCAGGCTGTGGCGGTAGAGATCCGCCGGAGAAGTCGGTGCGGACATTTGGTCTCCTTCCATCGCATAGAATGCGGACCTAAGGTCCGCTTTTGACAATACGGACCCGGGGTCCGTATTGCAAATGGAGGAATCGCATGCCCGAGCACAAGATCCGCAAGGACGCCGCCCGTAACCGGAATGCCGTCCTCGCGGCCGCCGACACTCTCTTCGCCCGTGGCGAGAGCCCCGACGACATCACCATGGCCGACATCGCAGCAGCGGCGGGCGTCGGCAAGGGCACGCTCTTCCGGGCTTTCGGCGACCGTGCCGGGCTGCTCCGCGCGCTGTACGAGGCACGACTCGAACCGATCAGGAAAGCCATCGAATCCGGACCACCACCCTTGGGGCCCGCCACCCCACCGCACCAGCGCGTGCCCGCCCTGCTCGACGCTGTCTTGTGTTTCAAACTCGACAACCGGCGCCTCGCGCTTGCCCTGGAGGAAAGCGGGAGCAGCAGCCCGTATCAGGCCGAGCATTACGTACGGTGGCACGGCTTGGTCCAAGCCGTACTGGAGCAGATCCCCGGCCTGACCGACAGCGACTTCACCGCCCACGCCATGCTCGCCGCCACCCGCGCCGACCTCGTCGAGCAATTGGCCGGACAAGAGCGCATGACGCGCGAAAGGATGCGGACGCAGCTGGCGAACTTCGCCAACAGGGTCCTGGTCTCCGACTCACAACAGGGGTTGGTCGCCGAGCCCTGATCGAGAATCGGGCGGCCAGAACATGACCACGGTCAACCCACAGCCAGTGGCTGTTCCCCGGCCGCCTCGGCGGTGTCGCAACACCGCCAAGGTTCCCGTAGTCAGGCGGGGACGGGCTCCAGGCGCCAGCCCGTTGCCCGTTCGCGCTCGTTCCAGAAGGCGGCGTAGCGGCCGTTCAGGGCGAGAAGCTCCGCGTGCGTACCGCGTTCGGAGATGCGGCCCTTGTCCAGGAACAGGATCTGGTCGGCGTGGGCGATCGTCGAGAGACGGTGCGCGACGACGAGAACCGTTTTGTCCCTGGTGAGTTCGTGGATGCCACGGACCACGACGGCTTCGCTGTGCGGGTCGAGCGCGCTGGTCGCCTCGTCGAGCAGCACGATCGGGGCGTCCTTGAGCAGGGCGCGCGCGATCGAGACCCGTTGACGCTCACCGCCGGACAGCGAGGTGCCACCTTCGCCGACCGTGGTGTCGAAACCGTCGGGCAGCCGCTCGACGATCTCGTCGACCCTGGCGGCTTCGGCCGCGCGCCGCAGGTCGTCGTCGTCCGCGTCGGGTTTGCCGATGCGGATGTTGTCGGCGACCGAGCGGTTGAACAGGTAGACGTTCTGGAAAACCAGGGCGAGCTGGTCGAGCAGGGTGTCCGAAGGCTGCTGACGCACATCGTGTTCGCCGACCGACACCACGCCGGAGTCCACGTCGTAGAAGCGGGCGGCGAGGCGGAGCAGGGTGGTCTTGCCCGAACCGCTCGGTCCGACGATGGCGGTGGTGGTGCCTGCCGGGACCGTGAAGGTCAGGTCGGACAGGACCGGTTCGTCGGGGCGGTAACCGAAGCTCACTTCGTCGAAGACCACCGCGGGCGCACCGGGCGTGACCGGCTCGGTGGGACTCGGCAGGGGCGATTCGGCCAGCAGGTCGGTGATGCGATCCGCGGCCGCGGCGGCCGAGCGCAGGGCGGCGCCCAGCTGGGCGGCCTGGTTCACCGGTTCGATGAAGCGCGCGCTCACCGCGATCAGCGCGATCGCGGCGGCGGCCGAGACCGAACCGTCGGTCACCTGCACGACCGCGATGTAGGCCAGCACCAGGAACACGGCCTGGACGAACAGCGCGAAGACGATCAGGCCGGGCACCGTCGCGACCATCATCTTCAGGACGGCCGAACGTTGCTGCACCAGTGCGGAATCCAGCTTCTTGTTCCCGGCTCCGACGGCACCGAAGGCCCGCAGCACCGGCTGTGCCTGCGCGAATTCGACTACCCGCGAATCGGCTTCGGCAGCGGCGGTGTGCAGGCGCGCGTCGGCGCCGGTGTAGGCGCGGTTCGCGAGATTGTTCACCAGGTAGAGCACCGGCGCGGCGAGCAGCATCGCCACCCCGATCCGCCAGTCGATGAACAGCATGCCGATCGCGACGACCAGCGGCACGATGATGCCGGTGAGCACCTTGGCGAGCAGGTAGGCGATCAGGCCCTGCATTTCGCGGACCTGCTCGACCATCACGCGGGAGAGCGGGCCCGCGTCGCGGTCTTCGAACCAGCCAAGCGGCAACGCGTTCAGCTGATCGCCGAGGCGGGTCTGCAGACCACGCTGCATGCCGAGACCGATGCGCAGACCGATCACGGCCTGCGCGAAACCGAACACCACCACGCCGGCCACGGCGGCCGTCATCCCCAGCGCCCACAGCCAGGCACCGTTCAGGTTGTCACCGAACAGCGCTTCCAGCACGGGGACCAGCAGCAGGTAGGCGATCGCCTGGAAGAACGCCTGGAGCACGATAACGGCGAGCAGGCGCGGGATCAGCGGGGCGAACTCGTCGGGGACGAGGCGGAAAACCTTGCGAATCATCGTGTTTCCTCCACCAGGGCCAGCGTGCCGAGCGCGGCTTCGTTGATCTCCCACAGCTGCTGGTACAGCCCTCCCGCGACCCGCAACTCGGGGTGCGTGCCCTGTTCGACGATGGCGCCGTTGTCCAGCACCAGGATTCGGTCCACACCGGTGATGGTGTGCAGGCGGTGCGCGATCACCAGGACTGTGCGTCCGGCGACCAGGGCCGCCAGCGCGTCCTGGACCGCGGCCTCGGATTCGGGATCGGCGAAGGCGGTGGCCTCGTCGAGGACGAGCACCGGGGTGTCGGCCAGCAGGGCGCGGGCGATCGAAAGGCGCTGTGCCTCACCGCCGGACAGGGTGGCGTCGACACCGATCTCGGAGTCGTAGCCGCGGGGCAGCGCCAGGATCCGATCGTGGATCTGGGCGGCCCTGGTCGCGCGCTCGATGGCTTCTTGATCGGCGTCGGGACTGGCCAGCAGGAGGTTCTCGCGGATCGAACCGCGGATCAGGCGGACATCCTGGAAGACGAATCCGACGGTGCGGTACAGCTCTTCGCTGGTGAACTCGCGAATATCGCGGCCGTCGACGGTGATTCGGCCCGCGCCGACGTCGTAGAAGCGGGGCAGCAGTTTCGCCAGTGTCGACTTGCCGGAACCACTCGGGCCGACCAGGGCGGTGATCGTGCCGGGAGTCAGTTCGAGATCGATGCCGCGCAGCACGTCATGGCCGGTGCGGTAGGCGAATTCGACGCCTTCGAAGCGGACGATCCCGGTCCGGGCGGTGGCTTCGGTCGCGACGGTTTCCAGTTCCGGTGTCTGCATCAGTTCGTGCAGACGCAGCGCCGCGGCACCACCGGCGCGCAGGGCCTGCGAACCGTAGCCGAGGCCGAGCAGCGAACTGCCGATACCCAGCCCCACCAGCAGGAACGGCAACATATCCAGGGGATCCACCCAGCCGAGGCCGACCCCGGCGAGCCCGCCGAGGACCACCACCAGCATGACGAACACCGGCATCACCACGATGTCGGAGGCCGACTGCACGCGGATGATCGGCATCTTCATCCGATGCGCGGCCTTGACCTGACCGTCGACGGCGTCCTGGAACTCCTTGTGTGCCTTGCCCGCCTGACCGAACGCGCGCACCACCTGGATGCCGTCGACGAACTCGATGGTCGCCTCGACGGTGCGGCGCTCCCAGCGGGTGTAGACCGCGAGGCGGTCGCGGCCGTCGCGGTCCATGATCTTGCCGAACAGGACGAAGTAGGCGATCAGCGGAATCAGCAGCACCAGGGTGAGCCGCCAGTCGACGGTGAACAGGTAGCCGAGGGTCACCAGCGGCACCACCAGTGCGCCGACGAACTCGAGCCGCGCGTGCGCCACCAGGTAGTGCAGGGCCTCGACGTCGTCGCGCAGGTAGTTCTTGACCTCGCCGGAGCTGCGCTCGCCGAACCAGCCGAGCGGTACCCGGGTGAGCTTGCTCGCGAGCAGTCGGCGCAGGGTGAGCTGGTAGCCGGCATCGACCGCGTGCGACCACGTCATCGCGACGGCCTGCAGCAGCGCCCGCACCACGAGCACGATCACGGCCGCGCCGAACAACCACCACACGCGGTCGGTGTCGACCGGGGTGTTCAGCAGTTCACGGCAGGCCGCCACGATCAGCAGGAACGGGACCACCGAGCAGACCGACGCCACGGCCACGATCAGGCTCGCCACCGTGAGCATGCCCGATACCGGTGCCAGAATCTCCTTGCGCGCCTGCGCTTCCCGCTGCTTCTGCGCTTTCGCTGCCGCCTTGGGCAGCCGGTTCCCCGACTCCGCCCCCGGCGGCGGCGCTACCTGCACCGTCATATCGTTCTCGCCTCTCGACCTGTCCGCGGCAACTCCGCCAAAGGTAGGTTAGCCTAAGTTGAGCGGTTGTGGCCGACCGGGGAAGGTTGCGTGAACTGCCAGTCAACCCGTCGGCAATTCGCATTTTCGGGCGTAATTTCCTCCGTACCTCTTGATCTCGTGTAGCGGTGGGAGAACGAAAATGTTTGTCACGTCAATCATTTCAGCAATTGCCGACTGCCATTCCGATCCTGGAAAGCTGTCGCCCGAACAAGCGCATCGGGCGATGCAGATACATCTGGAATGCAGCGTCGACCTGTGCCGGGTCCGACGGCGTGCGCGCCAAGTCCTCGTCGAAGCGAAACTGATGGTGCTCGATCAGCGGGCGGGCTAGCGATTGGTCAGTGGAATCGGGGGAATGCGTTTCTCATGTTCACTCCCCTGCCACCTTCGGCTGCCTGGTTACATCGCGACGCGCGCACCGGATTCGAAGTGACGTATTTCCACGATGATGCGCGCGGAGTTGTCATCGAAGGGTGCGCGACGGCGGTCGAGGACGGGATCGTCTGGGCGATCGACTATCGGCTGCGCCTCGACGGGAGCTGGCATACGCGGTCGGCACAGATCGTCGGGCGATATCCCGAAGGCAGGCGAGCGGTGAACGTGCAGTCCGACGGGTCGGGGCGCTGGCAGGTCGACGGCGCGCCCGCGCCCGAACTCGACGGGTGTCTCGATATCGATCTCGAGGCGTCGGCGTTCACCAATGCCTTGCCGGTGCATCGCCTCGGGCTCGCTGTCGGTGACGCCGCCGACGCGCCAGCGGTCTACCTGCGGGCCGCCGACCTCACGGCGGCCCGATTACCGCAGCACTATCGCCGAATCGCCGATGGGGGCGGTCAGCGCTACGACTACACCGCTCCCGACTTCGACTTCCAGGCCACCCTGGACTACGACGAAGCGGGTCTGATCGTCGACTACCCGGGACTCGCGACGCGCGCCGCCTGAACCCCACGGCGGATCGCGATCACCGGACAGACCACACTTGGTCCTATGCGACGTAGGCAGCAGCCGCCGCTGCCGAAACGGCACGGCTTGGATCCCGCCCGACTCCGGCTCCCGGAGGACGGGCAGTGGGTGACCGTGCGCGACCACCTCGTCGAACGGTTGCCCCGGGTGGATCCGGCCAGAATCGACGCGATGCTGGTGGCGGGCGAGATCGTGGATCTGGCGGGTCCGCTGGCACCGGACGCGCCGTTCGTGCCGGGCAGTGCCGTGTGGTTCCACCGCGATCTGCCCACCGAGACCGAGGTGCCGTTCGAGATCGGCATCGTGCACCGCGACGACGACATCCTCGTGATCGACAAGCCGCACTTCTTGGCGACGATCCCGCGTGGCCAGCACATCTTGCAGACCGCGCTGGTGCGGTTGCGCAACGAGCTCGAACTGCCCGACCTGATCCCGGCGCACCGACTGGACCGGGTCACCGCGGGCCTGCTGCTGTTCGTGGTGAATCCGGCGCGCCGCGGGGCCTATCAGACGATGTTCCACCGCAAGACCGTGCGCAAGGAGTACGAGGCCATCGCGCCCCACGATCCCGCGCTCGAGCTGCCGCGGATCGTGCGCAGCCGGATCATCAAGGAGAAGCAGGTGCTCGCCGCTTTCGAGGTGGACGGTGAGCCCAATGCCGAGACCGAGGTGGAGCTGGTCGAGCACCGCGACGGCCTCGGGCGCTACCGCCTTCGCCCGCACACCGGGCGAACCCATCAGCTGCGGCTGCATATGAACGGGCTCGGCGTGCCGATTCTCGGCGACGATTTCTATCCGGTGATCACCGATAAATCGGTCGACGATTACACCCGGCCGTTGCAATTGCTGGCGGCTTCTCTCGAATTCACGGATCCGATCAGCGCGGTGCCACGGCGGTTCGAGACCCGGCGCACACTGCAGGCGTGGACCGATATGGCCGGATGGTCCGGATCGGCTGTCGAGTAGCTCACAGCGCGGTGAATCCTGCTCGATCTTGGTGGGCGTACTCCGGGCCGCTCAACGCCGGGTTGGTGGGTTGTCCCGCATTCACCGGACCGTTTTCATTTCGTGATATTTCCGTACACTCGGTCGGGTGCCCGTACCCGCCATCGCCGATTCCCGGCCGAAGCTGCATGCCTACATCGATATCGCGGTGGTTGTCGTCGTGCTGGCAGGCACCAATCTGATCGCGCATTTCACGACAGCCTGGGCCAACATCGTCATCGTCCCCATCGCCGCCTTCGCGCTCTTGGCGCTGATGCGCAAACGCGGACTCGGCTGGTCCGAACTCGGCCTCTCACCCAGGCACTGGAAGCGCGGCACGGTGTACGCGCTCGGCGCGGTCGGGATCGTGCTGACCGCGGTCGCGATCGGCGCACTCCTACCGCTCACCAGGCCGTTCTTCCTCGCCGATCGATACGCGACGATTTCCGGCGCCCTGATCGCGTCGATGATCGTCATCCCGTTGCAGACGGTGATTCCCGAAGAACTCGCCTTCCGCGGCGTACTGCACGGCACCCTCGATCGGGTCCTCGGCGTCCGTGGGCTCTTCGCGGCCGGATCGCTGATGTTCGGACTCTGGCACATCGCCTCCTCGTTCGGCCTGACCTCCGGTAACAAGGGCCTGGCAGGCATCGTCGGTGGCGGCCTGCTCGGCCAGCTCGCCGGAATCGCCCTCGCCGTCGCCGCAACCGCCGCCGCGGGCGTCGTATTCACCTGGTTGCGCCGCCGCAGCGGCAGCCTGCTCGCCCCGATCGCCCTGCACTGGTCGCTCAACGGGGCGGGCGCGCTCGCGGCGGCCCTCGTCTGGCACACCGCCCTGCGCTGAACCGGCGCGCCGAAAAACGGCTGCTCCGCGACGATTCCGAATTCCGAATTCCGGCGTGTCGCTGCCGGGAATTCGGCGGAATCGACCCGTTGTCGTTGACCGGGGCACGGTCGGCGTTTACGCTCTCTGGCAATCACACATATGTTCGATAGTCCATATGTTCGAGTGGCGGAAGGCGCGATATGTCCGACGATCGGTTGAGCGAGAATGCCGCGATCGCGCCGAACACCGAGATCACCGCGCTCGCCCAGCAGGTCGCGACGGCCCGCGACAAGCTCCCCCTGCAACACGACACCGCCCTCTACGACGCCCTCTCCGACGACGAGATCCGCGCGGAACGCGAGCTGGCCGAATGGATCCGGGCCCAGCGCCGTAAACAGCGGCGCCGCGCCATCGTCGACGAACTGGCCGCCGACCAGCGCGACCGGCGTACCGGCACGCTCATCCGCCGTACCGACGAAGCCGACGCGCGCTGGCATCGCAAGGCATTGGCCGCCCGACGGCGGGTCTCCAGTGCCGATGCCCGGCTCGCGCAGCTGTATCGGCGGGCGGAGTGGTCATCGCGCGCGCTGATCGCCGTCGTCATCCTCGGGATGGTGTGGGCGGGCGTCAACGTGCAGCACAACCTCGTGCCCAGCGGTGACATGAGCGACCCGCTCTACTGGCTCAGCTTCGGCATCGAGGCGATGATCTCGATCCCGATCATCGTCATCATGATCGCCGCCACCACCGCCGCCCGCTGGGGCCGCGAACTCGAACGCGGCAAGGTACTCGTGTTCGAACTCGCCCTGCTCGGCACCACCGTCGCCCTCAACGCGGGCCCCCACCTGGCCTCCGGATCCTTCGGTCGCGCAGCCGAATTCGCCATCGCCCCGGTGATGGTGGGTGTGGTGATCTGGCTGCACGCCTGGGTGTCGGCACGGTACGCGATATTGATCGAGAGCGCCTCGGTGGAATTGCCGGGGGACACGAGCTACTCCCCCGCCGAGCGGATGATGTCGCCGGCTCTGACGCCGACGTCGGAAGGTGCGCTCCACAGTGTCGAGGCCGTTGCCGGTGTCGAGGCTGCTGCCGGTATCGATACCGTTGCCGTTGCCCGTGTCGAGGCCGTTGCTCCGCCCGCGGAAACGGCCGCGGTGGATCACGAGATCGTCGAAACACCGGCCCAACCGGTCGCTTCGGAGCCCGTGCCGAGTCTGGATCCGCTGGTCGCCGAGGCCGAACGAATCGCCGCGGCGGCGGCCGAGCGCAGCTACCCGCACGGACTTCGCCGCCCCTCCACCGACAAGCCGAACGCCCCCGGCACTCTCGAACTCATCCACAAGGCGGCCGCCGACCATCGCCGCAACGGCACCGAGCACGCCACCCGAACCAACGGTGCCGCCTCGACCTTGCGGCGAATACCGGTCACCACCGCCACGCAGTCCACCGCGGGCGAAGCGACCGGCACCGACCCGGTTCCCGAGGCGACGATGCACGCCGGCACCGTCGCCCGTGACCCTGATGGCGACACTCCACCGATCACCGATCCGGTAGCGGTGCACAACGATCCACAGCCTCCCGCCGCGGAGCCGGAGCAGCTGACGCTCACCGCCGAACCCACCGAGCAATTGGTCCTGCCGACAGAGCCCACCCAGATCGAACCCGTGGCAACCGAGCGGGCAGCGGCGAAACCCGCACCGAGCCCGACCCCCGAGCCGGTCCGCGTTGCCCCCGAACCCATCCCAGCCGCACCCGAGCCGGTCGACGTGGACGTCACCCTCGACGAAGACGACGAAGACCTCCCGTCCCCCGACGACTTCGACTTCGACGAAGACACCGAGGTCCGCGCCCTGGCACGCCAGATCGCCCACCGCAGCCCCCTGCGCCTGACCCTCGAGCAGATCGAAGAGATCCTCGAGCTCACCGACCAATCCTGGTCGGCCCGCAGCATCGGCAGCGAAGTCGGCGTCCCCAGCAGCACTGTCACCAACATCGTCGAATTCGCCCACAAGATCCGCCAGCCCTACGCCTTCACCGGCTGACCACGGATACCGCTATCGCACAGTCGGATCCACGACCGTTGCCGATCCCGCGACAACCTTCGTAGCGCCCCGCCATCCGATCCACACGGCAAATCCCGCCCCCACCGCGATACCGAACAGGCCGGCAACCCCGAAACCGGCTCTGGCACCGCCGATCTCGATCATCGCCCCGCCGAGCACGCTGCCGAACGCACCACCAAGCGTCATCGCCGCACCGTGCCAGCCGATCGCTTCTCCACGACCGCCCTCTGGAACGATGCGGCTCAACTGATCGATCGCCGCGGTCAGCGCAGGCGCGCACAGCAGACCGGCGATGAATCCGGTGATGCCGAGCGTCAGCGGTCCGGTCGCGATCGCCAGGGGCACCGTCACCACGCCGAGCGCGATCAACAATCTGTCGGCGGGAATCGGACGGCGCAGCGCACCGTAGACCAGACCGCCCACCAACGAGCCGAGCCCCCACACCGCCAGGATCACCCCGAGCCACTGCTGGGCGCCGAAGCCGCGCACCGCCGAGACGAAGGTGAGCTCCGAGGCCGACAGCACGCAGATCGCCGCGGCGGCGACACCACACAGCGCGACGAAATCGGCGCGGAACCAGGCGCGACGGGCAACGCGCTCGACTCCGCTCGCACCGGAGTCCGAGCGCAGCAACGGGTTCCACAGCCACAGCACGACACCGGCGAGCACCATGCACATCTGCGCGCCGAACAGCGCGGCGGTCGTCGACCAGTACACCGCGGCGGCCACCCCGAGGACCGGACCGATCATGAACGCCGTCTCGACCGACACCGACTCCAGGGCCAGCGCGGGCTGACGCTGCCGTTCCGTCGTCGCGGCGATGATCGCCAGCCGCACCACACTGAACACCGGCACGTCGTAGAGCCCGGACACCCCCGCGAGGATCAACAGCGGCAGATATCCGGCAAAGGGCGCGATCGACCAGCACACGACGCCGAGCACGATCGCGGGAGCGACGGTGGCCCGCAACCCGTATCGGTCGAGCATCTGCCCACGCCACGGCCCACTCACCGAGACACAGACCGTCACCACCATCGCCAGCGATCCCGCCTGCAACCACGACCCGTGCAGCGTCTCGACCACATGGAGGGCGAGCAGGACCGCCCCGGCGAAATGCGGAATCCGCACCAAGACACCGAGCAACAAGATGTTGCGCACCGCCCCGATCGACAGCACGTCGCGATAGGCCCGCATCGACAAAGCGTGGCAGCCGCGATCCCGCACCGCCACCGAATTTCACCGGCAACGACGAAGGCCCGCCTCCCAGAGGGAAACGGGCCTTCGTAGCAACGATCTCGATGGATCGAGGAGGGACCTTACTTGGCCTTCTCCAGGACCTCGACCAGACGCCAGCGCTTGGTGGCCGACAGCGGACGGGTCTCCATCAGCTGAACGTGGTCGCCGACGTGGGCGATCTCGTTCTCGTCATGCGCCTTCACCTTGGAGGTGGTGCGAATGATCTTGCCGTAGAGCTTGTGCCGGTGACGGTCTTCCAGCTCGACGACGATCGTCTTGTTCATCTTGTCGGAGACAACGTAGCCGCTGCGTACCTTGCGGCTGTTGCGCTCTTCGGTGTTCTCGCTCATGCCGCATCTCCCTTGCCAGCGGGCGCCGTGGCCAGGCCGAGCTCGCGCTCACGCATGACCGTGTAAATGCGCGCGATCTCGTGGCGGACGACGCGCAGTCGACGGTTGTTGTCGAGCTGACCCGTCGCCATCTGGAAGCGCAGGTTGAACAGCTCTTCCTTCGACTCGCGCAGGCGTGCCACGAGCTCTTCTTCGTTGAGCTCACGGAGCTCTGCGGCCGGTGTTTCGGTAGCCATCAGAACTGCTCCTCCCTGGTCACGATCCTGCATTTCATCGGGAGCTTGTGCATCGCGCGGCGCAGGGCCTCACGAGCGGTCTCCTCGTTGGGGTAAGACATCTCGAACATGACCCGACCGGGCTTCACGTTCGCGACCCACCACTCCGGCGAACCCTTACCGGAACCCATGCGGGTTTCGGCCGGCTTCTTCGTGAGCGGACGGTCGGGGTAGATGTTGATCCAGATCTTGCCGCCACGCTTGATGTGGCGGGTCATCGCGATACGCGCCGACTCGATCTGACGGTTGGTGACGTAGGCGGGCTCGAGAGCCTGGATGCCGTACTCACCGAAGGCCACCGCGGTGCCGCCCTTGGCCATGCCGGAGCGACCGGGGTGGTGCTGCTTGCGGTGCTTGACCCTACGGGGCATCAGCATGCGTCAGCCCTCCTTGTTCTCTGCCGGAGCCTCCGCCACTGCAGTGGCGGCGCGACCGACCTCGGTGCTGGTCGCGGTGGTGCCAGTGGCGCCGGACCGACGAGGGCGGCTCGGACGCTCGCGACGCGGGCGCTCCGGAGCAGCGGCGGCGGCGGTCAGTTCACGACGACCACCGACGATGTCACCCTTGTAGATCCAGACCTTCACACCGATGCGACCGAAGGTGGTCTTGGCCTCGTAGAGGCCGTAGTCGATGTCCGCACGCAGCGTGTGCAGCGGAACGCGACCTTCACGGTAGAACTCCGAGCGCGACATTTCGGCGCCACCGAGGCGGCCCGAGCACTGCACGCGGATGCCCTTGACGTTCGGCGAACGCATGGCCGACTGAATGGCCTTACGCATCGCACGACGGAACGCCACACGGTTGGACAGCTGCTCGGCAACACCCTGAGCAACCAGCTGCGCATCCGACTCGGGGTTCTTGACCTCGAGGATGTTCAGCTGAACCTGCTTCTTGGTGAGCTTCTCCAGCTCGGCGCGGATGCGGTCGGCTTCCGCGCCACGACGACCGATCACGATGCCGGGACGCGCGGTGTGGATATCCACACGGACGCGATCACGGGTGCGCTCGATCTCGACCTTCGAGATGCCTGCCCGCTCCATGCCAGTGGCGAGGAGCTTGCGGATCTGAACGTCTTCCTTCACGTATTCCGCGTACTGCTTGTCCGCGTACCAACGCGACTTCCAGTCGGTGGTGATACCGAGGCGGAAGCCATGGGGGTTAATTTTCTGTCCCATTTACTTTGCCCCTCCCTTCCGGCGGCTACGAGTGGCAGCGCCGGTGGTGGGCACGCTCTCGACCTCGATGGTGATGTGGCTGGTGCGCTTGCGAATCCGGAACGCACGGCCCTGGGCCCGCGGCTGGAAACGCTTCATGGTGGCGCCCTCGTCGACAAAAGCAGTCGAGATGACCAGGGTGGCCGGGTTGAGGCCGAGGTTGTTCTCGGCGTTCGCCGCGGCCGAAGCCACGACCTTGGCCACGGGCTCGCTGGCAGCCTGCGGTGCGAACCGCAGGATCGCCAGCGCGTCCTCGACGCTCTTGCCGCGGACCAGGTCCACGACTCGACGGGCCTTCATCGGGGTGACCCGAACGTGCTTGGCGGTTGCGCGTGCAGTCGGGTTCTGAATGGTTTCAGTCATCGCCGCTTGCTCTTCCGGTCGTCCTTGACGTGGCTCTTGAACGTCCTGGTCGGCGCGAACTCACCGAGCTTGTGGCCGACCATGTTGTCCGAGATGAACACCGGGACATGCTTGCGACCGTCGTGGACGGCGAAAGTGTGTCCGATGAAATCGGGGATGATGGTCGAGCGACGCGACCAGGTCTTGATGACCTGCTTCGTGCCCTTTTCGTTCTGCACGTCCACCTTCGCGAGGAGGTGGTCGTCGACGAACGGGCCCTTCTTGAGGCTGCGTGGCATTTCTTACCTCCTCCTTAGCGCTTCTTGCCGGTCTTACGACGGCGAACGATGAGCTTGTCACTCGGGCGGTTGGGCTTGCGGGTGCGGCCCTCAGGCTGACCCCACGGGGAGACCGGGTGGCGACCACCGGAGGTCTTACCCTCACCACCACCGTGCGGGTGGTCGACCGGGTTCATGACGACACCACGGACGGTAGGACGACGGCCCTTCCAGCGCATACGGCCGGCCTTGCCCCAGTTGATGTTCGACTGCTCGGCGTTGCCGACCTCGCCGACGGTGGCGCGGCAGCGCACGTCGACACGGCGGATTTCACCGGAGGGCATACGAAGGGTCGCGTACGGCCCTTCCTTGCCCAGCAGCTGAATGCTCATTCCGGCGGAACGAGCCATCTTGGCGCCGCCGCCCGGACGCAGCTCCACGTTGTGAATCGTGGTACCGGTCGGGATGTTGCGCAGCGGCAGGTTGTTGCCCGGCTTGATGTCGGCCGTGGGGCCGGACTCGATCGGGCTGCCCTGCTTGATGCCCTTCGGCGCGATGATGTAGCGCTTCTCGCCGTCGGCAAAGTGCAGCAGTGCGATGTTGGCGGTGCGGTTGGGGTCGTACTCGATGTGAGCGACCTTGGCCGGGATGCCGTCCTTGTCCAGTCGACGGAAGTCGATGACGCGGTAGGCACGCTTGTGACCGCCACCGCGGTGACGCGTGGTGATGCGACCGTGCGCGTTACGACCACCGGACTTGGTGAGCGGGCGCAGCAGCGACTTCTCCGGCGTCGACCGGGTGATCTCGGCGAAGTCCGAGACGCTGGAGCCACGACGGCCCGGCGTTGTCGGCTTGTACTTACGGATTGCCATGAGTTCTTCTCGCTTTCTGGAGTCCCAGGCGCTTACGCGACCGGTCCTCCGAAGATCTCGATGGGCTTGCTATCGGCCGAGAGGGTCACGAGTGCGCGCTTGGTGTCCTTGCGCTTTCCGTAACCGAATTTGGTCCGCTTGCGCTTGCCCTGACGGTTGGCGGTATTGACGCTGGTGACCTTGACGCCGAAAACCTTCTCAACGGCGATCTTGATCTGCGTCTTGTTCGAATCCGGGTGCACCAGGAAGGTGTAGGTGCCTTCCTCGATCAGCCCATAGGACTTCTCCGAGATGACCGGTGCGAGCAGGATGTCGCGGGGGTCGGCGATGGTGCTCACTTGCTCTCCTCCTGGGCCGCCTCGGCGGGACCGTGAACGAAAGCGTTCAGGGCCTCGACGCTGAACACCACGTCGTCGCTGTTGAGCACGTCGTAGGTGTTGAGCTGATCCGGGGCGATCGGCAGCACGTTCTGCAGGTTCGCCACGCTCTTCCACGCGGCGACGTCCTCGCGGCCGACGACGACCAGGAACTTCTTGCGGCCCGAGAGCTCGGCCAGGAAGTCCTTGGCAATCTTGGTCGACGGGTTCTGACCCGAGACCAGTTCGGTGATCACGTGGATGCGCTCGTTGCGGGCCCGGTCGGAGAGGGCACCGCGCAGGGCGGCGGCCTTCATCTTCTTGGGGGTCCGCTGGCTGTAGTCACGCGGCTGCGGGCCGTGGACGGTGCCACCGCCGGCGAACTGCGGCGCACGGGTCGAGCCCTGACGGGCGCGGCCGGTGCCCTTCTGGCGGTACGGCTTCTTGCCACCACCGGAGACCTCGCCACGAGTCTTCGTGGAGTGGGTGCCCTGGCGAGCGGCGGCCAGCTGCGCGATGACGACCTGGTGCATCAGCGCGACGTTGGCGGTCACGTCGAAGATCTCCGAGGGGAGTTCGACGGTGCCTTCGGTCTTGCCGCCTGCGGCCTTAACGGTCAGCGTCAGGTTGGCCTTCTTGTCGAGGCTGGTCATGCGTGCGCACCACCCTTCACGGCGCTCTTGACGATCACGATGTTGCCCTTGCGGCCGGGGATAGCACCCTTGACCAGGAGCAAACCGTTCTCGGCATCGACCTTGTGAACCGAGAGGTTCTGCGTGGTGACGCGGTCGTTACCCATACGGCCCGACATGCGCATGCCCTTGAACACGCGGCCGGGAGTGGCACAGCCACCGATGGAACCCGGGCGACGGTGCACAGCCTGCGCACCGTGCGAGGCGCCCTGGCCCTTGAAGCCGTGACGCTTCATGGTGCCGGCGAAGCCCTTGCCCTTGCTGATTCCGGTCACGTCGACGTAGGTGCCCTCTTCGAAGACATCAGCCGAGAGTTCCTGGCCGATCTCGAAGGTGGAGGCATCCGCGACGCGGATCTCGGTGACGTGGCGGCGCGGGGTGACACCGGCCTTGGCGAACTGGCCGGAAGTCGGCTTGTTCACCTTGCGCGGGTCGATGGCGCCGAAAGCGATCTGCACGGCCGAATAGCCGTCGCGCTCCACGGTACGAATCTGGGTGACCACGTTCGGGCCCGCCTTGATGACGGTGACCGGGACGACGCGGTTCTTCTCGTCGAAGACCTGGGTCATGCCGAGCTTGGTGCCCAGGATGCCGGCTGCGGGCCGGTTCTTGTTGTCAGTCATTGTGTCTCGAGTCCCCGTCACTGAATGTTGACGTCGACGCTGGCCGGCAGGTCGATGCGCATCAGCGCGTCAACCGTCTTCGGCGTCGGGTCGAGGATGTCGATGAGGCGTTTGTGCGTGCGCATCTCGAAGTGTTCGCGCGAGTCCTTGTACTTGTGCGGCGAACGGATGACGCAGTAGATGTTCTTCTCGGTCGGCAACGGCACAGGCCCGACCACACGGGCGCCGGTGCGGGTCACCGTTTCCACGATCTTGCGCGCTGACGCGTCGATCGCCTCGTGGTCATAGGCCTTGAGCCTGATGCGGATCTTTTGTCCCGCCACGCTAAGTGTCCTTTTCTCCGCTTTCCTTCGTGGTCACAGGAGCTGGCTCCCGCACCACCCTCAATTTGCACAGCCCGAACACAGAAAGACGCCTCAGCGTGGTTTCCCACTAAAGACCCGCAACCAGGGCGCACCAAAAGGCACTACCTAGTCCTCGCCGCTGTTCATCTGTCATGGTTCTCCGGTCCACGCGGTCGGGCGTGTCGCCCTAACGCTTATTCTCCGACCCCGGTCATCTGCTCACCTTGGGCCGGAAGTGCGTGGTCCCGAACGTATCCACACCGGCGAACCGGCGAGATACAAACTACTGCTCCCCTTGCCCAGGCCAACCGCTCCGAAGAGTGGGGATCCTGCGCAAGGCAACCCGAACAGTATGCACCATGCCGACGACGTCCTTCAAATCGGGGGTCATGAGGTATCGATCACGCCACCAAAGGGGCTACTACCTGGACCGCACCGCCGGCTGGGCTGTACCGCGCAATGGTAGCTGGCCTGTCGCCGCGCCTGGTCACCGGAGGGTTCCCAGACAACTTACTTCTGAGTAAGATAGCTGGCATGACACAGGAAACCGCGACCTACCGCGGCTGGAAGAAGCTGCCCGACAACCGCATCGGACACGCGCTGTTCTCGCTCGGCATGGTCGCCCGGGTCCCCTACTTCGGCACCGTGCTGCCCCAGGTGGTTCGCCTCGAACCAGGCATCTGCGAGGTGACCTCGCCGAAGTGGTTCGGCATCCACAACCACCTCGGCACCTTCCACGCGATCGCGGCCTGCAATCTGGCCGAGGTGGCGATGGGCATGCTCAGCGAGGCCACCGTCCCCACCACCCACCGCTGGATCCCCAAGTCGATGAACGTCCAGTACCTGGCCAAGGCGGAATCGGGCCTGCGCGCGGTCGCGAAACTCGACGAGATCCCGGACTTCGACGCCATCACCACGGGCCGGGAACTGACCGTCCCCGTCTCGATCTACGACAAGGACGGCATCGAGGTCGTCCACGCCGACATCACCACCTGGGTGACGCCGCGCTGATTCCGGCCGGGTAAACCGTTGCACCGGTACGGTTGTGGGCAGTCAACGACAGGATGGGGAGTCCGATGTTGGAAGTCGACCGGCTGACGCGGCGGTTCGGGGACAACGTCGCGGTCGACGATGTGTCGTTCGCGGTGCTGCCCGGCGCGTTGACCGGGTTCGTCGGAGGGAACGGGGCGGGCAAGACCACCACGATGCGAATGATCATGGGGGTCTTGGCTATTCAATCCGGCGAGATCCGGTGGGACGGCCGGCCGGTGACCGAGCTGGATCGGCGCTCGTTCGGGTACATGCCCGAGGAGCGCGGGCTCTATCCCAAGCAGCCGGTGTTCGACCAGCTCGTGTACCTGGCCCGCCTACGCGGGCTGCCCGCCGGCGAGGCGAAGGCGCGCACCGAAAGTCTGCTGGAGCGCTTCGATCTGGGTGCGCGCGGTAAGGACAAGCTCGAATCGTTGTCGCTGGGCAATCAGCAGCGCGTCCAGATCGCGGCGGCGGTGATCGCAGCGCCGACCGCGCTGATCCTGGACGAACCGTTCTCCGGACTCGACCCGCTCGCGGTGGATTCGATGGTGGAGCTGCTGCGCGAGTACGCCGATCAGGGCGTGCCGGTGCTGTTCTCCTCGCATCAGCTGGATCTGGTGGAGCGGCTGTGCGATCAGCTGGTCGTGCTCGCCGCGGGCCGGGTGGTCGGGCACGGCTCGGTCGAGGAGCTGCGGTCGAGCGGTGGCTCGCGGTATCGGCTGGTGCTCGACGGTGATCCGGGGTGGTTACGGGAGTATCCGGGGGTTCGGGTGGTCGAGAGTGCCGGGCCGGGCGTGTTGTTCGAGGTCGACGGCGCGGGCACCGATGGGGTGCTGAAGGAGGCGCTGTCGCGGGGGTCGGTGCGGGAGTTCGCCGAAGTGCGGCCGACGGTCGCCGAGATCTACCGGGAGGTGACGAAGTGAGAGGTCAGAGCCCGGAGACAGCTCCTCGCACGGCCACGGTGAACCCCGTCAGCACGAGTGCGTCGCGCAGCGTGTGGCGGATCGTCGCGGCCAGGGAGATCGTGGTGAAGCTGCGTGACCGCAACTTCGTCATCTCGACCGTGGTGACGATCGTGGCGATCGTCGCGTCCCTGGCCGTCAGCGGGTTCCTCAGCAGCAGGCCCGACAAGGTGGACGTGGCGATCGCCGGTTCGGACACCTCGGTCGTGGTCGATACGGCCAATACCCTGGCTGCGGGCGCGGGCACCGACACCACCTTCACCGCGCGTCCCGTCACCGACCGGGCCGCGGTCGAGCAGCTGGTCCGCGAGGACGAGGTCGATGTGGGTCTGGTGCCCGCCGAACCGAGCGGGTGGCAGCTGATCGGCAAGACCGCCGAGGACGATGACGCCACCACCTACATCACCGCCGCCGCGCAGCAGATCGCGTTGCAGCGCAATGCCGCCGCCGCGGGCGTCTCGCTCGAGGAGCTGGGCCGGGGCGCGACGGTGACCTATGACCTGCTCGAGCGGGGCTCGATCGACCCTGGACTCGCCAAGATCGTCTCGTTCGTCTTCGCGTTCCTGTTCTATCTGGCGTCGGTGATGTTCGGCATGTCCATCGCGCAGAGCGTGGTCGAGGAGAAGCAGAACCGGATCGTGGAGATCCTGGCCAGTGCGATGCCGTTGCGGCAGTTGCTGATCGGCAAGGTGGCGGGCAACGCGACACTGGCGTTCGCGCAGCTCGCCCTGTTCGCCGGGGCGGGGCTGGCCGGGTTGGCGATGACCGGCAAGGGCGCTCAGCTGGGCCAGATCGCCGGGGCGGCGGGCTGGTTCATCGTGTTCTTCCTCGTCGGCTTCCTCGCCCTGGCCAGTCTCTGGGCTGTCGCGGGCGCGCTCGCCACTCGCAGCGAGGACCTCCAGTCCACCTCGACGCCGCTCGGGATGCTCATCATGATCGTGCTGTTCGCGGGCATCTTCCTCACCGGCACCGCCCGCGTCATCGCCTCGTACGTCCCGGTCATGTCCATCGTCGCCATGCCTGCCCGCCTGGCCGACGGCACCGCCGCGTGGTGGGAACCCTTCCTCGCCCTCGCCCTGATGGCCGTGGCCACCTACGGCATCGTCGTGATCGCCGAGAAGATCTACCGCCGGTCCCTCATGCAAACCCAGGGCCGTCTGACGATGCGCCAGGCTCTGGCGCTGGAGGACTAGCCACCGCACCGAGACGAAGTGAGTACCGGGTCACAGGGTGCTTGCGTGGCGCGGACGCTGGCGATTGAATGCGGACGTGAGCGTTGCGCGGGAATTCGATATCTGTGTGGTCGGGCTCGGACCGGCTGGGCGGGGGCTGGCGCATCGGGCCGCGGTAGCCGGGTTGCGGGTCGCGGCGGTGGATCCTCGGCCTGAGCGACTGTTTCCCCCGACCTTTTCCTGCTGGGTGGACGAGCTGCCGGAGTGGTTGCCCGCGAGTGCGATCGCGCAGCTGATCGCGGCGCCGACGGTGTGGACCAAGGGTGAACATCGGATCGAGCGGCCCTATTGCGTGTTGTCGAAGGCTGGGTTGCACGCGGCGCTGGCACTCGATGACGCGACCGTTTTCGCGGATCGGGCGCAGCGGGTGGATGCGCACGAGGTGGAGCTCACCGACGGCACGGTGATCGCCGCGGGGGCGGTGTTCGATACGCGGGGGCTGCCGACATCGGGCCGGCGCAGGGCTGCTTCGGCGCACGGGATCTTCGTCGACGCGGAGACCGCGGCGCCGATGGTCGCCGAAGGCGAAGGGCTGCTGCTGGATTGGCGGCCGGAGAACGGGGCGGGCCCTGATGAGCCGCCGTCGTTCCTCTACGCGGTGCCGCTCGGGGACGGGACGGTGATCTTCGAGGAAACGAGCCTCGGGTTGCGCGGCGGGATGCCGCAGCACGAGCTACGCAAGCGCACCTTGACCAGGCTCGCGGCGCACGGCATCCAGCTCACCGGCGACGAACCGCACGAAGCCGCCCACTATCCCCTCGACCAGCCGCCCCCGAAGAAGGGCACTGCGGTGGCGGTGCCCTTCGGCTCGCGCGGCGGGATGATGCACCCGTGCACCGGCTACAGCGTGGCCGACTCACTCGCGCTGGCCGACACCGCCGTCGCCGCGGTGCAGCGCGGCGAGAACCCGATCGAAGCTCTCTGGCCGTGGCGGGCCAGGGCCGTGTACTGGATGCGCATGCGCGGCCTGTGGGGTCTCGGCCGGCTCACCACCGACCAGTCCATCGCCATGTTCGACGCCTTCTTCACCGAATCCGAACGCGGCCAGCGCGCGCTGCTCTCGGCCCACGACGACTACACCGCGCTCGGCGCCGCCCTGTTCAACACCGTCGCCCACACCTGGCCGTTCCGCTGGCGCTACGACCTCGTCGGCTGGACCAACCGCGACCGCTGGCTCGACTACCCCTTCGCCCCCGCCGAAATCGACTCACCCCGCCCATAACGCACTGATCGCCGCCACAGAATTCGTGGCGGCGATCAGCGTTCGACGGCTCGGTCTCAGGACGATTCGGCGGCCTTCTTGTAGCCGACGATCGCCGGATAGGCGAAGACCGCGATCATCCCCACCGTCCATGCGACGGTCTTGAGCAGCGGTTCAGCGACCGGCCCACCGTAGGACAGCCCCTTCATCGCATCGATCGCACAGCTCATCGGCTGATTCGCGACCACATCCTGCAACCAGGTCGGGTAGGCGAAGACCGGAACGAAGCCGGTGTTGAAGAACATCAGCAGCGTGTTGAGGATGCCGATGAGGCTGATCAGCATCACGCCCTCGGTGATCGTGGCCAGCGCCGTCACCATCACCGCGAATCCGATGCCGAACAGCACCGGAACCAGCACCAGCGCGATATTGGCGAACGGGTCCTCCATGAACAGGAACCCCAGCGGCACCGCGACGAGCAGCACGATCACCGTGGTGATCAGAATGCGCAGCATCTCGGCGAACAGCCGACCGGTGAGCAGCGAAGCCTTGTTCAGCGGCATCGTATAGAACCGGCTGAGCAGCCCCGATGCCTTCTCGCGCTTGAATCCGAGCGCACTCACCACCGCGCCGGTCATGGCCGCGACCAGGGTCAGCAGCGCGGCCTGGCCGTAGATGCTGGGGGCACCGGTGGCCGCGGTGATCGAGTCACCGAGCACGATCCGGAACATCAGCAGGGTCACCGCCGGGTAGGCGATGGTCTGGATGGTCGTCGACGGGTCACGCAACCACACCATCAGCAGCCGTTTGGTCTGGATGAGGCTGTGGGTGAACCACACCGACACCGAACCCTCCGGCTTGGCGTGCACCACCGGCAGGTCGGCCGCGGCCTCCTCGACCGACGCCTTCTCGATTGTTGTCATGATCGCCTCACACTCGCCCACACAGCCAGTGGGAGGAAGAAAACAGCCAGTCCGCCGAGCCACGCCAGCGATACCCACGTGCCTGCCCAGCTCAGATGGCCCGCGGCCATATCGCTGAGCGTCTGGGCGAACTGGGAGATCGGCTGGTTGCGCGCGAACGGGCGCACCCACGACGGGAAGCTGGCCTCTGGCACGAACCCGGTCGACATCATGCCGAAGATCAGAATCGGCAGGGTGAGGGCCTGGCTGAGCGCCTCGGGATTCTTGGTCAGGCTGCCAAGCGCGTCGGCGCCGAGCGTGAGCACCACGCCGACGGTCAGCGCGAATCCGCAGAACGCGAGCGCCTGCAACCAGCCGCCGGTGAACCGGAAGCCGATCACATAGCCGTAGCCCACGGTCGCGATCAGCGACACGATCGACCGCACCAGACCCGCGCAGATGCGCGACATCAGCGGAACGAGCGAGCCGATCGGCATGGTCTGGAGTCGAGTACTCAACCCGGTGAGCGCTTCGAACGCCGCGAGCTGCGCGTTCGACATCATCGTCATGGCCATCGTCTGCAGCACGACGATCGGCATCACGTACTGCGCGTAATCGATGCCCTGGACCTTCATCACGTACCGCAAGGGCAGGTAGAAGGCCACGGTGACCACGAGCGGGGTGAGCACCGCGACGATCAGCTCGCCCTTGGTGGCCATGGTGTGCACGATGCGCCCGGTCAGCGCGCGCCACTGCGCGAAGCTGCTCGGGTGCACAGCGGGAAGCTCGGCGAACAACGTGTTCGCCGCGGGGGTGGAGACGCTCACTAGTGGCCGCCCGAATGACCGGTGATCGAGAGGAACACGTCGTCGAGCGAGGGCCTGCGCAGGGCGATGTCGGCCAGGTCGATGCCCGCGTTGTCGAGCCTGCGCAGCGCCTCGGCGAGGGTGGCGGCGCCGTCGGCCGCGGGGATGGACACCTTGTCGGCGCCGTCGATATCGGCGGCGACGGCGGCCGGGACCAGATCACCGAGTGCCTGCACGGTCGCCGGGAGGCGGCTCGGGTCGAGCGGGACGATCTCGCAGTAGCTGCCGCCGGTCTTGGCCTTGAGCTGGTCGGCGGTGCCTTCCGCGATGACCGTGCCCTTGTCGATGACGATGATGTTGTCGCTGAGCACGTCGGCCTCTTCGAGGTACTGCGTGGTGAGCAACACCGTGATGCCCTGATTCTTGAGCGCGGTCACCAGATCCCACACGCCCTGACGGCTGCGCGGGTCGAGGCCGGTGGTCGGCTCGTCGAGGAACACCACTTCGGGCCGCACGACCAGCCCGCAGGCGATGTCGACGCGACGGCGCATGCCGCCGGAGTAGTTGCGCACGGCCCGCTTACCAGCGCTGACCAGGTCGAATTCTTCGAGCAGCACCTCGGCGCGCTTGCGGGCGGCCGACTTGGTCAAGCCCATCAGCCGACCGAACAGCTCGAGGTTCTCCCGGCCGGTCAGGTTCTCGTCGAGCGCGGCGTACTGGCCGGTCATCATGATCGCGCGGCGCACGCCCGCGGCGTCGGTGAGCACGTCGTGCCCGGCGACCACGGCGGTGCCGGAGTCGGGGCGAAGCAGCGTCGACAGGACCTTCACCATGGTGGTCTTGCCCGCACCGTTGGGTCCGAGGATGCCCAGCACACTGGCCTTTTCGGCCTGGAAACTGATGCCCTGCAGGGCGTGCACGTCACCGAACGACTTGCGCACGTCGGACACCAGCACCGCGGGTTCACTGTCGCGCGACGCGACATCACCTGCGGGCGAATCCACTGAGATCGAACTCGGCATCAACTCTCCACCATCGGCCGGGTGCGCACGGCCTGAACGAGACGAGCGCACGCGGAAAAAATCTTCCCGGTAAGTGATCCATACCGTTCGGCGCGATGTTACCGGTCCGGCGGTTTTCCCGGCCCGGGTCCGCGTTGACGCGCCCGGTTTGCCGGGCGTTCTTCGCCGACCGCGGTGGTGTTACGTTTCTCACGTGGGCAGTGCAAGGGCAGTGCGCCGACCTTGTCGGCCGGGCTGTGCACCCATACCCTGACAGCGGGGAAACACTCGTCTCACCGGCCCGCGTGCGGGCATGTTCGATCTGGGGAGGTGACCATGGTCGAGTCGGCTTCTACCGCCGCCGCGCCTACCGGTCGATCCGATGTGCTGACGGCATTCGATCCGCGCACCGGTGAACAGCTCGCGCAGTATCCCGTGCAGGGCACGGCCGAGGTCACCCGCGCGGTGCGCACCGCACGCGCCACCCAGAACTGGTGGGGGGAACTGGCTTTCGGCGACCGCAAGCGCCTGCTGCTCGAATGGCGCCGCCAGATCGCCCGCAACGCAGGCGAATTGGTGGAGATCCTGCGCAGCGAGACCGGCAAACCGGAAGCCGACGCCACCCTGGAAGTGATGCTGGCGGTGGAGAATCTGGATTGGGCCGCCCGCAATGCCGAGCGCACCCTCGGCAGGAAACGCCTGCCCACCGGCTGGTTGACCCGCAATCAGCACGCGTCCGTCGGCTATCTGCCGCTGGGTGTGATCGGGGTGCTCGGCGCGTGGAACAACCCGGTGTTCACGCCGATGGGTTCGATCGCCTACGCCATGGCCGCCGGCAACGCGGTGGTGTTCAATCCGCACGAACTCAGCACCGGCGTCGGCACCTGGCTGGCCGACAGCTGGGCCGCGGTATCGCCCGAACAACCTGTGCTGCAAGCGGTTACCGGAAATTCGCGGACCGCCACCGCCCTGTGCAAGGCCGGGGTGAACAAGATCGCCTACGCCGGGCCCGAAGCGCGCGGACGCGAGGTGATCGCGCTGTGCGCCCAGACGCTGACGCCGGTGGTGGTGGAGAACAGCGGCAAGGGCAGCATGATCGTGCACGTCGACGCGGTGCTCGACGCGGCCGCGGAGGCAGCGGTGTTCGGCGCGATGGCCAACGCCGGGCAGAACTCCTCGGGCATCCAGCGCTGTTATGTCGCCGATTCGGTGTTCGACGATTTCCTGGCCAAAGTGGCCGAGCGGGCGGCGAAGTTGCGTCCCGGCGCCGACAACCGCTCCTCTTATGGGCCGATGATCAATGCCACCCAGGTCGACGTGGTGCGCAAACAGGTCCGCGACGCGCTCGCCCGCGGCGGGCACGCGGTGCTCGGCGGGCTCGATTCGTTCCGCGACCCGTATGTGGAACCGATCGTGCTGGCCGAGGTTCCCGAGGACAGCATCGCGATCACCGGCGAAGGGATCGGCCCGGTGCTCGTGGTGAACCGGGTCGCCGATCTGGCCGACGCGGTCACCCGGGTCAACGCGGCGGGCAACGGCATCGCCGTCACCATCTTCACCCTCGATATCCCCAGCGCCGAACTCATCGCCGAACAGATCGAAGTCGGTGTGGTGACGGTGAATTCGTCGACCGCGTTCACCGGGATCCCGGCGCTGCCGTTCGGCGGTGTCGGCGAATACGGCCAGGGGCACAGCCACGGTCAACAGGGTCTGCGCGAATACAGCCGCACGATGTCGATCGCGCGCAGGCGCTACCGGGCGCCGATCCGGCTGTCCACCTTCGACCGTCGCCCAGGGCATTTACAGGCGGCGAAAGCGCTGTTCCGCTTACGCCACGGCCGCGGCTGACCCGCTAGTTCCCGTCCGCCGAGCCGCTGCCGAGCAGCACCGCGTCGGTGAGGGCGGCCAGGCGGGCCAGCTGTTCGGGACGCGAGTCGAAGCGCAGCAGCCGACCGACATCGATGATCTGGCCGACGGCGGCGTGCACGCGGAAACGGGCTTCGATCTGGTCGCCGTCGAGCAGGTTCGCCCATTCGAGGATGTTCTGCCGCTGGATGGCGCGCAGGCGGTGCTGCTCGGCCTGCGGGAGGTTGCTGAACTCCGCGTAGTAGACCGGCATGATCTCGGGCGTCGCGAAGGTGAGGCGGGCGTGCTGGTCGGCGATGCGGCGGGCGGCGTCGGCGCGGTCCTCGCCCTCGGCCAGTGCCTCGCCGATCGCGACCGCGAGCCGATCGGCGGTGCGATGGAAGGCCGCCGCGAGCAGATCGGCCTTGCTGTCGAAGTGGCGGTACACGCTGGAGGCGTTGATGCCGACGGCGGCGCCGATCTCCTCGATGCCCGATTCGTGATACCCGTTGCGGCCGAAGATCCGGATCGCCTCGGTGAGCAGCTGTTCACGTTTCGAGGTGACCGGCAAGCCACGTGGCTGCTTGTCGGGCTCGGCCTCGGCCGGGGTCGGCGGCAGCTCGGCGCGCACGATCGCCCAGGCCATCTCGAGCTGCACCGCGAGCATGCGTCCGTGCGAGAGGGTGGTGCGGTGCGCGGCGATACTTGCCAGCGAACTCAGCGCGCCGACCGCGAGCAGGATGACATCGTCGGCGCTCGCCTCCGGCCGCACCTCGGCGACCCGCGCGGCGACGTTCGCCTCGAGTTCGCGATAGAACGCGCGAATGCGCACCCGGTCCTCGCGCTCGAGGTAGCGGCGTTCCCAGCGGTAGAGCCCCGCCTCGCGGCGGATGTCGATATTGCGTTCGGCGACGGCGGTGAGCACCGCGTCGAGCCTGGCTTCGGGGCTCAGCGCCGGATCGTCGGCCGCGGCCGCGACATCGCGCAAACCCCGGGCACCCTCCTCGGCGGCGGCGACTAGCAGCGCGTATTTGTTGGCGAAGTGGCGGTACAGCGCGGGTCCGGAGATGCCGACCTCGGCGGCGATCTCGTCCACGCCGACCGGGTAGTAACCACGCGCGCTGAACGCACGGGCGGCGGCCCGCATGATCTGCATCTTGCGGTCCTTGGGCCTGCGGCGCACGACGCGGGCAGGTGCGATCGTCGGCTCGCGGGCCTGTTCGGCCTCACTGCGATCGGCGACCATGCACTCACTTTCCGTTGCGCGAACCGGATTGGACCAGTCAACCTAAGTTAACCACAATTCGCAAACGGCGAGGGCAGGACGAGGAAATGGAACCGCCCCGGCAGCGACGTACTCGCTACCGGGGCGGTTCGGGAGAAAACCGGCGCCTAGAGGCCGAGCCCGCGAGCCAGCGTCGGCCACGACAGCTTCAGCTCGTCCTTCCAGTAGCCCCAGGAGTGGGTGCCGTTGGGACGGAAGTTGAAGGTCGCCGGGATACCCAGCTCGTTGAGCCGGTTGGCCAGGTTGTGCGTGCAGTAGTTGGTGCCTGCCTCGATGACGCCACCGATGACGATCTGGTTGGCCAGGCCGTAGGCACCGGGCAGCGCGTACGGACCATCGAGGGTGTCGTACGGGCCGGGCAGGCCGTTGCCGGTGGAGACGTAGAGATCGACGCCCCGCAAACCTTCGGCATTCACGTACGGGTCGTTCTCGACCCATTCCGCAGAGCCCTGCGGACCCCACATGTTCATGGTGTCGCCGCCGCCCCAGGTCTCGACCGTGACCTTCACGAACTCCGAGCCGACGGGGTCGGAGGTCTGCGCGCAACCACTGTAGGCCGCGGCCGCCTTGTAGAGGCCGGGCTTGGCGATCGGCAGCGCGAGCACGGTGGTGCCCGAGGTGGACAGACCCGCAATGGCATTCACGCCGTTGGTGCCGAGCGCGCCGTCGACCAGTGGCGGCAGCTCCTCGGTGAAGAAGGTCTTCCACTTGTTGCGCCCGAGGACCGGGTCGTCGGCGATCCAGTCGGTGTAGTAGCTCCAGGCGCCACCGATCGGCTGGATGACGTTGACGTTCTTGTCGCCGAGGAACTCGAGCGCATCGGTCTTGGCCACCCACGAGGCCGAATCCTCGCCGCCGCCCGCACCATTGAGCAGGTACAGGGTGGGGCGCGGGACCGAGGCGTCGGCGGGGCGCTGCACGTCGACGATGATGTTCTGGTCCATGGCCGCGGAGTACACGTGCAGTCGCAGACTGCGCGAGTCCTTCACCTCGGCCTTGACGATCTTGGAGCCGTCGTCGGAGACCGGGTTGGCCAGCAGGCTCTTGGAATCGATGATCGGGTCAGCTGATGCCGGGCTCGTGCCGATACCGGACATCAGTCCCGCCGCCACTGCCGTTGCCGCGATCATCGCCGCGGCCCTGGAGCCACGACGCCGGGTGGGCCGACGCATCAATTTCGCACCTTCGCTTCGTCTCGAATTCCGACTCGGTCCGTGCTCCCAACAGGGCACGAAGTTGCAACACGCCAGACCCTACGGGTTATCCGGTAGTTACAACAGGGGTAATCGTTACAACAGCGCGGTCACATCATGCCTCACCGGCACCGCTGATGTCATCGCGCCCCCGCGCAATGTGATTGCGCCCGGGTTGATGTCACCGCGCTCCGGCCGCACGATCACCGGCATCGAGCAACTCCGCCAGCCGTGGCCCGATCTCGGCCAGCGCCTGTGGCGAGGTCATCTGATCATGCACCACCGCGACCGGCCGATCACGCACCGCGCCGTCGACATACGGTGCCCAATTCGCCGCCGCCGCCTCGTGTCCGAGCGCGCTGAAGTACTCGAGCCTGCCGCGGAACACCGCGGGGCGGTGCTCGGCGATCAACTCGGCCGAGCGCACCGCGCTGCGATAGATCCGGCGCACCCGCTCCGGAGTGAGCACGGCCATGTTGGCCGGGATGATCGCGTGCAGCGCGGCCAGTGCGTCCTCGCTGAGTTCGCGCACGCCCGCGGCGGGCAGCGCCGCACTGATGTCGACACCGAGTTCGGCGAGCGCGTCGCGGACCGCGGTGTGGAAATCGGGGACGTCGATATCGGGATGGGAATCCAGCATCGCCAGCAGCGACACCTGCTCCCCCGCCGCCTGGAGTTCGGTGGCGACGGCGTGGGCGAGCACACCGCCCAGCGACCAGCCCATCAGCCGGTACGGCCCGTGCGGTTGCTGGGTCCTGATCTCGGCGGCGTAGCGGCGCGCCATCTCGGCGAGCGTGCCAGGTAGATAGCCCGCCTCGCTCAGCGCGGGTGACTGTAGGCCGAAGATCGGCCGCCGTGCCGGAATGTACTGCGCCAGCCCGGCATAGCACCAGGACAGCCCGTACATCGGGTGGATGCAGAACAGCGCGCCGCCCGCTTCGGTGCCGTGCGGCACCCGGTTGCGGATGGCCAGCAGGACACCGAGGGCGTCGTCGGATTCGAGGTCGGCGGTGAGGTCGGGGTCGCCGCCCGCGGACTGGGTGGCGTCGATCCGGGCGGCCAGCGCGGCGACGGTGGCGTCGGTGAAGAACCACTGCACCCGCACCTCGGCGCCCACCCTGGTGCGCAACCGGCTGATCGCTTTGGTGGCGACCAGGGAGTTGCCGCCGAGTTCGAAGAAGTCGTCGTCGAGGCCGACCTTGCCCGCGCCGAGCACCTCCGCGTAGACCTCGGCGACGGCACGCTGCAACGGCGTGGTCGGCGGACGGTAGGCGCGGGTGGTGAAGGCGGGCACGGGCAGGGCCTTGCGGTCGAGCTTGCCGCTGGCATTGAGCGGCAGGGCCTTCAGAGTCACCAGGCTCGCCGGAACCATGTACGACGGCAGCGCCGCCCTGGCGTGGGCGAGCAATGCCGATTGATCGAAACCGGCCGTGGTGGCGCCGCTTTCGATCGAGTAGCCCTCGGGGCGAGCGGCCGCGCGAGCTTCCTCGACCGGCTCCTCTGCAGGCACCACGTAGCCGACCAGACGATCACCCGTCGGGCCGTGCACCAGCGCGACCGCGGCGTGGCGGACACTGGGGTGGTCGCGCAGGACGGCCTCGACTTCACCGAGTTCGATGCGCTGACCGCGCAGTTTCACCTGGAAGTCACTGCGGCCCAAATATTCCAGGCTCTCGTCGGCGGTCCAGCGCACGACGTCGCCGGTGCGATAGAGCCTGCCGCCGCCGGGATGGGCGACGAAGCGTTCGGCGGTGAGCGTGGGAGCACCGAGGTAGCCACGGGCCAGCTGCACACCTTCCAGGTACAGCTCCCCCGCGGTGCCTGGTGGGACCGGCCGCAGCTGACGATCCAGCACATGGACGCGCGTATTGGCGACCGGTACACCGATCGGAACGCCCACGGCGGGACCGGCTTCGACCTGCGCCGCGGTGACCACGGTGGCTTCGGCGGGCCCGTACCAGTTGACCAGTGTCGCCGCCGGTAGCACCTGATCGAACCGGCGGGCGGTCGAGGACGACAGCGCCTCGCCCGCCGCGAATACCCGCCGCAGCGAGGGGAATTCACCGCTGCTGCGATCGGCGAGGAAGGCATCGAGCATCGAGGGCACGAAATGCACGGTGGTGACGGCGCGTTCGGTGATCACCTCGGCCAGGTAGACCGGGTCACGGTGACCGTCGGGGGCGGCGATCACCACGGTGGCGCCGGTATGCAACGGCCACAACAACTCCCAGGTGGAGATGTCGAAGGTGACCGGGGTCTTGTGCAGGACCACGTCGCCGGGGCCGTGCGGGTAGGTGCGCTGCGCCCAGCGGAACTGGTTGACCAGCTGCCGGTGGGTCAGCATCACGCCCTTGGGCATTCCGGTGGACCCTGACGTGTGGATGACGTAGGCGAGATTGTCCGCCGTCGGCAGCTCGAGATCCGCCACTCCCCCACTGACAGCATCGATTTCGATGACCGGCAGGCCCGAGGTCGTCGTGAATCCTGCGGTGGCGAGCACACAGATCGGGGCGGCCGCGGCCAGCACCCGCTCGGTCCGTTCGGCCGGATGGTCCGGGTCGACCGGCACGTAGGCCGCCCCGGTCCGCAGCACCGCGTAGATCGCCGTCACCAGGTCGATGCCGCGCCGCATGGCGACCGCGACGAGCGTTTCCGGCCCGGCACCCCGGGCACGGAGGGCGCCGGCGAGTTCGCGTGCGCGCTCGTCGAATTCCGCGTAGGTGTAGGTGGTTTCACCGTCGATCAGCGCGGTGGCGTGCGGTGTGCGCTTGACCTGCGCGTCGAACAATGACAGCAGAGTTGCCTCGTCGAGCAGTTCGGGCGCGTCGGTGGCATTGACCGTCGCCAGGGTCGCGCGCTCCTCCGCGAGCAGCACATCGATCTCGGCGATCCTGGCCTGCGGGCTGGCGGTGAATCTCGCCAGCAACATCGAAAAGCGTTGCGCCATGGCGTGTGCGGTGTCCTCACCGAACACATCGCGCAGGTACTTCACCGATACCCGGAGCTGGCCGTCGGCGACAACCTGCACGGTCAGCGGGTAGTGGGTGCCGTTGGCGGCGTCCATCCCGGTGACGGCGGCCGACCCGGACGCGGCCTGCGCGAGCCCTTCGCGGTCGACCGGGAACGACTCGAAGACGACGAGCGAGTCGAACAGCGCGTCGATACCGGCGATCTCCTGGATCTCCCCGAGGCCCAGGTAGTGGTGATCGAGCAGCGCGGCCTGATCGTCTTGCAGCCCGCGCAGCAACTCGGCGACGGTGTCGCCGGGGCGCAACCGCACCCGGACCGGAATCGCGTTGAGGAACAGCCCGACCATCCGCTCCACACCGTCGAGCTCGGCGGGCCTACCAGAGACGGTGGCGCCGAACACCACGTCGTCGCGATCCACCAGCCGTGCGATGAGCAGACCCCATGCCGCCTGCACCACGGTGTTCACCGTGACACCGAGGCCGGCGGCGAGCTCGCTCAGCGCGGTGGTGTCGGCCTGCGAGAGGGCGAAGCCGGTTTCACCTGTGCCCGTGGCGATCTCGCGGCCCTGATCGACGGGCGCGAGCGGCGTGGGCTCGGCCAGGCCGGTGAGCGCGGTGCGCCATGCCGTCCTGGCGGCTTCGAGATCCTGATCGACGAGCCAGGCCAGGTAGTCGCGGTAGGGCGCGACCTTCGACAGGCGCCTGCTCCGACCGCCGACCACGTACGCGGTGAGCAGTTCCTGCAGCAGCAGTGGCGTCGACCAGCCGTCGATCAGGATGTGGTGGCTGGTGACCAGCAGATGGGCGGTTTCGGCGGTGCGTACCAGGGTGAACCGCAGCAGCGGCGCGGCGGCCATGTCGAAGTGCGCGGCCAGGTCGGCGGCGCGAATGCGCTGGTAGGCGGCGTCGTCGGCATCGATCACCTGCCACGGCACGTCGATGTCGTCGAGCACCACCTGGAGCGGGGTGCCCGCGGCGTCGGTGGCGAACGCGACGCGCAGGTTGTCGTGCCGGTCGAGCACGGCCTGCGCCGCCTCGTGCAGCCGCTCGGCGTTCACGGATAGGTCGAGATCGAGGACGAACTGGGTGATGTAGGGGTCGACCGAGTTCTCCGCGAGCAGCGCGTGGAACAGCATCCCCGACTGCAGCGGGGTTACCGGCCACACGTCACTGAGCAGTGGGTAGCGGCGGGCAAGTCGCGTCAGTTCGGTCTGACCGAGCCGCACCAGCGGGAAGTCCGACGGCGTGAATCCGCCCGCACCGGGCCGCAATCCGTGTTCGGCGAGCCCACCGAGCGCGCGGATCCAGTGTTCGGCGAAGGTTTTGACCGCGTCCGCGGTGAGTACGGCGGTGGCGAAGTCGAATCGGGCGACCAGCCCGTCGTCGGTGGCGTCGACCGTGAGCACCAGCGCCAGGTCGTCGGCGGCGACATCGGTGTGCACACGCGCCGGGCGCAGGTCGCGCAGGCGCACCGCGAATCGGCCGCGGTCCAGCGCGCGGACACCGTCGGAGGTCTCGGCGTCGAGGTAGCGGAGCAGGCCGAAACCGGCGCCGTGGGCCGGGACCGCGCGGCGCAGTTCCTTGATCTGGGCCAGGGCCGTCCCCGCGGCGGGACCGCCGACGAGCGCATCGGCGACATCGACCCCGTCCAGGCGCAGTGCCAGCGGATAGTCGGTGGTGAACCCGCCGACCACGTTCTCGGCGTCGGCCCGGCCGAGCAGGCGCTGGTCGGCGCGCAGCCGCACCACCGTGCCGATCACCCGGGCCACGGCGGTGTCGGCCGCGGTGTGCAGAGCCAGCGCGGCGGCGGTGAGCAGTACCTCGTCGACGGTGGCGCGGTAGGCCTCGGCGACCGTGCGCACCGCGGTGGTGCCCTCACCGGTGATGCTCAGCGAGACCCGGTTGCGCTGGTGCAGATCGGCGGATTCGCCTGCCCTGGAGCGGATCGCGCGGTGCCAGTACTCACGTTCGACGCGCGCCGCGGCCGTGGACGGATACGCGGCGAGCCGCCGGACCAGGTCGCCGAGTCCGGCATCGGGGGCGGCGGGTGCGGCGTGGCGGCCACGGCTCCACGCCGAGGTGAGCTGGTCGACCACCGCGCGCCACGAACTCTCGTCGAGGACAAGGGCATTCGCGACGACGACCAGGGTGGCCGAGCTACCGGCGTCGCCGGTGAGCACGAAGTGGATATTGCGGCCCTCGTCCGGGTCGAGCGCGGCGGCGGCCGCGGCGACGATGTCGTCGACGGGCAGCGAGGACTCACCGTCTTCGGAGTCGAGCCTGCGGAAGGCGTCGCCGGTGCGTTCGTCGGCGGGCGGGATGCGCAGCACCGGGGTGTCGCCGGTGCGGTCGAGCAGCGCCCACAGCATCGGGTGCTGGTTCATCACCGCGGACGCGGCGGCCGCGACGGCCGCGTCCGGGCAGTCGGCCGGTACCTCGAGCACCACCGCGCGGGGTTCGACCGCGGTCTCCCCCGCTTCGGTGAGCGCAGCGGCGGTCGCGGTGAGCGGGAGCGAGGCGGACGGGGCGCTCGGTTCGACGGTGATTTCGGCGCGTCCGGCGAGCGCGGCGACGGTGCGCGCGTCGAACAGGTCACGCGGTCGCAGCGTGACTCCGGCCGACGTGGCCCGCGACACCACCTGGATGGCGGTGATGCTGTCGCCGCCGAGGGCGAAGAAGTCGTCGTCGAGGCCGACCCGGTCGTGGCCGAGTACATCGGCGATCACCCGGGCGATGGTCTTCTCGGCGAGGGTGCGCGGCGGGCGGTACTCGCTGCGGACGGCCACCGGGTCCGGCAGCGCGCGCCGATCCAGCTTGCCGACGGGGGTCAGCGGGATCTCGTCGAGGACGACGATCGCGGCGGGCACCATGTAGTCGGGCAGCACCTGCGCGGCGAGCGCGGTGAGCTCGGCGGTGTCGAGATATCCGCCCTGATCGGCCATGACGTAGGACACCAGCATGGTCGAGCCGGTGCCGTTGTCGCGGCCGAGCGTGGTGACCCAGGCGACGCCGGGTGCGGCGGCGAGCACGGCGTCGATCTCACCGAGTTCGATGCGCAGACCACGGATCTTGACCTGGAAGTCGTTGCGGCCCACGAATTCCAGGACATCGCCGCGTCGGCGGACGAGGTCGCCGGTGCGGTAGAGGCGAGCGCCTGCGGCGGCGTTCTCCACAGGGTCGCCGAAGGGGTCGGCGATGAAACGCGATGCTGTCAGAGCGGGACGCCGGTGGTAGCCGCGCGCCAGTTGGACGCCGCCCAGGTAGAGCTCGCCGGTGACGCCTTCGGGGACCGGGCGCAGGCGTTCGTCGAGGATCAGCGCGCGGATGCCACGGATCGGGCCGCCCATGTGGACGGTGTCGCCGGGGTGCAGCGCGTCACTGATGGTGTTCATGATGGTGGTTTCGGTGGGGCCGTAACCGTTGTGGAAGTGCCGCTGGGGCAGCGTGTTCCAGCGTGCGACCAGGTCGGCGGGTACATGTTCGCCGCCGACGATCAGGGCGCGCAGACCGGAGACACCGTCGGGGTCGAGGGTGGCCAGAACCGAGGGGGTCAGGAAGGTGTGGGTGACGCCCTCGGTGCGGATCAGCTCGGCGAGTTCGGTGCCGCCGACGGATCCGGCGGGCGCTACCACCAGGGTGCCCGCGCCACCGAGGGCGAGCAGCAGTTCCAGCATGGACGCGTCGAACGACGGCGAGGCGAAAGCCAGTGCGCGCGTACCGGAGTCGAGGCGGTAGCGCTGTTTCTGCTCGGCACAGAAGTTGGCGAGTCCGGCGTGGGTGACGACGACGCCCTTGGGCAGGCCGGTCGAGCCGGAGGTGTAGATCATGTACGCGGCATTGCCGGTGTTCGACGGGGCGCGCAGTTCGATTTCGCGCAGGCCGACGGTCGCGCAGCCGGCGATCTCGGCGGTGAACGCCCGATCGTCGAGCGCGACCCAGCCGCCGTCGCCGGGCAGTGCGGGCAATCCGGCGAGTTCGGCGACGAGGGTGATGCCGAAGACAGCCCCCGAGTCGGTGACCATGTGGCTGATCCGCTCGGCGGGGTAGCCGGGGTCGATCGGCACGATCACCGCGCCGGTGCGCGCGATCGCCCACACCGCGAGCACCGATTCGACCGAACGCCGAATAGCCACGGCGACAGCGACTTCCGGACCGGCGCCGCGAGCGATGAGACCGCGGGCCAGCTGGTTGGCGGCGGCATCGAGTTCGGTGTAGGCGAAGCCGCGACCGTCGCCGCGCAGGGCGATGCCGGTCGGATTGGCGCGCACCGCGTCGTCCATCAACTGCGCGAGCGTGCGTTCCGGCTCGGCCGCCGGGCCCGCGAACGTGGTTTGCGCGAGGAATTCGGCGGGGTCGAGCAGGTCGATATCGCCGACGGCGAGGTCGGGGTCGGCGGCCACGGCGGCGAGCAGGCGGACGAAGCGCTGACCGAAGCTCCGCACGGTCGCCGCATCGAACAAGTCTGTCGCGTAGCCGAATTCGGCGTGCATGCCGCCGTTGTCCTGCTGCTCACGCACGGTGAGCAACAGGTCGAACTTGGCCTCGGCGGTGCGGGCGTCCAGCGCGCCCACCGTGATCCCCGGCAATTCGAAGGCGACCGGGGCGAGGTTCTCGAACGACAGGGCCACCTGGAACAGCGGATGCCTGCCCGCCGACCTGGCGGGCTGGATCGCGTCGACCACCCGCTCGAACGGGACGTCGGCGTGGGCGAAGGCGCGCAGATCGGTGTCGCGGGTCTGCGCGAGCAGCGCGGTGAACGGCTCGCCTTCGGTGATCCGGCTGCGCAGCACCAGGGTGTTGACGAACATGCCGACCAGATCGTCGAGCTCACGGGCGCCACGACCCGCGATCGGGGTGCCGATGGCGACGTCGTCGGTGCCGCTGAGCCGGGCGAGCAGCACCGCGAGCGCGGCCTGCACGACCATGAACACCGTGACACCCTGCGCGCGGGCAAGTCCGGCGAGTTCGGCGTGCAGTGCGGCGTCGATCTCGAAGGTGCTGGTGGCACCGGCGAAGGACTGCACCGCCGGGCGTGGACGGTCGGCGGGCAGCGCGATTTCCTCGGGCAGCCCGGCGAGCTCGTCGTGCCAGTAGGCAAGCTGTGCGGCGGCCGTGGAGGTGGGGTCGGCTTCGTCGCCGAGCGAGTCCCGTTGCCACACCGCGTAATCGGCGTATTGCAGCGGCAGCGGCGACCAAGCGGGCGACGCGCCTGCCGTACGCGCGGTATAGGCGAGGACGAGGTCGCGGGTGAGCGGCCCCATGGAGAAACCATCCGCGCTGATGTGATGGGCGACGAAGACCAGCACGTGGTCGTCGGCGCCGAGGCGCAGCAGTCGCAGCCGGACCGGGGGCTCGGCGGTGACGTCGAATCCGGTGGCGACGGTTCGGCGCACCTCGTCGGCGAGGTCGTCGGGGGCGAGCTCGACCGGTGTCAGGTCGACGCGCACCGCATCGGGCGCGAGCACATCCTGGACCGGCACGTCCCCACGCGCCGGATAGCGGGTGCGCAGTACCTCGTGCCGGGCGAACAGGTCGGCCACGGCGAGACCGAGGGCAGTCAGGTCGAGGGCGCCGGTGAGGCGGATCGCGGCCGGGATGTTGTAGACGGTGGCGTCGGGATCGAGCCGGTTGAGCAGCCACATCCGCTGCTGGGCCAGCGACAACGGCACCCGCTGCGGGCGCGGTCCGGCGAGCAGCCGCGGCGTGGTGGCTTCCTCCGACCGGTGCACGCGCAGTGCGAGATCGGCCACCGTCGGCGCCTCGAACAGCAACCGGACGCCGACCGCGCGATCGAGCGCCGTCCCGATCCGGGCCGCCGCCCTGGTGGCGAGCAGCGAGTTGCCGCCGAGGGCGAAGAAGTCGTCATCGGCGCCGACGGAGGCGACACCGAGGATCTCGCCGTAGACCTCCGCGACCAACTGTTCGGTGGGGGTCGCGGGGGCACGGAAGGTCGCGGCCTCGAATACCGGCGCGGGCAACGCCTTTCGATCCAGCTTGCCGTTGATCGTGTACGGCAGCTCGTCGAGGACGACGAACGCATCGGGCACCAGATACGTCGGCAACTTGTCCCGCAGCGCGGACTTCAGCTGTGCGACATCGAGATCTGCGCCGACCACATAGGCGACCAGCCGATCACCGAAGTGGGCGTCGGTGCGGGCCAGCACCGCGGTCTGCGTCACCCCGGGCAGCCCGAGAAGAACAGCCTCCACCTCGCCGGGCTCGACCCGGAACCCACGGACCTTCACCTGGAAGTCACTGCGGCCCAAGTAGACCAGCTCGCCGCCGTCCGAGTCGGTCGCGGGACCACCGGTGGTGCGGGCGACGAGGTCGCCCGTGCGGTACATGCGCGCGCCGGGCTCGAAGGGGTCGGCGACGAAGCGTTCGGCGGTCAGGGCCGCCTTGCGCAGGTAGCCACGAGCCAGCTGGACGCCGCCAAGGTAGAGCTCACCCCTGATACCGGGTGCGACGGGACGCAGGCGCTCGTCGAGGACGTAGACGCGGCTGTTCCATTCGGGGCCGCCGATCGGAACGGTCAGCACATCGGCGGTGGTGACACGGTGGTCGGTGATCGAGACGGCGGCCTCGGTGGGACCGTACAGGTTGTCGATCCTGGTGCCGGGCAACGCATTCAGCAGTCGCTGTGCCAGCGCGGCGGGCAGGGATTCGCCGATCGCGAGGATGCGGGTCAACGCGACGGCGCCACTCGCAGGCCCGGTGCCGTTCTCGTCGTGCGAGTACGACTCCCAGTAACCAGATAGTGCGTCGAGCAGGGACGGCACCGCGGTCAGAGTGGTCACGCCCGCGTCGGTGATGAGGGCGTCCAGGTAGGCCGGGTCGCGGTGGCCGTCGGGGGCGGCGATCACCAGGCGGCCACCGCAGACGGCGGCGGACCAGAATTCCCATACCGACAGGTCGAAGGTGGCGGGGGTCTTCAGCAGGAATACATCGGACGCGGTCGTGCCGAACTCACCGCGCAGCCATTGCAGCTGGTTGATCACCGCCGCGTGCGGCACCGCCACGCCCTTGGGGCGCCCCGTGGAGCCGGAGGTGAAGATGACGTAGGCGGTGTTGTCCGGGTGCAGCGGCGCACGGCGGTCGGCGTCGGTGATCGGGCTGGGATCGGCGGAGGCGATCACCGGGTGGTCGACCCGCACCACGGGCGCGGCGTCGGTGCGGAAACCGTTGGTGAGCACGCAGATCGGGGCGGCCGTGTGGAGGATGTAGTCGGTGCGATCGGCGGGCTGGTCGGGGTCGATGGGCACGTAGGCACCGCCGGACCTGGTCACCGCGTACATGGCGACCACGAGATCGATCGAACGCGGCAGGGCGAGCGCCACGAGTGACTCCGGACCGACCCCGATCGAGATCAGGTGGCGCGCGAGCTTGTTCACCCGCGAGTCGAACTCGGCGTAGGTGAGCTCGAGGCGACCCTCTGGCAGATCGGCGACGAGCGCGATGGCTTCGGGGCGGGCGACCATCGGCAGGTCGGCCAGGGTTCCACCGGGAACAGCGAGATCGGCCGCACCGCTGACAATTTCGGATGCCCGCTCAGCGGCGGTACGAAGGTCGACGTCGCCGACCACCACGGCGGGCTCGCGCACCACCGCGTCGAGCAGCAGCGTCAACCGGTCAGCGAAGGCCGTCACGGTCGCGGCGTCGAAGAGGTCGGTGGCGTAGGTGAAGAAGCCCTCGATGCCGGTGGGTGCGCCGTCGGCGTCGTAACCGTCGCCGACGATCAGGTGCAGATCGAATTGCGACACCGCGAGTTCCGCGGCGACCGGCGCGATCCGCAAGCCGGGTAGCTCCAGTTCGGCACGGTCCACGTTCTGGAAGGACAGACCCACCTGGAACAGCGGATGACGCGCGGTGGAGCGCGGCGGTTCGAGCACCTCGACCAGCCGCTCGAACGGAACATCGGCGGCGGCGAACGCGGCGAGATCGCTCGCGCGCTGGGCGGAGAGCAGATCGGCGAAGGTGGCGCCACCGTCGTAGCGGGTGCGCAGGACGACGGTGTTGACGAACATGCCGATCAGATCGTCGAGTTCGCGCTCACCACGCCCGGCGACGGGCGTACCCACCGCCACCTCGGCGGTACCGGAGAGCCGAGCCAGCAGCACGGCGAACGCGGTGTGCAACACCATGAATACGGTCGCGCCACTCTCGCGCGCGATCCGGGCGAGCGCGGCATGGGTATCGGCATCGATGCGCACCGGCACCCGCCCACCCGCGAGTGAGGCGACAGCGGGCCGCGGGTAGTCGGCGGGCAGTTCCAGCAGATCCGGCAGGTCGGCGAGTTCGGAACGCCAGAACGAGAGCTGCTGGGCGGCAGCGGAATCCGGGTCGTCCTCCGCACCGAGCCGGTCCAGCTGCCACAGCGCGTAATCGGCGTACTGCACCGGCAGCGGCGACCGATCGGGGGCGCGGCCCGCGGCGCGGGCGAGGTAGGCGGTGGTCACATCGCGCACGAGCGGCGACATCGAGGAGGCGTCGGCGGCGATGTGGTGCACCACCACGGCGAGCACGTACTCGGTGGGCGCGTCCGGCCCGCTTCCGGTGATGTCGAGCAGCCGCACCCGCAGCGGGACCTCGGTCGTCACATCGAACGTGGTCGACGCGAGCGCGGTGACCTCGGCCATCAGCGCTGTCGCGTGATCCGCACCGATCCGGTGCACGGTGACGTCGAGGTCCACGTCGTCGACCGGCAGGATCCGCTGAATCGGGCCGTCGGCGGTGTCGGGGTAGATCGTGCGCAGGACCTCGTGGCGGGCGAGCACATCGCGCAGCGCGGTGGTCAGGGCCGCGACATCGAGGGTGCCGGTCAGACGTAGCGCGAAGGGGAGGTTGTAGGCGGCGGCTCCGTCGTCGGCGCCCTGGTCGAAGCGGTTGAGGAACCACATGCGGCGCTGGGCGGGCGAGAGGGGTAGCTCGTCGGGGCGGGGCAGGGTGCCCAGGCCGCTGGCCGGTTCCGCCACCGCGTCGAGGTCGAGGATCGCGGCGAGTCCCGCAACGGTGGGGGTTTCGAAGAGCGTGCGCACGGCGACGCGACCACCGGTGGCGGCACCGAGACGGGCGACCAGGCGGGTGGCGATCAGGGAGTTGCCGCCCAGCGCGAAGAAGTCGTCGTCCGCGCCGATGTCGTTGCGGCCTAGCACTTCCCCGAACAGATCCGCGACGAGCCGCTCCTGCGCGGTGCTCGGCGCGCGGAACGCCCGCGCGGTGAAGCTCGGCGCAGGCAGCGCCTTGCGGTCGAGTTTGCCGCTGGGGTTGAGCGGCAGCTCGCCGAGCACGGTGATCGACGCCGGAACCATATAGACCGGAAGGGTTTTCGAGGCGGCCGCCTGCAGCCGGTCCGGCTCGGCGGCGTGGCCGGGGGCGGGCACCACGTAGGCGACCAGCTGGTCGCCCAGCTCGGTCGAGACGACCAATGCCACTGCCTGGCTGACGGATTCGTGCGCCAGCAGCGCGGTCTCGATCTCGCCCAGCTCGATCCGCTGACCACGGAACTTCACCTGGAAGTCGATGCGCCCCAGGTAGTCGAGCCGGTGCGGCGCGTTCGAGGTGGGCCGACGCCACACCACCAGGTCGCCGGTGCGATACATGCGCGCGCCCATCGCGGGGCCGGATCCGGACCCCCTGGCCGACCCGCTGCCGAAAGCCGAGGCGAACGGGTCGGCGACGAATCGATCGGCGGTCAGGCCGGGTCGCGCGACGTAACCACGGGCGAGCTGATCACCCGCGAGATAGAGCTCACCGGCGATGCCAGGTGGCACCGGCCGCAGCCGCTCGTCGAGGACGTAGACGCGAGAGTTCCACTGCGGCAAGCCGATCGGCACCGAACGCTCGCCCGGTCGCGCGGGCCAGTAGGTCACCGAGACAGCGGCCTCGGTCGGGCCGTACAGATTGTGCAACCTGGCCGAGCTGATCGCGGCCATGGCGTCGACGGTCTCCGCGGGGAGCGCCTCGCCGATGACGAAGATCTCGCGCAGCGACTCCAGGTCGGCGTGGCTCCCTGACCCGGCGTCCGCCGCTGCCTGCGCGGCGAACATCGTGAGCATCGACGGGACGAAGTCGGTGACGGTGACCTTGTGTTCGCCGATCAGATCGATCAGGTAGGCGGGGTCGCGGTGGCCGTCGGGCGTGGCGAGCACCAGTTTCGCGCCGACGCGCAGCGGCATGAAGTAGCCCCACAGCGACACGTCGAAGGTGGTCGCGGTCTTCTGCAGGTACACATCACCCAGTGCGAGTGGGTATTTCGCCAGCATCCACACCAGCTGGTTGTGGATGGCGGCATGCGAGACCGCGACGCCCTTGGGCTTGCCGGTGGAACCCGAGGTGAAGATGACGTAGGCCGGGTGGTCGGGGTGCAGCGGAGCGCGCAATTCCGACGAGAGCACCGGATCACCCGGTACGCCCGTGAAATCGAGTTCGTCGAGCAACAGCAACGGGGTGCCGGGCGCGACGGCGATGGCGTCGGCGCGGGTGCTCAGTACGCAGGCGGGCTGGGCGGTGTCGAGGATGTAGGCGATGCGCTCGGCCGGATGGTCGGGATCCAGCGGCACGTAGGCGCCACCGGCGGTGAGCACCGCGTACATGCCGATCACCAATTCCGGTGACCGCCGGATAGCCAGGCCGACAAGGCTTTCCGGGCCGACGCCCTGCTCGATCAGCAGCCGGGCGAGGGCATTCACGCGTGCGTCGAACTGCCGGTAGGTCAGCTCCGTGTCCGCGTAGACCAGTGCGGTGGCGTCCGGATGCATCTGCACCGCACGGCGATACGCGTCGAGCATCGGTTCCGGCGGCACCGGATGAGCGGTCTCGTTCCAGTTCACCAGGGTCTGCTCGCGCTCGACGTCGGTGAGCAGGTCGATCTCGGCGATCGCGAGATCGGCGTCGGTGGCGACCGCATCGAGCAGGCGGGTGAACCGGGCGGCCAGGGTTTCGATGGTGTCGGCATCGAACAGATCGGTGGCGTAGTTGAACGACGCGGCCATCGGCTCGGCCGGATCGGCGCCGGGCACGATCGTGAGCTGCAGGTCGAAACGTGCCACCGCACCACCGAATTCGACGGCGGTGGCGTCCAGGCCGGGCAGGCGCAGGTTCGGCAGGTCAAGGTTCTGGAAGAACAGGGCAACCTGGAACAGCGGGTGATGGGCCTGCGAGCGAACCGGATCGAGCAGTTCGACGAGGCGCTCGAACGGCAGGTCCGCGTGGGCGAAGGCGGCGAGGTCGGCGCGTTTGGTCGCGCGCAGCAGTTCGGCGAAGCTCGCGCGCGGGTCGAGGCGCGAACGCAGGACCAGCGTGTTGACGAACATGCCGATCAGGTCGTCGAGTTCACGGGCACCGCGCCCGGCCACCGGGGTACCGATGGCGATGTCGTCGGTGTGCGCGACGCGACCGAGCAGCACCGCGAAAGCCGCGTGCACGACCATGAATTCGGAGGTGCCGCTGCGCTGGGCCAGCGCGGCGAGCGCGGTGTGCACCGGCGCCGGGATCTGGAAGCCGAATTCGGCACCGCGGCCGGTGAATACGGGCGGGCGCGGACGATCGGTGGGCAGGTCGAGCCGGTCGGGCAGACCCGCGAGCGCGCCACGCCAGTGCGAAATCTGAGCGGTGGCAACCGAATCGGGGTCGGCTTCGGAACCGAGCAGTTCGCGATGCCACAGCGTGTAATCGGCGTACTGCACCGGCAGCGGCTGCCACCTGGGCCGCGAACGGTTGCGACGAGCGAGGTAGGCACCGAGCAGATCACGCAGCAGCGGTGCGACCGAGGCACCGTCGGCGGTGATGTGGTGCAGGGCCACGGCGAGCACATGATCCTGCGGCCCGAGCTCGGCCAGCGCCACCCGGAACGGCACACCGGCGGCGACATCGAATCCGGTACCGGCGAACTCCGCCATCCACAGCGGCAATTCGTCCTCGGTGAGCGAGTCGACCAGCACATCGGGGACAGCTTCGGCCATCGGGAGGACGACCTGGTGGCCGACACCGTCGACCACGGCGCCGTCATCGGCGGAGCGCGCACCACGCTCGTCGGCGGTATAGACCGGGTACCACGTGCGCAGGGATTCGTGCCGGCTCACCAGGTCCGACAGCGCCGCGTGCAGTGCGCGCGGGTCGAACGGTCCGGACAGGCGCAGCGCGAACGGGATCGTCTCGGCCGTGGAACCCGGATCGAATTGGTTGAGGAACCACATCCGCTGTTGCGCGGGCGAGAGCGGGATCAGCTCGGGACGCCCACGAGGCGTCAGCGGCGCGTGCCCGCCCGCACCCTTCAGCGGCTCGAGCAGCACGGCGAGTCCCGCGACGGTGGGACTTTCGAAGACATGCCCCGCGGGCACCCGCGCCGAGAGCTCCGCCCCGAGACGCGCCGCTGCCCGGGTGGCGAGCAGCGAATTGCCGCCGAGGGCGAAGAAATCGTCATCGGCGCCCACCGGGTTCTCCGGCGCGAGCAACTCGGTGAAGATGTGCGCCACGAGCTCTTCCATCGCACCGGAGGGCGCACGGAATTCCTCGGCACGCAGGGTCGGTGCGGGCAGCGCGGCCCGGTCGAGTTTGCCGACCGGAGTCAGGGGAATGGTGTCGAGCACGGTCAGCGCGGTCGGCACCATATGGGCGGGCAGACCGACCTTGGCGTGCTCGAACAGCTGGTCGGTGTCGATTCGCGCGCCGGGTGCGGCGTGCACGTACGCGGCGAGAATCGTTGTGCCGTTGTCGAGTTCGTGCCCGATGGTCACCGCGAAGTCGACGGTGTGGTGCTCGGTCAGCACGGTGTCGATCTCACCGAGTTCGATCCGGAAACCGCGCACCTTCACCTGGAAGTCGTTGCGCCCCACGAACTCGATCGCACCGTCCACCCGGCGGCGCACCAGGTCGCCGGTGCGGTACATCCGCCCATCGCCCCCGGCGAAGGGATCGACCACGAAGCGCGAGGCGGTCAAACCAGGCTGACGGTGATAACCACGCGCCAGCCCGTTGCCGGCGATGTACAGCTCGCCGATCATCCCGTCGGGCACCCGGACCAGGCGCTCGTCGAGCACGTACTCGGTCACCCCGCGCAGCGGCGCCCCGATGTTCATCGTGTCGCCGACCACCAGCGGCACGCTGATATTCGTCACGATGGTGGTCTCGGTCGGGCCGTAACAGTCGTGGAACCGGCGCGAGTCCGTGGCCCAGCGCCGGATCAGGTCCGGCGGGCACGCCTCGCCACCGGTGGTGACCACGGCCAGCGCGTCCAGCCCGGCCGGATCGAGCGAGGCGAGCGCGGCGGTGGTGATGAACATGTGCGTGACGGCCTCGCGGCGCAGCACCTCGGCCAGCTCGGCACCGCCGAGAATGCCCGCGGGCACGAGCACCATCGTGGCCCCGGCACCGACCGCCATCAGCAGTTCGAGGACGGCCGCGTCGAACGAGGGCGAGGCGAAATGCAGGGTGCGCGAAGTCGGCTCGATCGCGTAGTGCGCGCGCTGCTCGGCGCAGTACCCGGCCAGCCCGGCGTGGGTCACCACCACGCCCTTGGGCAGGCCGGTGGAACCGGACGTGTACACCACGTAGGCGGGGTGCGGTAGCCGCAGCGGGCGCACCCGGTCGGCGAAGGTCACCGGATCACCGGGCTGATCGTCGGTGGCGCGACGCACGGCGTCGTCGTCGAGGCACAACCAATCGAGCGCGCCGGGCAACCGGTCCACCGCCGCACCGACCGCGACGCCGAGCACCGCACCGGAATCGCCGAGCATGTGGCTCACGCGCGCGGGCGGATAGTTCGGGTCGACCGGCAGGAACGCCGCGCCCGTCTTGGTCACCGCCCACATGGCCAGCACCGATTCCGGCGAACGTGGAATGCCGACGGCCACCACGTCCTCGGGACCGACACCACGGGCGATCAGCAGCCGGGCCAGCCGGTTGGACCGTTCGTCGAGCTCGGCGTATGTCCAGTGCACCGGCGCGGACACGCCGTCGTCCCACGACAGCGCGAGGCCGCCGGGGTTGGATTCCACCGCCACGGACAGCAGTTGCGGCAGCGACTTCCCGCGCTGCCTGGCACGGGCGCCGGACGCCCGGTTTGCCCGGGTCACGACAGTTCCGTCCGATCGTCGGAGTCGACTTGCCGTTGCCCGGTCATGCACACCTCGTACCGATATCGACGCGCACTGCCACGTTCGCGCACCGCGCGCGGACCAGCCAGTGTTCGTTCCACCTATCCATCCATCCCGACCACCGTGCGCCGCTCGCGCGGCTGCCCGGCGTTGCCGATCATCTCACTGAGCGCGACAATCCTCGCACCTGTCCCGTCGCCGGGTTCGGCGACGGCCACCGCGGCCTCGGTGAACACGTGACTCACCTCGTCCGCACCCCCCTTGTCTGCCCCCATCACCAGCGTCGCACCCGCGATCGCGGCCGCGACGATCTCGAGCACGCCCGCCACCGAATCCGGTCTGCCCGCCGCTCGCGTGCGTGATTCGAAGTTGAGCCCGGTGCGCTCGGCGACTTGCTCGGCCGCGGTCGCCAGCTCGTCGTAGCTCAGCGTGCGGCCACCGCCGACGAAGGCCACGTCGTCACCGCGCAGGGCGCGGGTGCGGTGGGCGTAGCCGATCGGGCGCGGTGATTCCGCGGCCAGTTCGGCGCGCAACGCCGGGTCGGCGAGGTCGTACCAGTCCAGGCCGTCGGGCGCGTCGAGGATATCGATGGTCAGGCCGAGTTTCACCTCGAGGCTGCCCGGCAGGCCCGCGTCCATCGTCATCAATGGCACCACCGCGGCACCGGCCTTGAGCACCGCCCAGGTCGCGATCGCCGCGTCCACCCCGCGGTCGAGGCGGACCGCGACTCCGGTGCCGGGTCCGGCGCCGCGGGCGATCAGCGAGCGAGCCAATTGTGAGGAGCGGGCGTCGAATTCGGCGTACACGATCTCGGATTCACCCAGATCGAGGGCGGGCGCGTCCGGGTCCTCCTCCACCGCCGAGGCCAGTTCCTGCGCCAGCGCGGCACCGTTGGCCGACGGCGTCGGCGCATAGGCCGCGGCGGTCAGTTCGCGTTCGCGTTCCCTGGCGTCGCGCAGGTCGATATCGCCGACTCGCACCGCGGGATCGGCGACGACCGCGGTGACGATCTCGGTGAGCCCGCGTGCGAAAGCCGCGACGGTGTGCTCGTCGAAAAGGTCGGTGGCGTAGGTGAACACGACGCCGATCTCGTCGGGTTCACCGGTCGCGGACAGGCGCGGTTCCACATTGACCTGGAGGTCGAACTTGGCGGGCCTGGCCGCGAGGTCCATCGCCTCGATGGTGAGGCCGGGCAGGCGAAGCACCGGTGTCTCGTTGTTGTGGAACGAGAGCACCACCTGGAACAGCGGGTTGTGCGACACCGTGCCGGTCGGGGCCACCTCCTCGACGACGCGCTCGAACGGCAGGTCGGCGTTGGCGAACGCGGCGAGGCCGACTTCGCGGGCGGCGCTGACCAGTTCGTCGAATCCGTGGCGCGGGTCGACTTCGGTGCGCAGGGTCAGGGTGTTGACGAACATGCCGACCAGGTCGTCGAGTTCGGGTTCGCCGCGGCCCGCGATCGGGGTGCCGATCGCGATATCGGTGCTGCCCGAGATCCGGGCGAGCAGCACGGCCAGTGCCGCGTGCACGACCATGAACAGCGACGCGTTGTGCCTGCGGGCGATCTCGGCGAGGCCGGCGTGCACGTCGGCGGGCAGGGTGGTGCTCACGTCGGCGCCGCGCAGCGAGGCGTGCGAGGGGCGCGGATGGTCGTGCGGGAGTTCGACCGTGCCGGACTGCCCGGACAGGGTGTGGCGCCAGAATCCCAGCTGCCTCGCGGCGGTGGAATTCTCATCCGATTCCGAACCGAGTACCTCGCGCTGCCACAGCGCGTAGTCGGCGTACTGCACGGGCAGTGGCGCCCAGGCGGGTGAGCGGCCTTCGACGCGGGCCCGGTAGGCGATCACCAGGTCACGGGCCAGCGGAGCGAGGGAGGCACCGTCGGCGATGATGTGCTGCACCACCACGGCGAGCACGTATTCCTCCTCGGCGAGCGGGTCGTCGGCGGGGGACGTGAACAGCCCGGCGCGCAACGGAACTCGCTCGGCGACGTCGAATCCGCCCGCGAGCAGCCGGATTACCCGCTCGCGCGGATCGTCGCACTCCTCGAGCGCGAGGCCGTTCGGCAACACGGCACTGACGGGCAGAATCTCCTGGTACGGAACGGCGTCGGCGTCATCGGCCGGGAACCGGGTACGCAGTGCCTCGTGCCGTTCGAGCACATCGGCGACGGCGTAGCGCAGCGCCGAGGTGTCGAGCGCGCCGCGCAGCCGCAGGACCAGCGGGATGTTGTAGGCCGGTGAGTCGGGGTCGATGCGGTTGAGCAACCACATCCGCTGCTGCGCGGGTGAGAGCGGAATGACGCCACGATCCTGCGCCGGGATCAGCGGCGGTCGTGGCGCGGCCACCGAACCCGGGCGAACGCGGGCGGCGAGCGAGCCGACGGTCGGCGCCTCGAACAGGTCACGCACCACCAGATCGGTGCTGAGCGCGTGGTCGATGCGGGCGATGGCCCTGGTAGCCAGCAGCGAGTTGCCGCCGCGGTCGAAGAAGTTGTCGTCGAGGCCGATCTCGGGCACGCCGAGCAGGGTCGCGAACACCCCGGCCACGCTGAGTTCGATGGGAGTGGTCGGCGCGCGGAAGGTGGTGGCGGCGGTGAACTCCGGTGCGGGCAGTGCGGCCCGGTCGAGCTTGCCGTTGGTGGTCATCGGCAGTTCCGGTACCACCACGACCGCGTCGGGAACCATGTAGCCGGTGAGGAATTCGGCGACGGCGGCACGCACGCGCACCGGGTCGAGGGCGGCGGCCACGCGATCGGCAGGCCCGGAGTCCGCGACGGGATCGACCGCACCGGTGGCCGCGACGACGTAGGCGATCAGGCGATCACCGGCGTGCTCGTCGGCGCGCACGATGACCGCCGACTGCCCGACGCCGGGAACGCGGAGCAGGGCGGCCTCGATCTCGCCCGGTTCGATCCGGAAACCGCGCAATTGGACCTGCTGGTCGCCGCGGCCGCCGTATTCGAGGGTGGGGGTGCCACGGAACCCGATCCAGCGGCCGAGGTCGCCGGAGCGGTAGCGGCGGGCACCCGGCTCGCCGAACGGATCGGCGACGAAACGGGTGGCGGTGAGGCCCGGCTTGCCGAGGTAGCCGCGCGAGAGTTGGTTGCCCGCGATGTAGAGCTCACCCGCGACGCCGAAGGGCACCGGGCGCAGACGGTCATCGAGGACGACCACCGACAACCCGGGCAGCGCGCGGCCGATCAGGCTGCCGGGTAGTTCGGCGGCATAGTCACGCCGCGCTACGTCCGCATCCGCTCCTCCGCTGTGGTCGGAGTCGGCACCAGATCCCGCCCGGTCGGCCACGAGTTCCGCGGTTCGCGAGGTCAGGACCTGGTGGGAGACATGGACGGTCGTCTCGGTGATGCCGTACATGTTGACGAGTTCCGGCGCGCCCGGGCCGTTTCCGTAGCGGTCGTACCAGCGGTTGAGCTTGCGGGGGTCTAAAGCCTCGCCACCGAAGACCACGTAGCGCAGCGGCAGCGGGGTGGCGCCCGCGGCTTGCGCGGCACGGTCGGCTTCGTCGAGCTGGGCGAAGGCGGTGGGGGTCTGGCTCAGCACCGTCACGTGTTCACGGGCCAGCAGTTCGCGGAATTCGATCGGCGAACGGGAGGTCAGGTGGTCGACGACGACGACCGACGAGCCGCCCGCCAGCGCGCACCACAGCTCCCAGACCGAGAAGTCGAAGGCGAAGGAGTGGAACACCGACCACACATCGTCGACGTCGAAGGCGAACAGCATCTGGGCGTTGGCGAACAGCTCGAGCACATTGCGATGGGTCACACCGACGCCCTTGGGCAGGCCGGTGGAACCCGAGGTGTAGATGACGTACGCGAGGTGATCCGGGCGCAGCGGGGCGCGACGTTCGCCGGGATGCAGGGGCGCGTCGGTGTAGACGGGCTGCTCGTCGAGCAACACCACGGGCAGGTCGGCCAGCGGTGTCAGCAGTTCGCGCTCGGCCGAGGTCGTCAGCAGCACAGCGGGTTTCGCGTCCGCGACGATGTAGCCGAGGCGCTGCGCGGGGTAGCCGGAGTCGATCGGCAGATAGCCCGCACCCGACAGGAGCACGGCGAGCAGCGCGACCGGCAGCTCCTCGGTGCGCGGAACAGCAACGGCCACCAGCGTTTCCGGGCCCGCGCCCTGCGCGATGAGCGCACGGGCGAGCGCCGATGCCCGGCCGAGGAGGTCGGCGAAAGTGAGGGACCGCTCCCCCGCCCTGATCGCGATCGCCTCGGGCCGCTGATGCGCCTGAGCGGTGATCAGGTCGGCGAGAGTCACCTCGGGAACCGTGATGCCGGGCGAATGGCCCTCGCGCAGCACGAGTTCACGCTCACCAGGGGCGAGCACGTCGATATCGCCGACCGGCTTCGCCGGTTCGGCTACCACCGCGGCGAGGACCCGCGCCCAGCGGTCGGCGAAGTCGGCGACCGTGCCGCGGTCGAAGAGGTCTGTGGCATAGACGAAAGTGGCCGCCATGCCCTGCGGTGCGCCGTCGGCGCCGATGTGTTCGGCGAGTTCCACCTGCAGGTCGAACTTCGCCAGCGGCACCGTGAAGTCGGCGGCCGAGACGGCGAGGCCGGGCAGCGCGAGGTCGGTGCGGGCCAGGTTCTGGAAGGTCAGCATCACCTGGAACAGCGGGTGCCTCGCGGTCGAACGCACCGGCTCCAGCAGGTCGACGAGCCGCTCGAACGGCACGTCGGCGTGCCCGAAGGCCGCGAGATCGCGCGATCGGACCTCGGTGAGCAACTCGGCGAAGTTCGCCGCCGGATTCACCTCGGTGCGCAGGACCAGCGTGTTGACGAACATGCCGATCAGCTCGTCGAGCGCCTGTTCGCCGCGCCCGGCGACCGGGGTACCGATCGCGATGTCGCGGGTGCCGGAGAGCCGGGCCAGCAGCATGGCCAGCGCGGTGTGCACAACCATGAACAGCGTGGCGTTGTGCTCGCGGGCCAGCGCGGACAGACCGGCGTGCACCGAGGCGGGCACCTGAACGCTCAGCGACCCGCCTGTCCGGTTCGACACGGCGGGACGCGGCCGGTCGGTGGGCAGTTCGAGCTGTTCGGGCAGGCCGGACAGAGTCTTTCGCCAGAAGGCCAGTTGCGCGGCGAGCAGCGAATCCGGATCGTGCTCGGCGCCGAGCAGTTCGCGCTGCCACAGCGTGTAATCGACGTACTGTACCGGCAGCGGCGGCCACTGCGGCGCACCGCCCCCGCGCCGTTCGGCGTAGGCGGTGAGCAGATCTCTGGTCAGCGGCGCGAAGGAGAATCCGTCGGCGGCGATGTGGTGCACCACGCAGACGACGACGTGCTCGTTGTCCGAGATCGCCAGCACCCGCACCCGCACCGGCGGACCGGCGGTGACGTCGAAACCGGTCAGCGCCGCGGCTCCGATCGCCTCGGTGAGCCCGTCCTCGGCCACCTCGATGACCTCGAACTCGGGCACCGCGGCAGGGTCGCCCGCCGCCAGCACCAGCTGGTGACCTTCGCCGTCGAGCACCCCACCGAACCCATCGGAACCGACGCCGTCGGACACCGGGTAGACCGTGCGGAGCACTTCGTGGCGCGCGATCAGGTCGGCGATCGCGGCGCGCAGGGCGGGCAGGTCGAGGCGGCCGGAGAGGCGGACCGCGACCGGGATGTTGTCCACCGCCGACGCGGGATCGAAGCGGTTGAGGAACCACATCCGCTGCTGGGCATAGGACAGCGGCACCAACTCGGGGCGCGGACGCGATGTGAGCGGCAGCGCGTGCGCCGTAAGCCGTTGCTGCTCGGCCCGATTGGCGAGTGCCGCGACCGTCGGCGCCTCGAAGACCGCCTGCACCGGCACCCGCACGTCCAGCGCGGCACCGATGCGGGCGACAGCCTGAGCGGCGAGCAGCGAGTCGCCACCCAGTTCGAAGAAGTCGTCGTCGGCGCCGACCCGGCCCGCGCCGTCACGCAGCAACAGCGCGGCGAACACATCGGCCACCACCTGTTCGGCCGGGGTGGCGGGCGCGCGGAAGCCGCGCGCGGTGAACACCGGCGTCGGCAGCGCGGCGCGATCGAGCTTGCCGACCGAGGTGAGCGGCAGCGCGTCGAGGACCATGATGACCGACGGAATCATGTACGCGGGCAGCGATTCCGCGAGGAATTCCGCCAGCGCCCCGGTGTCGACCGTGCGGCCGGCGCGCGGCAGCACATAGGCCACCAGCGCCGTCGCGCCCGATGGCATCGTCTTGCCCAGCGTCACCGCGTAATCGAGGTCGGGGTGGGCGGTGAGGGCGTTGTCGATCTCGCCGAGCTCGATCCGGAAACCGCGCACCTTCACCTGGAAGTCGGTGCGGCCCAGGTATTCCAGCGTGCCGTCGTGTTCGAATCGGCGCACCAGATCGCCGGTGCGATACAGCCTGCCCGGCCCGAACGGCGAGGCGACGAAACGTTCCGAAGTGAGCCCCGGCCTGCCCAGATACCCCTGCGCGAGCGCGGGGCCGGACAGGTACAGCTCGCCGACCACCCCGGCGGGCACCGGCCGCAACCGCGCGTCGAGCACGTACAGGCCCATGCCGGGCACCGCGGTGCCGATGGTGATCGGCGCATGCGCCCGCAGCGCCGTGGTGCTGGTGGCGAGGATCGTGGCCTCGGTGGGCCCGTACCCGTTGTAGAACGCGCGCCCGCCGGTTGCCCAGCGGCCGACCAGCTCCGGACCGAACCGGTCGCCCGCGACGATCACGGTGCCCAGATCCGGCAGCCCGGCGGGGTCGACGGACTCGAGCGCGCCCGGGGTGATCAGCAGGTGGGTGATGCGTTCGCGGCGCAGCAGGTCCGACAGTTCGAAACCGCCGAACACCCGTGGCGGCGAGATCACCAGCGTCGCGCCGACACCGAACGGCAGCAGCAGCTCGAGTACCGACACATCGAAGTTCGGCGAGCAAACATGCAGCACGCGCGAATCGAGCTCGACGCCATAGTGTTCGCGCTCGGCGGCGACCAGCGTGGCCAGCCCGGTATGGGTGACCACAACACCCTTGGGCTTGCCGGTGGAGCCGGAGGTGTAGATGACGTAGGCGGGATGACATTCGTCGATCGGGCGGACCCGGTCGGCGTAGCTCACCGCATGCCCGGGGCGCACGGCGATACGTTCGGCGACCACGGGGTCATCGAGTTCGATCCAGTACGCGGTGGTGCCGAGGCAGGCGCGATGGGCCGCGGTGGTCAGGCCGATGGTCGCGCCGGAGTCGGCGACGATGTGGGCGATCCGGTCGGCCGGATAGGCCGGGTCGACCGGCACGTACGCGGCGCCGGTCTTGGCGATGGCCCACACCGCGAGCACGGATTCGATCGAGCGGGCGATGGCGATCGCGACGACGTCGCCCGCACCCATGCCACGGTCGATGAGTTCACGTGCCAGGCGCGAGGATTGCTCGTCGAGCTCGCGATAAGTGAGGTGTTGTTCCGCGCCGGGCATCCCGGTCGGGTTGTAGCGCAGCGCGATCGAATCGGCCGCGGACTCGACGGCGGCCGTGAGCAGCTGACCGAACAACGGTGCGCCGGTAGCACGTCGGCGGCCGGCACGGCCCGTGCGGCGGGGGGTTTCCACAGACCAATACACCTCTCGCGTCCGGCGGCCGAGTCGGACACAGCATAGCCACACCTACATAGCCATTGCCGACCGTCGCCGAGGTGTGCGCCACGACACACCAACTCTATCGCAACAGGATCGTAATGCCCATGGAGTCCGTTACGGACGTGTATCGCCGGATCCGCTCGCACCCGCGACGACCTGCGCGATTACCGGTCCCGACGTGGCTACCGCCACAGTCGCGAGCATCTGCTGATGAGTGGCATCGACCGGGTGGTCAGCAATGATCCCGCTGACGAACGGCCGCCATCGCGAGGCGCCGTCCCCCAGCTTTTGGGGGGTCCGCATGGCGGTGAAATAGGTGACATCGCCCTCGAATCGGGCGTGTTCGAGCTCGGTGAGCAGTACCACCGAGTGCAGCGCGCCACGGTACATGCCGACGAATTGGGTGCGCGAGATCGGCGTGTCTCCCGCCAGCGCGGCGTGTAGCGATTCGAGTGCCGCATCACCGAGGTCGGTGAGCCGCTCGGGAAGCTGCTGCTCGGGTATGCCGAGTTCGACGAGCACATGCCGCAATTCGGTACCGAAATCGGCGAGTGCGGCGCCGGGCAGGCTGTCGAGCATCGTCAGCGACGCCACCGTCTCGCCCTCGGCCTGCAGTCGGGTCGCGACGGCCTGCGCGAGCACGCCACCGAGGGACCAACCGAGCAGCTGATACGGGCCGTGCGGTTGGACGCCACGGATCTCGGCCAGATAACGGTCGATGAGTTCCTCGGCCGAAGTGGGCCGGAATTCCGGGTCGCTCAGCGCGGGTGACTGGATGCCGACAACGGGCTGATCGTCGGGCAGATGCGGCACCAGGCTCGCGTAGCCCCATGCCAGGCCGGAGACCGGGTGCACACAGATGAGCGGCGGGCGGGTGCCGCGGCGGGCGATCGGGAGCACGACCGAGAGTGCGGCTTCGAGGTCGGTGGCGGCGGCTGGGCCGTCGCTGATTCTCGTCGCGAGACCGGCGACGGTCGGGTCGGCGAAGAACGCGGCGACGGTGAGTTCGACGCCGGTGTGTTCGCGTAGGTGGTGCACGACGCGGGTGGCCAGCAGCGAGTTGCCGCCGAGGGCGAAGAAGTCGTCGTCCAGGCCGGGGGTCGGCGCGCCGAGGACCTCGGTGAAGACGGCGGCCACGGCGATCTCGTGAGCTGTCTCGGGTGCGCGGTAGCGGCGCGGTGCGAGTACCGGCTCCGGGAGTGCGGCCCTGTCGAGTTTGCCGTTCGCGTTCAGCGGGAGGTGGTCGAGAACGACGAAGGCGGCGGGGACCATATAGGACGGGAGTACCAGCGCCACAGCGGCTTTGACATCCGCAGGAGTGAGCGTTTCGTCGGGCGCGGGAACAACATAGGCGACGAGCCGGTCGCCGAGTTGCGGATCCGTCGTGGCGATGACCGCTGCCTGTGCGATTCGTGGTGCGGCGAGTAGAGCGGCTTCGATCTCACCGAGTTCGATGCGGAAACCGCGGATCTTCACCTGGAAGTCGGTGCGACCCCGGTATTCGAGTTCGCCGTCGGCGGTCCAGGCTACGAGGTCGCCCGTGCGGTACATGCGTGCGCCCGACCCGGCGAAGGGGTTGGCGACGAAGCGGTCGGCGGTGAGGTCGGGGCGGGCGTGGTAACCGCGGGCGAGCTGCGCGCCTGCGAGATACAGCTCACCCGCGACACCTACCGGGACGGGCCGCAGACGGGCGTCGAGAACGTAGACGCCGCTGTTCCATTCGGGTCGGCCGATCGGGACCGTGGTGCGATCGGCGGTGGTGACGCGGTGGTCGGTGATCGAGACCGCGGCTTCGGTGGGGCCGTACAGGTTGTGCAATGCCGCCGGGGTCGCCGCCAGGAAACGCTGGGCGGTCGCGGCGGGCAGGGCCTCGCCGATGGCCAGTACACGGCGCAGCGAATTCGGGAGGGCACCAGCGGATTCGGTGAGCAGCGCGTCGAGCATCGAGGGCACCACATGCAGGGTTGTCACCGATTGCGCGGCGAGTACGCGCAGCAGGTGGGCAGGGTCGAGGTGGCCGTCGGGTGCGGTGATCACCAGGCGGCCACCGCAGATGGCGGCCGACCAGAATTCCCAGACCGAGAGGTCGAAAGTGGCGGCGGTCTTCAACAGCACCGAGTCGTCGCGGCCGAGTCCGAACGCCGCTGTCTTCCAGAGCAACTGGTTGACGATCGCGCTGTGCGAGACGGCCACGCCCTTCGGCTTGCCGGTCGAACCGGAGGTGAAGATGAGGTAGGCCGTGTTCTCCGGACGCAGCACGCCGATGCGCTCGCTCGCGACGATCGGCACGGTCGAGACCGCGGACACATCGATCGTGTCGATCGCGATCACCGGCGCCGAGGCACCATCGAATCCGTCACGCGTGGTGGTCAATACGCAGGCGGGCGCCGCCGTATCGAGGACGTGCGCCACGCGGTCGGCGGGCTGATCCGGATCCACCGGGACATAGGCGGCGCCGGCCTGTGTCACCGCGTACATGGCGACGACCAGGTCGGTGGAGCGTCTGATCGCCAGGGCCACGCGGTCCTCGACTCCCACACCCCGCGTGATCAGGTGTCGTGCAAGTTGATTCACACGGGCGGCGAACTCACGGTAGGTGAGCTGTGCGCCGTCGGCGTCAACGAGCGCGACGCCATCGGGGTCGGCTGCCACGGTATCGGCGAACAGGAAGGCGAGCGTCGCGGGCGGGCAGGGGTGCTCAGTTGCGTTCCAGTCGTGCAGGATTCGTTCCCGCTCGGCAACGGAGAGTAGTTCGATCTCGTCGACGGGACGTTCGGGCGCAGTCGCGATCGCGGTCAGAACTCGCGCGAAACGGTCCGCGTAGATCTGGGCGGTCGAGGCATCGAACAGGTCGGTGGCATAGGTGAATACGCCGCTGATCCCCTGCGCGACACCGGCACTGTCGTAGGCATCGGCGACGATGGCGTGCAGATCGAACTGGGACACCGCGAGGTCCACGTCGACGCCTTCGACCGCGGTCTCGCCGAGTTCGAGGCCGGTCCGGCTGAGGTTCTGGAAGGACAGGCCGACCTGGAACAGCGGATGACGAGCCGTGGAGCGGGCGGGATTGATCGCCTCGACGAGGCGCTCGAACGGGAGGTCAGCGTTCGCGAACACCTGCAGGTCGGTATCACGTTGGCGGGCGAGGAGTTCGGTGAACGACTCGCCGGACGCGAGGGTGGTGCGGAAGACCAGGGTGTTGACGAACATGCCGATCAGGTCGTCGAGCGCGGCCTCGCCGCGGCCTGCGATGGGAGTACCGACCGCCAGATCGTCGGTGCCCGCCAGCCTCGCCAGAGTCACCGCGAGTGCGGTGTGCACGACCATGAACAGCGTCGCACCCTGGTTGCGCGCCAAAGCCAGTAGGGCGCGGTGGGTTTCGGCGTCGATCTCGATCGGCACGCGACCACCGGCGAAGGACTGCACGGCGGGGCGTGGCCGGTCGGCGGGCAGGTCGAGCTGGTCGGGCAGCCCGGCCAGCGCATCACGCCAGTAGGCGAGCTGGGCCGAGGCCAGCGACCGCGGGTCGTCCTCGCTGCCGAGCAAGGCGCGCTGCCACAGCGCGTAGTCGGCGTACTGCACGGTCAGCGGCGTCCACTCCGGGGCGCTGCCCGCCGAGCGTGCCGCGTAGGCGAGCATGAGGTCCCTGGTCAGCGGCGTGAGCGAAGAACCGTCACCGGCGATGTGGTGCACGACCACCGCGAGCACCGATTCGCCTGCGTCGAGCTCGAACAGCGCGACCCGCAACGGCACCTGGCCCCGCACGTCGAACCCGGACGAACCGAACTCGTGCATGGCGGCGGTGAGCTGATCGGGCGCGATCGAGCGCACCTCGAGCCGCGGCGTCGCCTCGGTCTCGGCCAGGATCTGCTGGATCGGCCCGTCGTCGGTCTCGGGGTAGATCGTGCGCAGGGTTTCGTGCCGGGCGACGAGGTCGGCCACGGCGGCGCGCAGCGCCTCGACGTCGATGGCGCCGTGCAGCCGCACCGCCATCGGGATATTGTAGGCGACCGATCCCGGGTCGAACTGATTGAGGAACCACATCCGCTGCTGGGCCAGCGACAGCGGGATCCGCGCGGGCCGCTCCCCCGCCGCCAGCGCGGGCCGGGCACCCGCACCGGCGGATTCGGCGAGTCGCCGTGCCAGTGTCTCCACCGTCGACGCCTCGAACAGCAGCCGGACCGGGAAGTCGGTGTCCAGTGCGGCGCCGAGGCGGGCGGCGACCTGGGTGGCCATCAGCGAGTTGCCGCCGAGGGCGAAGAAGTCGTCGTCGAGGCCGAGCTGGGTATCGCCGAGGTCGAGCACCCGGGCGAAGGTGCCCGCCACGATCTGCTCCACCGGTGTGGCGGGAGCACGGAATTCGGCGTGTTCGAGGACCGGTGCGGGCAGTGCCCTTCGGTCGAGTTTGCCGACCGGGGTGAGCGGGATGGTGTCGAGTTCCATCAGCACGGTCGGCACCATGTGCGCGGGCAGACTGCGCTCGACGAAGGCGGTGAGTGCGGCGGTATCGACGGCCGCACCCGGTGCCGCGTGCACGTAGGACACCAGAATGGTCGCGCCGCTGTCGAGTTCGTGGCCGACGGTGACTGCGAAGTCGAGGCTTTCGTGCGCCGAGAGCACCGCGTCGATCTCGCCGAGTTCGATCCGGAAACCACGGATCTTGACCTGGAAGTCGTTGCGGCCCACATAGTCCAGTGCGCCGTCGCTGGTCCAGCGGACCAGGTCGCCGGTGCGGTAGAGGCGAGAACCGGCCGGGTCGAACGGATTCGCGACATATCGCGAGGAGGTGAGTCCGGGGCGGGCGTGATAGCCGCGGGTCAGCTGGGCGCCGGTGATGTAGAGCTCGCCGGTGACGCCGGGTGGAACGGGGCCGAGCCGGTCGTCGAGAACATATTCGGCCACGCCGTTGATCGGACCGCCGATGGTCATCGGGTCGCCCGGTTTCAGCGGCACACTGATATTGGTGACGATGGTCGTCTCGGTGGGCCCGTACACATTGAGGAATTCGCGCAGGGTGCCGTCGGCGAGCGGAATCGCCCAGCGCCGCAGCAGATCCGGCGGAACGGCCTCACCACCGACCGCGACCACCCGGAAGTCGTCGAGCCCGTCCGGATCGATCGAGGCCAGCGCGGCCGGGGTGATGAAAACGTGGCTCACCCGCTCGCGGCGCAGCAGGGCGGCCAGATCGTCGCCGCCGTACACGCTCGGGTCGACGATCACCATCGTGGCGCCCGCCCCGATCGCCAGCAGCAGCTCGAGCAGCGAGGCGTCGAACGACGGTGAGGCGAAGTGCAGAGTGCGCGAAGTGGATTCGACACCATAGTGCCGCCGCTGTTCCTCGCTGAAGCCGGCGAGCCCGGCCTGAGTCACCGCGACGCCCTTGGGCAGGCCGGTGGAGCCGGAGGTGTAGATGAGGTAGGCAAGGTCCTCGGCCCGCACCGGACGCAGCCGGTCGGCCGCGGTGATCGCTTCGCCGGAGAGGTCGTCGAGCCGGTCGGCGGCCGTTCCGGTCATCTCGGCATCGAGTTCGAGCCACCGCACCTGGGTGGGGAGGTCGTCGGCGACGGCCGCGACGGTCAGGCCGAAAACCGCACCCGAGTCGGTGACCATGTGGGCCACACGGTCCGGAGGGTAGTTCGGGTCGACCGGGACGAAACCCGCGCCGGTCTTGGTGACGGCCCAGACCGCGAGGACGGATTCGATGGAGCGCGGTATTCCGATGGCCACCAGGTCGCCCGCGCCGATGCCGCGGCCGATCAGCAGGCGGGCGATGCGGTTGGAGCGCTCATCGAGTTCGGCGTAGGTAAGGCTGCCGACGGTGTGGGTGGCGTCGGCGAGGACCACGGCGAGACCGTCGGGGTTGGTCTCGACCGCGGTGGCCAGCAGCTGTGCCAGCGCGGTGACGCGCGGGCGACGAGTACGAACCGGTCGGGTTCTTGCCGGTCGTGTCATAGCTGTTCCACCTCACCCATCACCGAAACTTGTTGCCCCGCACCGAGCCCCGCGCCGTGAGCGCGGGGTTCACGCCACCGGGGCGCGCAGATCTCCGAGCACCAGCACTACCTCGGCCGCACCCCGGTTGCCCGGTTCGGCATCGTCGGCGATCAACGCCTGCAGATCGCCGAGCTCGGTGGTGTCGACCGCCTCGAGCCCCGCCCGATCACCGAACAGGTGGGTTACCCACTCCTCGGCCAGTGCGGCCGACAATCCGTCGGTGGCACCGGCTGCCGACGCAGCAGCGAGGCCGGCGGCGGGCTCGGCCGCGGGGACCAGGACCATCGAGGCACCCGCCACACCTGCCGCGACCGGCTCGACCAGCGCGGCGAAGGTGTCGACGGCGCCGTAACCGAAGGTTCGCGCTTCGAAGGTCAGGTCGGTGCCCGCGCGCACCTGCGCACCCGCCGTGGCGAGTTCGTCGTAGCTGCGGGTGTCGTCGGCGCCGACGAAGGCCGGGTCGCCGCCGCGCAGGGCACGGGTGCGGTCGGCGTAGGTCACCGGGCGGGCGGACCGGGTGGACAGTTCGGTCTTGATCGCCGGGTCGTCCAGTGAGATCCAGTCGACGCCACGGGGTTCGCCGACGGTGATACCCAGCTTCACGGCGGGTTCGGCGGGCAGCTCGGCACCGGTCACCGGGACCACGGCCGCGCCTGCCTTGAGGATCGCCCAGACCGCGGTGGCCCAGTCGATGCCGCGCGGAAGATCAACGGCCACCGCGTCTCCGGGGCCGAAACCCCGGCCGATCAGCAGGCGGGCCAGGCGTGCGGAGCGGGCGTCGAGCTGGTCGTAGGTCAGCGCGTCGTCGCCCCAGACCAGGGCAGGACCGTCGGGGTCGTCCTCGGCGGCGGCGGTGAAGGCCTGCGCGAGAGTGGTGCCGCCCGACGGCGTGCTCGGCACGGGAGCCTGTGCCGCGCCGGCGAGCAGCCGGGCGCGTTCGGACTCGTCGAGGATGTCGATATCGCCGATGCGGATCTGCGGGTCGGCGGCGACGGCGGTCAGGATGCGGGCGAAGCGGGCACCGATGCTGCGCACGGTGGCCTCGTCGAACAGGTCGGTGGCGTAGTTGAACAGGGCGACCAGCTCGCCGGGTTCACCGGCGGCGGTGAAGCGGGGTTCGACGTCCACCTGCAGGTCGAACTTCGCCGCGACCGCGGTTTCCAGCGCGTTCACGGTGAGACCGGGCAGTTCGAGCGCGGCCGCCTCGTTGTTGCTGAAGGTGAGCGCCACCTGGAACAGCGGGCTCTGCGCACTGCCCCGGCCCGGCGCGACGACCTCGGCGACCCGCTCGAACGGCAGGTCGGCATTGGCGAACGCACCGAGATCGGTCTCGCGGGCCACGTCGACGGCCTCGTCGAAGGAACCGGCCGGATCGAGCGTGGTGCGCAGCGTCAAGGTGTTGACGAACATGCCGACCAGGTCATCGAGCGCCCGTTCACCACGCCCGGCGACAGCGGTGCCGATGGCGATATCGGAGGTGCCAGACAAACGGCCGAGCAGCACGGCCAGCGCCGCGTGCACCACCATGAACAGCGACGACTTGTGCTCGCGCGCAAGGTGATTCAGCGCGGTGTGCACCTCGGCGGGCAGACGCAGCTCGGTGGTGGCACCGACCAGGGTCGGCACGGTGGGACGCGGGCGGTCCTGCGGCAGCTCCAGCAGCGGGGGAACGTCGGCCAGCTGCTCGCGCCAGTAGTCGAGCTGCGCGGCGGCCAGGGATTGCGGCTGAGCGTCGTCACCGACGACGGCCCGTTGCCACAGCGCGAAGTCGGCGTACTGGACGTCGAGCGGCGCCCATCCCGGGCTCTGCTGCGCGGCGCGGGCAACGTAGGCGGTCATCAGGTCGCGGGCGAGCGGCGCCAGCGAGGCACCGTCAGCCGAGATGTGGTGCACCACAACGACGAGCAGCCAGTCGGCCGAGGTTCCATCGGTCAGCAGCGCCGCGCGCAGCGGAACCTCACGCGTCACATCGAAACCCGCACCGGCCAATTCGGCCGCGCGAGTGAGGATATCGGTGGTCGTCTCGACCTGGAGGCCACCCGGCAGCGCGTCTGCCACGGAAAGAATCTCCTGCACGGGCATCCCATCGGCAGCGGCGCCGACAGACGCCACCCGACCGACCACAGCAGAATCAGCATCACCGGACACCGGGAAGTACGTGCGCAGTGATTCGTGTCTGCCGAGCACGTCGGTGACCGCGGCATCGAGAGCGGCCAGGTCCAGCTCGCCGGTGAGGCGGATCGCGAATGGGATGTTGTACGAGCCCGAAGCGGGGTCGAGCTGGTTGAGCACCCACATGCGCTGCTGTGCCAGCGACAGCGGAATCCGTTGCGGGCGTTCGGTAGCGACCAGCGGCGGCCGCGCGGCCGTACCGCTCGCACCACCGATGCGCGCGGCAAGGGCCGACACGGTGGGTGTCTCGAACAGATCGCGGATGGCGAGCTGTGCGTCGAGTGCCTCGTTGATGCGGGCGATCGCGCGGGTGGCCAGCAGCGAGTTGCCGCCGAGGGCGAAGTAATCGTCGTCGGCGCCGACGCGGGCCATGCCGAGCAGTTCCGCGAAGACCCCGGCGACGATCTCCTCGGCAGGCGTGGCGGGCGCGCGGAACTCGCCCGCGGTGAAGGCAGGGGCGGGCAGCGCCTTGCGGTCGAGCTTGCCGCTCGGGTTCAGCGGGAAGCTGTCCAGCACCGTGACAACGGTCGGAACCATGTAGGAGGGCAGCGATTCCGCGACGGCCGTACGCAGCGCCGCGGGGTCCGGCTGTTCGCCGGGGCGCGCCACCACATAGGCGACCAGATGCTGGCCCGATGCGGTGTCGAGCACCAATGCCACGGACTGGCTGATCACGTCCTGCGCGAGCAGTGCGGTCTCGATCTCGCCGAGCTCGATGCGCTGACCACGGAACTTCACCTGGAAGTCGGTGCGGCCCAGGTATTCCAGCGCGGGCTCGGCCGACGCCGCACCCCAGCGCACGAGGTCGCCGGAGCGGTACATCCGCGCGCCGGGCTCGAAGGGGTTGGCGACGAACCGATCCGCGGTCAGACCGGGGCGGGCGACATAGCCGCGCGCGAGCTGGTCACCGGCCAGGTACAACTCGCCGACCACTCCGGCGGGCACCGCGCGCAGCCGCGAATCCAGCACGTAGACACGGGTATTCCACTCCGGCACGCCCATCGGCACCGAACCGCGATCGGAATCGCTTGCGGGCCAACGCGTCACGGTGACAGCAGCTTCGGTAGGTCCGTACAGGTTGTGCACCCGCGCCGTGGAGACGCGGGCCACGTCGGCGACGGTCTCGGTGGGCAGCGCCTCACCGGCGGCGAAGACCGCGCGCAGGCTCGGAATCGAACCGGCGCTGGTGTGCGCCGCGAACACCGAGAGCATCGACGGAACGAAGTCGGTGAGCGTCACACGCTGCGCCGCGATGGTTTCGGCGAGGTACACCGGGTCGCGGTGTCCGTCGTGGGTAGACACGACCAGCTTCGCGCCGGTCCGCAGCGGCAGGAAGTAACCCCACAGCGACACGTCGAAGGTGGCGGGCGTCTTCTGCAGGTACACATCCGACGGACCGATCCCGTACTCGGCGCCCATGTACACCATCTGGTTGACGATCGCCGCGTGCGACACCGCCACACCCTTGGGCCGCCCGGTGGAACCGGAGGTGAAGATGACATAGGCCGGATTCTCGGGCCGAACCGGCTCGGCCAACTCGACCGGCGCGGCCGAGAACTCCTCGAGCGCAACGGAATCCACCAGGATCACCGGCACATCCGAGGGCACCTCGATCGCATCCGCGGTGGTGCTCAGGACTGCGGCGGGCGCGGCGGTATCGAGAATGTGCGCGATGCGATCGGCCGGATGATCCGGGTCGATCGGCACATACGCCCCACCGGCGGTCACGATCGCGTACATCCCGACCACCAGATCGAGCGAGCGCCGCACCGCGAGCCCGACCAGGGATTCGGGACCAACACCCTGCGTGATCAGCAGCCGAGCGAGCCGGTTGACCCGCTCGTCGAACTCCCGATAGGTCAGCTCGGCGCCCTCATAGGCGACAGCGACGGCATCGGGATGGTCGGCAACCGCACGCCGATAGCCGTCGAGCAGCAGCTCCGGTGCGAGGTCGTGGCGAGTGTCGTTCCACTGCACCAGGATTCGGTCCAGCTCGGCAGGCTCCATGAGCTCGATCGCGCCGAGCGGCTCGGCAGGTGCGGCGACGATACCGGCCAGCAGCCGCTGGAACCGGTCGGCGAACCCGGCGATGGTGTCCGCGTCGAACAGGTCGGTGGCATAGGTGAGCCCGACCGCGATGCCGTGCGGCGCGCCGTGGCGATCGGTGTCCTCCACCATCTCGAACTGCAGGTCGAACTTGGCGAACGGCATGGTCAGCTCGACGCCCGCGACGGTCAGCCCGGGTAGCTCCAGGGCGGTGCGCGCCATGTTCTGGAAGGCGAGCATCACCTGGAACAGCGGATGCCGTGCGGTCGAACGGGCCGGGTCGAGCAGCTCGACCAATCGCTCGAAGGGCACGTCGGCGTGGCCGAACGCCGCGACATCGACCGCGCGGGTCTGAGCGAGCAGCTCTTCGAAGCCGGCTGCCGGGTCTACCTCGGTGCGCAGCACCAGAGTGTTGACGAACATGCCGATCAGGTCATCGAGCGCGGCGTCACCACGACCGGCGACGGGGGTACCGATGGCGATATCGGTGCTGCCCGACAGCCTGGCGAGCAGTGCCGACAGTGCCGCGTGCACCACCATGAACAGCGTCGAATTGTGTGTGCGCGCAAGCTGATCCAGCCCGGCGTGCACCTGGGCCGGAATCCGGAAGTCCAGGCTCGCGCCACGGTAGGAGGCGGTCGCGGGTCGTGGCCGGTCGATCGGCAGCTCGAGCTGATCTGGCACACCGGCGAGCTGGGTGCGCCAGAAGTCGATCTGCTGGGCCAGGATCGACTCCGGGTCGTCCTCGGTGCCGAGCACCGCGCGCTGCCAGAGCGTGAAATCGGCGTACTGGACGGCCAATTCGGGCCAGCCCGGCGCGGTGCCCGCACTGCGCTTGACGTAGGCGGTCATCAGGTCGCGAGTGAGCGGGCCCATCGACACACCGTCACCGGCGATGTGGTGCATCACGCAGACCAGCACGTGCTCGGTCGCGCTCAGCCGCAGCAGGCGCAGCCGCAGCGGCGGGGCGACGGTGACGTCGAAGCCCGCGCCGACGGTCTCGGTGACCAGCTCGGCGATCGCGTCCTCGGTGGCGTCGTCGGCCGCGAGGGTTGGCACGGCGCGCGGGTCCGACAGCGGCAGCACCAGCTGCGTGCCGACCCCGTCGACCGGCGGATACATCGTGCGCAGCACCTCGTGGCGCGCCACCAGGTCGGTGACCGCGACGCGCAACGCGTCGACATCGAGCGCACCCGACAGGCGCACCGCGATCGGCATGTTGTTCACGGCACTGGCCGGGTCGAACTGGTTGAGGAACCACATCCGCTGCTGGGCGAACGACAGCGGGATCGAATCGGGGCGCTGCTGCGCGACCAGCTCTTGACCCGAACCGGTGCCGATATGGCGCTCCACGCGTTCGGCCAATCCCGAGACCGTGCTCACCTCGAACAGCAACTGCACCGGCACGCGGGTATCGAGTGCGGCGCCGATGCGCGTGGCGGCCTGCGCGGCCAGCAGCGAGTTACCACCGAGCTCGAAGAAGTCGTCGTCGGCGCCGACCCGGATCTCCTCCGGCGCACCGGCGGTCAGCAACTCGGCGAAGACACCGGCCACCACCTGCTGCACCGGGGTAGCGGGCGCCCGGAACTCGCGCACCGCGAAAACGGGCTCCGGCAATGCCTTTCGGTCCAGCTTGCCCACCGGCGTCAGCGGGATCCGGTCCAGGACCATGATCGCGGCCGGAATCATGTAGCCGGGCAACGATTCCGCGAGGAACGCATCGAGCGCGGGCACATCGACAGTGGCGCCGGAGCGAGGCATCACATACGAAACCAGCGCCGTCACACCGGAAGGCAGGGTCTTGCCGAGGGTGGCGGCGAAGTCGATGTCGGGGTGCGCGGTGAGCGCGTTGTCGATCTCGCCGAGCTCGATCCGGAAGCCGCGGATCTTCACCTGGAAGTCCGAGCGCCCCATGTATTCGATGACACCGTCACCGGATTCACTGCGCCGCACCAGGTCTCCGGTGCGGTACAGGCGCGCGTTCGCGTCACCGGATTCGGTACCGAAGGGGCTGGCGACGAAACGTTCCGCGGTGAGCGCGGGCCGGTTCAGATAGCCCTGCGCCAGTGCGGGACCCGACAGATACAGCTCGCCGATCACGCCCGACGGCACCGGCCGCAGCCGCGAATCCAGCACGAACGCACCGACACCGGCGATCGCGGCACCGATCGTCACCGGCGCGGCCGGGTCCATCGGCGGGGTGCTGGTGGCCAGGATGGTGGCCTCGGTGGGGCCGTAGCCGTTGTAGAACTCACGCTCGCCGACAGCCCAGCGACCGACCAGTTCCGGCCCGAACTTGTCACCCGCGACGACCACCACCTGGAGGTCGTCCAGATCTGCCGGATCGACAGATTCCAGCGCGCCCGGAGTGATGAGCATGTGCGAAACCTGTTCGCGACGCAGCAGATCCGCCAGCTCGAAGCCACCGAACACGCCGGGCGGCGCGATCACCAGGGTGGCGCCCGCGGAGAAGGTGAGCAGCAATTCCAGCACCGACACGTCGAAGTTCGGCGAACACACGTGCAGCACGCGCGAGTCGGCGGCGACGCGATAGTGCGCGCGCTCGGCGGCGACCAGACCGGCCAGACCGGTGTGGGTCACCACGACGCCCTTCGGCTTACCGGTGGAGCCCGAGGTGTAGATGACGTAGGCCGGATGCCGCTCGTCGAGGGTGCGGATCCGGTCGGTGTAGGAGATCGGGTGCGCGGGCTGGGCCGCGATGTGGGCGGCCGTCTCGGCGTCGTCGAGCTCGAGCCAGATCAGCGCCGTACCGAGCACCTCGCGATGGGTGGCGGTGGTGAGCCCGAGCACCGCACCCGAGTCGGACACGATGTGGGCGATGCGGTCGGCCGGGTAGTTCGGGTCGACCGGGACATAGGCGGCGCCGGTCTTGGCGATCGCCCACACGGCGAGCACCGACTCGATGCCGCGGGCGATGCCGATGGCGACCACGTCGCCGGGGCCGATGCCGCGGGCGATGAGCGCGCGGGCCAGCCGCGAGGACCGCTGGTCGAACTCGGAATAGGTGAGCTGACGCTGATCGGCGGGGTCGCCGGACGGGTTGAACCGAACCGCGACCCGATCGGCAGCCGACTCGACGGCCCCCGTCAGCAACTGCCCGAAAGTCGGACTGCTCGATCGGCGACGGCGGTTACCGCGGGCAGAACGACGGGCAGTTTCCATTCGGGTTCATTCACCTCTCATCGAGCCTGTACGCGCGCGGCGATCCCGCACCGTGCAGATCGAGCCATCATATAGACCGACTACACATCAGCCGAGTCAGCGTGCCCCCAGGGCTCGGGGCCCAGAGGAGTATCGGACCGGCCCGCGAACGTGTTGCCGCTTCAACAGCAAAGTGACGGGGCTCATAAGAACCACCGTCACTCGCTCTACGGAGAAAGCTCCGTACTCATACCGCTCAGTGCGCGGAAGGGCCCCACTCCAGCGGCACGCCCTTGGCAGCGAGGTACGGAATCGGGTCCATCTTGCTGCCGCCCTGATCCCAGATCTCGAGGTGCAGGTGCGGGCCGGTGGACTGGCCGCGGTTGCCGACGGTCGCGATGACCTGACCCGCGTTCACCCGCTGACCCTCGCTGACCAGCATTTCGTTGACGTGGCCGTAGACCCCGGTGGTGCCGTCGTCGTGCAGCACCCGCACCCACAGGCCGAAGCCCGACGCCGGGCCCGCCTCGATCACGGTGCCGTTGGACACGGACTTGATCGGGGCGCCGATCGAGTCGGCGAAGTCGAGGCCGTAGTGCATGGCACCCCAGCGGGCGCCGTAGCCGGAGCTGATCGGGCCCGCGACCGGACGCGCCGACTGCGGCGGCGCGACCTGATGCTGAATGCCCTGGAGGATGTCCTCGACCTGCGACAGCGGGCCGGAGATCTCGGGGGGCAGGTTGCCGATGCCGAACGGCGCGGCCACGGGGGCGGCGATCGGCGCGGCGACCGCGTCCACCGGCGCGGGGGTCTCGACGTGCGCGGAGACCTGCTGCGCGGCGACGAGGTCGACATCCTGGCGGGCCGACTCGGGGACGACCGATTCCTTGACGCTGTCGTCGTGGGTCGGCAGCAGCGGCGCGGCGAAGGCCAGCGCCGGTGCGATCTGGGCGGTGACGCCGACCAGAGCGCCCGCGGCGACCGCGGCACTGGCGGCGACCCGCACACGATCCGAACGCGACGCTTCGGCGCGGTGCCTGCTCCTGCTCGGGCTCCGGCCATCCGCGTTCGCAAGCAGAGCCTGCACGGAGATGGATTCGGGACCCACACGGTGCTGCGACAAGATCTCGTCCTAGCGTCCGACAACAAGGAAAACGAAACCGGTCTGCGACCGGCCCGGAGACCGCTTGCGCGGTCCCCACCGCCGACCCGTGTGTAACGGTTCGGCATACGTTGTGACGCGAACTCTACCCGGCCGTGACCATTCCGCAACCTTCCGTCACGAAATCGCAGGTAGATGACGTGCCGCACAGTAACAATCACAGTGCCCAACCCGTCACACGCGCTGTCACCGGGCCTGAACACGGCCCCGACCGACCAGACTCGACCCATGGTGATCGAGACCCTGACTGTCCCCATCGTTGCCGCGCCCATGGCGGGCGGCCCGTCCACACCCGAGTTGGTGGTCGCCGTGGCGGCCGCGGGCGGGTTCGGACAGCTCGCCGGCGGCTACCTCGGCACCGAGGCGGTGGCAGCGCAGATCGAGGCGACGAGGGCAGCCACCGCGGCGCCGTTCGGCGTGAACCTGTTCGCACCGGGAGCGGTGGCCGATCCGGCCGTTTACGCGACCTACCTCGCCGAACTCGGCGCCGAGTTCCCGCTCGGCACCCCCGAGCACGACACCGACGGATGGGCCGACAAGCTCGATCTCCTCATCGCCGATCCGGTCGCGGTGGTCTCGACGACCTTCGGCTGTCCCACCGCCGTGGAAGTGGACCGGCTGCACGCGGTCGGCTCGGAGGTGTGGGTGACGGTCACCTCGCCCGATGAGGCCCTGATCGCCGTCGACGCGGGCGCCGACGTGCTGATCGCCCAGGGCGCCGAGGCGGGCGGGCATCGCGCGAGCTTCCTCGACGACCCCGCCGACGACCCGACCGACCCACCCGGGCTGCTGACCCTGATCCAGCTGCTCACCGCCGTCACCTCCCGCCCACTCGTCGCGGCGGGCGGGATCGCCACGGGCGCCGGGGTGGCCGGGGTGCTGGCGGCCGGTGCGTCGGCCGCGCAGATCGGCACCGCGCTGCTGCGCTGCCCGGAGGCGGGCACCAACGCCGTGCATCGCGGTGCGATCGGCACGCCGGAACCGACGATGCTCACGCGCGCGTTCACCGGACGTCGCGCCCGCGGGATCCGAAACCGTTTCCTCGTCGAACACACCGCCGACGCGCCGGCCGCCTACCCCGAAATTCATTACGCCACAGCCCCGTTGCGGGCCGCCGCACGGGCAGGCGGCAACACCGACGAAGTGAATCTGTGGGCGGGGCAAGCTCATTCACTGAGCACCGGGCAACCGGCAAGCGAACTGGTCGCAGACTTGGCCGCCGACGCGAAAAGCGCACTCCGAAAAGCACTTTCGGAACGAATCCAGGGTTATTGACAACGGATATCGTTTAGACTCGGTCCTGGCATCGCATCCCGCCGACCACCCCCAAGCAGGAGGAGAGCGCCATGTCCCTCGATGTTCCCGCCGCACTACTCGAACGCGCCGAACAGGGCGATATCGACGACGCCGAATTCGTCGAATGTGTCCGTATCTCACTGCCTTACGCATGGGAGGTGGTGAGCCGGGTCGCGGACGACCTGCGCACCGGCACCGACGAATACGCCGACAACCGGGTGCCGCCGCCGGACGAGGTGGCCCGCGGACAGCTGCTGCGCGCTTTAGCCTCCGATGCCATTCGTGGCGGCCTGGAACGGCATTTCGGCGTGAAGCTGGCCTTCCAGAACTGCCACCGGGTCGCGGCTTTCCCGCTGTCGGCCGTCGGCGGGGAAACCTACACCCGCTACATCAGCCCCCGCGCCCAGCTCTTGAACCAGAGCCCCGAGCTGCGTAACTGCTGATCAACGAAAAAGGCGGGGGGGGGATTTGGTCCACCCCCCCCCGTTTGGGGGGCGACACCCGGTCGACAGCGAGCGAGCCCACGGCGGAATGTGGGCGCCGGCG
>NZ_JBHXNJ010000012.1:0-192828 GCF_042719655.1 Nocardia sp. NPDC058518
GATTATCTCACTGGCTACCCCCCGAGCCATCTCTTTGCGTGGTTGGGCCCGCTGGGTTCTGGGGGGGGCGGGCGGCCGCCCCCCCCCCCCCCACCGCGCACCGCGCTCGACAACTAGTGAACTTTTGCTCGAATTCGACCCGAATAGGGGAAAGGAAGTTACGTGCTAGACGTCAACTTCTTCGATGAACTCCGGATCGGCCTTGCCTCCGCCGATGACATCCGCCAGTGGTCTTTCGGCGAGGTGAAGAAGCCGGAGACCATCAACTACCGCACGCTCAAGCCGGAGAAGGACGGGCTCTTCTGCGAGAAGATCTTCGGTCCCACCCGGGACTGGGAGTGCTACTGCGGCAAGTACAAGCGCGTCCGCTTCAAGGGCATCATCTGTGAGCGCTGTGGCGTCGAGGTGACTCGCGCCAAGGTGCGCCGTGAGCGGATGGGCCACATCGAGCTGGCCGCGCCGGTTACGCATATCTGGTACTTCAAGGGCGTTCCGTCGCGCTTGGGTTACCTGCTCGACCTGGCGCCGAAGGATCTCGAGAAGATCATCTACTTCGCCGCCTACGTCATCGTCGGTGTCGACGAGGAGCTGCGTCACAACGAGCTCTCCACGCTCGAAGCCGAGATGGAGGTCGAGAAGAAGGCTGTCGCCGATCAGCGCGACGCCGACCTCGAGGCCCGCGCGCAGAAGCTCGAAGCCGACCTGGCCGAGCTGGAAGCCGAGGGCGCCAAGTCCGACGTACGTCGCAAGGTCAAGGACGGCGGCGAGCGCGAAATGCGTCAGCTGCGCGACCGCTCGCAGCGTGAGCTGGACCGTCTCGACGAGATCTGGACGACCTTCACCAAGCTGTCGGTCAAGCAGCTCATCGTCGACGAGGTGCTCTACCGCGAGCTCGTCGACCGCTACGGCGAGTACTTCACCGGCGCCATGGGTGCGGAGTCCATCCAGAAGCTGATGGAGAACTTCGACATCAACGCCGAGGCCGAGAGCCTGCGCGAGACCATTCGCTCCGGCAAGGGTCAGAAGAAGCTGCGCGCGCTCAAGCGTCTGAAGGTCGTCGCGGCCTTCCAGACCAACGGCAACTCGCCGATGGGCATGGTGCTCGACGCTGTTCCGGTGATCCCGCCGGAGCTGCGTCCGATGGTTCAGCTCGACGGTGGCCGTTTCGCCACCTCCGACCTGAACGACCTGTACCGCCGCGTGATCAACCGCAACAACCGCCTCAAGCGACTGATCGATCTGGGTGCGCCCGAGATCATCGTCAACAACGAGAAGCGGATGCTGCAGGAGTCGGTCGACGCACTGTTCGACAACGGCCGTCGTGGCCGTCCGGTCACTGGACCGGGTAACCGCCCGCTGAAGTCGCTGAGCGATCTGCTCAAGGGCAAGCAGGGTCGTTTCCGTCAGAACCTGCTCGGCAAGCGCGTCGACTACTCGGGCCGTTCGGTCATCGTCGTCGGCCCGCAGCTCAAGCTGCACCAGTGTGGTCTGCCGAAGCTGATGGCGCTCGAGCTGTTCAAGCCGTTCGTCATGAAGCGTCTGGTGGATCTGAACCACGCGCAGAACATCAAGTCGGCCAAGCGGATGGTCGAGCGTCAGCGCGCACAGGTGTGGGATGTCCTCGAAGAGGTCATCGCCGAGCACCCCGTGCTGCTGAACCGCGCGCCCACCCTGCACCGCCTCGGCATCCAGGCCTTCGAGCCCCAGCTGGTCGAAGGCAAGGCCATTCAGCTGCACCCGCTCGTGTGTGAGGCGTTCAACGCCGACTTCGACGGTGACCAGATGGCCGTGCACCTTCCGCTGTCCGCGGAGGCGCAGGCCGAGGCACGCATCCTGATGCTGTCGTCGAACAACATCCTGTCCCCGGCGTCGGGTCGCCCCCTGGCGATGCCGCGTCTGGACATGGTGACGGGCCTGTTCTACCTGACCCGTCTCGACGAGAACGGTGTCGGCACCTACAAGGCCGCCGCCAAGGACGAGCCGGAGTACGGCGTGTACTCCTCGCCCGCCGAGGCACAGATGGCCGTCGATCGTGGCGAGCTGACCGTGCGGTCCACCATCAAGGTGCGACTGACCGAGCAGCGCCCGCCGCGTGATGTCGAGAGCGAGCTGTTCCCGGACGGCTGGAAGCGCGGCGAAGCGTGGCTGGCCGAGACCACTCTCGGACGGGTGATCTTCAACGATCTGCTCCCGGCGGACTACGCGTTCATCAACGAGCCGATGCCGAAGAAGCGTCAGGCCACGATCATCAACGATCTGGCCGAGCGCTACCCGATGATCGTCGTCGCGCAGACCGTCGACAAGCTCAAGGACGCAGGCTTCTACTGGGCCACGCGTTCGGGTGTCACCGTCTCCATGTCGGACGTGCTCGTTCCGCCGGAGAAGCCCGAGATCATGGAACGCTACGAGACCATGGCGGACCTGATCGAGAAGAAGTACCAGCGTGGTGCGCTCGATCACCAGGAGCGCAACAACGCCCTGGTCAAGATCTGGCAGGAAGCCACCGAGGAAGTGGGCGCCGCGCTGCGTACCCACTACCCGCCGGACAACCCGATCATCACGATCGTCGACTCCGGCGCCACGGGTAACTTCACCCAGACCCGTACCCTCGCGGGTATGAAGGGCCTGGTGACGAACCCGAAGGGTGAGTTCATCCCGCGCCCGATCAAGTCCTCGTTCCGTGAGGGCCTGACCGTGCTCGAGTACTTCATCAACACCCACGGTGCTCGTAAGGGTCTGGCCGACACGGCGCTTCGTACCGCCGACTCGGGTTACCTGACCCGTCGTCTGGTCGACGTGTCGCAGGACGTCATCGTCCGCGAAGAGGACTGTGGCACCGAGCGCGGCATCCTGGTGCCGATCGCGGAGAAGCTGGCCGACGGCACGATCATTCGTGACGCGCACGTCGAGACCTCCACCTACGCACGGACCCTGGCGTCCGACGCGGTGGATGCCAAGGGCAACGTCATCGTGGCGAAGGGCGCCGACCTCGGCGACCCCGCGCTGGAGGCGCTGCTCGAGGCCGGTATCACCGAGGTGAAGGTCCGCTCCGTGCTGACCTGCACCACCGGCACCGGTGTCTGCGCCACCTGCTACGGCCGTTCGATGGCCACCGGCAAGCTGGTCGATATCGGCGAGGCCGTCGGCATCGTCGCGGCCCAGTCCATCGGTGAGCCCGGTACCCAGCTGACCATGCGTACCTTCCACCAGGGTGGTGTCGCGGGCGACGACATCACCGGTGGTCTGCCGCGTGTTCAGGAGCTCTTCGAGGCCCGTGTCCCCAAGGGCAAGGCGCCGATCGCGGAGGTCTCGGGCCGGGTGCGTCTCGAGGACGACGACCGCTTCTACAAGATCACGATCATCCCTGATGACGGGTCGGAAGAAGTCGTCTACGACAAGCTCTCGAAGCGTCAGCGTCTGCGGGTGTTCAAGCACGACGACGGCTCCGAGCGTCTGCTGGCCGACGGTGACCACGTGGAGGTGGGTCAGCAGCTGCTCGAGGGCGCTGCCGATCCGCACGAGGTGCTGCGCGTGATGGGTCCCCGTCAGGTGCAGGTCCACCTGGTCCACGAGGTCCAGGAGGTCTACCGCTCGCAGGGTGTGTCGATCCACGACAAGCACATCGAGGTCATCGTTCGCCAGATGCTGCGTCGTGTGACGATCATCGATTCGGGTGCGACCGAGTTCCTGCCCGGCTCGCTCACCGAGCGCGCCGAGTTCGAGAACTCGAACCGTCGCGTGGTGGCCGAAGGCCGCGAGCCGGCTTCGGGCCGTCCCGTGCTGATGGGTATCACCAAGGCGTCGCTGGCCACCGATTCGTGGCTGTCGGCGGCATCCTTCCAGGAGACCACCCGAGTGCTGACGGACGCGGCCATCAACTGCCGCTCCGACAAGCTGATCGGCCTGAAGGAGAACGTGATCATCGGTAAGCTCATCCCGGCCGGTACCGGTATCAACCGTTACCGCAACATCCAGGTGCAGCCGACCGAAGAAGCCCGTGCCGCGGCGTACGCGGTGCCGTCCTACGACGACACCTACTACTCCCCGGACAGCTTCGGCTCCTCCACCGGCGCAGCAGTGCCGCTGGACGACTACGGCTTCAGCGACTACCGCTAGTCCGTGAACATGGACGCCCCGCTCCTACTAGGGAGCGGGGCGTTCGTCGTCCCGGGGTCACGCGACTTCGGTATCGTTGGACTCATGACCGCGGCCTATGATCACTACCCGGAGCTGCACCGTCTGGTCGAACAACTCCGACCCGAGACGGCCCCTGCCGCGCGCGAAGCATTGTTGCGGCTGGTCAAGGACAACGCGCCAGATCGTTTGGCGGCGCTGCCGTCCTTCGACGGTCCGGAAGATCTCAGCGAGCGTATGGACGACGATCTGTTCGATGCACAGTGACACTCATCGTCGACGCGAATGTGCTTGTCGCGGTGATGAACCGCAAGGACAAACGGCACGCCGAGATGAAGGCGTTCCTGTCATCCAGAACCGATTACTTTGTCGTGACGCCTTATATCGTCGCTGAGGTGACATATCTCCTGCAGAAGTACGCTGGAGCTGAAGCCGAGATTCAGTTCATGGAGACGGTGCGTGACGCGCTCTTCCGCGAGGAATTCGACTCGGCGGACTCAACCCGAATCGTCGAGTTGATGAAGCAGTTCGCCGACTTCCCGCTCGGAGCGGCCGACGCGTCGGTGATCGCTGTCGCCGAGCGCCTACACATTCGCGACATCGCCACAGCCGACCACCACTTCCGTGCCGTCCGCACGGCGGGCCTTGACTACCTCAACGTCGTTCCCTGATCTGGCGGCGTGTTCCCTTTTCAGTCACTCGGCTCGTGCCGCTGCGTGCGCGGTGCCGTCCTACTACGACACCTACTACTCCCCGGACAGCTTCGGCTCCTCCACCGGCGCAGCAGTGCCGCTGGAAGACTACGGCTTCAGCGACTACCGCTAAGCAATAGGTAGGCAACAGATTGTCGGCCCCCGCTCTTTCGAGAGCGGGGGCCGTTTTCGTGCGTACAGTCGCTGTGTGAAGTCTCAGATAGTCGTCGTCGCGCTCGCGGTGATCGGTGTGCTCGCGTCGGCGTTCACCGCCTATCAAGTCGCCACCAGCGTGATGTCGGACCAGGTAATAGTCAGCTGCCGCCCGGACCCTGGCAGGTCGTACTGCGTGTACCACCGAACAACGCCAGGGCTGCTGGCCACCGAGTACGTGATCCATGTCGGAATCGCGCCCAATCGCGGCTTGTTCTACGAAATTCCCTACCCCGCAGGCGACGTCGCAGCCACCTGGAATCCGGACACCGCCCTCCTGACGATCGCGATGCCGGGTACGGAGCTGAAGATCGCAGAAGCGGAGTACCGCGACCGGTAGTGGTCGCCTTCTCGGCGAACTTCACTCCGCCACAACGGATTCTGTGGGTCCGGGTTGCCGGCGGGACGGGGCGGTGCGGGCGTGGGTGGCGTAGAGGGTCAGGCCGACGAAGGTGAGGCCGCCGACGAGGTTGCCTACGACGGTGGGGATTTCGTTCCAGATGAGGTAGTCGGCGAGGGAGAAGTCGCCGCCGAGGAGGAGGCCGGAGGGGAAGAGGAACATGTTGACGATGGAGTGTTCGAAGCCCATGTAGAAGAACAGCATGATGGGCATCCACATCGCGATCACCTTGCCCGACACCGAGGTCGACATCATGGCGGCGACGACGCCGGTGGAGACCATCCAGTTGCACAGCACGGCGCGGATGAACAGCGTGAGCATGCCCGCACCGCCGTGTTCGGCGTAGCCGAGCGTTCGGGATTCGCCGATCTCGCCGAGCTTCTCGCCGACGGCGCTGGGGTCGACGGAGAAGCCCATGGTGAGAATGATGGCCATCATCACCGCGACGGTGAACGCCCCGGCGAAGTTGCCGACGAAGACCAGCCCCCAGTTGCGCAGCATCGCGCGCACGGTGACGCCGCGGCGCTTGTCGATCAAGGCGAGCGGTACCAGTGTGAAAACGCCGGTGAGCAAGTCGAATCCGAGCAGGTAGAGCATGCAGAACCCGACGGGGAAGAGCACGGCTCCGAGCAGTGGTTCGCCGGTGTTCACGGTGATGGTCACCGCGAAGGCGGCGGCGAGGGCGAGGATCGCGCCCGCCATGTAGGCGCGGATCACGGTGTCGCGGGTGGACATGAACGCCTTGGCTTCGCCCGCGTCGATCATCTTCTCGACGAAGTCCGCCGGTTTGAGATAGGACATGAAAACCCCTTCGTAGTTGCTCTGGCTCAGGAGTTTTCGCTGTCGAGGTTGCCGCGCGATCACCGGAGGTTGCCCTCGCGTAAATAGTGGTATTCCACTATGGCGGGGAGTGGTTCGAGATGGCAGGCTGGCGGCGACCCCGACCTAGGAGCCCGCATGCAACCGATCCTGAGCAAGTCCGCCGCCGCCGACCTCATCGTCGCCGCCCGTATCCGCAAGGGTCTCACGTGGGCAGGCATCGCGGAATCGATTGGCGCGCCCCTTGTCTGGACCACAGCGGCCCTGCTCGGCCAGCACCCGATGACCGAGGAACAGGCCGCCGCCGTCTGCACCCTGCTCGCCCTCGACGACACGGTCGCCGAAAGCCTGCGCCTCCAGCCCTCCCGCGGCGCCGACCCGGCAAAACTGGCCGACCCGACCATCTACCGCCTCGTCGAAGCGGTCTCGGTCTACGGCCCCGCTCTCAAGGAACTCATCCACGAGGAATTCGGCGACGGCATCATGAGCGCCATCAACTTCAACATCGACATCGCCCGCCGCCCCCACCCGGACGGCGACCGCGTCGTCATCACCCTGGACGGCAAATTCCTCGACTACCGCTGGTGATCCCGGCCGCGTGCGGCACGAGGCTGACGCTGTCGACGCGCCCGCCGAGGATTTGCGCGTAGGCCCACGAGGCAGTGCTTCCCGAGGTCGGCTGTGGTAGTTGTTGCGGGTGTTCCTGCCTTCGCGTCCGTACCTAATAGCGTTGTACGCCTTGGTGTTCACAGCGGGTTGCTCGATCGGGGGCGGTGGTACGACGGGAAGTGCTGTCCCCGAAGTCCGGTCGTATTCGGCGTTGCCTTCGTCATGCGAGGCGGTGGACGGGGCGGTAAGGGAGGCGTTAGGTCGGTTCGCTGGGTATCTGGACGACCCGGACGCACGATTGCAGGCCGCAGACATCGGAACGCCGCTCCGCGCGAACGAGCTGATCTGTACGGTGAGCTTCGATGCCGACCCGGTCCCCGCCAGTGATGTCATGCCTGTTGCTGGACCGCTGCTGCGCACCGTGACTATCGAGCTGAGCCGGGGTCCGGTTCTGCTGCCGCAGATTCACATCACGAGGCCGCCGATGGCGTCGAATGCCGCTGAGCGTGAGCACTTCAGCGCGCCGCGCAGGCTCGACGGAATCGGCGACGACGCGATGATCAGGGACCAGGATCAAGCCGGCGCGATGCGGAGCTGGGCGACCGCGGTGCTGGGTAACGTCAGCCTCGAGGTCGTCACATCCGGGATGGATTGGAGTGGCGGTGCGACGCCTCCGGTCTGGAGGTCGCTGACCATGCGTGACGACCTGAGCTCGGGTGCCGAGGCGATCCTCGCCGATCTTGCCCGTGAGTTGCCCGAAAGCCTGCCCGTCGCGACGAGTGAACCACCGTCTACTTCGACCGCTCCTCCCAGTGTGACTACTACCGCAGTACCTGTGCCCGTGTGGAACCCGTGCGGTATCCCTGAATCTGCCATTGCCGCTGCAGGATTGGACCCGTCGAAGAAGGAGAACGGCACCGGTGGCAGATGTCAATGGCACGGCGACGGGTACACGGTCGAGATCTTGGCGGGCGCGGAACCGTTTCATGAGGTGTACTACAGCCACTACGGCTGGTACCCGACGCCGCGACCGATCAAGATCCGAGATCGGCCCGCGCTCATGGTGGCGAAGGCCTTCGGTGGCGCTGGTGCCGACGTCGACGACGGCTACTGCGAGCTCGGGTTCGACACACCTTTCGGCACGAAGAACGGCATCCCGACCGGCCACGTCAGCATCGAACTGTGGGACACCGTCGACCGCGAGCCTGCTGCGGTATGTAAGGACCTCGCCCGCTTGGCTGAACCACTCGTCGCCCACATCCCACCCAGTCGATAGCAAGCGCTCGACAAGTCGATTTCAGCACGACGCTGCTGGACCGCATGTCGGGTCGGGCAGTGTGGCGGAATGAGTGTTGTCATGCCCGGCGGATCAGGGTTCAGGCCGCGTCAGCGAGATGGCGTCGGTGTGGGTGTCGGCCGGTGTCTCTGGGTCGCCGAGGGCGGGGGCGCCGGGTTCGCCGAGGCGGACGGTGACTACTCCGATGAGGATCAGTGTGCCGCCGAGTAGTTGGATGGGGCGGGGGGCTTCGCCGAGGAGGATCCAGGCGAAGATCAGGGCGGCGAGGACTTCGGTGAGGGCGACGAAGGAGGCCAGGCGGGAGCCGAGGCGGCGGGTGGCGGCGATGCCGGTGACGTAGGCGATGGCGGCGGTGACGATGCCGATGAGGAGGATGGGGATCCACCAGGGGGTGGTGAAGTCGGCGAAGACGACGGGTTCGGTGGTGGCGCGTAGGGGGACGATGCCCACGAGGCCTGCCAGGATCAGGGTGAGGCCGCCGATCAGGAGGCCGCCGCAGGCCAGGACGGTGCCGGGGAGGTCGCCGCCCTGGGCGGAGAGGACGAAATAGGCTGCGGCGCCGACCATCGCGGCCATGGCCCAGGCGATGCCGATCGGATCGGCCGACAGGCCCGAGGCCACATCGAGGACGAGGAGCAGCCCGGTGATGCCGAGAACCGCGCCGCCGATCGTGGCCGCGCCCGGCTGCTGCCGGTGGCGCACCCACAACCAGCCCACCACGGCGATCGGCGCGGTGTATTCGATCAGCAGCGCGGCGCCGACTTCCATGTGCGCGACGGCGTTGAAGTAGGCGAGCTGCGTGCCTGCCACCGCGACCAGCCCGTACGCGCCGATGAGACTCACGTTGGCTCGCAACAGCTTCCAGTCGCCTCGTAGCTGGGGGAGCGCGAGCGGCAGGAGCACCACCCCGGCGAGGATGACCCGTGCGGCGACGACGGCCGCCGCGCTCCACCCCGCGTTCATCAGCCCGCGCGCGAGCGGACCGGACAGCCCGAAGGAGGTGGCCGACGCCAGCGCGAGGAGCAGCCCGGATCGCATCCGGATCGCGCTGTCATGAGTCAAAGTCACCATGACTAATGACGGTAAGCAGACTGCGGTAATATGTCAATGTGGTTTTTGCTCATGACACCGAAGCGGCCCTGCTGGCGGCGGTCGAACTGGTCAATTCCGCCGAGGATCCCGACACCTTGACCGAAACGGCCCAGCTCGCCGAGTTCTTCGAACGACACGTCTACACGGGCGTGCACACCGGCGACCCCGCGGAACTGGCCGCTGTCCGGGCCTTGCGTGCGCCACTCCGCGCGATGCTCACCAGCGACCGCGATGCCGCCGTCACCCTCGTGAACGAGACCCTCGCCGAGCACCGCGCGGTGCCGCAGCTGGTTCGCCACGGCGACGTCGACTACCACGTGCACGCGGTCCCGCCGCAAGCCCCACTACCGGTCCGCGTCGCCGTCGAAACCGCGATGGCGATGATCGATCTCATCCGCGCCGACGACATGAGCCGCCTGTCGATCTGTGCCGATGCCGACTGCGAGGGACTGGTACTCGACCTGTCTCGCAACCGTTCCCGCCGCTATTGCAGTACCGCCTGCGGCAACCGCAACGCCGTCGCCGCATACCGCGCGCGCCAGAAGTAGTCCGCCGCAACGCGATCCGGCGTGCGGAACCTGCCACGATCTAGCCGCTCGGCAGCCGTTCCGCGAGCCCGTCGAGCAAAGCCGCGAGTCCGAACTCGAAACTCGCCACGGCCGTGAGGGTATCCATATCGGCACGCTCGAGCCGCGCCCGCAGCCGCGGGTACGGCTGCGCGATCTCGCTTGCCTCGTCGAGCGCGGCCTGCAATTCGACCGCCGGATCGCGATCTCCGCGCCCGAGCCGCCGCCGCAGTGACACGTCGGCCGCGGCGCCGGCGGCGCTGCCGAGGATCAGCGTGAACACCGCCCCCATCGCTTGGTCGGCCGCGTCGTCGACGAACCCGGCGTTCTCGTACACCGTGAGCGAGACCTCATCGTGGCGAGCCTTGTTCGGCCCGTAGAGCAGGTAGCTCGACTGGGCCTGTGCCAGCCAGGGATGGCTGGTGATGGTTGTGTACAACCCGCGAGCCAGCTGTTCGGCGGCCGCGCGCCAGTCGGGCGAGCCGGGATCGGGCAGGGCGATTTCGCCCCAGGTCTCGTCGGCGGCCAGGCGGATCAGGTTGTCCTTGTTCTTCACATGCCAGTACATCGCGGTCGGCGCGGAGTCGAGCCGCTTGCCGAGGCTGCGCATGTTCAGCCCGTCCAGGCCTTCTTCGTCGAGTAGCTCGATCGCGGTGGCGACGATCTGTTCGCGGGTCAATGTCTCACGCGGCATGCCCCAACCATAGGGGCTCACCTGGCACTTTCACAAAGTTCAAGAAATTTCTTGCACTTAGTTCAAGTCGCGGGCTATTGTACTTTTACAAAGTTCAAGAAGGGATTGACCAGCATGAACGTCCTCCTCGCCACCATCGACCTCGCAATCGCCGCCGCATTCGTGAGCATGCCGATCGTGCGCAATCGCTACGGCGCGGCCGCCATGGCCACCGCCGAGTCCGAGCTGGCCCGGCAGGGCGTGCGTACCACCGCGCTCACCGAGAACGGCATGCGGTTCGACGCCAGCGGCCATGAGAGCGCCGCGCCGTTGAGCGTCGCCGCGATCATGATCGCGCTCGCCGGGGTCAACCTCGCCGATCTGGCCGTCGCCCGGCCGCTGAACTGGGTGCTGTTGACGCTGGTTCTGCTCGCCAACAGCGTCATCGTCTACAGCAATCACACCGCCGTGAGCTCGGTGCGCGCCGCGTTCCGCCGCAAGGGTGATCCCGAACTGATCCGCATCGACGTTCCCGCACTGCTCGCGGCCGCCGAATCCGGCTTCCCGGCCTGGACCTGGACGCTGCAGACGCTGCGCAACATCACCGTCTTCGGCGGCACCATCCTCGGCCTCGCCGCCCTCGCCCTTTCCTGAAACAGCAAGCAAGGAGAAGAATCATGTCCGATCTCGCCCAGTTCACCGCCGCTACCGCCACCGAATTCGGCATCCCAGGCCTAGCTGTCGGCGTTTTCGCCGACGGTCAGGAGATCTTCGCGACGCACGGCGTCACCGGCATCGACAACCCGCTTCCCATCACCCCCGACACCCTGTTCGCCGCAGGCTCGATCACCAAACCGGTGACCGCGACCGCGCTGATGCGGCTGGTCGCCGAGGGCAGGATCGACCTGAATGCGCCTGTTCAGCAGTATGTTCCGGAATTCACGGCATCGACCGAGGTCACCGTCGGGGCCCTGCTCAACCACACCGCAGGCCTGGACTGGAACCTTCTCGTCGACACCGGCGACGGTGACGACGCGCTCGCCGAGTTCGCCCGCCAACTGAGCGATCTCCCGCCGATCGGCAAGCCCGGCGAACGCTCCTCCTACAGCCAGGCCGGTTTCAACCTCCTCGGCCGGGTCATCGAAACCGTCACCGGACAGAGTTTCGAGAGCGCGGTCCATGACCTCGTACTCGCGCCGGTCGGCATGAACAACAGCGTCTTTCAGCTCTCCGACGTCATCACCCGCCGCTTCGCGATCGGCCACGAACTCGGTGCCGATCACGATGTGAGCGTCGTGCGGCCGTGGAAGGGCAACCGCGCCAACAATCCCGGCGGTGGCCTGGCCACGACCGTCGCCGATCAGTTGCGGTGGATGCGTGTGCACCTGGGGAAGGGCGACGTGCTGCCGGCCGACCTGCTCACCCGCATGCAGGAGCCGACCGTGCAGCTGCGGGCCAGTTCGCTCGGTGACGCGATCGGCCTGTGCTGGTTCGTTCGAGACATCGACGGTGTCCGCACCATCGGCCACGGCGGTTCGGGCTTCGGGCAGTTCGCCGAACTGCTTCTCGTCCCCGAACGCGACTTCGCGGTGGTCGTGATGGCCAACGCCGGTCCCGATGGCATCGCCTGCAACCAGCGGATCGTCCGCTGGGTCCTCGCCCACTACCTCGGCATCGACGACGTGGACCCGACGCCGCTGCCCTTCGACGCCACGTCCGCCGCGGAACTGCTCGGCCGCTACGAAATCGACGCGATGACCTTCGACATCACCGCGACCCCGTCGAGTTTGGTCCTCGAGGTCAGGATCAAGCCGGAGCTGCGCGCGGCCGACCAGGAACTCCCGCCCGACCACGCGCCGTTCGAGTTCGGCCTGCTCCCGGGCACCGGTGACGAATACATCATCACCTCAGGAGCTTTCGTCGGTCAGCGTGGGTACTTCAGCCGTGACGAGGACGGCGCGGTGATCGGAGTCGACCTGGCCGGCCGGTTGTTCACGCGCATCGGCTAGCTCGAGTCGAGGCGTACCGCCGGGTTTCGATTGCCCGGCGGTACGGTCATGTCGTCTGTGCCTACCGGACCTTCGGGCACTTCTTCCCCGCAAGGTGACACTTGTCCTCGAAACCAGCGGGCAGCCAGGTGCCGGTCTTCAACAGCGGATGATGCGGAAAATGTTGCAGCGCGGCCGTGACGAAAAGCAGTACGGCCCAGGGACTCTGGACCTGAATCTGCTGCAGCTTGCCTTCCCGGTCGGGGAACCGGCAGCCGATCCGATCCGGCGCGGTGAGGTCGATGGACTCGAGTGCCGACCAGTACAGCGAGAACGACCGTTCGGGGTTGGTCAGGTGCAACCGCCGGTCCGAGATCATCACCGACCCGGCCCGCTCAGCCACCCAGCGCGGTTGCGCGGCAGCCGCTGCCTGCGTGCGGCGCGTCCGGTTCGCGACCGCGTTGCCCAACTGCGCGGCCGCGGCGATCGGGGCCGGACCGGCGACGGGAACCTGACGACGAGTCCGGCTGCCATCGCCCGTCGTCCGCCACGTGTACCAGTTGACCGCGCCCTCGGCCAGGCCGACCTCACCTGGCTCGATCCGCACCCGCGTCGCCGTATGCGGGATCAGCGCGACCTCACCGCGCGCCAGCAGATCGGCCACCCCGCACGTGTACAGCAGGTAGTCGTCGAACCACGTCCACCCGGCCTGTTCGGCCAGGGCGCGTTCGATATCGGCCAGCGGGTCGAACACCACTCTCATCACCACCCACCCGTGCGGACTTCTGCTGTCAACGTTAGCGGAGACGGGCGACTCGATCAGCGTTCGCTGTCCAGCATGGCCATCTGCTCGGCCGCGTAGCGCTCGCCCGCGACAGCGTCGGCGGGCGCCGCCGCTTCGATCACGGCCAGTTCGTCCGGTGTGAGCGAGATCGTGAGTGCCCCGAGCGTCTCGTCGAGGCGAGTGCGGCTCCGCGCGCCGATGATCGGCACCACGTCGGCACCTCGGCTCAGCACCCACGCGATCGCCAACTGCGCGACCGAAACCTGTTTCGTAGCAGCGATATCGGCGAGCGCCTCGACCAATCGCAGGTTCCGGGTGAGATTGTCGCCCTGGAACCGCGGGCTGTGCGCACGGAAGTCGCCGACTGCCGATGGCCCACCGCTTCGGAAGGTATCGCTGAGCAGGCCACGCGAGAGCACGCCGTAGGCGGTGATGCCGGTGCCGAGTCGCCTTGCGATCGGGAGGATTTCCTTCTCGATGCCGCGCGAGATGAGCGAGTACTCGATCTGCAGGTCGGCGATCGGATGCACGGCGGCGGCACGTCGCAAGGTGTCGGCACCGACCTCGGAGAGTCCGATATGGCGCACGTATCCCGCCTCGACGAGTTCGGCGATGGCGCCGACGGTGTCCTCGATCGGCACGTCGGGATCGAGCCGCGCGGGCCGGTAGATGTCGATGTGGTCGACGCCGAGCCGGGTCAGCGTGTAGGTGAGGAAGTTGCGGAGCGCGGCCGGGCGCCCGTCGAATCCGCCCCACGTCCCGCCCGGCCCGCGCAGCGCGCCGAACTTCACGCTGAGCACCACGTCCTCGCGGGCGCGTTCGGCGATGGCCTTGCCGATCAGCGTTTCATTGTGGCCTGCGCCGTAGAAGTCGCCGGTGTCGATCAGATCGATGCCCGCGTCGATGGCGGCGTGCACGGTCGCGGTCGATTCACGGTCGTCGGAGGCGCCGTACATGCCCGACATTCCCATGGCGCCGAGGCCGATGCGGCTGACGCGGGGGCCGGTCTCGCCGAGCGCGACGGTGGGGATCTGTGAGTTCGTCATGCTTCGAGCCTGCGGCGCGAGCGCGGATCGCGGCAGAGATCGTTCATCGGGGGATCGCCGGTCCCTGGCTGGGCGGCGCCGCTGCGCGCACCATGGAGAGATGGACCGATCCGAGCTGGCCGACTTCCTGCGCCGTCACCGGGAACTGCTCACCCCCGCCGACGTGGGCCTGCCGCCCGGCGTGCGCCGACGCACCCCCGGCCTGCGCCGCGATGAGGTCGCCCTGCTCACCGGCATGTCGGCCGATTACTACACCCGGCTCGAACAAGCCCGCGGTCCACGCCCGTCCACCCAGGTGCTCGCCGCGCTGGCCCGCGCGCTCCGGCTGAGCGCCGATGAACGCGACCACCTGTTCCACCTGTGTGGCCATCAATCCCCGGACCGCGGGCTGCGCGACAAGCATGTCGGTCCCGGACTGCTGCACATGCTCGACAAACTCGACGACATCCCCGCCGCCGTGATCACCGATCTCGGCGAGGTCCTCGTGCAGAACCGCATGCACAGCCTGCTGGCGGGCGACCACAGCACCCGTCGTGGCCTCGACCGCTTCTACTCCTGGCGCTGGTTCACCGATCCATCGGCCAGAACGCTTTTCCCCGAATCGGATTGGCCCAGGATGAGCCGCAGTCACGTGGCCGATCTGCGCGCCACCGCGGCACGCCGGGCCGACGACGCCGAGGTCAGCGGTTTCATCGCCGAATTACGCAGCACCAGCGAGGAATTCGAAGAGCTGTGGAACGAACACGAAGTGGCCGTGCGTATCTCCGACACCAAACAGTTCCTGCACCCGGAGATCGGTCTGATCGATACGATCTGCGAAACCCTGCTCACCCCGAACGCGGCCCAGCGACTGCTCGTCTACCTGCCGCGCCCCGGCACCGACGCGGCGGAGAAGATGGCGCTGCTGCGCGTGATCGGTACCCAGCTACTCAGCCCTACAACGCAATAGGCGATCAGGGCGCCCCGGTGACATAGGCCAGCGCGGTGTCGATCGCGGGCTGACCACCTGCCAAGGCGTACCCGGCGAGCGCGCCGATCGCCGCGCCCGCCACCGTGGCGACCGGGACGGTGATGAAGTCCAGAATGAACAGGCCCAGCGGAAAACCGAGAACGAAACCGATGGCTGCTCCGATGGCGGCGCCCTCGATGATCTTCGGCTGCAGGCGTTGGGTTTCGGCGAAGAAGCGTTCCTGTGCGCTGATGTCGCGCACCGGTGCGGTGGATTCGCTGATCGGGGTGAGAGTCAGGCTGGTGCCCTTCTCGTCGATCGACGGGGTGAGCGGCACCGCGTGCTCGCCGACGCGCACGACCATCGGCAGCGCGGCGAGCACCGCACCCGATTCATCGGTCACCGCGACAACTTTCGCGTCGTGGACGAGCTGGAACCGCCCCGTGTCGATGCTGGTGACCACCGCGCGCCGATCGTCGGTCGCGCTCACCTGGTAGTTCAGGCCCTTGTCCACCCCGCGCAGCGAAGGTGCCGGGGTCGGTTGTTCGGCGACAACCGCAGTGGGCTCGGCGTGCCCGTTTCCGGCCGCTGCCACGATGACCCCCAGCGCGAGCAGTGCCGCCCCGACCCCAGTGCCGATCCTCATCCCGCAAGCCTCCTGCTGCTCAATCCGGTCCGATTAGTCCCGTTCGTCGCGGCAAACCTAGCCGTTGTGGCCCGTTTCGGAAAGTCGAGCGCCGGCTGGGCGGTAGGGCGGATCAGCGTGTCGCGCTCGACGGTTCGGCGCCGGTCGGTGGACGTCGCGCGAACTCCGGTGCGTGCTCGGGGCGCAGGCCGATGCCGCCGAGGTAGGCGGTGAGTCCGGCGAGCGCGGGCACGGCGTCGACGACGCGCAGCGGCAGCGGCGCGGTGTGCAGGGTTCCCCGCAGCGCGGGTCCGATGAGCATGTCGTGCTCGCCACGCTGGGATCGCTGGGTGAAGCTCGCGGGCAGCATCCGCCTGCGCTGCACCTTTTCCAGGTCGGCTGTCTGCACGGTGCCGTCGAGCAGTGGCTGCGCCAGGATGCGCGCGGCCGCCACGGCGTCCTGCACCGCGAGGTTGACCCCGACCCCACCGACCGGTGACATGGTGTGCGCGGCATCGCCGATGCACAGCAGGCCGGGCACATACCACCGGTCGAGCATGCCCACCGTGACCTCGAGCAGCTTGACGTCGTCCCAGGTCCGGATCGCCGCCGTCGCCTCGGTGGACCAGCCGAAGAGTTCGGTGACGCGATCACGCAGCCACCCCACGTCGTGCGCGGTGCGAAGCGCTGTGTCGCAGCCCTTCTCGATGATGTAGCCGGTCTGGTAGTAGTCGCCGCGATCGATGGCCACCGCGGAGTTGCCGCTGGTGAAGCGGGCCTGCACAGCTCCGCCGTCGATATCGTCCACCGCTTTGGGGACGCGGAAGAACCACATGTCCATCGGCACGTCCTCCATCCGCTGACGCAGGCCCGCGGCCTCGCGCGTCACGGAATCGCGTCCGTCGCAGGCGATCACGAGATCGGCGCGCAACGCGTGTTCGGCACCACCGGCATCGAGGTAGCGCACGCCTGCCACCCGGCCCGCCTCCTCGATCAGCCCGATCGCGGTCGCGCGCATGCGTAACGTGAAGGACGGTTCTTCGGCGGCGGCGCTGGTCAGCAGGTCGAGGAAGTCCCATTGCGGCACCATGGCGATGTGGCGGTACTTGCCGGGAATCCGCGTGAGATCGGCCGCGACCACCATGCGGTCGCCCGCGTACATGCACATCCGGGTCAGCTCGGAGCGCGGCAACCTGGCGAACTCGGCGCCGAGCCCCAGTTCGTCGATCAGCCGCACGGTCGAGGGGTGCACTGTGTCGCCGCGGAAATCCCGGAGGAAGTCGGCATGTTTTTCCAGCACGGTGACTTCGACGCCGGCTCTGGCCAGGAGTAGTCCGGCCATCGTGCCCGCGGGGCCACCGCCGACGATGCAGCAAGCGGTCTTGTCCATGAGTTCTTCCCCCTCGATGATTTTCCCACCACGTTCTACGACAAAGCGTAGTAGTGAATCCGTTGGCACGTCCAGGGTTTTGCCGAAAGGGCCTTGACCAGATGGGACCGCTGCATAATACTGAACTAGATGGTTCAGTATGACTTCCTAGACGCCTCGTTCGGGGCGCTCGCGGACCCCACACGGCGGGGCATCCTCGAGCAGCTCGGACGTGGGCCCGCGAGTATCAGCGAGTTGGCCGAGCGGTTCGAGATGACCCTGACCGGCATCAAGAAGCACATCGGGTTGCTCGAGGACGCGGGCATGGTGGTCACCGAGAAGCGTGGGCGGGTGCGGTACTGCCGCATCTCCGAGCGCGTCTTCGATCGTGAGGTGGCCTGGATGCAGGGTTATCGGCAGATGCTCGAGGCCCGGATGGACCGTCTCGGTGAATTCCTGCAACGAACGGAGCCAGAGCAATGAGTACAACCACCAATGACGCGGTCATCACCTCCACCTCGGACCGCGAAGTCCACATCGAACGCGATTTCGACGCGCCGCTGGACCGGGTGTGGGACGCCTACAGCCGCATCGAGCAGCTCTCGCGCTGGTGGGGCCGTGGACACGTAGTCGACGTCGAGCGCTGGGAGTTCCGCAAGGGCGGGCACTGGCGGTTCGTCGAACACGACGGCGACGAGTCCTACGGATTCGAAGGCCGCTTCCGCGAGATCACCCCGAAGGAACGCATCGTGCAGTCCTTCGAATGGGACGGCATGCCCGCCCACATCAGCATCGACTCGACCACCTTCACCGATCTCGGCGACGGCCGCACCAGGGTCGCCACCGACAGCATCTTCCACACGGCCGAGGAATGCGCCGGCATGCTCGACTCGGGCATGGAGGTCGGCCTCAACGACAGCTACCGCGCCCTCGACGCCCTGCTGGCCGGCGGTCGCTGAACGCGCGAACCCGATGCGGCGCCGGGGAGCCCGCATCGGGTTCCCGCGTGGTCTGATCCCGGGTCAGAGGTGAGTGCAGCCGGTCGCTCGCTTGCGTGGCTTCAAACGCAACGGAGGCAGGGGCGGGGCGGGTATCCGCTCGTCGGGGGAATGGCCGACGACGGTGGGAAAGCGACTGGTATCGCGGGCTTCCCACGCCGCACGGGCATCGACGATCTCCTCGTGACTGCGTGCGACGAAGTTCCACCACATCACGAGTTCCTCGGCGAAGGGTTCGCCACCGACCAGCGCGAAATGCGCGCCGTCGGAGCTGGAAAGGCGCAGTTCGGCGCGGTCGGTGCCCAGATACAGCAGCGGCCCTGGGGTGAGTTCGGTGCCGTCGATCGTCACCGTGCCCTCGATCACCAGCACGGCGTGCTCGAACGCGCGATCCAGCGGGAGCGACACCTCGGCGTCGGGATCGAGCACGATGTCGGCCCCGACGATCGGTGTGTAGGCCTTCGCGGGTGAGGCGACACCGCCCAGCGCGCCGATCAGCACGGTGGCGCGCAGTCCCGGCGCTGCGTAGGTCGGCAGTTCGCGATGCTGCTCGAAGTGCGGGTCGATGCCGGTGGCGGTGCCGGGCAGCGCGATCCACAACTGGAGGCCGTGGCCCGCTTCGGCGCCGGGCACGCCGAACTCCGAATGCGCGATGCCGCGACCGGAGGTCATCAGGTTCAGCTGTCCCGGCTCGATCTCGACGTCGGAGCCGACCGAATCGCGATGCCGGATGCGGCCGTCGAGCGGCCAGGTCACCGTCTGCAAGCCGATGTGGGGGTGCGGCAGGATGTCGGGGGAGGCGCCGGCCTCGGTCGCGGCGGCCGAACCGAACCGGTCGAGGAAACACCACGCACCGACGGTCGGCAGATCCCGTTGCGGCAGTGTGCGTTCCACGTACACCCCGCGCACCCCGCCGAGCGGGACCTCCCTGGCCGGATACAACTCGGCGATCGGACCCGGGCGCGGCGACGGCTCACACAGCGACTCGTCCGGGTCGACCTCCATGTCGCTCACGGCAGGATGCCCTTGCCCACCACATGCGCGTCGTACTCGGGGTGTTTGTCCAGCCAGCCGCGGATGAACGGGCAGTGCGCGGTGATGGTGCGACCGCGCGCGATCACGTCCTCGACGGCCTGGCGGGCGAGTACCCCGCCGAGCCCTTTGCCCGCGAACGCGTCGTCGATCTCGGTGTGGATGAAATCGGTGTCGTTGTCGCGCTCGATGTACTCGGCGAAGCCGGCGAGCTCGTCATCGAGGAACACGTCGTAGCGGTTCTTCTCCACGTTGCGCACGACGCGGCGCTGCGGATCGGCGGTGGCATCGGTCATGGCCGCGATCCTATTCGCGCCCGGCCGAGGTGAACGACATATCCGCGTACCGGGCGCCTGCCACGTGTCCGGCGATCGGTTCCAGCGTCGCCAGTTCGTCGGATGACAGACGCACGGACGCCGCGGCGACGTTGTCGGCCAGCCTGGTCCGCTTGCGGGTACCGGGGATCGGCACCACGGACACGTTGTGCGCACCCGCCCTCGCATGCACCCACGCGAGGGCGACTTGGGCCTGGGTGATGTCGTGCGCCGCCGCGATCGCGGCCAACGGCGCGAGCAATTCGGCGTTGTGCTCGGCGTTGTCGCCGGTGAAGCGAGGCTGGAACCGACGGAAGTCCTTGTCGCTCAGATCTTTCGCCGAGGTGAACGCGCCCGTGAGAAAACCGCGACCCAGCGGCGAGTACGGAACGAACGTCACACCCAGTTCGGCCGCGGCGGGCACCGCGGTGCGTTCCACGTCGCGGGAGAACAGCGACCATTCCGACTGCAGTGCCGCGATCGGGTGCACCGCGTGCGCGGCGCGCAGCTCGTCACCGGTCACCTCGGACAACCCCAGCGCCCGCACCTTGCCCGCCGCGACGAGTTCGGCCATCGCGGCGACGGTCTCCTCGATCGGCACCGCGGGATCGCGCCGGTGCATGTAGTACAGGTCGATCGTGTCGACGCCGAGCCTGCGCAGGCTGGCCTCGACCGACGCGCGGATGTAGGCGGGGGAGTTGTCGAAGCCGCGGAAGGACGGGTCGTCGGCCTTGCGCACGATGCCGAATTTCGTGGCGATCAGCAGGTTTTCGCGGTTGGCGCGGACGAAATCGGCCAGGAATTCCTCGTTGTGGCCGGAGCCGTACACATCGGCGGTGTCGAACAGGGTGACGCCGAGTTCGAGTGCGTGGTCGAGGGTGGCCCGCGATTCGGCCGCATCGGTATCACCGTAGAACTCGCTGATGCCCATGCAGCCCAGCCCCTGGGTACCGACCAGCGGTCCGTCGGTGCCGAGAGTGGTGGTCGGCAGTGTCGCGGTGGTGCTCATGTGTCGCTTCCTTCGTTCGTGTGCACGGTGATCGTGGCGGGACGGACCACATCGGATCGGCCTTCGTAGATGGCGATCTTGTAGTCGAGAACGGCCACGGTCTGTCGCAGCTCCGCGATTTTGTCGAGCACGTCGGATCGGGTCTGCCGGAACATCTCCAGCCGCTCCGGGTAGGTCTGCTCACCTGCCCGTACCAGTTCGGCGTAGCGGATCATGTCGGCCACCGGCATGCCGGTCAGGCGCAGCCGCCCGATCAGCGCCAGCCACTCCAGGTCGCGGTCGCTGAACCGGCGGTTGCCGGTGTGATCGCGACCGATGTAGCCCATCAGCCCGATCCGCTCGTACCAGCGCAAGGTGTCGCGGCTCAGGCCCGATTGCTGCGCCACCTGGCCGATCGAATACCTCGGGCGCTCGTGCTCGTCGTCGCTGTCGGCGCGTAGCGCTGCGTCCTGATCCATCGTGCTCGTCCCTTCCCGTGGAACTTCCTCAGACGCTATCCACCTGGAGTGCACTCCAAGCAAGACCTATTCTCACGGGCGGGCGAATTCAGCTGTAGTTCGGCAGCTCCTGGATAGCCCACTTGTTGCCGTCGGGGTCGGCGAAGAAGGTGAACCGGCCCCAGCCCATGTCCTCGACGGGGGTGGCTTCCACGCCTGCCGCGATCAGCTGTTCATAGGCCTTGTCGGCGCTGGCCACGACCATCTGCATGCCCTCGACACTGCCCGGCGCGGCGCTGGTGAGCCCGCGCCCGATGCAGATCGAACATCCCGAACCCGGCGGAGTGAGCTGCACGAACCGGATCTCCGGGCTCGGTGTGTGGTCGTGATCGGCGTTGAAGCCGATGCTGGTGTAGAAATCCTTGGCCCGGTCGACATCGGTGACCGGGATGGCAACGAGTTCGATTTTCCATTCCATGCGGTCAAGCATCGTTGCGGGGTCCGACAGAAACAAGGCGCGGATCACATGTCCGTGCGCGCCAAGCGTGTGTACCGGGGTGCCGCAGAAACGTAGTGTGGATCACATGGCTGGTAAGGACATCGACCGCGTCAGGGCCCGCTCGGCTTGGGAAACGGTCAAGGAGAGCCCGGTGATCACCGCGATCGCGGTGGCGCCGGTGGTACTCGTGCTAGGCGTGGTCTGGGCGCTGACGAACGGATTCGTCGCGTTCCTGCTCCTCGCGCTGCTGGGGGTGGGCATCGTCGTCGGCGGCAAGTTGCTGAAGTGAGCCACCGCGTGACTCAGCGCGGGACGTGGAATGACGTGAGTTCGCCCGTTCCGGGGCCCAGTTGTGCCCACGGCCGGTCGAATTCGAGCACGGCCAGCGCCGAGGTGGGGAACTTGCGGCTGAGTTCGGTCGCCTGATCGGATTCGCGGTTGCTCGCCAGTTCCCACGCGGTCCAGGGGATCCCTGGAACGTGGCCGACGACGAGCAGCGTCGAGATCGAGTCGTCGGTGAGCCCGATCAGTTCCATCAGGGTGTGCGGGTTCGCGTCGTAGATGTCGTCGGTGTACTCGACCGGCGCCGTGATGCCGGTGGCGGCCAGCGTCTGCCTGGTGCGCTCGGCCGTCGAGCAGCGCACGGCGTCGATCGGCGGCTGGGAGGCGCGCAGCCAGGCGCCGGCCAGCGCCGCTTCGCGCTCGCCACGCGGTGCCAGCGGGCGGGCGTGGTCGTCGACATTGTCGGGGTAGGCCGATTTTCCGTGCCGCATCAAGATCAGGGTCGCCACCATGAGACCACCGTAATCCTGGGCAGCGGTGAGGTCGCGGTCACACTCGAGGCACACTGAAAGGTGCGTCACCGATGATGTGCCCGCGGCTCACCCGCCGCGGGCCCGTCCCGGCGGCGCCTCGAGCCACCGACCACACATTTCGAGGATCTGCACCCTATGGCCTACGTCATCACGCAGCGTTGTTGCAACGACGCCAGCTGCGTCACCGAATGCCCGGTCGACTGCATCCGCCCGACTCCGGATCAACCGGAGTTCGCCACGGCGGAGATGCTGTACATCGACCCTGACACCTGCATCGACTGCGGTGCCTGCGTCGACGCGTGCCCGGTGGACGCGATCTTCTCCGAGGACGACCTGCTCGCCTCGCTGGCCAGGTATCGCGAGATCAACGCGGCCTACTTCCAGCGCCACCCGCTCGAGTCGAACTTCGACCCGCTGAGCACGCCTGCCCGCCCGCCCAAGAGTCTGGGCACGCTGCGGGTCGCGATCGTCGGTGCGGGCCCCGCGGCCTGCTACGCCGCCGACGAACTGCTGCGGCGCAGCGACGTCGAGATCGAGATGTTCGACCGGCTACCGACCCCGTGGGGTCTGGTGCGCGCGGGCGTCGCCCCCGATCACGCGGGTACCAAGGGCGTCGCCGAGATGTTCGAGTCGGCGTTCCGTCGCGACTCGCTGCAGTACTACCTCAATGTCGAGGTCGGTGAGCACATCGATCACCAGGAGCTCCTCGACCACCACCACGCGGTGATCTACGCCGTCGGTGCCTCGAGCGACCGCTCGCTCGACATCCCCGGCGAGGACCTGCCCGGCAGCCACTCGGCCACCGAGTTCGTGGCCTGGTACAACGGCCACCCCGATTTCGCCGACCGCGAGTTCGACCTCTCCGGCGAGCGCGCGGTGATCGTCGGCAACGGCAACGTCGCCCTCGATGTGGCGCGCGTGCTCACCGGTGACCCCGACGAGCTCGCCAAGACCGATATCGCCGACCACACGCTGGACGCCCTGCGCCGCAGCAAGATTCGCGAGGTCGTGATCCTCGGTCGGCGCGGCCCGCTGCAGGCCGCCTACAGTTCGCCGGAGTTCCTGGCGCTCACCCATCGCAACGGCGTCGATGTGATCGTCGACCCCGCCGATGTCGAACTCGACCCGCACAGCCGTGCGGTGCTCGACGATCCGAACATCGAACCCTCGTTGCGCCTGAAGTACGAACTCGCGCAAGAGTATTCGACGGCGAAGTCCGACCCGGCGAACAAGCGGATCGTCTTCCGCTACCTCGCCGCGCCGACCGCGGTGCACGGCACCGACGCGGTCACCGCGATCGAGTTCGCGCACAACGAATTGACCGAGGAGAACGGGCAATTGGTGGCCACCGCCACCGACCGCACCGAAACCATCGACACCGGACTGGTACTGCGCGCGATCGGCTACCGCGGCGTGCCCGTCGCAGGCCTGCCCTTCGACGAGCGCCGCGGCACGGTGCCCAGCGAGCACGGCCGGGTCCTCGATGCGACCGAGCCCGTCCCCGGCGTCTATGTCTCCGGCTGGATCAAGCGCGGCCCGCGCGGGGTGATCGGCTCCAACCGGGTCGATGCCGAGGAAACCGTCGAAGCGGTGATCGCCGACTTCATCGCGGGCAAACTCACCGCACCGACCGGCGACCGGGCCGCCCTGCGCGCACTGCTCGCGCAGCGTCAGCCCGATCTGGTCGACCGCAAGGGCTGGAAGACCATCGACCAGGCCGAGAAGACCGCGGGCAAGGCGGCAGGCAGGCCGCGGGTCAAGTTCACGACCCGCGCCGACCTCCTCAAGGCCGCGAAGGGGTAGTAGCCGATGGCCCCGGTCCCTAGATGGGTCCGGGGCTATTGGGGGAGCGGCATGATTCTGACGACGGTCGTGGTGACGCCGCCGACCACGAACCACAGCCGCAGCACCGTTTGCCCGTTCCGGTCACCCGGTTCGTGGCGGGCGCGCACGGTGATGTGCTCGCGGGCCAGCACCGGTGCCACGTACTCGATCACGGCGCGGTGCGGTCCGGCGACCAGCTTCGGGAAGTCGACGAGGAACTGTTCGACGGCCTGCCAGTAGCAGGCATTGTTGACGTGGTTGTACTGGTCGATATCGGTGGCGCGGACCGGGAACGGCAGGTCGGTATCGCTCTCGCGCGGCGCCGGATCGGTGAGATAGGGCCGCCAGCGCAGGCGATGCTCGTCGGTGGATCGGGCCAGGTAGGCAAGGCCGTCGTCGCTGATCCGGGCGGGCAGATTGCTCGATTCGCTGAGGTTGATCCAGAATCCCTCGGTCTCGATCAGCCCGCCGCGTTCGCTGGTGATCCGCGTGCGCATGTTCGTCCACCGGGTGGACATCGACGAACACCAGCGCTCGAGATGCACGTGATCGGGCCAGACGACCGGGCGGATCACGTCGATGACGGTGCGGCGCACGATCCAGGTGGGATCGGTGAGATGCAGAGCCGTCTGATTCAGCTCGTCCCAGGCGATATCGGACAGGTAGCGCGCCACGGCATCCAGGCGCAGTCGTTGATAAGGATCCACGTCGCCGGCCCGGACAGGCCACGCCGTGGCGAAACCCGTGCCCTCCTCGGGAAGCGGGGCCAGTGGCTGATCGAGTGACACGTGTGCTCCTTGCGCGGCACACCAGGGTGCGCCGCGACTTCTTGCGTAGTTCTGTAGACGACTTTACGGGTCGCAGATCACACCCTCGCGGCGAGTCGGGACTAGGGGTACCAGGTGACGATCACCAAGGGGGTAGGAGCGCGGTTGTCCTACATGACAGACCTATCCGCGCCCAGGTAGCCTGCTTGAATGGCCGGCGGAGCAATGGCGGGCTCGATGTTCGGGCGCTATGAAATTCGCAGACTTATCGGAGTCGGCGGTATGGGGGAGGTCTACGAGGCCTACGACACCTCCAAGAATCGTGTTGTCGCCCTCAAGATGCTCAACCGCGAACTCGCCACCGACCCCACCTTCGTGCAGCGCTTCCGCCGCGAATCGCACGCGATGGCGAGCGTGCAGGAACCGCACGTCATCCCGGTGCACGACTGGGGCGAGGTCGACGGCGTCCTGTATATCGACATGCGCCTGGTCAAGGGCGTCGATCTCAAGGAGCGGCTCCAGCAGTACGGCAAGCTCACCCCCGTCGAGGCGGTGCAGGTGATCGAGCAGATCGCGTTCGCGCTCGATGCCGCGCACGAGGCAGGCCTGGTCCATCGCGACGTGAAACCGGCCAACATCCTGCTCACCGGCAACCTGTTCGCCTATCTGGTCGACTTCGGCATCGCCCACGCCGCCACCGATCCGCAGCTCACCAGCGCGGGCAGCGCGGTCGGTTCCATGGCGTACATGGCGCCGGAGCGGTTCGAGAGCGTGCCGATGTCGGCGTCGGTGGACACCTACGCGCTCACCTGTGTGCTCTACGAATCGCTGGTCGGCCGGGTGCCGTTCCCGGTGAACAGCCTCGCGGGCGCGATCGGCTCGCATCAGATGGCGCCCGCTCCGCGCCCCAGCGCCGCCGATCCCACGCTCACCACCTTCGACCCGGTTATCGAGCGCGGCATGGCCAAGCGCCCCGACCAGCGCTACGCCTCGCCCATCGACCTGGCCCGTGCCGCCAGAGCCGCGCTGATCCAGGCCGAGCGCTCCACTCCCGCAACGGTATCCGGCCCTCGAATCGAGATCACCGGCCCGCAGACGCCACCGCACCGCTCCGACGTTCCGCCGTCCCCACCGACGACCCGCGGCTCCGCTGTCGTCCCAGCCGACTCACAACTCCCGCCGACCCGGGACTCTGCGGCTCTTTCGCGCGACTCGCAACCCCTGCCGACCCGGGACTCCGCGGCTCTGCCGCGCGACTCGCACCCTGCTCGGGACCCTGCGGCGTTTTCGCCCGACTCGCAGTCGCCCCCGACTCGGGACTCGGCGGCCCTCTCGCGCGACTCGCACTCGCCGCCGACCCGTGGCGCGGCTGCCGTCCCGGCAGACTCACAGTCCCCGCCGACTCGCGCCTCCGCGGCCCTGTCGGCCGAGTCGTCGCCGGCAACCCGTGCTTCGGCGGCTTTCTCCGCCGGATCGCTGTCGTCGCCGACAACTCGAGGGCCGGCCCGATCCGCGACCGGTGCCGGTTCATTCACCCCGATACCTCGCGTCACGGGTCCGCAACCCGCGGAACCGAATTCGACGCGTCGCGTGACAGGCCCACAATCGGCCGAACCGCAGCCGATGCGTCGCGTGACCGAACCCCGGCCCACACGCGCGGCAGGACACGAGTCCACGGTCGTTCGGGCATCACAACGGGTGGTCGGTCCCAGCCAGGGGAGTGGGTACACCCATCCATCGGCGCCGATACCGATTCCCCCGCAACGTAATTCGGCGACACCATTGCTGGTCGGCGCGCTGGGCTCGCTGATCGCGCTGGCGGCGGTCGGCATCGGGGTGTGGTTCATGATGAGCGTCGATGACCGTCGCAACGTGGCCGTCCCGCCATCGCTCGATTCCGGCGTCGTCGAACCGTCCGTGATCGACACCGCGAGCCAGACGTATGCCTCCACAGCACAGTTGCCCACCGAAACCACCGTCCCGCCGCTGCGGTCGAGTGTCACCGGCGCCGACGGTCAGGGCTTCCTTTCTGGAGGCCCGCGCTGTCATGACAACGACGCCGCGATGTCCATCGCCCGCACCACCCAATCGCGAGTGGTCATCTGCCACACCGGTGATCAGCGCTATTACTACAAGGGTGTCCGGGTCAATGACGGCGCCGTCATCACGCTCAACGATCCGGTGCCCAACGGCGACGGCTCGTTCATCGCGACCAACTACACCGACGGCACCCAGTACCTGCTCAGTGCCGACGGTCTCACCATCACCGTTCCAGGTAAACCGCCGTTCAGCGAAACGGTGACCGAGTTCGCCCATCGTTGAACCGCTCGCCGGGTTATGTTCGCGGGTGAATGTCATCGCAGAGAGGTGTCGGAAATGCGCGCAGCCCAGATCGGCAAGTTGGACGGACCGTCGGCGATCGAGATCGTCGAGCTGCCCGAGCCCGTGGCCTATCCGGGCGGTGTCCTGATCGACGTGCACGCCGCGGGCATCGCCTTCCCCGATGTGCTGATGACGCGCGGTCTCTATCAGATGAAGCCGGGCCTGCCTTTCGTCGTCGGCGGCGAGGTGGCCGGGGTCGTGCGCGAGGCACCGGAGGGGTCGTCGCTGCGCCCCGGCGACCGGGTCGCAGCGCTGACCATGCTGGGCAACGGTGTCGCCGAGGTGGCGGTGTCGCCCGAGCACGCCGTGTTCGCGCTGCCCGACAACATCTCCCTCGAAGCGGGCGCGGGCGTGCTGTTCAACGACCTCACCGTCCACTTCTGCCTGACCAAGCGCGGCAGGCTGGCCGAGGGCGAGACGGTCCTGGTGCACGGCGCGGCAGGCGGGGTCGGCACCTCCACCCTGCGGATGGCCAAGGCGCTCGGCGCGGGCCGGGTGATCGCGGTGGTGAGCACCGACGAGAAAGCTCAGGTGGCCAAGGCCAATGGCGCCACCGACGTAGTACTCACCGACGGCTGGCTCGCCGCGGTGAAGGAGCTGACCGGCGGGCGCGGCGTCGATATCGTCCTCGACCCGGTCGGTGGCGACCGCTTCACCGATAGCGTGCGCTCGCTGGCGGGCGGCGGCAGGCTGCTGGTCGTCGGCTTCACCGCGGGGGAGATCCCGACGGTGAAGGTGAATCGCCTGCTGCTCAAGAACGTGGAGGTCGTCGGTGCCGCCTGGGGCGAATGGGTGATGACCCATCCCACCTACCTCGCCGAACAGTGGTCCGAGATCGCGCCGCTGCTCGCCTCCGGCGCGATTCCCGCCCCCGATCCGGTGCTGTACCCGCTGGAGAGCACCGCCGAAGCCGTTGCGGCACTGGATAACCGGACCGCCACCGGCAAGGTGGTCGTGCAGCTGCGCTGACCCGGATGTCAGCGGTCGGCGGTAATGTCGGCGGATCATCGCGGGCCGACGGAGGAACTCGAATGCAGCTGTCGAATCGAACGCTCAACCGGACCTTGCTGGCCCGGCAGCATCTGCTGGAGCGCTCCACGCTGACCGCCGCCCAGATGTGTGACCATCTGATCGGTTTGCAGGCGCAAGACGTACCGCCACCGTTCGTCGGGTTATGGAGTCGGATAGCCGATTTCGATGCCGCGACGGTGACGAACGGCCTCGATGACCGGTCACTCGTCCGGATCACCTTGATGCGCGGCACGATTCACCTCGTCACGCCGCCGGACGCGCTGCGCATCGCACCCCACATCCAGCCGGTTCTGGAAAACGCGCCGTTCCGTAAGGGTTTCAACTTCGGCGCGATGGTCGGCCTCGACCCCGACGAGGTGCGTGCGCACGGTGAGGCGGCGCTGGGCGACGAACCGATGTCGACGGCGGACCTGCGCGCCGCAGCCACCCGCTGCTACTCCGACCGCGACCCCGGTGCCGTCATGCAGACCTGGCTGTACCAACTCCCCGTCCTGCAAACGCCGCCGCGCGGCCGCTGGCGCGACAACAGCCGCCCGGTCTGGTCGCGAATCCAGCCCTGGCTGGGCGCACCACTCGACCCGACCTACCCGGCATCGGAACTGATCCTGCGCTACCTGCGCGCGTTCGGTCCCGCGAGCACGATGGACATGCAGGCCTGGTCACGGCTGCCTGCCATGAAGCAGGCCGTCACCGAACTCGGCGACCGGGTCCGCACCTACACCGACGACCGCGGCCGCACCCTTTACGACGCAGCCGACCTCGAACTCGCCGATCCCGACCTGCCGGCCCCCGTCCGGCTGCTCGGTTGGTTCGACAACGCCCTGCTCTCGCACAAGGACCGCTCCCGCATCGTCGGCGACACCTCCGCACCGCCCCTGCGCACCTTCACGACCAATGTCTCGCCGATCCTGATCGACGGTTTCCTTGCCGGGATGTACAAGATCTTCGTCAACGGTGGCACCGCCCGGCTGTGCGTCAGCCCGAATCGTGACTGGACGAAAGCCGAAGCGGCGCAGGTGGAACCGGAGGCGGTGGCGCTGCTGGCCTTCCTCGAACCCGAGAGCGAGCCGGTCGTGGAGATCCTGGCACCGGGTGCGGACCTGCGCCCGTGACAGCGCCTTAACGTCGAGGCAACACACCGAGCAGAGCTGGACACCCGCCGTCGACGACGACCGCATCCGCGATGTGCTCGCGGTCCGCGCCGTCCTCGACGGTCTCGCCGCCGCCGAGGCGCACGTGCACGGCCTGCTCACCAGGCTCGCCCGGCAGTGACCCCGTCGGCTACTTGACGCCGATCGGCTTGCCGAAGAACGACGCGAACGTCTCGCCGAAGGTGGCGGCCAGCAGGCTCAGACCCTCCGGGTTCAGCGCCATCAGCGTGTCGTCCTTGATGCTGCATCCCGCCTCGGCGGGTACTCCGTCAGGCGGTCACGGACCCAGAGCAGGGCGGTGGCGACACCGGACAGCTGGGTGGTGATGTGCTCGCCGAGGTGCTCGCGGGTGTAGCGGACCTGGGCATCGGGGTTCTGGCAGTAGGTGTCGACCAGGGTGTTCACCGGGCCGACCGGAATCAGCTCATCGGGGTTGGCGTTCCAGATGAACATCGGCATATCCGGCAGGGACTTACCCATGCGCGTCTTGTCGAGCACATCGCGGACGACGGGGTGCTCCAACGGATCACCCGGTACTCGCAGCATCCCGGTGATGTTCAGGAACGGGAAAAGGATGGTGTTGTACTGGACGCACAGCTTGCCCTTCACCTGCGCCAGCGCCTGGCCGAACGGATCGAGGTCGCGGTTCAGCAGGTCGGCGAACTCCGGATACTCGCGGGCGAGCCCGAGGATGGCCGCCATGATCATGCCCGACCACAGCTGGTTGTTGCCGACCTCCACGATGGCTCCGAGGTCGGCGGGTACACCGCCCTCGGCGGCGCCGACGATGTTGAGTTCCGGGGCGTAGCTCTGCTTCAGCTCCGCCGCGTGACCGGTCGCGATCGCGCCGCCGGAGTAGCCGAACAGCGCGGCGCGCACGTCGGGTGAGAGTCGCATCTGTTCGAAGTTCTCGGCGGCGCGGATGCCGTCGAGGGTGATTCGGCCTGCGAGCGGCCCGGCCGCGAAGGCGTCGTCGGGCCCCTGATGGTCGGGAATCACCACGCCCCAGCCCTGCTGCACCGCGCCCTGGGCGATCACGAACTCCGCCGGTGTGACGATCTGGCCGGCCAGCGCGGCCACCGACCACTGCTGCATGGCGTAGGACGGTGCACAGTATCCGGCGAGCGAGTCTTCCGCGCCCTGCATCGACAGCAGTTTGTCGGGCGCTGATCCCCGCGGTTTCAAGACGGTCGCGACCGCGGCGATCGCTTCGTCACGGCTGTTGTTCGATCGGTAGGACAGTTGCCAGGCATCGACGTTCACCGGAATCAAGCCAAGGTTCGCCACGTTCACTTGCCGCGCGGCGATGATCTCGCCGGGAGCCTTTCCGGCGAACAGCTCCGGGGACGGGCGGTAGAAGCCCGGATCCAGCTCGGGCGGCAGCGGGACCGCCGCGGTCGGCTGCACGACGACCGGGTCGGCTGCCACCGGTGTCGCCGTGAACACCGTCAGAGTCGCGATTCCCGCTGCTAGACCGGCAAAGCCGCGAGAAATCCGTTTCGAGGAGGTCACGCCTCGCTCCATCCACTCCTGAGTCAGACACCAGCGTCTAACATTTCGATCACTATGACACAGCAGTGATGCCCGTCTCAAATGTTCGCGCGAATGCGCTGGCTCACTCGCCGGCTCGGGTACGTGAGATCCGGCGTGCCCGGCCGAGGCCGGGGCAGCTACATCAGGCTGATGAGGAAGAGGGTGAGGACCTCGACGAGGTCGTCGAGTTCGGCGCGCGCCGCAGCGGGCCCGCCGGTCGGGTCGCCGGTACTCCACTGATGCACCAGCGCCATCAATGCGCCGATGAAACCCGTTGCGCCGGCGCGATATCCGCCCGCCGGAACGAAATCCTGCCCGAGCGTCCGTCGCAACTCCGCGGTGAAGAACTGCACCCAGATCTCACGCTGTTCGACCCGATGCTTCTCCACGCCCGCGCTCACGCCGACGATCTCGACGAACGACACCCGGGCGCGCCGAGGATCGCTGCCGATCGACTCGGCATAGGCGCGCACCGCGATTCGCGCCCGGGTGGCCGCGTCCGCATCGGTGACCGCTGCCAGCGCCTCGGTCACGGCGAGCCGGGCGTCGGCCTGGATCAGGTCGTAGACCGCGAGCAGCAACATCTCACGGTTGTCGAAGTGTTCATAGAACTGCGCGCGCGCCAATCCGGCGGCCTTGCACACTCCGGTGATGGAGCTGCCCTGGTAGCCGTGCTCGCCGAACACGGCGAGCCCGGCGGCGATGAACTGTGCCCGTCGATCCGCCCGGCGATCATCGACCGGGCGGCCGTCATAGACTCGAGAGGAGCTGCTCGCCGTCACAGCGGCAACCCTAGCGGGGGTGCTCGGTCCGATAGGCGGGCGCCTTCGCGGTACCCGAGGGGGCCAGGGTACGCAGCAGCGGCATGGTGCGGCGCGCGATCACCGTCGACAACACGACCACGCTGTGCGACCGCACCACCGACCCGGTCCGGTCGATGCTCAGCAACACCGACTGCAACCCGGCGTGTGAATCGGCCCCGATCCGGCACAGCACGTCACCGGACCCGGTCGTCGCGTACGCCTCGACCACCCCCGGAATCGCCGCGAGCTCCGCGCTCACCAGGTCGAGCGCTCCCTGCGCGATCTCCAAGGTCACGAACGCCTGGACATCGAAACCCGCTGCGGTGACATCGATCTGTGGGTCGTAGGAGGCGATCACCCCGGATTCCTCCATCCGGTTGATCCGCGCCTGCACCGTGGCCCGCGCGACCTTCGTCCGCCGCGACAGCTCGAGAATTCCGGCCTTCTGGAACTCGTGCATCGCGGTGAGGATCGCCAGGTCGAGCTCATCCAGTTTCGCGGGCGTGCGCATGAGAAGACCTCCATGTCCGGTTGCTATTCAAATTGTCCACCATTTGTGCGCATTCGGTGGCTTCTCGAGCCAGCCTGTTCAGGCAAATATGGGGTAGTTGCCCACCTGTGGCATGACGCGATTTCCTAGGTCATGACCATTGAGCAGCAGCTCGTCGGGCTGATCGAGCACGACGACAGTGTCGATCCGTTTCCGGTGATCGGGTGGGACGCACTCGTCTGGGTTGTCGGCAACGCGACCCAGAGCGCCCACTTCCTGCAATCCGCGTTCGGCATGCGACTCGAGGCATATTCGGGGCCGGAGACCGGCAATCGCGACCACAAGTCGTTCGTGCTGCGCAGCGGGGGAGCGCGGTTCGTGATCACCGGCGCGGTCGACCCCGACAGCCCACTCGTCGCACACCACGACCGCCACGGCGACGGCATCGTCGATATCGCGCTCGAGGTCCCCGACGTGGACCGCTGCATCGCCTGGGCCCGCGAGCACGGTGCGACGATCCTCGTCGAACCCCATGACGAGACCGACGAATTCGGCACCGTCCGCTCCGCCGCACTCGCCACCTACGGCGACACCAGACACACCCTCATCGACCGCTCCGATTACGTCGGCCCCTATCTCCCCGGCTATATCGCGCGCACCTCCACCCGTGAGCCGGGCAAGCGCGTGTTCCAGGCGATCGACCACGTGGTCGGCAATGTCGAACTCGGCATGATGGACCGCTGGGTCGACTTCTACCGCGGCGTCATGGGATTCACGAACATGGCCGAGTTCGTCGGCGACGACATCGCCACCGAGTACTCCGCGCTGATGAGCAAGGTCGTCGCCAACGGCAACCACCGCGTGAAGTTCCCGCTCAACGAACCGGCGGTGGGCCGCAAGCGTTCTCAGATCGACGAGTACCTCGAGTTCTACCGCGGCCCCGGCGTCCAGCACATCGCCCTGGCCACCGGCGACATCCTCACCACCGTCGACGCCCTGCGCGCCGAGGGCGTCGAATTCCTGCAAACTCCCGACACCTATTACGAGGACCCGGAATTGCGCGCCAGGATCGGTGCCGTGCGGGTCCCGGTCGGCGAACTCCAGCGCCGAGGCATCCTGGTCGATCGCGACGAGGACGGCTACCTCCTGCAGATCTTCACCCGCCCTCTCACCGATCGACCCACCGTCTTCTTCGAACTCATCGAGCGACACGGCTCACTCGGTTTCGGAAAAGGCAACTTCAAGGCCCTTTTTCAGGCCATCGAACGCGAACAGGAGGCCCGCGGCAACCTGTGACCGGACCGCGCCGCCGGTTAGAGTTCATGGCATGCGGATCCCCTCGGCGATCATCACCGGCATGACCTTGGTCGTCATGCTGACGTCGTGCGGATCGGGGGGCGACTCCGATACGCCGACAGGGCCAAATCGACCACCACCGAAGGTCGCCTCACTCGGCCCCTTCGTCGGCGAGTGCGGTCACGTCACCGACGACGAAGTGCGCACCCTGGCCGGCCTCGGCCAGATCGCGAGGGTCTACAAGAACGCGACCGGCTGCAACTGGCAGGCGGCCGGATTATCTTCGCCCAGCGTCACTTTCGCCTCCTACCGTGGCAGTCCGATCGAACGTGAGAAGGCATGGGTGTCCAACGTCGGCCGCGCACCGGAGACCGTCGACGTCGGCGGCCACCCCGGCTTCCAGGCACTCGCGCCGGAGGGCACTGTCTGCGACTTCGCCGTGCAACTCGACGACGACTTCTTCGAATGGTCGATATCCACCGGCCTCTTCGCCACCGGCGGGAACCCGTGCGACCGGACCAGGAAACTGGCCGAGCTGACCGTGGGACGGCTGAAGTGAGGGCGGGCGGGATCGCCGTCGCCGCGCTGATGCTCACCCTCGCGCTGGCGGGCTGCGGCCAGAAGATCGAGGGCACCGCCCAGCCGCTGGGCCAGGGTGGCGGCGGGGAGTCGATCAACACCGACTTCGACAAGCTACTGCGCGAGTGCGAGGTGGTGGCCCCCGACAAGATCGGCGAGATCGTCGGCAACGCCAAGATCGTCGGTGCCTCCTTCAGCGGTGCCGTCTGCATGTGGGACGTCGAGGACGCACCTGGTGGGGGAGCCATGGTCAGCCTCAACTGGTACGAGATGGGTACCCTGAACAACGAGAAGACCACCAACGACAAGCTGGGCTACCTCTCCGGCGACATCACCGTGCAGGGCCGCAGGGCGCTGCAGGTGCGTCGGCCGGGCGACAACGACTCCTGCGGCGTCACCGCACCGGCCGCCGATGTCGGCGTCGTCGGCTGGTGGATCAACTACCGGCCCGGCTCGGCTCACCCCGATCCGTGCGCGGGCGCCCAGAAATTGGTCGAGCTGACTCTGGATCTCGCCCGGTAGAAGGCTTGACGCGGCCCCCCGCTTTGACCCCGAATCGGGCAGGTGGGTATCGTAGATCCCTGTGCCCGGATTGCTACGGGCAAGTTCGTGTGTGAACGTAGGCCAGCGAAAGCGGCCGATACGTTCCAACGTGCCTTGAAAAGGGCACTGAGCGCCACCGCGACACGCCCGACCACGGGTTAACGGAAACGTGGTCTGACGTGCGAGTGAAAGCTCGATGAACTGCAAGACACTGCACACCAAGCGCAATTACCAATAAGGAAAGCCGGTCTATGCCAACCATCAACCAGCTGGTCCGCAAGGGTCGCCGCGACAAGGTCACCAAGACCAAGACTGCGGCCCTGAAGGGGAGCCCGCAGCGTCGTGGCGTGTGCACTCGCGTGTACACCACCACCCCCAAGAAGCCGAACTCCGCGCTCCGTAAGGTCGCGCGTGTTCGCCTGACCAGCGCGATCGAGGTCACGGCGTACATCCCCGGTGAAGGCCACAACCTGCAGGAGCACTCCATGGTGCTCGTTCGCGGCGGTCGTGTGAAGGACCTTCCTGGTGTCCGTTACAAGATCATCCGTGGATCGCTCGACACCCAGGGCGTGAAGAACCGCAAGCAGGCGCGCAGCCGCTACGGCGCCAAGAAGGAGAAGAGCTGATATGCCACGCAAGGGCCCCGCACCCAAGCGTCCGCTGATCAACGACCCGGTCTACGGGTCCCCGCTGGTCACTCAGCTGGTCAACAAGATCCTGATGGACGGCAAGAAGTCCACCGCCGAGCGCATCGTCTACGGCGCACTCGAGCAGGCGCGTGAGAAGACCGGCACCGATCCGGTCGTCACCCTCAAGCGCGCGCTGGACAACGTCAAGCCCGCCCTCGAGGTGAAGCCCCGTCGTGTCGGTGGCGCCACCTACCAGGTGCCGGTCGAGGTCCGTCCGGGCCGCGCCAACACCCTCGCGCTGCGCTGGCTGGTCAGCTACTCCCGCGCCCGTCGCGAGAAGACCATGGTCGAGCGTCTCGCCAACGAGCTCCTCGATGCCAGCAACGGCCTCGGTGCCGCCGTGAAGCGTCGCGAGGACACCCACAAGATGGCCGAGTCGAACCGGGCCTTCGCGCACTACCGCTGGTGATTGCCCGGCCCGTCACTTAAAAGGGAGAATTTCGTGGCACAGGACGTGCTCACCGACCTGAACAAGGTCCGCAACATCGGCATCATGGCCCACATCGATGCGGGCAAGACCACCACGACCGAACGCATCCTGTTCTACACCGGTATCACGTACAAGATCGGTGAAGTTCACGATGGCGCGGCCACGATGGACTGGATGGAGCAGGAGCAGGAGCGTGGTATCACCATCACCTCCGCGGCTACCACCTGTTTCTGGAAAGACAACCAGATCAACATCATCGACACCCCCGGGCACGTCGACTTCACCGTCGAGGTGGAGCGTTCGCTCCGCGTGCTCGATGGTGCGGTCGCGGTGTTCGACGGCAAAGAGGGTGTCGAGCCCCAGTCCGAGCAGGTGTGGCGTCAGGCCGACAAGTACGACGTGCCGCGTATCTGCTTCGTGAACAAGATGGACAAGCTCGGTGCGGATTTCTACTTCACCGTGCAGACCATCAAGGACCGTCTCGGCGCTCGCCCGCTCGTGATCCAGCTGCCGATCGGCGCTGAGAACGACTTCGAGGGCATCGTCGACCTGGTCGAGAACAACGCCAAGGTCTGGAAGGGCGAGACCAAGCTCGGCGAAGAGTACGAAGTCGTCGCGATTCCGGCCGACCTCGAGGAGAAGGCCGCGCAGTACCGTCAGGAACTGCTCGAGACCGTCGCCGAGTCCGACGAGGCACTGCTCGAGAAGTTCTTCGGTGGCGAGGATCTCACCATCGAGGAGATCAAGGGCGCCATCCGCAAGATGACGGTCAACTCCGAGCTGTACCCGGTGCTGTGTGGTTCCGCGTTCAAGAACAAGGGCGTTCAGCCCATGCTCGACGCGGTCATCGATTACCTCCCTTCCCCGCTGGACGTCGAGGCCACCACCGGCCACGTGCCCAACAAGGAAGAAGAGCTGATCACCCGCAAGCCGAACGTCGACGAGCCGTTCGCGGCGCTGGCGTTCAAGATCGCGGTGCACCCGTTCTTCGGTGAACTCACCTACGTGCGCGTGTACTCGGGTCAGGTCGCCTCCGGCGCCCAGGTCGTCAACTCGACCAAGGGCAAGAAGGAGCGTCTGGGCAAGCTGTTCCAGATGCACTCCAACAAGGAGATGCCGGTCGCCACGGCGTCGGCAGGCCACATCTACGCGGTCATCGGCCTGAAGGACACCACCACCGGTGACACCCTGTCCGACGCGCAGAACCAGGTCGTCCTCGAGTCGATGACCTTCCCGGATCCGGTCATCGAGGTCTCGATCGAGCCCAAGACCAAGTCCGACCAGGAGAAGCTCGGCACCGCGATCCAGAAGCTGGCGCGCGAAGACCCGACGTTCTCGGTCAAGCTCGACCAGGAGACCGGCCAGACCGTCATCGGCGGCATGGGCGAGCTCCACCTCGACATCCTCGTCGACCGTATGCGTCGCGAGTTCAAGGTCGAGGCCAACGTCGGCAAGCCGCAGGTGGCCTACCGCGAGACCATCACCAAGAAGGTCGAAAAGCACGAGTTCACCCACAAGAAGCAGACGGGTGGCTCCGGCCAGTTCGCGAAGGTCATCATCGCCCTCGAGCCGTTCGTCGGCGAAGACGGCGCGACCTACGAGTTCGAGAACAAGGTCTCCGGTGGTCGCGTGCCCCGTGAGTACATCCCGTCGGTCGACGCGGGCGCCCAGGATGCCATGCAGTACGGCGTGCTCGCCGGCTACCCGCTGGTGAACCTGAAGGTCAGCCTGCTCGACGGCGCGTACCACGACGTCGACTCCTCGGAAATGGCGTTCAAGATCGCGGGTTCGCAGGCCCTCAAGGAAGCGGCCCGTAAGGCCGGTCCGGTGATTCTCGAGCCGCTCATGGCGGTCGAGGTCATCACGCCCGAGGAATACATGGGCGACGTGATCGGCGACCTCAACTCCCGCCGTGGCCAGATTCAGGCCATGGAGGAACGCAGTGGTGCCCGTGTCGTCAAGGCGCTGGTTCCGCTCTCGGAGATGTTCGGTTACATCGGTGACCTGCGGTCCAAGACCCAGGGTCGCGCGAACTACTCCATGGTGTTCGCCCAGTACGCGGAGGTTCCGGCCAACGTGTCCAAGGAGATCATCGCTAAGGCGACCGGCGAATAAAACCCTCTTGCGGTCCAGTGACACACTGGACCGCAAGTGCTGGACGTCAAGAAGAAACCCGATCCCCACCCCCAGTGGGGATGACCATACGCACTGCTGCAAATGCACGCACCAACAAGTCCAGGAGGACCCAAAGTGGCGAAGGCGAAGTTCGAGCGGACGAAGCCGCACGTCAACATCGGCACCATCGGTCACGTCGACCACGGCAAGACCACGCTGACTGCAGCGATCACCAAGGTGCTGGCTGACAAGTTCCCGACCCTGAACGACGCGTTCGCGTTCGATCAGATCGACAAGGCGCCGGAGGAGAAGGCTCGTGGTATCACGATCAACATCTCCCACGTCGAGTACCAGACGGAGAAGCGCCACTACGCGCACGTCGACGCCCCGGGTCACGCGGACTACATCAAGAACATGATCACCGGTGCGGCGCAGATGGACGGCGCCATCCTGGTGGTCGCGGCCACCGATGGCCCGATGCCGCAGACTCGCGAGCACGTGCTGCTCGCCCGTCAGGTCGGCGTGCCCTACATCCTGGTCGCGCTGAACAAGTCGGACATGGTCGACGACGAGGAAATCCTCGAGCTCGTCGAGATGGAGGTCCGCGAACTGCTGGCCTCGCAGGAATTCGACGAGGACGCGCCGGTCGTGCGTGTCTCCGGTCTGAAGGCCCTCGAGGGCGACGAGAAGTGGGCCGAGGCCATCGTCGAGCTCATGCAGGCCGTCGACGACTCGATCCCGGACCCGGTCCGCGAGACCGAGCTCCCGTTCCTGATGCCCGTTGAGGACGTCTTCACGATCACCGGTCGTGGCACCGTCGTCACCGGTCGCGTCGAGCGCGGCATCGTCAACGTGAACGAGGAGGTGGAAATCGTCGGCATCAAGGAGAAGTCGACCAAGACCACCGTCACCGGCATCGAGATGTTCCGCAAGCTGCTCGACCAGGGCCAGGCGGGCGACAACGTCGGCCTGCTGGTTCGTGGCATCAAGCGCGAAGATGTCGAGCGTGGCCAGGTTGTCGTCAAGCCGGGCACCACGACTCCCCACACGGAGTTCGAGGGCCAGGCGTACATCCTGTCGAAGGACGAGGGCGGCCGCCACACCCCGTTCTTCAACAACTACCGCCCGCAGTTCTACTTCCGTACCACGGACGTGACCGGCGTCGTTACCCTCCCCGAGGGCACCGAGATGGTCATGCCCGGCGACAATACCGAGATGCTGGTCAAGCTGATCCAGCCGGTCGCCATGGACGAAGGCCTGCGCTTCGCGATCCGCGAAGGTGGCCGCACCGTCGGTGCCGGTCGCGTCACGAAGATCATCAAGTGAGTCTGTAGACCCACTGCACAACCCGAACGGCGTCGCTCCCCTGGGAGCGGCGCCGTTCGGCGTTTCCGTGCGAGCTACTCCGGTCGGAAGCGGACGGAGACTCCGCCGCGGTCGTCTCGGGTCGCTATGGCGTGGCCGGGGTGGTCGATGCCGTCGATGCGGAGGGTGGCGGGGGCGCCTTCGCCCAGGAAGTTGCGCCACCAGCTCTTCTTGTCCGGCATGGCCACGCCGATGAGGTATTCGTCGCCGGAGCGGCGGTAGTTGACGGGGGTGCTGATGGTGCGGCCGGAGCGGCGGCCGACGTAGGTGATCTGGGCGAAGGCCTTGCCGAGTAGTTTGCCGATGACGGGTGCCTCGGTCAGGGCGACCACGCCCGTGTTGAACGCGCCGACACCGCGGCGCAGCAGCGATTGTTGTCCCATCGGATTCTCCTGTAGTCGACGAACCGCCAGCCTACCGACGGTGGATGACGTCGCAGGTCATCGTGGTTGTCGGTGGTGCTCGGTAGCGTTGGGGCGCTAACGCATTCGACAGGATCGGAGACGTCATGGGCAGGGCTGCGCTCGAACGGGAATTGGATGTCAGCGAGGGGGTGCTCGAACACGGGATGCCCTATCTCGCGTTCGGGTCGGGGCGGCCGCTGGTGTTCTTGCGGTGGTTCACGCCCGACCATGCCAATCCGCGTGGCTGGCTGCGGTCCAGCGAGATCAAGACGATGCTGCCGTTGGCCAGGAGCTTCCGGGTGTACGCGGTCAATCGCGCGCCGGGGATGACGGCAGGCACCTCGATGGCCGATATCGCGCAGGCGCACGCGCAAGCCCTGCGCGCCGAATTCGACGCTCCCGTAGACGTTCTCGGCATTTCCTCGGGCGGTTCGGTAGCGCTGCAACTCGCCGCCGACCATCCGTCCGCCGTGCGCCGACTGGTGATCGCCTCCTCCGCCTACCGGCTCGACCAGGCCGCGCGCACGTCGCAGATGAACTACGCGCAGGCCGCGGCCGCGGGCAAGCGGTCCCTGCACCACCTGGCAACCCAGGGCATCGAATCGCCATTGAAGGCCCGCCTCGTCGGCGCGATGGCCTGGCTGGCGGACCCGCTGCTTCGCCCGAAGAACCCCGCCGACACCCTCGCCTTCGTGCAGGCCGAAGATGCCTTCGACCTGACCGACCGCCTCACCGACATCACCGCCCCCACGCTGGTCGTCGCCGGCGAACGCGACGAGTTCTACGACCAATCCTCGTTCCGCTACACCGCCGAAGGCATCCCCGATTCCCGCCTGATCATCTACCCCGCCACCACCCATCTGGGTGCGATCAAACACGCCAGGTTCGCCCCAGACGTCACCGAATTCCTTTCCGCGACAACTTGACTCAGCGAATCTTGGCCCCGTAGACGTGCTCTACGGACAACGCCATGAGTACCCGCCGGTCCGAGACCATGACCTCGCGATACTCGTTCCAGTCGGGATGCTCGCCCGCCGCTGCCCGGTAGTAGTCGACCAATGCCTCGACTTCCGGTCCATTCGGATCGGTACCGGGACCGGTCAATGTCGCGGTGCCTTCGGCGGTGGCCCACGACCATCCGTCGGCGCTGGTGACCTCGATGGCGGCGCGCGGATCGCGACGGAGGTTGACCGTCTTGGCGCGCCCTTCGGTCATGGAGACGTAGATGATGCCCGCCGCGCGGTCGTAGTACGGGGTGACGGGGGAGAGCTGGGGGCGGCCGTCGGACTTGATGGTGGCGAGGATGCCGATGCGGGAGTCGGCGATGAGGGCGTGCAGGTCGAGTGGGGTTTCGGGCATCGGTCGGCTCCTAGTGGTTGCGGGGCTGCTCGTTGTGACGAACCGTGGTGGTGGCGTGTTTATGCCCGGCGGCGAAAATCCGGTCGACAGCGCGACGTCTCCTCGCGTAGAACTTGTCGCATGGTTACAGCACGTCCGCAGTCGCGGTTCTAGCTCGCATCGGGTCCTTCGGCGCCGGTGCGGCGCCGCGTGATCCGACGCCCGTGCCGTCCCAGGAACGCACAACCGGCGAGCGTCGATTCATCGACCGAACCAGCCTGGGGGATTCCCATGACCAGAATCGATCTCGCCCGCATACGCAATATCGGCATCGCCGCCCACATCGACGCGGGCAAGACCACGACCACCGAGCGGGTGCTGTTCTACACCGGCGTCACCCGCACCCTCGGCGAGGTACACGACGGCACCGCGGTGATGGATCGCATGATCCAGGAGCGTGAACACGGCATCACGATCGCGGCGGCGGCGACCACCTGCTCGTGGAACGAGCACCAGATCACCATCCTCGACACTCCTGGCCACGTCGACTTCACCGTCGAGGTGGAGCGCTCGCTGCGGGTGCTCGACGGTGCGATCGCCGTGTTCGACGCCAAGGAAGGCGTGGAGCCGCAATCGGAGCAGGTGTGGCGCCAGGCCGACAAGTACGGCGTCCCGAGGATCTGTTTCGTGAACAAGATGGACAAGCTCGGTGCCGATTTCGGGTTCACCGTGCGGACCATCGCGGAGCGACTGCGGGTGCGCCCATTGGTGATTCAGCTGCCGATCGGTGCGGAACGGGAGTTCGAAGGGGTTATCGACCTGGTCGAGATGACCGCGAAGGTGTGGCGTGGCGACACCGACCACGGTGCACGTTTCGAGACGGTCGAGATCCCGGAAGAGCTGCGTACCAAGGCCTTCCAACACCGCGAGGCGCTGGAAGCGGCGGTCGCCGAAGCCGACGAGGAAGTGCTGGAGCGCTACCTCGCCGGTCAGCCGATCACCGTCGACGTGCTGAAAGCGGCCATCCGGCGGATGACGATCGACGCACAGGCCTACCCGGTCCTGTGTGGCTCGGCCCTGGCGAACATCGGCGTGCAACCGCTGCTGGACGCCGTCGTCGACTACCTTCCGTCGCCGTTGGATGTTGTTGCTGTGCACGGATTCTCACCGGCTGGCGAGCACATCCATCGCGCGCCCGATATCGCCGAGCCGTTCGCGGCCCTGGCGTTCAAGGTCGCGCTGCACCCGTTCTTCGGCAAGCTCGTCTACCTGCGGGTGTACTCCGGTACCGCCGAACCCGGAGCGACCGTATCGAATTCGACCAATGGACGAAAGGAGCGCCTCGGCAAGCTGTTCCAGATGCATTCGAGCACCGAGATCGCCGTCGAGCGAGTGCAGGCCGGTCAGATCTGTGCCGTGATCGGCCTGAAGGCGACGGGAACCGGAGACACCCTGTGCGATCGGGAAGCCCCCGTCGTGCTGGAGTCGATGACCTTCCCCGATCCGGTACTCGCCGTCTCGATCGAACCGAGGACCCGCGCCGACCAGGACAAGCTGGGCACCGCCCTGGCCCGTCTGGCCGACGAGGACCCGACGTTCACCGTGCACGTCGACGCCGAAACCGGTCAAACGGTCATCGGTGGCATGGGCGAACTGCACCTGGAGATCCTGGTCGACCGGATGAAACGGGAGTTCCGGGTCGACGCCGACATCGGCGCCCCACGCGTGGCCTACCGCGAAACCATCACCGCTGCAGTCGATCTGTTCGAATACACCCACCGCAAGCAGCAGGGTGGGCACGGGCAGTTCGCCAAGGTGGTGATCGCGCTGGAACCGCACGTGGCCGATGACGACGCGATCTACGAGTTCGAAAGCCGGGTCACCGGCGGGCGCGTACCGCGGGAGTACATCCCCGCGGTCGACGCGGGCGCACAGGACGCGCTGTGCGTCGGCACGCTCGGCGGCTTCCCCCTGGTGAACGTGAAGGTGACGCTGCTCGACGGCGCCGCCCACGTGCAGGATTCGTCGGAGCTGGCGTTCCGTCTCGCGGGTGCGGCAGCGGTGCGCGCCGCGGTTGCGAGGGCGAAGCCGGTACTGCTCGAACCGGTGATGGCCGTCGAGGTCGTGACACCGGAGGAGTACGTCGGCGAGGTGATCGGTGACCTCAACGCCCGTCGTGGCCGGGTCACCGACCTCACGGAACGGGGTGGCGCGCACGTGATCCGCGCACTGACCCCGCTCCAGGAGATGTTCGGCTACATCGGGGACCTGCGCTCGAAAACCCGTGGCCGAGCGAACTACTCGATGGTGTTCGACTCCTATGCTCCGGTCCCACCGGGTGCGGCCGAGTCGATCATCACGGGCGGCTGATCGAAACCGGTGGCGTCGCACTGCGTGCGGCGTCACCGGTTCCGTCCGTGATGCCTACGGGTGGGTTCCGTCCGACGTCTCGGAGTCGACCATCGCGGGGAGTTGGCGCGTCCCTGCGGATGCGGCCAGCAGGCGCAGCGCATCGGCCGAACTCTCATCGCGCGCGGTGTAGACCTCGAGCCGATGGTCGGGACTGTCGGGCTGCAACCACACCTGATAGTCGACATCCACGCGCCCGACCGTAGGATGACGCAGATCCATGGGCCCGACGGTGCAATCGGCGACCTCCGCCCCAGCCCACAGCGTCGCGAAAGTCGTACTGCGCATGGCGAGTTCGCCGATCAGTTCGGCCAGATGCGCGTCGGTGGGATACCGTCCCGCGGTCAGCCGCAGGTAGCCGACGTGAATGCGGGCGAGCTCGTCCCAGTTGCGATACAGGTCCCTGGCGAGGGGATCGAGGAAGAACAGGCGCGGAATCGACGGGCGTCGCGCGGGGTCGCTGGGCGCGGTGAAGTCGAGATGCTCGGCGACGAGCGCGTGTCCGGCACGGTTCCAGGCGAGCACATCGCCACGGCGACCGAGGACGACGGCGGGCATGGTGTCCCCGAGTGAGGTGAGCAGCGTGAGTACCCGCGGGTGGGGCTGTTCCGGTTCGGCCCTGACCAGGCGCGGGACGGCCGGTTGACCGGCGAGGTTGTGCAGGTGGGCCGTTTCGGCGGGGTCGAGCTGGAGCACCCGGGCGATGGCATCGATGACCTGGGCGGAGACGGTTCCGGCCTGGTCCTGTTCGAGGCGGGTGTAGTACCCGGCACTGACCCCGGCGAGCTGAGCGATTTCCTCGCGACGCAGGCCGGGCACGCGGCGGGTGACACCGAAGGTACGTAGGCCGATCCGTTCGGGGGTGGTGCGGTCGCGGCGGGACTTGAGGAACGTTCCGAGGCTTTCCAACTCCATCGTTCCGATCGTAGGCACCTGGGCGCGGTCGTGCCTACCCCGGCTGGGTGTACCCACGTCAGGGGTCTGGTTGCCGCCCGCGCCGGATCGCAAGCTCGGTGACATGAATCGAACCCATGACACCGAGCTGCGGTCCTGGCTGGGCCTGCTGGTGGTGCTCGGCCCCGTACTGCTCGTCGCGATGGACGGCTCGGTGCTGTTCCTGGCGATGCCCGCCATCACCGACGCGCTGTCGCCTTCGGCCGACGAATCCCTCTGGATCCTGGACAGCTACGGGTTCGCGGTCGGCGCACTGCTGATCGCGTTCGGCACCATCGGTGACCGTTACGGCCGCAAGCGCCTGCTGATGATCGGCGCGGCGATGTTCGGCCTCGGCTCGGTGGGCGCGGCCTTCGCCACCAGCCCCGAACTGCTGATCGCCTTCCGCGTCCTGATGGGTGTGGCCGGTGCGACGCTGCTGCCGTCGGCGCTCGCCGTGCTCGGCACCCTGTTCACCGACCCACGTCGACGCGCGCAGGCGATCGGCATCTTCGCCGCCACCTTCGCCGCGGGTTTCGCGATCGGCCCGATCGTGGCCGGTCAGCTGCTCACCCGATTCTGGTGGGGGTCGGTGCTGCTGATCAATGTGCCCGTGGTGCTGGTGTTCCTGGTGCTGGCGCCGGTCCTGCTCGGTGAGGTGCGCGCGACCGGGCTCGGCCGCATCGACGTGGTGAGCGTGCTCACCTCGGCGGCCGGGCTATTGCTGACAATGTACGCGGTGAAACATATTGCTGCGCAAGGTGTCTCGATATCATCGGTGATCGCCGGGCTGGCCGGTATTGCTCTGCTCGGGTCGTTCGGCCGCAGGCAGGGTCGCATCGACAACCCGCTCATCGACTTCACCTTGTTCCGCAACCGGGTCTTCACCATCGCGATCATCACCGGGTTCCTGCCACTGGCAGCCTGGTCGGCGACCGCGTACCTGGCCGCGACCTACCTGCAATCGGTCCTCGGGATGTCCATCGCCGACGCCGCGCTGCTCGCGGTACCCGGAGCCCTCGTTCTCACCGTGGCCGCCGTCGTCACCCCGGCCGTCGTCGCCCGCATCGGCCACTCGGCAGCCCTGATCACCGCCCACTTCACGATCGCGGTCGGGCTGATACTGCTGTTGCCGACCAGCACAGGCGGCGGTGTCGGCTGGTACATCGCCGCGACGGCGGTCGCCGGCATCGGCTACGGCATCTCGTTCAGCGTGGTCGCCGATATCGCTGTCGCCGCGGTTCCGGTCGAACGGGCAGGGGCGGCCGCCGCGCTGGCCGAAACCGGCAACGAGCTCGGCAACGCCCTCGGTATCGCCCTGTTCGGTTCCCTGGCCGCCGTGCTGTTCCGCATCGACGGCCCCGACCTAGCTCCGACCCTCGGCGAAACCCTGCGTCTCCCGGCCCTCGCCCCCGCCGTACTGGCGGATGCCCGCAGCGCCTTCGTCAGCGGATTGCATGTCGTCGCCGCGACCGCGGCCATCCTGCATGCCGTCCTGGGGATGGCGGCCATCCGCCTGCTCCGCGGCAATTCGCCGGGCATCCCACCGACCGAGCCGGGGTCAGCCGAGTTGGGTCATGCCCGCCGCGACCACCTGGGCGACATTCATCAGGTCGTCGGCCGTCGGAACGGGTAGGCCGTCGAGGGCGTGGAGGCGGTCGGTACTGGCGATGGCGAACATGGCGGACACCCAGGCGGCGGCGCACGCATGGAGGGTGCCGGGCCGAACGGGGACCGGTGTGCTGGCTTGCAGCACCCGGGCGGTGACGTCGAGGAGCTGGTCGCGCAGGGCGCGCAGGGTGCGGCGGACGTCGGGGTGGGTGTCGGCCTCGCGCCACATGATCACGCGCAGGACCGAGGAATGGTGGTCACGCAGGTTGATCGCGGTGTCGAGGTTGATCAGGCTGGCGGCCGGATCGCCGGGGGTGACCACGGCGGTGAGGTCGTCGATCGGGTGTTCCGGGACGCGCTCGCGCATGAGCGCGGACAGGATCGCGTTCTTGGTGGGGAAGTAGTAGAAGACCAGTCCTTTCGGCACGTCGGCGGCCGCGGCGACGGCTGCTGTCGCGGTGGCATCGAATCCCTGGGTGGCGAACAGGGTTTCGGCGGCATCCAGGATGAGTTGCCGGGCGTCGCCATCGCGTTTCGCGTTGCGGCGCCCGACTCGTCGGCCCGGCATCAGTGATGTGGAGCCATGTTGTGCAGGCGCTGGTTCATCGCGGGCAGTGCGGCGACCGCCACCACCGCCGTCACCACTCCGACCACCCATGCGGTCCAGGATGCGCCGCTGAAGGCGGTGAAGTCCATGGCCCACGGCGAGATGAACAGCAGCACGCCGAACACGCCCATCGCGTAGTCGGCGACGATCAGGTCATCCCTGGCCATCTGGATCAGACCGGTCGCGGCGATGAGAACGCCGAGCACGATGAGGGTCCAGCGGGCGTTGTCGTTGGTGGCGAGCCACAGGGGCGACAGTGCGGTGAACGCGCCGAGCACGACAGCGAGAAAATCCTGTGCGCGACTGTTGGTGAACATAGGTTGTGCCTCCTCGATGAGACGAAAATACTTCTGACCTCGGTCTACTCCTGATTGACCGCCCGGTCGATATCGGAAGCGGCACGGTTGGGTTGCGACGTGGGTGTCACAGCGGCCCGGCGCACTGGTACAAACATCTGGGGGCCGTAGTGGTCCGCGACACAGCAGAACATGGCATGGGTGGTCGGTGACCGAGCATGCCGAGAGGACACAACATGAGCGCGCCCATCGTGATCGTCGGAGCGGGTCTGGCAGGCCTGCGCACGGCCGAGGAACTGCGTCGGGCCGGGTACGAGGGCGGGGTGCTGCTGCTCGGTGACGAGACGCGCCCGCCGTACGACCGTCCGCCGCTGTCGAAGCAGTTCGTGCGTGGCGAGACCGACGACACCACTCTTCGACCGCCGGAGTTCTTCGCGGACAAGAACATCGAACTGCGCCTCGGCACCGCCGTCACCGGCGTCGACACCGCCGCGCGCACCGTCACCCTGGCCGACGGCAGCACCGTCGCCTACGACCAGCTGATCATCGCGACGGGTCTGCGCCCCCGCAGGCTGCCCAGCTTGCCCGACGTCGCGGGCGTGCACGTGCTGCGTGCCCACGAGGACGCCGAAACCCTGCGCGCCGAACTCGACGGTGCGAACCGCGCACTGATCATCGGCGCCGGTTTCATCGGCTGTGAACTCGCGGCCAGCTTCCGTGCTGCCGGAGTCGAGGTCACCCTGGTCGAACCGCAGCCGACCCCGCTCGCTTCGGTTCTCGGCGAGCAGGTCGGTGGCCTGGTGGCGCGCATGCACCGCGACGAAGGCGTCGACCTGCGCTGCGGCGTCGGCGTCGACACCCTGCGCGCCGACGACTCAGGCCGGGTGCGTGGCGCGGTCTTCACCGACGGCACCGAAATCGACGCCGACCTGGTCGTGGTCGGCGTCGGCTCCGTCCCCGTCACCGATTGGCTGGCCGACTCCGGCATCGAACTGGCCGACAGGTCCGCGGGCGGTGGCGTCCTCGCAGACGAGGTCGGCCGCACCTCCGCCGACGCCGTCTGGGCCGTCGGCGACGTCGCCGCCTGGCAGCACGACAGCGGCGTCCGCAAGCGCGTAGAACACTGGACCAGCGCCGGTGAACAGGCGAAACTCCTGGTCACCGCCCTCCTCGGCGGCGCGCCCCCCACCATGGCCCGCGTCCCGTACTTCTGGAGTGACCAGTACGACGTCAAGATCCAGGCACTCGGCACCCCATCGCCCGACGATGACGTCACCATCGTCACCGACGACGGCCGCAAGTTCCTCGCCTACTATTCCCGCGACGGCGTTCTCACCGCCGTTCTCGGCGCCGGCCTGACCGGCCAGGTGATGAAACTGCGCGCCAAACTCGCCACCCCCACCCCGGTAGCCGACCTCCTCGCCGCAGCGGGCTGAACCTCATAGGTGGGCAGGGACCTGCTGGTTGCCCAGCCCGGTGACCAACTCCGCCAGGTACTCGGCGGCGGCGGTGCTGCCCACCAGCGCCGCCGACTGCCCGGACCACAGATTGAGCAGCTCTGAACTACCCTGCTGTGCGGCGGTTTTCCGGATCGGCATCATGAGGGCGTTCTGTGCGGGATAGGCGGGTACCTCGGCTTCGTACCTGGCCATCTCACGCACGAAGCGGTTCGCGATGCCCCGTGCCGTCCGCCCCGAGAACAGTCGGGTGAGCACCGTCGTACGGGCACCTGCCGAGCGCAGCGCGGCGCGGTGCACCGCGCTCGCACCTGATTGCTCGGTGGCCAGAAAGCCGGTCCCGATTTGCACAGCGTCCGCGCCGAGCAGCAGCGCGGCAGCGACCCCACGGCTGTCGGCGATGCCGCCTGCTGCCACGACAGGGATCGAAACAGACTGCGCTACCTGGGGAATCAGTGAGAATGTGCCGACCAACGACTCGTGCACCGGGGCTAGGAACGCGCCGCGATGTCCACCGGCGTCGGACCCGGACGCGACCACCGCGTCCATGCCCGCGGCCTCAATGGCAACGGCTTCGTCGACCGTGGTGGCGGTGCCGAGCGTGAGAATCCCGCGCTTGCGGGCGGCCGCGAGAAATCCCGCGTCGGGAATGCCCATCACGAAACTCACTACCGGTGGCGCCGCTTCGAGTACCCCGGCGAGCTGCTCCGCGTAGTCCGGCGTGAAGATGCCGTGCGGGGGTTCGGTGCCGAGTTCGGTGTAGAACGGTTGGAGCCGGAGCTTGTCCGCAGCCGCGAGGGTTGTGGGTTCGTCCGGTTGCGGTATCCACAGATTGATGTTGAAAGGCCGCTGGGTACGTGCCCGGCATTCGGTCACCAGCTCAACGATGCCCTGCCCATCCAGTATGTGTGCGCCGAAGGAGCCGAGCCCGCCGCCGTCGGAGACGGTTCCCAGCAGCTCGACCGTGGACAGCCCACCGCCGAACGGCCCTTGCACGATGGGATGTTCGATTCCCATCAGTTCGGTGAATGCGTTCACTGGGGCACAACCTCTCGGCCGTGCGCCAGCAGCAGCGCTTGCTCGGCGACGCGACGGCCCAGGTGCGCGGCGGTGTCCAGATCGGCGCGCACAGGCGCCTCGTCCGGCCCCACGTCGGACGGCGACTGCGCCATCGCGCCGAGAAAACCGCCGAGCGCGTTCAGCGAGTCGCGTTCACCGGCAGCGGTGTAGGCCCAACCGGGCGGCAGACCGAGACCGACCCAAGTCATCCCGTGTTGCGCGGCGAACAGGGAAAGCCAGACCAGGGTGTTGAGCTTGTCGCCGTTGACACCGGCGGAGTTGGTGAATCCGGCTGCGACCTTGTCCTTCCATCCTTGCTCGAGCCATACCCCGGAACTGGCCTCGGCGAAAGCCTGGAACACCGCGGTGTGGCTGGCCATGTAGGTGGGCGAGCCGAACACGATGGCGTCGGCGGAGGCAAGGGTGTTCCACAGGTTCTCGCCGAGTTCCTCGACGTCGACCAGCACGGCTGTTGCGCCGTCGAGGCTCTCTGCTCCCGACGCTACGGCCTTCGCTTGCCGCGCGGTGTGGCCGTATCCGCTGTGATAAGCGACGGCAACGGTGATTGTGGACATGTCCATCCTTCATTTGTAGACGACCGGTCAACTATAAACAGAAAGTTGACCGGTCGTCTACTGTGGGGACATGGGAAGAACGAGTGATGCCCGAGAGCGCCTGCTCGACTCCGCGGGGGATCTCATGCATCAGCGCGGCTACGCCGCCATCGGCGTCGCCGAGATCTGCGCGCGTGCTGACGTGCGGAAGGGCAGTTTCTACCACTTCTTCGCCTCCAAGGAGGCGCTGTCGATCGCCGTGATCGATGCCTACTGGGAGGGGCAACGCCCCACGTGGCTGGCCGCCCGTGACGGCGATACCGCACCGGCATCCCGCCTCGAATCGCTGGTGCGCGCCCAAGTCGAGGCTCAGTACGTATACCGGGCAGCCACCGGCAACCTCGGCGGCTGCATGCTGGCAAACGTCGGGCTCGAATTGAGTGACCGAGAACCTCTGGTGCGCAGGAGGATTCAAGAGATCTTCGATGAACAGACAACGATCGTCGCCGACCTGGTGTCCGAGATCGACGGCGTCGATCCCGTCAGCACTGCCCGTTCGGTGCTCGCGCAACTCGAGGGAGCGCTGCTGTTCGCCAAGCTCCACAACAATCCCCTGTTGCTCGACGGACTGTGGGATCAGACCAGACGCCTACTCGACCCCGGGTAGGAGGGGCGGCGCACACATGGGCGCGCAGGGCCGATCTCGCACCTGTAATACGGTGTAGCGGTGATCGTCGCGCTCATCGATTCCGGCCTCGGCCTGTTGCCTACGGCTTCGTGGTTGCGCAAGCTGCGGCCCGACGTCGATCTGCTGCTGCTGCTCGACCCCGACGGCGCGCCGTGGGGGCCAAAGCCCGAGCAGTGGGTGGTCGAGCGGGTCGTCGGCGCGGCGCGGCAGGCGGTCGAGTCGGGGGCCGAGGTGATCGTGCTGCCGTGCAATACCGCCAGTGTCACGGCGTTGGATCACGTGCGGGCCGAGGTGGGGGCTTCGGTGCCGGTGATCGGCACGGTGCCCGCCATCAAACCGGCTGCCGCGCAATGCAATTCGGTGGCGGTATGGGCGACGGCGGCGACCACCGCCAGCCGTTACCAAGCCGACCTGATCGCCCGGTTCGGCGGTGACGCGAAGGTCGTCGGGGTCGCCTGCCACGGACTGGCCGACGCGATCGACCGCGGCGATGTCACGGCGATCCGCGAGTCCATCGCCGACTCCGCCGCGCGCACCCCGGCCGACGTCGAGGGCGTGGTCCTCGGTTGCACGCACTACCCGCTGGTCATCGACGCCATCGTCGCCGCCCTGCCCGACGGCGTGCGTCTGTTCGACAGCGCCCAGGCCGTCGCCGCCCAAACCCTGCGCAAGATGGACGAGCTCGGTCGCCCCACCACCGGCACCGGCACGGTCACCGTCCGCACGAGCGGTCGGCCGGGCGAATTGCCCTCCGGTGCGGCGACATTCGAGTCGGGCCGTCTGCTCGGCGCGCTGCCCGCTTGATCGGCAGGCGACCGCCTGCGCGAACATGTCACCGCACCCGTGTTGAATGCGGAGAGAATCCCTCGACCCGGAGGTGCGTGTGTCCGAGCTCCCCACCGCTGCACAGGTGCGCAAGGCCCTCGCCGACCTGGCGAACCCCACCGACGCGCATCACCTGCAACGCTTCTTCAAGTCCGGCCCCGGCGAATACGGCGAGGGCGACATCTTCCTCGGCATTCGAGTCCCCGTCACCAGAAGTGTGGCGAAAAAGTTCGCCACGCTTCCCCTGTCGCAGATCGACGAACTCCTGGACAGCCCCCTCCACGAGGAACGCCTGGCCGCCCTGTTCATCCTCAACGCCCGCTTCGCCGCGGCATCGAAACCGCGCGTCTTCGACGACAAGGCCCGCGAGGAGATGGTCGACCTCTACCTGGCGGCCGTCCGAAGGGGCCGAGTCAACAACTGGGACCTGGTCGACGCCTCCGCCGAGAACATCATCGGCCCGTGGCTGCTCGACAAAGACCGCACCCTGCTTTTCGAACTGGCCGAGCAGGATTCACTCTGGGAGCGCCGGGTAGCCCTGCTGTCCACGTTCGCCTTCATCAAGGCGGGCGACCCGAGCACGACCCTGGAACTCGCCGAAATCCTCCAGGCGGACCGCCGAGACCTCATCCAGAAAGCACTCGGCTGGATGCTGCGCGAAATAGGCAAACGCGTCGACCAGGCCGCGCTCACCGAGTTCCTCGACAAGAACGCACCCGAATTGGGCCGCACCGCTTTGAGTTACGCGACCGAACACCTCGACCCCGAGCAACGCGCCGCCTACCGCGCCATGCGCTAGAACTGGATCCGCAGCCGATCGGTCACCGGCCGCGCCTGGCAGCCCAGGATGTACCCGTTCTCGATGTCCTCGGGATCCAGGATCTCCGAATTGGCCATCTCCACTTTGCCTTCCAGCACCGTGCAGGCACACGACCCGCACTCGCCCTCCTGGCAGGAGTAGGGCACATCGAGACCCTTGTCGAGCATGATGTCGACCAGGGTCTGCTTGCGCGGCCACGACATCTCGTGCACCTGACCGTCGAGCTCCACCTCCACCGTCGCCGCGTCGGCGGCCTCGGCCTCGGACACCTCGGCGGGTGCGTGGTCGGCGAACGGATCGCCCGCGAGGGAATTGAACACCTCGGCATGGGTACGGTTCCGCGGCACCTCGAGCGCGGCCAGCGAGTCGTGCACCAGGTCCATGAACGGCTTCGGCCCGCACATGAACGCCTCGTAGGCGGTGTAGGGCGCGACCAGCGTGGCCAGCATGTCGGCGGTCGGCAGTCCGAGCAGCGGTTCGAGCCAGTGGATGACGGTGAATCGCTGGGGATGCTTGCCGACGAGATCGCGGAGTTCGTCGGCGAAGATCACCGAGTTCGCGTCGCGGTTGGCGTAGACGAGCACGATCTTGCCCGAACCCTGCGACAGCGCCGACTTCAGGATCGACATCACCGGTGTGATCCCGCTACCCGCCCCGAACAGCAGCAGGTTCTCGTCGAGATTCTTGGGCGTGAACACACCCGACGGCGGCAGCACCTCGACCTCGTCGCCGGCGGCGAGGTTGTCGCACAGCCAGTTCGAGCCGTAGCCGCCCTCGGTGCGCTTGACGGTCACCTTCGGCAGATCATCGGTGAACGGCGAACTGGCCAGCGAATAGCAGCGGGCGACCGATCCGGTCTGCTCGCTCGGGATGCGCAGCGTCAGGAACTGGCCGGGGGAGTAGGTGAAGCGCTCACGCAGTTCGGCGGGCACCTCGAAGACCACGGAGTGGGTATCGGCTGTTTCGGCGATCACCGCGGCTACCCGCAGCACCACCGAGCGCGAGCCGTGCGGAACCTCGACTGTGGTCATGTCGTCCTCTCGGGCAAAACTAGAACGTGTTTCAGTTTCATGCTAGGCCGGGACGCGCCTGCAGGGCAAGCTGTGCCTCGAGTCCGGCGACCAGGACCTCCATCCCGAAGTCGTAGGAGTACTTGCCGCGCAGGTCGGACATGTACTTCGTGGCTCGGGCCACGGCCTCGGGCAGCAGCACATCCGCCGGCGCGGAACGGTCGCGCGGGTTCACTCTGCTGCGGCCGAACAGGTAGGTGTGGATGGTCGCGTAGGCGGCCAGCACATTGCGGTCGCTGAAGCCCGCGTCGAACAGGATCTCCATCACGGCGTCGATCAGGTCGAGCTGCTTGCCGAGCATCTGCTCGAGCAAAATGTCGCCCAGGCCGGGATGCGTGCGCAGTTTATCGTCTATCTGATCGATCAGATCGCGCAGGCGCTGCTGCCACGGACCCGACTCGCGCGGCGGCTTGCGCACCCCGAGCAGTGCGGCACTGGCGACGAGGTCTAGCAGCTCGCGCTTGTCGGCCACGTAGTAGTACGGCGCCATCGGCGACACCCCGAGCTCGCGCGAGAGCCGACGCATCGATAGTTTCTCGACCCCGTCCTCCCGCACCACCTTGAGCGCCGCATCGACAATCTCCGCCTCGGACAGAGTTGAATTTGCGCCACTCCCCGCCCCTCCGTGGTTACGCAAGCTTCCTCCTCCGGGCCACCAGCCCTTTTCCCATCCTGCCCCCGGAAGTCTAGAGGGGTTCGCACGCGATGGGGGTGGGGTGTGCTCAGAGAAAGATTTTCCGATTCCGCCCTTTATGGCAGTCACTGACGTTAAGGTCCGAGGTGACCGGCAACACAATGGAGGTAGTCATGCCTGAGAACACCACGCCTGCGACCGTCGAATCCGACGAGGACCTGGTCACCGAGACGCTGATCGAAGAGGTCAGCATCGACGGCATGTGCGGCGTGTACTGACCATGCTCGATCTCGACACCCGTTGGACGCTGCACCCGCGGGTCTCGTTGCGCCCGGAGTCCTTCGGCGCGCTGCTGTACCACTTCGGGACCCGCAAGCTCTCGTTCCTCAAGAGCCGCGATCTCGTCGACGTGGTCCGGTCGCTGCCCACGCACAGTTCTGTGCGTGACGCACTGCGTGCCAAGGGCATCGACGCCTCCGACGCGCACCTCGCCGCGCTCGGGCAGCTGGCCGATACCGACATGATCGTGCCGACACCAGGCCCGGTCACCGCCGCACCCGCCCCGATTCACGCCGCCGCACCGCAGGCGGGCCCCGCGACGCAGGGCGGCAGGCTGATCGATCGTTTCGAATCAGGTCTGGCCGCACCGATCTGCCTCACCTGGGAACTCACCTACGCCTGCAACCTGTCGTGTGTGCACTGCCTGTCCTCCTCGGGCAGGCGCGACCCGAACGAACTGAGCACCGAACAGTGCAAGGCGCTGATCGACGAGTTCGAGCGCATGCAGATCTTCTACGTCAACATCGGCGGCGGTGAACCGACCGTGCGCCCGGACTTCTGGGAACTCGTCGACTACGCCACCGCGCACAATGTGGGGGTCAAGTTCTCCACCAACGGCGTTCGCATCAACGAGGAGGTCGCCGCGCGCTTGGCGGCCAGCGACTACGTCGACGTGCAGATCTCCCTCGACGGTGCCGACGCCGCGGTCAACGACGCCGTGCGCGGCCCCGGCTCCTACGACACCGCGATCAAGGCGCTGTCGAACCTCGCCGCGGCGGGTTTCAAGGACGCGAAACTCTCGGTCGTGGCCACCCGCCACAACATCTCCCAGCTCGACGAGTTCAAGGCCATCGCCGACAAATACGGCGCCACCTTGCGACTCACTCGGCTGCGCCCCTCGGGTCGCGGCGCCGACGTGTGGGACGAACTGCACCCGTTGCCCGAACAGCAACGCGAGCTCTACGACTGGCTCGTGCTCAACGGCGAGGGTGTGCTCACCGGCGACTCGTTCTTCCACCTTTCCGCATTCGGCTCGGCGCTACCGGGTTTGAACATGTGCGGTGCGGGCCGCGTGGTCTGCCTGGTCGACCCGGTCGGCGACGTCTACGCCTGTCCCTTCGCCATCCATGACCGCTTCAAGGCCGGAAACATCGTCGCCGACGGTGGTTTCGACGCGGTCTGGACCGACTCGGAGCTCTTCGCCGAACTGCGCGAACCGGTCGACGGTGGCGCGTGCACCAAGTGCTCGCACTACGATTCGTGCCGCGGCGGCTGCATGGCGGCGAAGTTCTTCACCGGCCTGCCTGCCAACGGACCGGACCCGGAGTGCGTGCAGGGCTATGGCGAAGCGGCGCTGACGGCACCCGGACGCACCATTCCGCGCCCTGCTGTCGACCACTCCCGCCCGGTTCGCAGCCGTGCCAGGGTGTCGCTGCCGCTGACCGTGAAGCGCCCACCTGCCAAGGCGTGCAACGAGAGTCCGCTCGGCTGACCCGAGGCTGGTTGCCGGAAATGCGCTGCCGATCTTGTTGACACGTCCGGCAACCGGTCAGGGCGGCATTTCAGGCAGACTTTCCTCCTTTTTTGTGGGGTGATGATGTCTGAGAGGCCAACTGCGCATAGCATGCGAGGAATGCGCCATGATCGTCTGCCCGACGGCTTCGGGGTACGGATCGATCCACGGGTACGCGCATTTTCCGGGGGTCGGATCCTGATCGGAGGATCGCCCGCACGGATGCTGCGCTTGGCCCCGGAGGCCGCCGAGTTGATCGGCGACGGATACCTGGAGGTGACCGACACCAAGTCCGCGATCGTCGCCCGCCGACTGCTCGATTCCGGCGTGGCCAACCCACGTCCGCGGCTCGAACCGTCACTCGACGATGTCACCGTCGTCATCCCGCTCTACAACAACGCCGACGGGCTGTTACGTCTGCTGGCGGTGCTGCGCGGGCACAATGTGATCGTCGTCGACGACGGTTCCGACGAGCCGGTCCGCATCCCGCCGCGACCGGGCCGCGGTCAGGTGACGGTGCTGCGGCACGAAAGCCCGCTCGGCCCCGCGGCCGCGCGCAATGCCGGATTGCAGGCGGCGACTACGGGCTTCGTCGCGTTCCTCGACTCCGATGTGGTGCCACGCAGCGGATGGCTCGAGGTCATGCTCGGACATTTCAGCGATCCGCAGGTCGCGCTGGTCGCGCCGCGCATCGTCGCCCTGGACTCCGAATCCAACGCGCTCGCCCGCTACGAGCACACCCGCTCCTCCCTCGACCTCGGCCGCCGCGAGTCGGCGGTGCACGCGCGCGGCATCGTGTCGTATGTGCCGAGCGCGGCACTGCTGGCCAGGAGCGCCGCGCTGCTCGGCGAGGGCGGATTCGACGAGTCGATGCAGGTGGCCGAGGATGTCGACCTCTGCTGGCGGCTCGAACGCGCGGGCTGGCGGTTGCGCTATGAGCCCGCCGCGCACGTCGCCCACGATCACCGGGTGGCCTTCCGCGCCTGGTTCGGGCGAAAGCTGTTCTACGGCACCGGTGCCGCACCGCTGGGGAAACGGCACTCGGGCCTGGTCTCGCCGCTGTCGGTGCCGACCTGGACCGTGCTGGCGAGTCTGCTGTTCGCGACATTGTCGAAGTGGGGTCTGCTCGGCGGACTCGTCACCCTGGCCACGGCCCTCGTCCGCCTGCGCCGGGTCTTCACCGAACTCGACAACCCGACCAGGATCGCCGCGGTCTACCTGGCGCGCGGTTACTTCGCCGGCATGTGGCGACTGGCTTCGGCGATGTGCCGGGACTATTGGCCGGTGACGCTACTCGCCGTCATCGCGTCGAGCCGGATCCGCAAGATCGCCATCACCATGGCACTGGCCGACGGCCTGGCCGACTGGTTCACCCATCGCGACGCAGGCGGCCTCGACCCGCTGCGCTATGTGGCCTACAAACGCCTCGACGACGTGGCCTACGGCACGGGCCTGTGGCTCGGCGTCATCCGGGCGCGCAGTTTCGAAGCGCTCAAACCGAGCGTGCCACCCCGCTGAATACGACTGCGTGACGAGCACTCTCATCGTCGGAGCCGGGTCGGCGGGATGTGTGCTCGCCGCCCGGCTCAGCGCTGACCCGGCGCGTTCGGTGCTGGTGTTCGAAGCCGGACCGGCCTACCGGACGATGGGGCAGCTGCCTACCGAACTGCTCGACCCGGGTCACCTCCCGGTCGGTCCCGACTCCCGGGTGGTGTGGCGGTACCCGGGAAACCTGGTGCGCGGCAAGCTGATCGGTGGATCCGGTTCGATCAACGGCAGCTACTTCATCCGCCCACCCGCCACCGACTTCGCGGTGTGGAGTGCGGTGGCAGGCCCGCGCTGGTCGTTCGAATCGGTGCTGCCCTTTTTCTGCGACCTCGAACACGACCTGGATTTCGGCTCGTCCCCCGGCCACGGCGTCGCAGGCCCGATCCCGATCTCACGAACCAGCGACTGCACCGCGTTCAGCGCTGAATTCGCGGAGCGTTGCGCGGCAGCGGGATTCACCGAAATCCCCGACCTCAACGAACCGACCGGGCCCGGTGCGAACCACACAGATGGATACGGCCCGGTGCCGTTGGCGGTGTCGCGAGGTCATCGAGCGGGGCCCGCTTTCACTCATCTTTATCCGGCGATGGAGCGACCGAATCTGACGGTCACCGGCGACACCATGGTGACCCGCCTACTACTGCGCGGTACCCGGGTGATCGGTGTGGAGTGGGCGCGCGGTCGCGAGCGCGGGCGTACCTATGCCGATCAGACGGTGTTGTGCGCGGGTGCGGTGGAGTCGGCCGCACTGCTGATCAGATCCGGAATCGGGCCCGAACCGCTGCTGCGCTCGCTCGGTGTGCCGATCGTGCGGCCCGCTCCGGTCGGCGCGTGGTGCACCGATCACCCCGAGATCGGCGTCGAATTCCCCGACCACGGGCCCGCCGAGCCCGCCGTCCCGCTCGAATACGTCCTCGAAATCGGCGACCTGGAACTACGCCCGTACACCCCGATGTTCACGCCGGGTCTTCGCAGGATCGGGGTCGCCCTGATGCATCCCGAGTCGACCGGCGAGCTGACCCTGGTTTCGGCAGATCCGGCCGTCCCCGCCCAGGTCGACCAGCGCTATCTCCGCGGCGAACGGGACCGCGCCCGCCTTCGCGACGGCGTAGCGCTCACCGCGGATCTGCTCGGTCGGCGAATCGGCCCCATCGACGACGCCTGGCTATACGCCAACCTGGGTACTTCTCAACATCTTTCCGGTACCTGCCGCATGGGCCCCGCGCACGACGAGCGCGCGGTGGTCGACGAACAGGGCCGCGTCCACGGCATCGAAGCCCTGACGGTCGCCGATCTGTCGGTCGTGCCGGTCCCGCTGGGCCGCGGTCCACAGGCCACGACAGTGATGCTCGCCGCAGCTATAGCGGACTACACGGGGGTGTGACGAAGTGACAGTTGATACCACGATGTGACCTGCGGGACAAACCCAGACTTCTGTCGTTTTGCCCGATAACTGCCCGGTACAGTTTGTAGCGGGAAAGAAAGGCAAATGGTCAGCAATCTTGCAGGTGGGAGGCCCCCACGGCAGGCATCGGAGTCGGGCGCACAGCTCGGGGCTCTGGAAGCCTATGCCGCACAGGCCCATGGATTTCTCAGTGCCGGTGGTGAACAGCTTACCCAGCTGGCCGGTCTACTACGTCCGCTCGTTCTCGAATCATGGCTGCGCGGTGTGCGCGGCGGTGTCGATCCGACGGACGTCATCGACGGTCGCGGGCTGCGCGGCGCCGATCTGGAGCGTTATCGCGATGCCCATCCCATCGCCGCACTGATGCCCTTGATCGACAAACTGCTGGTCCAGGACGCGTCGCAGGCCGGATTGATCGTGACGGTGGCCGACCAGTTCGGTCGTGTGCTGTCGGTGCACGGTCATCCCGAGCAGGTCGCCGCCGCTGCCGAGATCGGCGTGCGCGAGGGTGACGATCTGAGCGAGCGCCGGATCGGCACCAACGCCGTCGGCCTCGTGGTGCGCACCGGCCGTGCCACCTGGATCCACGGACCCGAACATTTCCTGCATCGCATGCACCAGATCACCGGCGCCGCGGCCCCCGTTCACGAGCCGGACGGCCGCCTGATCGGCGTTTTGATGATTGCCGGCGGGATGCGGGTGGCCAAGCCTGAAATCCTCGCTTTGGTCAAAGCCGCCGCGACCGCCGCCGAAATGGACCTGGTGCTGCGGGCGATGCGCGCGAGCCACGGCATCGCGGCACCGGCTCCGGCGAACCGCGACGACACCGAACAGGCCAAGCTCGGCCTCGACGTGCTGGGACTGGGTCAACCTCAGTTGAGCATCGCGGGTGAGCGGGTGCCGCTCTCGCAGCGTCATGCCGAGATCCTGCTCTTGCTCACCGAATATCCCGAAGGCCTCGGCGCCGACCACTTGGCACTGCTGCTGGACGACACCGATCTGGACAACGGCACGATCCGCGCGGCGATGTCGCGGCTGCGGTCGGTGGTCGGTGCCTCGGTCGTCGGTTCGCGCCCTTACCGTCTGCGCGTGCATGTCGCAACCGATGTGGAGGCCTTGCGGGCCGCTCTCGACTCCGGTGATATCGAATCCGCATTGCGCTTGTACGCGGGCCCGGTGCTCCCGCGCTCCTCGGCGCCCGGCATCTGCGACATCCGCGACGAGCTCCGGGTCCGCTTGCGGACGGCCGTGCTGGCCACCCCCGATGCCGGCGTGCTGCGTCGCTGGACTTCGTGCCCGGAAGGGCGTGACGATGCCGCAGCGTGGGCCGCGTACCGGTCGACTGTCGATCGTGATTCGCCGCTGTATGCGCAGATAGAAGCCAAGATCCGGGTGCTCGACCGGCGCATCGGCGCCGATGCAACGCAGATGCAACGTTTCGGCTCATAGTGTCCCGGTCTGAAGGTGTGGTGGCTCACATATCGGTGGCCGATGTGTTGGAGCCCACACTCGTGCCCTGGTCGTGACCAACCCCCGGTACGGACTGGACAATCGACCGAGTTTTTTACCGGAAAAAGTACCTTTTTATTAATCGAAGGCTTACTGTCGGCACTGCATGGACAGGCGCCCATGTGATGTAACTGACAAAGCCGTTGGAGGAATGATCAACAGCTAGGCACCCGCGACGGACACCTCGTCCGTTGCCTCGGCGGCCCCTCGGTCGTCGATCTCGTCCACATGATCTGTCGGGGATCTTGCGCGAGTGTGGCGGCACGCCCACCGCGTTCATATCGAATCTTTCGGTTCACGAGGTGTATTCGTGCTGCCCGAAAACATTCGATCTGCTGTTCTTTCGCGATACGAGGAGGCTCTGGTGCACGGTACGGAGTTGGGTGGGTTCAGTGCGCGACCACAGGAAGCACAGGTTGTCGGTCTGCCGTTTCCGCTGACCCCGGCCCAGCTGGGTGTCTGGTACGCGCAGCTGCTCGACCCCGACGTCCCGATCACCATCGCCCAGTACGTCGACATCGACGGTGAGCTGGATGCCGCTGTGCTGCAACAGGTTACGGCCGAGGCCGCACACGCCTACGGGTCACCGCTGGTGCGCATCGGCGAGTTCGACGGCGTCCCGCACCAGTACGTCGACCACACCATCGCGGTCGAGCAGGAGCTGCCGCTGATCGATCTGCGCCACCACGACGACCCCGTGGCCGCCGCGCACGAATGGATGCGCGCGGAGTTCGGCGCCCCGATCGACCTGCTCACCGACCGGCTGGTGGCCGGCGCGGTATTGCGGGTCGGCGACGCGCGCTGGTTCTGGTATCTGCGCGGCCATCACATCGTGCTCGACGGGTACGGCGCGTTCACCAACTCCCAGCGCATCGCCGAGCTCTACACCGCGCGGATGCTCGACACCCCGGCCCGCGAGGTGGTGCCGGGTGAGCTGTCGGTGCTGGTCGAGGGCGAACAGCGCTATCGCGAGAGCACTCGTTTCGTCGGCGACCGTGAGCACTGGGCACAGCGCATCGCCGGACTCGACAGCCCCACCGCGCTCGACGGCCGTACCGCGCCGCGTTCGGCGATCAACCTGGTGACCGGCGGGCGCCTGTCGGAGAAACTGGTCGACCGGCTGGAAACCATTGCCGCCAGCGATGATTCGACGATCTCCGCAGTACTGCTCGCCGCCTTCGCCGCCTATCTGGGCCGTCTCACCGACCGCCCGGACGCGGTGCTGAGCCTGCCCGTCACCGCCCGGACCACCGCGGTCATGCGACGCTCGGCGGGGATGCTGTCCAATATCGTGCCGCTGCGACTGCCGACGGGCGCGGCGGGTTCGGCCGCCACCTGGGGTGAGCTGCTGCGCGCGGCGCGGGTCGAGGTGGCGGGTGCGTTGCGTCATCAGCGCTACCGTGCCGAGGACATCCGCCGCGACGCCGAGGACGACGGCCGCCCCGCCCGGCGCGCGCTGTTCGGCCCGCTCGCCAACTTCATGCTCTTCCGCAGTGACCTCACGCTCGGAACCACCACCGGCCGCTACCGGGTGCTGTCCACCGGCCCGATCGAGGACCTGAGCCTCAACGTCTACTACGGCGACCGCGACCGCGTGCACGTCGATTTCGAGGCCAACCCCCACCTCTACGACGCCGACACCCTGGCCAGGCACCACGCCCGCTTCCTCGGCTTCCTCGAGCGTTTGGCCGCTGCCGACCTGGACACCGCGCTGAGCGCGATCGAGGTGGCGACTGAGCTGGAACTCCAGGTCAGCACCCGAATCTGGAATTCCACCCGGTTCGATGTCGACGCCGCGCTGGCCGAGCGTTCGGCGCCGGTGGCCACCCTGCCCGCCCTGTTCGAAGCCCAGGTCGCGCGCACCCCCGACGACGTGGCCGTGCGCATGGCCACGTCATTGCGCACCGACGCGCCCAGCGATGCCGACGGCGCGCATTCCGGGGACGCGACGCTGACCTATCGCGAGCTGGCTCAGCGGGTCAACCGGCTGGCCCGGCGGCTGCGGGCCGACGGCATCGGCCCGGAATCGCTGGTGGCGCTGAGTATTCGGCGTTCGCCCGAGCTGGTCGTGGCGATGTACGCGGTGCTCGCCGCGGGCGCGGCCTACGTGCCGATCGATCCGGATCATCCGGCCGAGCGCATCGCGCACATCCTCGCCACCGCCGCCCCGGCCGCGGTACTCACCACCACCCGCGACCGTGCCCACGTCGACGGGCTGCCGGTGCTGGCCGTGGACGCCATCGAGCTGGGCGACTACGACGACGCCCCGCTGACCGACGCCGACCGCACCGCGCCGCTGCGCCCCGGTCACCCCGCTTATGTCATCTTCACCTCCGGCTCCACCGGTCTGCCCAAGGGTGTCGCGGTCGAGCACGCCGCGATCGTGAACCGGCTGGTGTGGATGCAGCAGACCTACCGGCTGCACGGTGTCGACGTGGTGCTGCAGAAGACCCCGATGACGTTCGACGTGTCGGTGTGGGAGTTCTTCTGGCCCTTGCAGATCGGCGCCACCCTGCTGCTGGCCGAGCCGGACGGCCACCGCGATCCCGGGTATCTGCGCCGGGTGATCGCCGAATACGGCGTCACCGTCGCGCATTTCGTGCCGTCGATGCTCGAAGTCTTTCTGGCCCAACAGGAAATCGCCGAGCGCACCTCGCTACGACTGGTCTTCGCGTCCGGCGAGGCACTGCCCGCCGCGCCTGCCCAGCGGCTGCGGCTGCTGACCGGTGCCCGGCTGCACAATCTCTACGGCCCGACCGAGGCCGCCGTCGATGTCACCTTCCACGAGGTGAACGACAGCGACCGGGTCACGGTGCCGATCGGCGCGCCGGTGTTCAACACCCGGCTCCATGTTCTCGACTCACGGCTGCGGCCTGTTCCGGTCGGGGCTCCGGGTGAGCTGTATCTGTCGGGGGTACAGCTCGCCCGGGGTTATGTAGGACGTCCCGAGCTCACCGCCGGACGCTTCGTCGCCGCGCCCGCGATTGTCGCCACCGACGCCGGGTCCGGTGTCGCTCATCCGCTGCCGGGTGAGCGGATGTACCGCACCGGCGACCTCGTCCGCTGGACCACCAACGGCGAGCTGGAATATCTGGGGCGCACCGACTTTCAGGTGAAGCTGCGTGGTCTGCGGATCGAGCTCGGCGAGATCGAGGCCGTGCTGGAGAGCGTCGATTCCGCGGCGCGCGCCGTTGTGCTGGTCCGTGACGACGCGGGTGTCGGCGAGCAGTTGGTCGCCTATGTCGTGGAAGCCGAGCCGGGCTCGGTCGCGATCGCTGATCTGCGCGAGGCCGCACTGCGCGCACTGCCCGCTTACATGGTGCCGGCCGCGTTCGTGCTGCTCGATGCACTCCCGGTGAACGCGTCGGGCAAGCTGGACCGCAAGGCGTTGCCCGCCCCCACCCGCACCGTCGTCACCTACGCCGAACCCGTCGGCCCGGTGGAACAGACGGTGGCCAGGGTGTTCGGTGAGGTGCTCGGCCTCGACCGCGTCGGCCGCGACGACGACTTCTTCGCTCTCGGCGGCAACAGCCTGGTCGCCACCCAGGTCGCGGCGCGCCTCGGCGCCGACCTCGGCTGCCGCCTCGGCGTGCGCGACCTGTTCGGCGCGACCACCGTCGCCCGCCTCGCCACCGCCATCGCCGCACGCGACGACACCGGTGTCTCGGCCCAGCTCCCGGTGCTCACCGCGCGCTCCCGCCCGGCGCTGATCCCGCTTTCCCCAGCGCAGCAACGAATCTGGTTCCTCAACCGCTTCGACCCCTCGGCCCCCGGCTACAACATGCCGTTCGTCATCCGCATGCGTGGCACCGCGGATCTCCCCGCACTGGTCGCCGCCCTGAACGCGGTTGTCGACCGGCACGAAGCCCTGCGCACCGTGTTTCCCGCGGTCGATACTCCTGGCGGTGAGGTCGCCGAGCAGGTCATCCGCGATGCCGGACTGGTCCGCATCGGCGATCCCACCGAAGTGTCGGCCGCCGAGCTCGATGCCGAGCTGACTCGGTTCGCTCGCGCCGGGTTCGATCTCGAACGCGAAGCTCCGTTCCGCGCGGGCATCTTCGTCGTCCCGGCGACCGCCGACACGGCTGTGGACAACTCGGCACCGCGCCGTTCCGGCGTCGCCGCTGAGCCCGTCGGCAGCGATGGTGCGGCGTTCGTCGGCGAGCCGGAGTGCGTACTCGCTGTCGTACTGCATCACATCGCGGCAGACGGTGTTTCGTTGCAGGTGCTGGTGCGCGACGTGCTCACCGCCTATCGTGCCGCCACGGACGGCGTCGACCCTGGTTGGGCGCCGCTGAGCGTGCACTACGCCGACTATGCCCTCTGGCAGCGCGAACTCCTCGGCGCCGAAACCGATCCACAGTCGCTTGCCTCGCGCGAAATCGCGTTCTGGGAGCGGACTCTCGCGGGTCTGCCCGACCAGCTCGAGCTGCCCTCGGCGCGTCAGCGGCCGATCGAGCCGAGCATGCGCGGCGCGCGCACCGCCTTCACCATCGACGCCGACCTGCACCGTCAGCTCGCCGACCTGGCGCAGCAGGCAGGCGCCTCGCTGTTCATGGTCCTGCACACCGCACTGGCCGTGCTCCTCGCGCGCCTGTCCGGGACCACCGATATCGCCATCGGTACCGGTGTCGCGGGCCGCGGCGACCGCGCCATCGACGACCTGATCGGCATGTTCGTCAACACCCTGGTGCTGCGCACCGAGGTCGACCCGGCCGCGAGCTTCACCGCCGCGCTCGAGCACACCCGCGAAACCGACCTCGCCGCCTTCGCGCACGCCACCGTTCCCTTCGATCGCCTGGTCGACGTCGTGAACCCGGCTCGCTCGCAGTCCCGTCACCCGCTGTTCCAGGCGGCGCTCAACTTCCAGGCCGTTCTCGACACCACTTTCGAGCTGGCGGGCTCGCCGGTCACGGTCGGTGAGATCGAACTCGACATCACCAAATTCGACCTGCAGATCACCCTCGCCGAACGACGCGGTGCAGCGGGCGAACCCGCAGGCATCGAAGCCGTCACCCTTTACGCCACCGACCTGTTCGACGAACCCGAGATGCACACACTAGGTGCGCGTTTCGTGCGACTACTGTCGGCGGCAGTCACCGCCCCCGACACTGCGGTCGGCGACCTATCACTGCTGTCGGCACCCGAACTTTCCCAGCTCACCGGTATGCGCGGAGGACCGGTGACCGCCACCGGTCTGCTTCCCGACCTGCTGGCCACCGCCGTCGCGGCCGACCCGGATCGCGATGCGGTGACGGACGGCGACCGCACCCTCACCTACCGCGAACTCGACCGGGCGTCGTCACGCCTGGCCAGGGTCCTCATCGACAGTGGGATCGGCCCCGACGATGTGATCGCCGTCGGCATCCCCCGCTCCATCGAATCGGTCCTCGCGGTGTGGGCTGTCGCGAAGTCCGGTGCCGCCTGGCTGCCGGTCGACCCGAGCTACCCGCTCGATCGGATCACCCATATGGTGACCGATTCCGGTGCGCGACTAGGTCTTACAGTGTCCGAGTCGCAGCCCGCGCTGCCCGGCCCGATCGACTGGCTGGTCCTCGACGAACTGAAGCTGATGGCCGAATGTGCCTGGCGTTCCAGTGATCCCGTCACCGACGTCGACCGCGTCCGCCCCCTGCGTACCCAGCACCTCGCCTACGTCATCTACACCTCCGGCTCCACCGGCCTGCCCAAGGGCGTGCTGGTCACCCAGGCGGGCATCGCCGGGTTCGCCGCCGAGGAAACCGCCCGCATGTTCGGCACCGCCGACGCCCGGGTCCTGCAGGTCGGCTCCCCGTCCTTCGACATCTCGGTGATGGAATTCCTGCTCGCCGTGAACTCCGCCGCGACGCTGGTGATCGCCCCGCTGGGTCGCCACGTGGGAGACGAACTGGCCCAGCTGCTTTCGGAGCAGCGCGTCACACACGCCCTGATGACCCCGTCCGGCTTGGCCGTTCTCGACCCCACCCGGCTCGACGCCCTTCGCATGGTGATGGTCGGCGGCGAAGCCTGCCCGCCCGACCTGATCGCCCGCTGGACCACCGGACCCGTCCCGCGCGCGTTCGTGAACGCCTACGGCCCCTCCGAGACCACGGTCGCCACCAACATCAGCGCCCCCCTCACCGCTGATTCCCCGCTGACCCTCGGCACGCCACTGCGCGGCATCACCCAGTGGGTACTCGACGCCCGCCTGCAACCGGTCCCCGCCGGTGTCGCAGGTGAGCTGTACGTCGCGGGTGCCCAGGTTGCCCGTGGCTACCGCTCCCGCGCGGCCCTCACCGCGACCCGCTTTCTCGCCTGCCCGTGGGCACCGTCCGAGCGCATGTACCGCACCGGCGACCTGGTCCGCTGGACCGCCGAAGGCACCCTCGAATACCTGGGCCGCAACGACGACCAGGTCAAACTCCGTGGTTTCCGCATCGAACTCGGCGAAATCGAAACCGCCCTGCTCGCGCTGCCGTCGATCCGCCAGGCCGTCGTGCTCGTGCGCGCCGACGCGCACCGCGGCGACCAACTCGTCGCTTACCTCGTGCCCGCTGCCATCGACGCAGCACATGCCGGACGCGAGGCTGCCGGAATGGCGGAGGTGGTCGGTACCGATGTCGACGCGATCACCGCTGCCCTGCGCGGCATCCTCGCCCCGCACATGGTGCCGTCCGCGTTCGTCGTGATCGACGCGCTGCCGCTCACCCCCAACGGCAAGCTCGATCGCAGGGCGCTGCCGGAGCCGGTGTTCACCGCGCGCGCTTTCCGTGCGCCCGCCGCGGGCACCGAGTCCGTGGTGGCTCAGGTGTTCGGCGAGGTGCTCGGGGTCGAGCAGGTGGGTGCCCACGACGACTTCTTCGCGCTCGGTGGCAACTCTCTCGTCGCCACCCAGGTGGTGTCGCGCCTCGGCACCGCGCTCGGTCGCGCGGTGTCGCTGAAGGCGCTGTTCGAGGCGCCGAGCGTCACCGCTCTGGCTGCTCTGCTCGGCTCGGCGGAAGTGGTCGAGCCAAGGCTCGCGATGGTGGCAGGGCCACGGCCGCCACGGATTCCGCTGTCCTACGCCCAGCAGCGCATGTGGTTCCTGAACCAGTTCGACGCCGACTCGGTCGCCGACAATATCGCCGCCGCCATCCGCCTGACCGGCGCCATCGACTACGCCGCGATGAACGCCGCCGTCGCCGCGGTCTTCGCCAGGCACGAGGCCCTGCGGACCCGCTACCCCGCCGTCGACGGCATCCCGTTCCAGCAGGTGCTCGACGCCGGCCGGCTGACGATCACCCTCGAACCGCACGCGATCGCCCCGATCGACCTCGACACCCGGATCCGCGCGCTGGCCGCCATCCCGTTCGTGGTCGACCAGGAACCCCCGGTCCGCCTGCACCTGCTGCACACCGCGACCGATGAGCACGTCCTAGTCCTCGTGCTGCACCACATCGCCGCCGACGGCTGGTCCGTCGCACCACTGACCCGCGACGTGATGGTCGCCTACGCCGCCCACCGGTCAGGCACCGCACCGCAGTGGACGCCACTGCCGGTGCAGTACGCCGACTTCGCCCTCTGGCAGCGCGATGCGCTCGGCGACGAGGACGACGCCGATTCGTCCATGTCGCGGCAGATCGCCTTCTGGACAACGGAACTGGCCGATCTCCCCGACCTGCTCTCCCTGCCGAGTGACCGTCCCCGCCCGGCCGTGGCCTCGGGACGCGGTGCGCGGCAAGCATTCACGATTCCCGCCGCGATCACCGAGCGACTGCGCGGCATCGGCGCGCAAGCCAACGCCTCGCTGTTCATGGTGCTGCACGCCGCATTCGCCGCCACACTCACCAAACTGTCCGGCCAGCAGGACATCTCGATCGGCACCCCGGTCGCCGGTCGCGGTGACCAGGCGCTCGACCACCTGGTCGGCATGTTCGTCAACACGCTCGTGCTGCGCACCGAGCTCCGGCCCGAAGCCACCTTCGCCGAACTCCTCGACACGGTCCGCGACGGCGACCTGCGCGCCCTCGCCAACACCGACGTCACCTTCGACCGTCTCGTCGAGGTGCTCAACCCCGAGCGCTCGACCGCCCGGCACCCGCTGTTCCAGGTGATGCTCGACTTCCAGAACAACTCCCGAACCGAACTCGAACTCGCGGGCCTGACCGCCTCGGAGATCGAGATCGACACCCACACAGCCAAATTCGATCTGCACCTGACCCTGCGCGAGACCGCGGACGGACTGCTCGGCCGTTTCGAGTACGCCACCGACCTCTTCGACGCGCAGACCGTCGCAGATTTCGGCACCCGCTTCCTGCGGCTGCTGGATGCGGTGACCGCCGATCCCAACGTCGTGATCGGCGACATCGACCTGCTCGATACCGCGGAGCGCACCCACCTGCTCGACGTCTGGAACGACACCGCGTACCCGGTCCACGAGCGCATGACACTGGTCTCGCTGTTCACCGCGCAGGCCGAGCGCACCCCGGATGCGACCGCGGTGACCTTCGAAGGCGAATCGCTGAGCTATTCCGAGCTCGCCGCAAACGTGAATCGCCTGGCCCGCCTGTTGATCTCGATCGGCGTCGGTCCCGACCGCACCGTGGCTCTCGGCATGCGTCGCTCGACCGACCTGGTCGTCGCCATGTACGCGGTCCTCGCGGCGGGCGGCGCCTATGTGCCGCTCGACCCGGACCACCCGGCCGAGCGCATCGCCCAGGTGATCGCCGCCGCCGACCCGATCTGTGTCCTGACCCGTGCGATCGACGACATCGACCTCTCCGCGGTGGACTCCGAAGACGCGCCCGCCACCGTTCGCCCCGCGATTCTCGATCTCGAGCAACTCGACACCACGGACTACTCGTCCGAACCGGTCACCGACGCCGACCGCCTGACCACCCTGACCCCCGGGAACGCCGCCTACCTGATCTTCACCTCAGGCTCCACCGGCAAGCCCAAGGGCGTCGTCGTCTCCCACGCCGCCATCGTCAACCGCCTGGTGTGGATGCAGGACGCCTACCGCCTCACCCCCGATGACGCCGTCTTGCAGAAGACCCCCGCCACCTTCGATGTGTCGGTGTGGGAGTTCTTCTGGCCCTTGCAAATCGGAGCCCGCCTCGTCCTGGCCCGCCCCGACGGTCACCGCGATCCGGCCTACCTGGCCCAGGTGATCGACACCGAGCAGATCACCGTCGCCCACTTCGTCCCATCGATGCTCGCGGTCTTCGTCGCCGCGATCGTGCAGGCCACAAGCACCGAACCGGCCGGGAACTGCGCATCGCTGCGCCTGGTGTTCGCGTCGGGTGAGGCGCTGCCGCCCGCACCGGCCCAGCTGCTGCGTCAGCGCACCGGTACGGCTGTGCACAACTTGTACGGGCCCACCGAGGCCGCGGTCGACGTCACCTTCCACGAGGTAATCGACGCCGACACCGTCTCCGTCCCGATCGGCGCACCTGTGCACAACACCCAGGTGTACGTCCTCGACGGCCGACTACGTCCGGTCCCCGTCGGTGTTCCCGGCGAGCTGTTTCTGGCCGGCGCTCAACTCGCACGCGGTTACGCGGGCCGCGCCGACCTGACAGCGGACCGCTTCGTCGCCAACCCCTTCACCCTTGGCGAACGCATGTACCGCACCGGCGACCTCGTCACCTGGACGGCCGACGGTGAACTGGAGTACCTGGGCCGCACCGACTTCCAGGTGAAGCTGCGTGGTCTGCGGATCGAGCTCGGCGAGATCGAAGCCGTACTGTCCGGACTTCCCGAGATCACCCAGGCCGCGGTCGTCGTCCGCGACGAGACCCTGGTCGCGTATCTCGTCGCGCCACAACACGTCGACGTGGACGCGGTGAAGTCCACGCTGATCCGCGCCCTTCCCGCCTACATGGTCCCCGCCGCCTTCGTGGTGCTCGACGAATTCCCGCTCAACGCCTCCGGCAAGCTCGACCGAAAGTCGCTGCCCGCACCGAGTTTCGAGGCCGCGGTGTTCCGTGCGCCGGCCACCGAGGTCGCACGTATCGTCGCCGCCACCTTCGCCACGGTGCTCGGCTTCCCCGCCGATCGCGAAGTCGGTCTCGACGACGACTTCTTCACCCTCGGCGGCAACTCCCTCAATGCCACCCAGGTCGCGGCCCGCCTCGGCGCCGCCCTCGACACCCAGATCCCGGTTCGGCTGCTTTTCGACGCACCGACCGTGGCCGACCTGGCCGACCGGTGCGCCGCCCTGCGCGGCACCGGTGGCCGCCTCGAACTCACCACTCGCGAACGACCCCGGCGGATTCCGCTGTCGGCGGCACAGCGCCGGATGTGGTTCCTCAACCGCTACCTCGCCGACGTCGAGGGCATCGGCGACGCTGTCGACAACATTCCCGTCGCGCTCCGACTCACCGGCGACCTCGATATCGCTGCCATCGAAGCCGCCCTCGCCGACCTGGTCGCCCGGCACGAATCCCTGCGAACCAGCTACCCCGACGGGCCGGAGGGCGCCGAACAGCTGATCTCGGCCACAACAGCACTCACCCTGCGCCCCGAGGAGATCACCGAGGCGGAACTGCCCGAACGCCTGGTGTCCTGCGCCGCGATCCGATTCGACCTCACCACCGAAATCCCGCTGCGTGCGGCCTTGTTCGCGGTGAACGGCGACCACGTACTCGTCCTGGTGGTCCACCACATCGCCGCGGACGGCTTCTCGCTCGGCCCACTGGCCGCCGACCTGATGGCCGCCTACGCCGCCCGCCGCGAAGGCGCCACACCCACCTGGGCACCGCTGCCGATCCAGTACGCCGACTACGCGCTCTGGCAGCACGAAAACCTGGGTGACGCGACAGATCCCGAATCGCTCGCGCACACGCAACTCGCCTTCTGGCGTCGTGGCCTCGCCGGTCTCCCCGAGCAGCTCGATCTGCCGACCGACCGTCCCCGCCCCGTCGAATCCACCTACCGTGGCGCCGTCCACCGCTTCCAGATCGACTCCGATCTGCACAGCGAACTGCGCGAACTGGCCCGCAAGCACGAGGCCACCCTGTTCAGCACCGTGCACGCGGCCCTCGCCGTCCTGCTGGCCCGGCTGTCCGGCGCCGGTGATATCGCGATCGGCACTCCGGTCGCCGGCCGTGGCGAGGCAGCCCTCGACGGACTGATCGGCATGTTCGTCAACACCCTGGTCCTGCGCACCCAGATCGACCCGCGCGCCGAATTCGAAACCGCTCTCGACGCCGTCCGCGCGGGCGACCTCGATGCCCTCTCGCACGCCGACATCCCGTTCGAGCAGGTCGTCGATGCCGTCGACCCGGCGCGGTCGCGCAACCGCCACCCGCTGTTCCAGGTAGCCCTGGTACTGCAGAACTTCACCGTCCCCGCGCTCGCGGCAGCGGGACTGCGCGTGGAGCCGGTCGATTTCGATGCCGCCGTGGCGAAGTTCGACCTGCAGTTCACTGTCGGCGAATCCGTCGACATCGACGGTCGCGCGAACGGCATGTCGATCGAAATCGCTTACGCCACCGATCTGTTCGATGAGCCCAGCGTCGCGGTGCTGGCCCGCCGCTTCACCCAGGTGCTGGCCGCCGTCGTCGCCGACCCGACCGTCGTGGTGGGCGACATCCAGCTGCTCAGCGCCGAAGAACAGCAGCGCACCCTGCACGATTGGTCGTCCACCGGCGCTTCGGTGGCTGCCGCCGACACCATAGTCGACCGGTTCACCCGCGCCGCCACCCTCGACCCGAACGCCGTCGCCGTGAAGGCGGGCGAGCTCGCCCTGACCTACGGCGAGCTCGACGAGTGGTCCAACCGGCTCGCCCGACGTCTCGTCGCCGCGGGCGTCGGCCCGGAATCACTGGTAGCGGTAGCACTTCCGCGCTCGGTGGAGTTGCCCGTCGCCTTGCTCGCGGTGCTGAAGGCGGGCGGCGGCTACCTGCCGATCGACCCCAACTACCCCGCCGATCGCATCGAATACGTCCTCGACGACGCCCGCCCGCACTGTGCCATCAGCAACGACGACACCGGCCTGGCACGTGACTGGTTCGGTGGCCCGGTCATCGACCCCGCCGCGGCCAACCTGTCCGACTTCGCCGCCGAGCCATTGGCCGACGCGGACCGGCGGACGCCACTGGCCCCCGCCAACGCCGCCTACGTCATCTACACCTCCGGCTCGACCGGCCGCCCCAAGGGCGTCGTCGTTCCGCACTCGAATGTTATTGCCCTGCTGGACAACACCGCACAGCGCTTCGGCTTCGGCCCGTCGGATGTGTGGACCATGTTCCACTCCTACGCCTTCGACTTCTCGGTATGGGAGTTGTGGGGCGCCCTGCTCCACGGCGGCTCGATCGTCCTGGTCGACTACTTCACCTCCCGCTCGCCCGAACAGTTCCGCGAGCTGCTCCGCACCGAACGCGTCACCGTCCTCAACCAGACGCCGTCCGCGTTCTACCAGCTCATCGCCGCGGACCTGGCCACCCCGGCGCCCATCGAATACGCCTTGCGCACAGTGATCTTCGGCGGCGAGGCACTCGAGCCCCAGCGCCTGGCAGGCTGGTTCGCCCGCCACCCGGACTCGCCCCGCATGGTGAACATGTACGGCATCACCGAGACCACCGTCCACGCCTCCTACCGCGAGATCACCCCGAACACCGGCTCCGCCAGCGTGATCGGCGGTGCCATCGCGGGACTGACAGTGCGAGTACTCGATTCGCGTCTACGCCCTGTCCCGGTCGGCGTCCCCGGCGAAATCTACGTCTCCGGACCACAGTTGGCGCGCGGCTACCTGGGCCGACCCGACCTGACCGCGAGCCGCTTCGTCGCCGACCCCTACGGGCCGCCCGGATCCCTCGCCTACCGCTCGGGCGACCTCGCCCGCTGGACGGTTGTGCCCGACGATCTCGCGGTGTCACCTTCGGCGACCGTCGACACCCGCGTCGATCTCGAATACCTGGGCCGCGCCGACCAGCAGGTGAACCTGCGTGGCTTCCGCGTCGAACTCGGTGAGATCGAGGCGGCGCTGCTGCACAGCTCGGTCGCCCCGCGCGAAGTCGCGGTGCTGGTCCGTACCGACCTCGTCGACGAGCCGCGAATCGTGGCCTACCTGGTCGCGGAGTCCGCCGACATCGACACCGCGGCCCTGCGCAAGGAACTGGCGCGGACCCTGCCCGAGCACATGCTCCCGGCGGCCGTCGTGCCGGTCGACCGCATCCCGCTCACGGTCAACGGCAAACTCGACCGTGCCGCACTCCCCGCACCCGTCTTCGAGACCACCGTCTACCGCAAGCCCGCCACGATCACCGAGCAGATCATCGCCGACGTCTACACCGAGGTCCTCGGCCGTACCGACGACCAGCCGGTCGGCGCCGACGACGACTTCTTCGCCCTCGGCGGCAGCTCGCTGCTGGCAGCCAAGGCCGTCGCCCGCGTCGGTGCGGCCCTGGACCGGCGCGTCGGTGTGCGGACCCTGTTCGAGGCGCCGCGCGTCGCCGAGCTGGCCGCCGCGGTCGATGCCCAGTCCACGGTCGATCGGCCCGCGCTCGTCGGCCGGGCCCGTCCCGAGCTTCTTCCGCTGTCCCCGGCCCAGCAGCGGATGTGGTTCCTCAACCGCTTCGACCGCGCGTCGGTGGCCTACAACATCCCGTTCGCGCTGCGCCTGAGCGGTGCGCTCGATACCGGTGCCCTGCGGGCCGCGATGGCCGACGTGGTCGCCCGGCACGAGTCGCTGCGCACCATGTACCCGGTCTCGCGAGCCGCCGATACCGACGTCGACGGCACCCCTATGCAGTCGATCGTGGCAGCCGCCGATGCCGTTCCGTCGCTGGAACCGATCGCGATGACCGATGCCGACCTCCCCGCGGCGATTCGCGAACTGGCCGAGACCACCTTCGATGTCACCGCCGAGATCCCGGTGCGCATGCGCCTGTTCCAGGTGGCCGACACCGAATTCGTGCTGGCCGCCGTGATGCACCACATCGCGGCCGACGGCTCCTCCATCGCACCCTTCGTCGCCGACCTGATGCGGGCATACACCGCCCGGCTCGCCGATACCGCACCCGGCTGGGCACCGCCGGCCGTGCAGTTCGCCGACTACGCACTGTGGCAGCGCGACCTGCTCGGCGACGAAGCCGACCCGGAATCCGTTGCTGCCCAGCAGGTCGGCTACTGGCAGACCCAGCTCGCCGGACTGCCCGATCAGCTGGCCCTGCCGACCGACCGGCCGCGACCGGCCCGGCAGAGCCTGCGCGGCGACAAGGTGAGCTTCACCGTCGACGCCGATCTGCACGCCGCGCTGATCGCCCTCGGCCGTGGCAACGGCGCCACGCTGTTCATGGTGGTCCACGCGGCCTTCGCGGCCCTGCTGGCCCGCGTCTCCGGCACTGTCGATATCGCCATCGGGACTCCGAATGCGGGCCGCGGCGAAGCCGAACTCGACGAGGTCATCGGCATGTTCGTCAACACCCTCGTCCTGCGCACCCCGGTCATGGGTGACGCCACGTTCACCGACCTGCTCGCCGCGGCCCGCACCGCCGACATCGCCGCGTTCTCGCACGCCGATGTGCCGTTCGAGCGGTTGGTCGAGGTGCTCAACCCGGCCCGCTCCACCGCGCGGCACCCGCTGTTCCAGGTCGGCTATTCGTTCCAGAACCACGAGCGCGGTCAGCTCGAACTCCCCGGCCTCACCGTCTCGAGTATCGAATTCGATTCCGGGGTAGCGCAGTTCGACCTGCACCTGTTCGCCCTTGACAACTACACCGCCGATGGCGCCCCAGCGGGCATCGAGATGGCCCTCGGCTACGCCACCGATCTGTTCGACGCCGGAACTGCCGAACGCTTCGCCGTTCAGCTGCGCCGCGTTCTCGTATCCGTCACCACCGCAGCGGATGTCGTCGTCGGCGACCTCGACCTACTCGGCACCGATCGCACCCTGCTCCTCGAAACGTGGAACGACACCGCCCATCCGGTCGAGCAGACCACCCTCACCGAACTGGTCGCCCGCCAGGCGAACCGGACCCCGGACGCGCTCGCGCTGGTCGACGACGAGACCGGCGAATCCCTGGACTACGCCACCTTCGATGCCCAGGTCAACCGTGTCGCCCGGCTCCTGATCGCCGAGGGTGTCGGCCCGGAACGCACCGTCGTGCTGGCCATGCGCCGTGGCATCGACCTCGTGATCGCCATGCATGCCGTGGTCCGGGCGGGCGGCGCATACGTGCCGATCGACCCTGACCACCCCGTCGACCGCATCGCCTACATCGTCGCCACCGCGGCACCGCTGTGCGTGCTCACCACCGCGGCCGACGGCCTACCGATCTCCGTGGACGTACCCGTCTTCGAACTGGATCACCGTGCCCTGCGGGATCTTTCGACGGAACCGGTGACCGATGCCGAGCGCATCGCCCCACTGCGCCCCGCGCATCCCGCGTACATCATCTTCACCTCGGGTTCCACCGGTCGGCCCAAGGGCGTCACCGTCCCGCACGCCGCGATCGTCAACCAGGTCGCCTGGCTACACGACCGCTTCACCATGACCGCCACCGACCGCGTCCTGCTGAAAACCCCTGCCACCTTCGACCTCTCGGTCTGGGAGTTCTGGTCCCCGCTCACCTCCGGCGGCGCGCTGATCGTCACCCGATCCGGCGACGAGCGCGACCCAGATCGTCTGCGCGCCACCATGACCCGGCACGGCGTCACGGTCCTGCACGCGGTGCCGTCTCTCGTCGGCATGCTCCTTGCCACCGAAACCGCACCGGCACTGCCCGATTCGCTGCGCGCCGTCCTCGCTATCGGTGAAGCACTGCCCGCCGCCACGGCTACCGAGTTCCGCGCCAGTGGCACCGAAGCTGTCCTGCACAACCTGTACGGCCCGACCGAGGCCGCGGTCTCGATCACCGAATACGAAGTGGCCCACGACCCGACGCATGTGGTCCCGATCGGCACACCTGCCTGGAACAGCGCTCTGTACGTCCTCGATGCCCGGCTTCGCCCGGTCCCGATCGGCGTAGCCGGCGAGCTCTACCTGTCCGGTGACCAGCTGGCCCGCGGCTACCAGGGTCGCCGGTCCTTGACCGCCGACCGCTTCGTCGCCAACCCCTTCATGACCTTTTCCGCCGGGGCAGGACACCGCGGCGTCGGATCGCGGATGTACCGCACCGGCGACATCGTGCGATGGCGAGCCGACGGCACCCTCGAATACCTCGAACGCGCCGACTTCCAAGTCAAGATCGGTGGCTTCCGCATCGAACTCGGCGAGGTCGAAACAGCCCTGCTGCGCTGCGCCGATGTGCGCGCCGCGGTCGCCGTGGCCAAGACCGACGAGCGAGCGGGCGCCCGCCTGATCGCCTATGCGGCGGTCGCCGACCTGACTCCCGGCGACGAACAAGCCATCGCGGCCCGACTGCGCGGCGAGCTCGCCGCCGACCTGCCCGCCTACATGGTTCCCGCCGCCCTGGTGGTGCTCGACGCGTTGCCTCTCAACGCCAACGGCAAGGTCGATCGCGCCAACCTGCCCGAACCCGAGTTCGCCGAGGCGGCCTTCCGTGCCCCGGTCACCGCAGTCGAACAGCTCGTCGCACAGACCTTTACCGACGTGATCGGCTGCCCGACCGTCGGCTTGGACGACGACTTCTTCGCCCTCGGCGGCAACTCACTGATGGCAACCCGCCTTGCCGCCCGCCTCGGCGCCGCACTCGGCGCCCAAGTCCCGGTAGCCGCCGTGTTCGACGCCCCCACGGTCGCCGCACTGGCCGAACACCTCGCCACCGCCGACCGCACAAGCGCCCGCCCCCCACTGACCAAACGCACGAGCGAAGGCCCCGCGGTCCTCTCGCCGGCACAGCAACGCATGTGGGTGCTGCATCAGTTGTCACCCCAGTCGGCGGCATATCACATCCCCGCCGCGATCCGCCTCACCGGCGACCTCGACCTACCCGCCCTGCAAGCGGCGATCGCCGACCTCCTGGCCCGCCACGACACCCTGCGCACCCGCTACCCGGACACCGCCGCAGGCCCGGTCCAGCAGGTGATGCCCGCCTGGTCCGCCGCCGTCGATCTCACCCCGATCCCGGTCGCGGCCGCCGATGTGGACTCCCGGATCGCGGCTCTCGTCGCGCAGCCGTTCGACATCACCGCCGCACCCCCGGTCCGGGTCGCGCTCTACCGGCTGGGAGCCGACGATCACGTCCTCGTCGTCGTGGTGCACCACATCAGCGCCGACGGCTACTCCATCGACCCGCTCACCCGGGACCTGGTGCGCGCCTATGTAGATCGCAGCCAAGGGCGCGCACCCGGTTGGGGCCCGCTGGACATCCAATACGGCGACTTCAGTACCTGGCAGCGCGACCTGCTCGGCTCCGACGCCGACCCCGGCAGCGTGCTCACCCAGCAGCTCACCTACTGGACCCGCGAACTAGCCGGCGCACCAGAACTGCTGGCTCTGCCGACCGACCGCCCACGCTCCTCGCGGCGTGAAATGCTTGGTGAGACCGTCGAATTCGAGATCGATGCCGCGCTCACCCGCAGCCTCGACCAGGTAGCCCGCACCAACGGAACCACCCTGTTCACCGTGGTCCACAGCGCCCTGGCAGTCCTGCTGGCCAAACAATCGGGCGGCGCGGACATCACCATCGGCGCCCCGGTATCCGGTCGCGGCGCCCGCGAGCTCGACGACCTCGTCGGCATGTTCGTCAACACGGTCGCCCTGCGCACCGAGATCGACTCGCGCGCACCGTTCACCGACCTGCTGGCCCAGGCGAAGCGTCGTGACCTGGCCGCCCTCTCCCACGCGGATGTCCCGTTCGAGCAGGTGGTCGATGCCATGGGCCGCACCCGTACCGGCGCCTACACCCCGCTGTTCCAGGTGATGTTGACCTTCCAGAACATGCCGCCGGGCGGTATCGACCTACCCGGCCTACACGTTCGAACCCTCGACCCCGGCCTGACGGAAGCCAAGTTCGACCTGCACCTCACCGCCCTGCAGCGTTACACGGACAACGGAGCCCTCGACGGCCTCGATGTCCACTTCGGCTACGCCACCGACCTTTTCGACGCATCGACGGTCGAAGCGCTGGCCGAACGATTCCGCAAAGTCCTCACCGCCGTCGCCGCCGATCCCACTGTCGCGGTGCGTTCCATCGACATGCGCACCGACGCCGAAAAGACCCCGATACCAACCACTTACACCATTGCCGATCTTCCGGGCCTCGTCGGCTCGGCAGCTCGGCTCGCGCCGGCGACCGTGGCATTCGCCCACGGCGAGCACGCCATCTCCTACGGAGCACTCGACGCCAAGCTCACCGCGGTGAGCAGGGCGATGGGAGCGAAGATGAAACCTGAAGCGCTGGTGAACGTCGCGCTGGCCGGCCTCGTGCCCGGCGTGCTCGCCGCACTCGGCGCCGCGGGTCTGTCTTCCACTCTGCAAACACTGGTGACCGATGCTGCCGCGGTAATCGCCGGGACAGGGTCGGTTGACGACTCGGAAGGACAACTCTGATGTCGCACACGGATTCGGTCACGACCGCCGCCACCCTCGCCGCGCTCCTGCGTGACCTGGACGGCGATCGACCACGTGACCCGGCGACCCTGCTCGCCGCCTTCTCCACTTACGCCGACCGCGAGCCCGACACCCTCGCGGTGCGCGACGGCGAGACAATCCTCACCTACGGCGAATTGGCCGAGCGGGTCGACGCGCTGGCCGCGGCCCTCGTCGAGCACGGCATCGAACCCGAGACCACCGTCGCGGTCTCGCTGCCACGCTCGGCCGAACTCGTCGTCGCCGTGCACGCGGTGCTGGCCGCGGGTGGCGCCTTCGTCCTGCTCGACCCCGCTACCCCCGGTGACCAGCAACGACGCGCCGTCGGACTGGTCGCGCCCGCATTGATCCTCACCAGTGACGGAACGCCGCACCCCGCCGGGTTCCCGGTTCTGTACACCGATGCCACCGTCGAAATCACCCCCGATGAGCTACCGGGGCCGAGTGCGGACAACCCGGCCTACTTGGTGGTCGATGTCGATGCCTCGACCGCCGTGGTAGTCGGACATCGTGCGGCACAGGCGAATTCGAATTGGCGCCAACGGCTCTGCGGTATCGGCATCGGCGACTCCGTGCTCTGGCACGCGCCGCTGACCGGACAGGCCGCGGTCGGGGAGATGCTGCTCGCTCTGCAGACCGGCGCCACGCTGGTGGTCTCGCCTTCGCAAGCTCTCGCCGACGCGATCGCCGAAACCGGCGTGACCGCAGCTTGTTTCGATCATCTCGAGCTAGCCGAACTGGCGGCGCTACCCGATGCGGAGGAACGCCTCGACTCGCTGCGTGTCGTGCTCGGCTCGGGCGGGTCACAACTGGCGAAAACCGCCGCCGCCCTGCGTGCGGTGAGCGGAGCGACCCTGTGGCACGTCTACGGCAGGCCCGAAACCGCCGGTGAGTTCGTCGCGCACGAGGTGACCGGTGCCGATCTGGAGGTCGTGCCGTTCGGATCGGCCGCCGACGACGTCGAACTGCTGATCCTCGACGAGCACCTGTGCCCGGTCGCCGACGGCGAAATCGGTGAACTCTACGTCTCCGGTGTGCAATTGGCGCGCGGATACGTCGGCAGACAGGCCACCGCCGCGACCTTCCTCGCCAACCCCATCGGCCCGGTGGACGACCGCATGTTCGCCACCGGCGACCTGGTGCGTCGCAGGCCACCGGGCGACGCATGGACCGCCGAAATCGAATTCGTCGGCCGTGTGGACGACGGGCCCTGTTCCCGTTCGGCCGGCCTCCCCGACGAGCTACTGCTCGACGAGTTCGAAGCGCAAGCCACCGCAACCCCTTTCGACCCGGCCGTCGTCCATGCGCCGAGCGACGGCCCGACCTCGATCATCACCTTCGGTGACCTCGACCGGCGCACCAACCAACTGGCCAGGCATCTGACCGCCCTCGGTATCGGCCCGGAATCGGCTGTGCTCGTGGATGTGCCACGTTCCATCGAGTTCGTGGTCGCCACCTACGCGGTCCTCAAAGCCGGGGGCGCGGTAGTGCCGACAGACACCGCGAACCCCCTGCTCCCACCGGTCGTCAACCCGGCACTGGCCATGACCATCGCCGCCCGCGAACACCTCGGGGCTTACGACATCCCGACGGTCACGGTCGACCGGGTCGACCTGTCGGCCTACTCCAGCGAACCGATCGCCCGGAGCGAGCATCGCGCCCCGATCCTGCCGCAACACCCCGCCTTCGTGCTGTTTCCCCCCGGCACAACGCACAGCGTCACCATCAGCCACGCCGCCGCCGTCCACCGGGTAACCGCCATGCAGTCGCGCCACACCCTCACCACCCGCGACGTCTACCTGCACCAAGCCCGCACCGGTGACGTCACCGCGTGGCACGGCTACCTGCTCCCGCTGCGCGTCGGCGCGACCGTGGTCCTCACCGAACCACCAGACCCCACCCGATTAGCCGCCCTCATCACCGCATACGGCATCACCACCACCGACTTCACCCCCCACTTCACGCCCGCCCGCCCCACCCACGGCGACCGCCTGTTCCGCACCAGCGAGCTGGCCCTCAACGACATCGAAGGCACCCCAGCGGCATTGGCCCACCTCGGCACTCTCATCAGAAAGGCCACCCCATGACCAACCCTTTCGACGACGAAAACGCCCAGTTCTACGTCCTGATCAACACCGAAGGCGAACACTCCCTCTGGCCCACCTTCGCCGCCGTCCCCGGCGGCTGGACCGTAGCCTTCGGCGCCGCCCCCCGAACCTCCTGCCTCCACTACGTCGAATCCCACTGGCTCGACATGCGCCCCAACTCCCTGATCGCCGCCATGTCCAACAAACCCTGAGCTCGTCCTCGCGTTCGTCATCGAGCCGCTCAGATGATCGACGTCGATTCAGTCGACTCGGGTCATCGGTGGTGGTTCCCATTTGCCGTCGAGGGCATCCGCGCGCGGTGCGTAGAGGCGCATGGTGAGGGAGAAGTCGCCGGTTCGGGGGATGGGGAGCCAGTTGCCGGTGGGGGTGGCGGGGCGTGGGTCTTGTTGTTGGATGGCTAGTTCCACGGAGCCGTCGGGGGCTGCGACCACGGTGGGGAAGTGGCCTACCGAGTAGATCTCGTCGGGGTTGGGGACCAGGAAGCCCTGGGGGTCGTAGGCGGTGATCGAGGCGAAGGCTTCGACGGGGGGCCATCGGCCTGGTTCGAAGCGGATTCGGTAGCGGAGGGGGTTGCCTCGGTCGTCGGTGGTCGGGGCGTCGCGGTTCGCGTAGATGACGTCGCGAATGGGGGCAAGGGCGGGGGAGCGTTTGGTGGTGGCCGCGCGGCGGAGATAGTCGGTGCCGAAGGTGCCGAGGTCGACGGGGATCTCCCAGCCGTTGGCGTGGCGAGCAGTCGGGTCGGTCCAGTCGGCGATGCGGCGCTGTGCCTGGCGGACCGCTTCGTCGAGTACGTCGGCGGGGAGGTTGTCGACGACCCCACCCGGCTGAATGTCGATCGTGGCCAGCTCGGCCATCAGCGGCGCGTCGGCGGCGGCGGGCGGACCGGTGAGCATCAGCCTGCACAGGCGATTCAAATAGGTGCGGCCGTCCATGGCGGCGATCCGTTTCACGGGCGGTTCCGGTCCGCGGTCGATCGCGTGGACCCGGCTGATCGTGCTGCCGTATTCACCGCGTTGCCAGGCGCTCAACGGGATGAGCTTCAGTTCGTGCTGCCAACGGTTGACGTTCGGTGCGTCCGCGGTGCCTTTGATCTGGATTCGCCCGACGATCGTGCTCAGGGCCGCGGGCATATGCAGCCGGGTCATCCGCGCGGGCACCTCACCCGTCCACTTCGGCCCGGTGATGACGTAGGTGAACGGCGGACCGTCGGCGCCCACGGTGGTCCGTGGATCTTCGCTGGTCAGGTCGTGCACGGTATCGGCCCAGCCGTCGACCAGCTGGAACAGCCAGAACCGGTCGGGGTCCATCCCCGGGATCTCCAGCACCAGCGGCTCAGCGGTGAGGTCGAGCCACGCCTGCGAATACACCACGTCGTGGCTGAGCCGCGCCACTCCACGGTCCAGCGGGTCGGGCAGGACGCTGTGATCGAGGGTGTTGGCCGGGGCGCTGGCCGCGCGCATCATGTCCTGCAGGATCATCGGATAGCCGAAGATGTAGGCGTCGATCGCCAGGGCGAGCACATCCGGGGGACCGGTGGGGTGGATCGGCCCGAACGTCGAGTCACCACCACACCCGGGCAACACCGCCCCCACCGCGACCGCGGCACCGAGACCGAGCAACGATCGCCTGGTCAGCGCACTCGCGCGAGGATCCATGCACGCTCCGTTCGACGGCCTGATCGCCGAGCGTATGCCGCGCCGGGAGCGGCCCGCCTCATCCGCGACGGGTGAAGTGGTCAGCCGAGCAGCACCCGCCGCATCAGGAACCCCACCCTGGCCCGGCCCGCGATCGGGTTGTCGCCGAAACTCTGGCCGAGGTCGATGACCATCGCGAACGCCGCGTGCACCAGGAACCGCGCCTCGGCCGCGGAGAGCTCCGGCCGCATATCGCGCACCAGCCGCGCCCACTCCTGCACGCTCAACCGCTGGATATTGCGCAGCACGGCGCGTTCCTCGGCGGGCACGTGCCCGAACTCGGCGTAGTACACGACGGCGAGCGCCCGCTCGTCGAAGGTGTCAGCGACGAACTGGTCGACCAGCACACCCAGCGCCGCGCCGCTGTCGGGCGTGCTCGCGACAGCGGGTCCGATCGCCCCGGACACCCGATCCGCCGCCCGCCGGAACGCGGCCGCGAGGATGTCGGTCTTGCCGCGATAGAACCGGTACACCGCCGATGCCGCCGACAACCCCGCCGCCGAGGCGATGTCCTCCACGCTGACGTTCGGATAGCCGCGTTTGTGGAACAGCTCCACCGCTTTACGGAGCAGCAGTTCATGTTTGAACGATTCCGGGATCTCGGCGCGGGCGCCCTGCTCCGAAACAGTCGCGGCAGGCGGCAATTCGGTGTCGGTCAGCGCCATACACGCCGAACCGAGCAACTTGTTCAGCGTGCGAACGGGCAGTGCGGCGTGGTGGTCGGCGATGCTGGTGATCACGCCGAGGATTGCCGTGGAGACCATTCGCTGCTCAGCCGTGGTCAATTCGGGACGCAAGAGGGCCAGCTGCCCGTCGAGCGCGACCAGCACCGAACTCTGCTGCTCGTCGAGCACCACCCGATCCGTCGGCTCGAGGTAGCGGCCCTCCCACCGCACCAGCCGTACCGTCGCACGATTCTCCACGGTCGCACCGATCAGCCCGGTCAGCATGTGCCGCAACCGTTGTGCGGCGGGTAGCGGATCCTCGGCCGACACCACGATCGACGCGGTGAACGCCTGCCCGACCCGAAGTAACTCCTCCCGGAACAACGCGTACTTGCTGGGGTAGTGCCGGTACAGCGCGGCCGAGCTGATCCCCAGCCCGGACGCGATGTCCTCCATGCTCACCCCGTGATACCCCGCGGCCCCGAACGCGACCGCCGACGACGCCGCGATCTGCGCCCGACGATTCTTCGGCCTACGCCGCACTTCAGTCCCAGCTACCCCACGCGCCCCACGAGTATCGCTGACATTCATGCTGGAAGTGTATTAGGGCTTGTCGGGCGGGGTGATCCGGGCATACCAGTCGAGCAGTGCTGGGTCGTCGACGGCGCTGCGTTCGACCACTCGGGCGGGGTCGGCGCCCTGGAAGAGCTTCTTGATGGGGACTTCCAGTTTCTTGCCGGTGCGGGTGTGGGGGATGCCGGGGGCTTCGCGGATCTCGTCGGGGACGTGGCGGGGGGAGACCTCGGTGCGGATCGCCGCGGCGAGGCGGGTTTTCAGGTCTTCGGTGAGTTCCGCGCCGGGGGCGAGCACGACGAACAGCGGCATCCAGTAGCCGCCGTCGGGTTGTTCGGCGCCGATCACCAGCGCCTCGGCGATCTCGGGAAACTGTTCGACGACCTGGTAGATGTCGGCGCTGCCCATGCGGATGCCGTGGCGGTTGAGGGTGGAATCGGAGCGGCCGTGCACGACGATGCTGCCGTGTTCGGTCAGGGTGATCCAGTCGCCGTGGCGCCATACGCCGGGGTAGGTGTCGAAATAGGCCGCGTGGTAGCGCTTTCCGTCGTCATCACGCCAGAAGCTGACCGGCATCGACGGCATGGGTGCGGTGACCACCAGCTCGCCGACCTCGCCGTGCACTGGCTCGCCCTGCTCGTCGAAGGCGGCGAGGGCGACGCCCAGATACGGCGCCGACAGCTCACCCGGCCAGACCGGCACGGTCGGTACACCGCCGACGAACGCCGACACCACGTCGGTACCGCCGCTGATCGAGTTCACCTGAACATGCTCGCCCGCGTTCTCGTTCAACCACAGCGCGCTCGACACGGGCAGGGACGAACCGGTGATGCCGACCGAGCGCAGGGCCGACAGATCGTGATCGGCGCGTGGCACGGAACCCGCTTTGATGCAGCCCAGCACGTAGCCGGGGCTGGTCCCGAAAACGCTGACACCTACCTGAGCGGCCATGCGCCACAGGGCATCCGGTCCGCCCGCGGTCGGGCTGCCGTCGTAGGTGACGATGGTGGCGCCGGTCAGCAGCCCCGCTACCTGGAAGTTCCACATCATCCAGCTCGGGCTGGTGTACCAGAAGAACGTGTCGTCGGGGCCCATGTTCGATTGCAGCGCTACGGCTTTCAGGTGCTCGAGCAGCACACCGCCGTGGCCGTGGACGATGCCCTTGGGCAGTCCGGTGGTGCCGGAGGAGAACACGATCCACAACGGGTGATCGAAATCGACAGGGACAGTTTCGATCACGCCGAGCCCCGCATCGGCGACCGCGTCCGTCCATGACAGCGCGTCCGACACCTCAAGTCCGAGCTGCGAGACAACGACGGTGGCGCGCAGGCTGGGCAGCCCATCCCGCAATGCCGCGATGTCGGCTCGCTTGTCGTGTTCCTTGCCGCCGAAGCGGTAGCCGTCGGCGGTGACCAGCACCGTCGGGTCGAGCTGGCCGAGACGGTCCAGCGCGGCCTTGGCGGAATAGTCCTGACCGCAGGCACTCCACACCGCGCCGATGCTGGCGGTGGCGAGGAAGGCGACGATCGCTTCCGGGACATTGGGCAGGTAGCCGATCACCCGGTCGCCCGCCTCGACACCCTGCTCACGCAAGGTGCGCGCGAAAACCGTGACCTGCTCGATCAATTCGGCCCAGGAAACCTCCTCGGGCTCGGCGTCCTCGTGCAGGGCGATGACCGCCGGGCGGCCGAACTGGGCCATCCGGATGATCTGGTCGACATAGTTCAGCCGGGTGCCTGCGAACCACTCCGCGCCCGGCATCTCGCGCGAGCCGAGGACCTCACCGGCGGTCTCGCCGAGTTCGAAGTAGTCCCACACGGCCTGCCAGAAGCCGGCGATGTCATCCACCGACCATTGCCACAGGGCCTGGTAGTCGGGGTAATCGCCGCCGGTTCGCGCGGTGACGAAGGCGGCGAAATCGGTGATTCGGGCCGACGCGAGGTCGTGTGCGTTCGGTACCCATTGCGGTTGCACCGGATGTCCTCCTCGAACTGGACTACTTCGGATATCGGGAGATGGTTACCCGATGTTCAGCCGGGCACGCCCGCGCGCCGGACGATCTGTTCGGCGTGCCGCAGCACCGGAGCGTCGACCATCCGACCCTCGAACGCGAAGACGCCGCGATGGTTGGGCACCTCCGCCAGCACCCGGTGCGCCCAGTCGAGCTCGGCGGGATCGGGTGCGAAGCCGTCGCGGATCACCGCGACCTGACTCGGGTGGATGGCGACCTTGACGTCGAAACCGACGGCGACCGCATCGCTGGTCTCCGCGGCGAGGCCGGCGAGATCCTTGATGTCCAAGTACACCGAGTCCAGGGCGAAGCGGCCGAAAGCCTTGGCCGCCAGCAGAGTCGATGAGCGCACGTGCCGGGCGACCTCCCGGTAGCTGCCGTCGGCATGCCTGCTCGAGTTGCCGCCGAGCCCGGCGACCAGATCCTCGGCGCCCCACATCACGCCGATGGCATTGTCTGCCTGCACCGACTCGGTGATCCGCACCGCGCCGAGCGGTGATTCGACCAGCACGATCACCTCATAGCCCGCGAGGCTGCGAACCTGTTCGGCCGACTCACATTTGGGCAGCATGATCCGGCGGTAGGCGGTCCGGGCGAGTACCGCCAGATCGGCCGCGTACTCGTCGGTGTCGGCCGCGTTGACACGAATCACCGTGTGCTGCGGGTCGAGTGGGGTCTCGATCAGCGCCTGCCTTGCCGCGGCCTTGTCGCCCGCCGCGACGCCGTCCTCGAGATCGAGGATCACCACATCGGCCACCGCGGCGGCCTTCGCGAAGCGTTCGGGGCGATCGGCCGGGCAGAACAGCCACGCGGGACCACTGGGCTGCCAGCTCATACTGCGTCCTTTCGGCGGGTGCCATGACCGCTCATGCTGTGGGTGCCTTGCGGACCAGTGTCTTGCGCACCGCGGTCGCCACGATCACGCCGTGCTGGTTGCGTGCGGTGTGTGCCAGGCTGACGATGCCCTCGCCGGGGCGGCTCTTGGATTCGCGCTTGTCGGTGACCAGCGTCTCGGCGTACATGGTGTCACCGTGGAACAGCGGAGCGGGGATGGTCATCTCGGAGAAACCGAGGTTGCCGACCAGTGTGCCCTGCGTGAGCTGGGCGACCGAGAGCCCGACCAGTGTCGACAGGGTGAACATCGAGTTCACCAGGCGCTGGTTGAACGGCGGCTGCGCGTCGGCGAAGGCCGCGTCCAGGTGCAGGGCCTGGGTGTTCATGGTCAGTGTGGTGAAAAGGACATTGTCGGCCTCGGTGATGGTGCGGCCGGGCCGGTGCTCGTAGATCGTGCCGATCTCGAACTCCTCGAACCACAGACCACGCTGCACGATCCGCCGGTTTTCGCTCACAGACCGAGCTCCCTTGCGATCAGCATCAGCTGTACCTCCGTGGTGCCCTCGCCGATTTCCAGAATCTTGCTGTCACGGTAGTGCCTGGACACCGGGTATTCGTTCATGAAGCCGTTGCCGCCGAAGATCTGGGTGGCGTCGCGGGCATTGTCCATCGCGGCCTCGCTGGAGACCATCTTCGCGATCGACGCGGCCTTCTTGAACGGCTTGCCTGCCAGCATCAACGCGGCGGCGTCGTAGTAGGCGGTGCGCGCGACGTGGGCCCGCGCCTCCATCCGGGCGATCTTGAACGCGATGGCCTGATTACGGCCGATCGCCTGCCCGAAGGCCTGACGCTCGTTCGCGTACCGCACGCTCTCGTCGACACAGCCCTGCGCGGCGCCGACCGCCAGCGCGGCGATGGCGATGCGGCCCTCGTCGAGGATGCGCAGGAAGTTGGCGTAGCCGCGACCGCGCTCGCCGAGCAGGTTCTCCTGCGGCACCCGCACATCGGTGAAGCTCAGCGGGTGGGTGTCGGACGCGTTCCAGCCGACCTTGTTGTAGGCGGGCTCGGCCACGAAACCCGGCGTGGAGGTCGGCACCAGGATGGTGGAGATCTCCTTCTTGCCACCGGCCTGCCCGGTGACCGCGGTGACGGTGACCAGCCGGGTGATGTCGGTGCCGGAGTTGGTGATGAACTGCTTGCTGCCGTTGATCACCCAGCTCTCGCCGTCCTGTACGGCGGTGGTCCTGGTGCCGCCCGCGTCGCTGCCCGCGTCGGGTTCGGTGAGCCCGAAGCCCGCCAGCGTCTGTCCGCTGGTGAGCTGGGGCAGCCATTCGTTGCGCTGCTTGTCGTTGCCGAAGCGGTAGATCGGCATGGCGCCGAGCGAGACACCTGCCTCGAGGGTGATCGCCACGCTCTGGTCGACCTTGCCGAGCTCCTCGAGTGCCAGGCACAGGGCGAAGTAGTCGCCGCCCATGCCGCCGAACTCCTCGGGGAACGGCAGGCCGAACAGCCCCATCTCGCCCATGCCTGCCACGACTTCGTACGGAAAGCTGTGTTCGGCATCGTGTTTCGCCGATACCGGGGCAACGACCTGCTGTGCGAAGTCGCGGACGGTCAGCGCGAGCTGGCGATATTCGTCGGGGAGCGAACCGGTGGACAGGTAGTCGGTCATGCGAGGGTTCCTTCGCGCTCGGTTTCTGCTGCGGCGACAGCACTGTCTGCTGCCGCTTCGGTCTCAACGGGATGGGCGAGGACGCGCACCAGTACTTGGTCCAGCTTCACCTGGGCGCCAGGGACGGCAAGCACCTCGACCGTGCCTGCCACCGGCGCGGTGAGCGCGTGCTCCATCTTCATGGCCTCGATGACGATCACCGGATCGCCGACGGCGACGGTCGCGCCGTTCTCGACCGGTGTCGCGATCACCGAGCCCGGCATGGGGCTGCGTATTTCGGCGTCCCCGACGTGGGTGTCATCGCCACGCACGCTCGCCTCGGCGACCTCGCGCAGGACGGCGAGGCCGCCGTCGTGGCTCACCCACAGCTGACCGTCGGCCTCGGCGATGCGGTAGGTGCGCCGCAGTCCGTCGAGCGTCGATACGAGACCGTCGGCCGAGACGGCGGCCGTAAACGTGTGTGGCTCGACTCCGCTCGATGTCGAGACATCCGAGGCCTGCTCGTCGAGCCAGACCGTCGCCGAAGCCGGTGTGCCAGTGATGAAAACGTGGCGTACTTGATCGCCCGAGGACAGTCTGATCGAGGTCGGGGCCGGTGCGCCGAGGCGCCATCCCGAGGGGGTCGACCACGGGTCGCCACCGGTGGCAGGCCAGCGGCGCAACCAGTGATGTGTTGCGGCGGCGATGAATTCGGCATCGGTGACCTCGGCGGACACGAAGTCGGCCACGCGCCGATCCAGCAGCGCCGTGTCGAGACGGCCGGCCTGCACGTCGTCGTCGGCGAGCAGGAACCGCAGGAATTCGATATTGCTCGTCACGCCGAGCAGCACAGTCTGTTCCAGTGCGCGGTCCAGCGTGGCGAGTGCCTCGGCACGAGTGGTGCCCCGCGCGATCACCTTCGACAGCATCGGGTCGTAATCGCTACCGACCACGGTGCCTACCGAGATCCCCGAATCCACGCGCACGCCTGCGCCGTCCGGCTCCGACAGGGCGAGCACGGTGCCGCCGGTCGGCAGGAACCCGCGGCTCGGATCTTCCGCGTAGACGCGTGCCTCGATGGCGTGCCCGACGAGGTGGATCTCGTCCTGGGTGCGCGCCAGCTTCTGGCCCGCGGCAACACGCACCTGACATTCCACCAGGTCGACACCGGTGACCATCTCGGTCACCGGATGCTCCACCTGCAGACGGGTGTTCATCTCCATGAAGAAGAATTCGTCCGGCTGGTCGGCCGAGACGATGAACTCCACGGTGCCCGCGCCCACGTAGTCCACGCTGCGGGCGGTATTGCAGGCGGCGGTGCCGATGCGGGCCCGGGTCTGGGGGTCGAGCAGTGGTGACGGAGCCTCCTCGATCACCTTCTGATGCCTGCGCTGCAAGCTGCATTCGCGCTCACCCAGGTGCACCACATTGCCGAACTTGTCGGCCAGGATCTGCACCTCGATGTGGCGCGGCCGGTTGACGAACCGTTCCAGGAACAGCGTGTCGTCGCCGAACGACGCACCGGCTTCACGCCGGGCGCTCACCAGCGCGGCAGGCAGATCGGCGGGATCGGTGACCCGGCGCATGCCCTTACCGCCACCACCGGCGGAGGGCTTGACGAGTACCGGGTAGCCGACTTCCGCTGCGGCGGCGATCAATTGGTCATCGGTCAGACCGGGTTCGGCGATGCCGGGCACCACCGGAACCCCGAACGCCGTCACCGTCTTCTTCGCGGTGATCTTGTCGCCCATCACCTCGATGGCCTTGGCCGACGGCCCGAGGAACACGATGCCCGCGTCGGCGAGTGCGGCCGCGAAGGCCGAATTCTCCGACAGGAAGCCATAACCCGGATGCACAGCCTGTGCGCCGGAACGAACAGCGGCGTCGACGACCTTCTCGATCGACAGGTAGCTCTCGCGCGCGGGTGCGGGCCCGAGCCGCACCGCGATATCGGCCTCACGCACATGGCGCGCGTCCGCGTCGGCGTCGCTGTAGACAGCGACCGAGCGAATGCCCATGGCACGCAAGGTTTTGATGACGCGCACCGCGATCTCGCCGCGGTTGGCGACCAGGACGGTGTCGAATTCGACGGGGTGGTTCTTGTTCAGCATGTCGCTCACATCCGGAAGACGCCGTAGGAAACGGGTTCGAGCGGCGCTTGCGCGCAGACCGAAAGGGCAAGGCCGAGCGCAGTTCTGGTGTCGGTCGGCGCGATGACGCCGTCATCCCAGATCCGGGCCGTCGAATAGTAGGGGTTGCCCTGGGTCTCGTACTGGTCCCGGATCGGCGCCTTGAAGGCCTCCTGATCCTCCTCGGACCACGGCTTGCCCGCGCTGTCGAGCTGATCGCCACGCACCGTCGACAGCACCGAGGCGGCCTGCTCGCCACCCATCACCGAGATGCGCGCGTTCGGCCACATCCACAGGAAGCGCGGCGAATACGCGCGCCCGCACATGGAATAGTTGCCCGCGCCGTAGGAGCCGCCGATCACCACGGTCAGCTTCGGCACCCGCGCGCACGCCACCGCGGTGACCATCTTCGCGCCGTGCTTGGCGATGCCGCCCGCCTCGTAATCGCGGCCGACCATGAAGCCGGTGATGTTCTGCAGGAACAGCAGCGGGATCTTGCGCTTGTCGCACAGTTCGATGAAATGCGCGCCCTTCATGGCGGACTCGGCGAACAGCACGCCGTTGTTGGCGACGATGCCGACCGGATGGCCGTGGATGCGGGCGAACCCGGTGACCAGGGTCTTGCCGTATTCGGCCTTGAACTCGTGGAATCCGGCCTCGCCGTCGACGATCCGGTCGATCACCTCGCGCACGTCGTACGGCGTGCGCGGGTCCACCGGGACCACGTCGTAGAGCTCGTCCTCGTCTTTGGCGGGCGGGGTGCTCGGCAGCACCTCCCACGGCGCCTCGGGCTTCGTGCCGAGCGTGCCGACGATCTTGCGGACGATGCGCAGCGCGTCGCGATCGTCGTCGGCCAGATGGTCGGTGACGCCGGAGGTCCGCGAATGCAGCAGGCCGCCGCCGAGCTCCTCGGCGGTGACGACCTCACCGGTCGCGGCCTTCACCAGCGGCGGGCCGCCCAGGAAGATGGTGCCCTGATCACGCACGATGACGGCCTCGTCGGCCATCGCGGGCACATACGCGCCGCCCGCGGTGCACGAGCCCATGACCGCCGCGATCTGGGCGATGCCCTTGGCACTCATGTTCGCCTGGTTGTAGAAGATGCGGCCGAAGTGCTCGCGGTCGGGGAACACCTCGTCCTGACGCGGCAGGAAGGCGCCGCCGGAGTCCACCAGGTACACACACGGCAGGTTGTTCTGCGCGGCCACTTCCTGCGCGCGCAGGTGCTTCTTCACCGAGATCGGGTAATACGTGCCGCCCTTGACCGTCGCGTCGTTGGCCAGGACCAGGCACTCACGGCCCGAGATGCGGCCGATGCCCGCGATCATGCCCGCGCCGGGGCACTCGTCGCCGTACATGCCGTTTCCGGCCAGCGGCGCCAGCTCGAGGAACGGGCTGCCCGGGTCGAGCAGCTGCTCGACCCGCTCGCGGGGGAGCAGCTTGCCCCTGGCCACGTGCCGTTCGCGGGACTTCTGCGGGCCACCGAGGGCGGCCGTGGCCAGCCGCTGCCGCAGATCGGCGACCAGGGCACCGTGCGCGTCCCGGTTGCTCGTCGCGGCCAGGGTGCCGTCTTCGGTCTCGTGCGTAACCGTCATCGCGCCATTCTCTCACTCGGTTAATCGCCAATAACTGAAATTCAGGTTAATCTTGACTAACCAAGTTGTCCAGAGGGGCCGCCAGATGTCGACTACCGAGCCTGTTCAGGTGACCCGCCGCGAGCAGCTCAAAGCCCAGCGTCGCGAACAATTGCTGGCCGCGGGCGCCCGCCTGATCGCCGACCGCGGGTTCTTCGGCGTGCGCCTCGACGACCTCGGCGCGGCCGTCGGTATCAGCGGCCCCGCCGTCTACCGCCACTTCGCGAACAAAGAGGCGCTGCTGGTCGAGCTCCTGGTCGGCATCAGTGAGCGCCTGCTCTCGGGCGGTCGCGCCGTCGTCGACGAATCACCGTCGGCCGCGACGGCACTGCCCGCCCTGGTCGACTTCCACCTCGACTTCGCCTTCGGCAACCCCGAACTCATCCGCATCCAGGACCGCGACCTCGACAACGTCCCCGCCAACGACCGCCGTATCCTGCGCCGCACGCAGCGCCAATACGTCGAGATCTGGGTAGGCGTCCTCCGCGAACTGAACCCCGCCCTCCCCGAGGAAGCCGCCCGCATCCAGGCCCACGCGGCCTTCGGCCTGATCAACTCCACCCCCCACAGCGCCAGCGCCGCGAGTGCTTCCCGGGCTCGCCCGGTGCTGCGTCAGATGGCCCTGGCCGCCCTGGGTGCTCGAGCGTCATTTGCTTGACGTTGAGGCTGGTCGGAAGTGATACCGAGCGGTATCATGAACGCATGGCTATGACTCTGCGGTTGTCCGACGAACAGACTGCTGCACTCCGGCGCCGCGCAGAGGCTGAACACACATCGATGCAGCAGGTTGCCCTAGCTGCCATCGATAGTTACATCCAGCAACCTGCGGGACCCGGTCGGCGCCGCGCCGTTCCGGTCGACGAACTGTTCGCAGCATTCGGCGATCTCCCGCCTATGAGTAGCGACCGCTTCCGGGCAGACCAAGACGAGCACATCGATGGCGCGGCGCACTTCGACGCCTATCTGCGCGCACACGGTGATAGGGAATCGGAATGACCCCACGCCATCTTCGTGGTCTCGCCGACACCAATATTCTGATCTATCTGGAACGTCTGCCGCGTGAGGTGCTTCCAGGCGAGCTGGTGACCAGTGCGGTCACCCTGGCTGAACTCTCGGCTGGTGTGCACCAAACTGACGATGCGATGGAGCGTGCGCTGCGCATCGTTCGGTTGCAACGAACCGAGGCGATGTTCGACCCGTTGCCGTTCGATGCCGATGCTGCTCGGCAATACGGGCTCATCGCAGCGGGAGTTATCGCCAGTGGGCGTAAACCGCGTCGCCGTGAAGCGGATCTGATGATCGCCGCCGTCGCCGCTGCTCATCGGCTGCCTCTGTTCACCACCAACCCTGACGACTTCAAGGGGACGGATGGCCTGCTGACAGTCGTCCCGGTGCCGCGCCCCCCGGATTTACCCGGTCCGAGGCCTATGCGTCCAATCAAGAAGCCCGCTCCGGAGCCGATTCAAACCAGCGGGACGGTCTCTGATCTGATCGACGACCAGCGGCGATAGCACGATCAGTCGAGCTGGCGCCAGAGCCAGCCGGGGCCGACGGATTCGGCGCCGTAGGCCTCGACTCGGGTGCGGAGTTCGCGGTCGGCGGTGACAACGGTGATCTGTTCGTGGGAGTCGGTCTCGGCGACTACGTCGACGATCTTGTCGTCGCCCGAGCCCTCGGCGAGGACCACCTTCATGCGCGGTGCGGAAGGTTCGGCGCCGTCGACGGCAGCTCTGGCCGCCCCTTCGAGGACAACGGTGATCTCGGTGGATTCGGGCAGACGCGTGGTCAGTTCCGCCACGTCGGAGAGGAGCCTGCGAGCAGCGCCCGCGCGGTCCTTCCACCATCCGTTGGCGCGCGAGCCGATGACATTGGCCGCATCCACCACGATGAGATGCCTCGGATCGCTCATCGCCCCAGTCTGCCCGGCGGTCGACGTTGCCGAGACAATTCGACTCACCGGGGTGGGACGTCAGGCAGGCGTGGGGACGCCGATGCCGGTGAGGCGGCCGTCGGTCATGCGGTAGACGGCGTCCATGCGGTGGAGGTGGGTGGGGTCGTGGGTGACGAGGATGGTGGCCGCGTGGTGGGTGCGGGCGATGGTGGTGATGAGGTCGATGATGGCGGCGCCGCGTTCGGAGTCGAGGGCGCTGGTCGGTTCGTCGACGACGAGCAGGGCTGGGTTGTTCATCAGGGCTCGGGCGATGTTGACGCGTTGCCGCTGGCCACCGGAGAGTTGGGCCGGGCGTTTGTGGGCGTGTTCGGTCAGGCCCACAGCTTCCAGGAGTTCCTTTGCGCGGGTGCTGGTTTCGCTCCGTGATGCCCGCTTCGGGCCACCTAGGTGAGCGGTGACTTCCAGTTGCTCGACGGCGGTGAGTGAGGGGATGAGATTGGCCTGCTGGAAGACGACGCCCATCGAGGTCCGGCGAGCTGTCGCGGCCGCTCGTCGGCTCAATGTGGCGAGATCTGTGGTGCCCGAATCGGTGTCGAGCTCGACCGTGCCGGAGTCGGGTCGGATCAGAGTCGCGGCGACGGCGAGCAGACTCGATTTGCCAGAGCCGGAAGGGCCGGTGACGGCGGCGATCGTGCCGCCGGGGACGTGCAGGTTCACCTGGTCCAGCGCGGTGAGACGGCCCGCGCCGTCGGGGTAGGTGAGGGTCACATCGGTGAGGGTGAGCGCCATGGGAAGTCCTTCAGCGAGTCGCGCCGAGCGCGGTCAGCGGGTCGGTGGTGAACAGGAAGCGCAGGGCGACAGCGGCGCCGGCCAGGCCGAGCACGATCAGGGCCAGTGCGGGCACCAGGGTGGTCGCGGGGCTGAGCACGAAAGGCATTGCGTCGCCGAGGAACAGCGAGGTAGCGGCCGTGATCGACAGACCTGCGGCGACGCCTGCGATCAGGACGATCGCGGCCTGGGCGAGGGCATCGCGGACCAGCGATCCGGTGGTCGCGCCGAGGGCTTTCAAGGTGGCGATGTCGGGTTGGCGCTGCACGGTCCAGACGGTGAAGAAGGCGCCGATCACCAGGGCCGAGATGGCGAACAGCAACAAGGTCATCAGGGTGAGTGAGCTGTTCTCGGCCTGGTAGGAACCGATCGCCTGCACGGCGTCCTTCGCCGGTACCTGCCGCGTTCCCGCTTCGGCGTCGAGACTGCCGCTGGCGAGGGTGCCGGTGATCGCGAGCACTGTCGCGGCTCCCGAGCGTGGGCTGGCGGCCTGCCAGTCCTGCATGCTCGTCCAGATCACCGGCGTGTGGCTGTACCACTCGTCACCGGCGACGTCGGCGACGGTGAACTCGTGGCCTGCCAGCAGCACGATATCGCCGGTGCCCGCGGACAGCTCACGCGCCGCGGCCGCACTCAGCACGACCGCACCGGGCGCGGTAGCAGGGCGATTGCTGAACGCCGATGGGTCGCCACCGAACAACGCGACCTGCGTCGGGCTCGCACCCGCGTGCTCGGCCCGGGTCCGCGAGATGCCGATCGGCGTGGCATCGATTCCGCCCGCCGACTGCCACTGCGCGATCTGCTGCTCGGTGAGCACCGACGAATCGAAGGACGGATCGGCCCCGGTCTCGGCGAAAACCACCTGGTCGGCCTCGATGCCATGGACCGCGGAGATGTTCTGGTGCGCCAGCCCGGCGGTGAGACCGCTGAGGAAACTCACCAGCACCGCGACCAGCAGCACGACGGTGGTGATGAGCAGGAAGCGGCCACGAGCGGCCCGCAGATCTCGGAGTGCGACGAACATGACTCCACTCTGTCCGCGCGGGCCGTCGACGCCATCGCACCGGCGCACGAAACGCCGTCCATCCAAGGTCTGCCGCCGTTTACATCTTTCGATGGATGCCCGCCTGGTTGCCGCACATAAGCTGGTCGGCGTGCACTCGTCCCCTTTGACCCCGGTGGTCACCACGCTGCGGCTTGGCCTGCATGTGCTGGTGACGGCACTGGCGGTGGTGGTCGCGGTGCGCGCGTTGCTGCCCGACGGTGGTGGCCATGGTGCCGCGGTGGTCGCGCTGACGGTGGTGTGGTTGCTGGTCTACTTCGCCGGGACCGAGCTTCCTCGCCGCTCAGCCGAGCGTGCGGAATCCGGTGCTGCCGGAGTAGTGCGGGGCTATCGCGCGGTTGCTGGTGGTGTGTCGGCGAAGCCGGCCGCTGGTGACGCTTCTGCCCATCGATGGTCGGGCGCGGTGTGGATCTGGCTGGCTGTGCTCACCGCGCTGTGGCTGGCCCTGCTCGCGCTCACGCCCGATGCCGTCTATCTCGCGTTCGGGCTGTTCTTCGTTTATCTGCATCTGCTGCCGCGTCCGTGGAATCTGATCGCGGTGGTACTCGCTACGGGGGTCGGGGTGCTGGGTTTCGCGGCGCATCGCGGATGGTCGGCCGGTGCGGTGGTCGGGCCCGCGCTCGGTGCGTTGGTCGCGATCGGGATCGGGCTCGGGTATCAGGCGCTGCATCGCGAGGCTGTCGAACGGGAGCGGCTGATCGACGAATTGATCGGCACCAGAGCGATTCTCGCGGAGCAGGAACGCACCGCGGGCAAGCTCGCCGAACGTGAACGCCTGGCCAAGGAGATCCACGACACCGTCGCTCAGGGATTGAGCAGTATCCAGCTGCTCCTGCACGCGGCCGAACAGGCCGCACCGGATCATCCTGCGCTGGATCGCATTCGGCTCGCGCGGGAGACCGCCGCGGGGGATCTGGCCGAAACCCGAAGGCTCATAGACGAATTGTCACCGGCGGCGTTGGATGGGCAATCGCTCGCCCAAGCGCTGGAACGGATTTGCCTTCGCGCACAGTCGCCGACACTGACCACACAGCTGCTCGTCGAGGGTGAACCGGAGCGACTACCGATGCCGGTCGAGGCGGCGCTGGTGCGGATCGCGCAGAGTGCGGTGGCCAATGTGGTTCAGCACGCGCGGGCCGCGCGCATGCGGGTCACCCTCACCTACGACGACACCGACGCGCACCTCGATATCGTCGACGACGGCATCGGCATCGACCCGGATGTGTTGCGCCAACCACGTTCCGGCGCGTTCGGCCTCGCCGCCATGCGCAGCCGCGTCGAACAACAGGGCGGCGCGATGACAGTCGAATCCGAACCCGGCCACACAGCCGTGACGGTGTCCTTCCCCCTCGGAGCAGCCTCGTGATCCGCCTTCTCCTCGCCGACGACCACGCCATCGTCCGCGCCGGCCTCCGCGCGCTCCTCGACGCCGCCGACGACATCACCGTGGTCGGCGACGTCGCGGATGCCGATGCGGCAGTGGCCTTCTGCGCCGCCACTCCCGTCGACCTGGTCCTGATGGACCTGCGCTTCGGCGACGGCCGCTCGGGCGCCTCCGCCACCGCGGGCCTGCGCGCCCTCCCCACCCCGCCGAACGTCCTCGTCGTCACCAACTACGACACCGACGCCGACATCCTCGGCGCGATCGAAGCGGGCGCCGTCGGCTACCTCCTCAAGGACACCCCACCCACCGAACTCCTCGCCGCCGTCCGCGCCGCCGCCGCAGGCGAAAGCGTCCTGTCCCCAACCGTCGCCTCCCGCCTGATGACCCGAGTCCGCCGAGCCGACACCACCCTGAGCCCCCGCGAAGTAGAAGTCCTGCGCCTGGTCGCCGCAGGCCTGTCCAACCGCGACATCGCCAAACAACTGTTCCTCAGCGAGACGACAGTGAAGTCCCACCTCGTCCACATCTACGCCAAACTGGGCGTGAAATCCCGAACCTCCGCCGTCGCCACCGCACGCGAGAGCGGTGCGATCTGAACCCGGCCGGTCGGTACCGCGAGGTGGGGTCTTGTTGGCCTACCCTGGGCGCATGGCTTCCCTGTCGGATCCTCAGGTGCGCGAGTTTCTTTCCCACGGCACGCGAACGGGCAAGGTGGCGTTCGCCGGCGCGGATGGGCGTCCGCTGGTGACGCCGGTGTGGTTCATCGTCGAAGGCGATGAGCTGGTTTTCAATACGGGAAAGGACACGGCCAAGGGGCGGGCTTTCGCGCGTGATCCTCGTGTCGCGCTGAGTGTTGATCTCGAGGAGCCGCCGTATGCGCTGGTCCAGGTGCAGGGGACGGTCACGCTGTCCGAGGACCTCGATGAGCTCGTGCGTACCGCTACCGCCATCGGTGCCCGATACATGGGTCCGGACCGGGCGGCGGAGTTCGGTAAGCGCAACGGGGTCCCCGGTGAACTCGTGGTGCGGGTGCGGCCGACGAAGGTCGTCGCGCAGTTCGATATGACGAGCTAGCGGGCGCCGTCCATCGGGACCGCGTCAGGGCCGGGCGGGGTCGGGTCGTAGGGCGGGGGATCGTTGCGGTCGAAGAGTGGGGACGAGCAGGTCGCTCCGACTTCTGGTGTGGTGTACGGGTTTTCGCGCAGGGCGACGATGAACTGGTCGATGCGTTCGTCGGTGGCGGAGTCGAGGGTGAGCTGGTGGCCCCACGACTGCAACGAGATCGGGTGGTCCATGTCGGGGATGGGCGACATCAGGGTGTACTGCCGGTCGGTCACCTTCGCGCTCAGCAGGGCCTGATCCTGCGGGCTCACCTTCGCTGGGTCGTAGGCGATCCACACCGCGCCGTGTTCGAGCGAGTGCACCGCGTTCTCGGTGCGCAGGGCCTTCGAATAGACGACGCCGGTGCAGGCCGCCCACTGCGCGTCGTGCGGTCCGCCCACCGGGGGGATCGACGGGTAGGCGACTCGCTGGGTCGGGCGCACATGCTGCTGCCCCGGCGCGATCTCGGTGACAACGACGCCGCGAATCTGTAGCGAGGGATCCTGATTGTCCTCCGACGGTGCGAAGCTGTCCCCCGAAGCGGTGGCCTTACCCGCCACCTTGTCGGCCGAGCACCCTGCCGCCAAAGCCGCGGCCACAACCACTATCGCGCAAGCACATACGCCCCGCACCCCACCGTTCCTGCCTGACACCCGCATCGCGGAACCCCGTTTCGTCGTCGCCAGCGCCTGCCGTCCGACACAGAACCTACTTGTCCCAGGTCTCTCGAGCCATAACGATCTCACCGAGATGGATGGTTGGAACAAGGCCCGAGCGGACGCGCCCAAGGTCGCAAGGTGAAGCACTGCCGCACCGAGAAGTAGCTGAAAGGACGTACGTGGACGACGAACGCGATGTATGGGAGTTCGCGGTGGGACTGGGGCTCCCGGACGAGACCGGGCCCGGCGCGCTCGGCGGTGAGGGGATCCACCCGATAGCGCTGGCACTAGAAGAGAGTGTGCATCGGATCGAGGGAGTGAACCGCATCCCGTGCTACACCAGCTTCGGTCCGGTCAACGCATTGAGTGAGTTCGCGCACCGCGCGTGGGGTGACGAATACGACCGCGTACCGGTCGAGTGCTGTCTCGCTGTCTACGTCACCGATGACGAGCTGGATGCATTGGTGGCCGCGGTCGTCGAGAACCTCGGTATCGCCGAGGACGGGCACTCGTCTGCAGCGGACCGTACCGTCAGTGTCGGGCTGCGAATCATCGATCTGGATTCGCCATCGAACAGCTTTTACCAGCATCTCGTCGATCAATTTCGCGATCGAGCCGGCGCGACTGGCTGAGTCTGTCGTGATTCAGCCTGTCCAGTAACCCTGGATGCTGATTGCGTCGGTCCCGCCTCGATGCAGAGGCGGGGCAGACGCCTCATAGGATCCTCCTCATGACCGTGCACTTCATCGGGGCAGGCCCCGGCGCTGCCGACCTGCTCACGGTGCGAGCGGTCAACCTCTTGCGTGACAGCCCGGTCTGCCTCTATGCGGGCACCTATCTCGACCCCGAGGTCCTCGCGCACTGCGCGCCCGGTACCGAACTGATCGACACCCAGCATCTGGACCTGGACCAGATCATCGACCACCTGGTGCGTGCCGACCGGGCCGGCCAGGATGTGGCACGGCTGTGCTCGGGCGATCCCTCGATCTATTCGGCCCTTACCGAGCAGACTCGCAGGCTCGACGCCGAGAACGTCGCATGGGACATCACTCCGGGCGTCCCCGCCTACGCTGCCGCAGCAGCCGCCCTTGGCACTGAGCTGACCGTTCCCGAGGTCGTCCAGTCGGTAGTCCTCACCCGAACACAGGCTCGCTCCACCGCGATGCCTGAAGGTGAGGCCTTGGCGAACTTCGCCGCGACCGGCGCGACCCTCGTCCTACACCTCGCGATCACCCGGATCAGAGTGCTGGCCGAGGAGTTGGTCGGCGAGTACGGCGCGGACTGCCCGGTCGCCGTCGTCTATCGCGCCAGCCAGCCCGAACAGCTCGTCCTGCGCGGCACCCTGGCCGACATCGCCGACCACGTGGAGGCGGCGGGCCTGCGTCAAGCCGCGGTGATCCTGGTCGGCCGCGCGCTGTCCACGTCCATCGACTGCGCCCAGTCCCACCTCTACGACCCGGCCAGGACCCGGTAACACCCACTGCCGCAACAGCAGACCGATCGGTGTGAGCCATCACTCAGTTCCCGCGGTGCACAGGTCATCCGGCGGGGATGTGAGAACGCAGACAAGCGTCAGCAAACGCGGGTCGGGGGCTTCACCTGGGGCGATGCTTGCCAGCTATGGAGGTGGTTGGTTGCGGGGCGGGCACACCGGTAGATTGGTGCGATGGTTTGCGACGAGTAGACCGGCGCTGGCGGCCGGGCGGTCAGGTGCATGGTCTCGGCTGTGTAACGAGACCCGCCCGGGTGACAGATAGTGCCAATGGACATTTTTGCCTGATTGATTCGAGAACTGAACCCGAGACGCGGGCGCCCCGCTGGAAATTTGGTGGGCGCTCGCGTTCCGGTGTCGTCGGGGAGCGCCTACCCAGGTGTTCCGGAAGCGAGGTTTGGGTTGGACCGGCTGGATTTCGGCGGAAACGGCGAAACTGGTGACGGACGTGGAGGCTCTTCGGAGTACTTCCCGCTCTCGCCCGCACAGCTGGGTATCTGGTACGCGCAGCACGTCGACCCACAGGTGCCGATCAATATCGCCCAGTACGTCGACCTGCGTGGACGCCTCGATGTCGCCGTGCTCGAGCGCGCGAGCGCCGACGCGGCCACCGACCTCGAATCGGGCTGGCTGCGCATCGTCGAGATCGACGGTGAGCCGATGCAGACCGTCGATCCCACCCAGGACGCGACGCTGATCTATGTCGATGTGCGTGGCGAGGCCGACCCCGAAGCGGCCGCCGCCGCATGGATGCGCGCCGAGTACAGCCGCCCGCTCGACATCGTTCGTGACCGCCTGGTCCAGGCCGCCGCGATCCAGCTCAGCGATGACCGCTGGTACTGGTATGCCCGCGTCCACCACATCGTGCTCGACGGTTTCGGCGCCAACAACTTCGTCAACCGCACGGCGCAGCTCTATACCGCCGCGGTAACCGGCACCCCGGCGCCGCCGAACAAAGCCACCGACCTGCGCGCGCTCTACGAGTCCGAGCTCGTCTACCGCGACAGCACCCGCTTCCAGTCCGACAAAGAGCACTGGGCCCAGCGGGTAGCGGGTCTGGAGGAGGGCAGCAGCCTCACCGGTCGCTCGGCCCCGCCATCGCCGGTCAACGACATCACCAGCGCGGCACTGAGCCCCGCCCAGGACGAGCGGCTCACCGCCGCGATCGCCCGCCACGACAGCACCGCGGCACCGCTGCTGATCGCCGGCTTCGCCGCCTACCTGGCCCAGATCACCGGCACCGAAGACGTCATCCTCAGTCTCCCGGTCACCGCCCGCACCACCGCGGTGATGCGGCGCTCCGGCGGTGTGACCTCCAACATCGTCCCGCTGCGCCTGCGCGTCGGCCACGACACCACCGTCGCGCAGCTGCTGCGTTCGGTGACCACCGAGGTCTCCGGCGCCCTGCGCCACCAGCGCTACCGCCACGAGGACATCCGCCGCGACTCGGCGGGCGAGGGCATGGTCTCCACGGAGTTCTTCGGCCCGTGGGTCAACATCATGCTGTTCGACAACCACCTGAGTTTCGGTGACATGGAGGGCACGCTCAACGTGCTGTCCACGGGCAGCATCGAGGACCTGGGCGTCAACTTCTATCAGTCGCACGGTGGCACCCGCTCCCACATCGACTTCGAGACCAACCCGAACCTGTACTCGGCGGCCGACGCGCAAACCCATCACGGCCGGTTCCTCGAGTTCTTCGACCGGTTCCTCGCCGCCGACGCCGAGCTACCGGTGTGGAATCTGCCGGTCACCGGCACCGCGGAACTGGAACGCTCGCTGACCGAGTGGAACGACGCGGCGCACGAGGTCCCCGCGACCACGCTGCCCGCGCTGCTCGACGCGCAGATCCCGCTCACCCCGGACAGCATCGCCCTCGACTTCGAGGGCGAGACCCTCACCTACGCCGAATTCGGCGCGAAGGTGAACCGTCTTGCCCGCTTCCTGATCGCCGACGGCGTCGGCCCGGAATCCCTCGTAGCGCTCGGCATGCGCCGCTCGCTCGACCTCGTGATCGGCATGCACGCCGTGCTCAGGGCCGGTGGCGCGTATGTGCCGATCGACCCGGATCATCCGGCCGACCGCACCGCCTACATCCTCGAGTCCGCGGCACCGGTCTGCGTTCTGACCACCGCCGGTGACGACCTCGATCTCCCGGAAACTGTCGCCCGCGTCGAGATCGATCGACTCGACACGACCGGTTTCGACGCCACACCTGTCACCGATGCCGACCGGCTGTCCCCGCTGCGCCCGGACAACACCGCCTACGTCATCTACACCTCGGGTTCCACCGGCCGCCCCAAGGGCGTCGCGGTCACCCACCACGCGATCGTCAACCAAGAGCTGTGGATGCTCGACGAGTACCGGTTGACCGCCGACGACGTCTACCTGCAGAAGACCGCCACCACCTTCGACGTGTCGCTGTGGGGCTACTTCCTGCCGCTGATGGTCGGCGCGAAACTGGTCATCGCGAGCCCCGACGGCCACCGCGACCCGCTGTATGTCGCGGACATGATCCAGCGTCACGGCGTCACCGTGACGGACTTCGTCCCGTCCATGCTGACCGTGTTCGTCTCCCACGCGACGCAGGCTCAATGCGCAACGCTGCGTGCGGTTTTCGTCATCGGTGAGGCACTGCCTCCCGAGACCGCCGCGGGTCTGCGCGCGATCTCCGACGCCGGTCTGCACAACCTCTACGGCCCCACCGAAGCAGCGGTCTCGGTCACCTACTGGGAGGCCACCGAAGCCGACACCACGCAGGTGCCGATCGGTATCCCCGAGTGGAATGTCGAAGTCTACGTACTGGATTCGCGGCTGCGCCCGGCCGCGATCGGCGCACCGGGTGAGTTGTATCTGGCCGGTCGTCAGCTGGCCCGCTGCTACCGCGGCCGCCCCGACCTGACCTCGGACCGCTTCGTCGCCAACCCCGTCGGCGCCGCAGGCGAGCGCATGTACCGCACCGGCGACCTCGTGCGCTGGAACGCCGACGGCGTCCTGGAATACATCGGCCGCACCGACTTCCAGGTGAAGTTCCGCGGCCAGCGCATCGAGCTCGGCGAGATCGAAACCGACCTGCTCGCGCACCCGAGTGTCAGTCAGGCCGCGGTCCTGGTGGTCGACACCGCGACCGGCCAGCAGCTCGTGGCCTACATCGTGCCCGCGCCGGGCCAGTCCGCCGATCCGGCGACGCTGACCCGCTTCGTGTCCGAGAAGCTGCCCGCCTACATGGTGCCCGCGTCGATCATGGTGCTCGACGCGTTCCCGCTCAACACCTCGGGCAAGCTGGACCGCAAGGCCCTGCCCGAGCCCGTGTTCAGTGCTGCCGCAGGCGATTTCCGCGCACCGCGCACCCCGGCCGAGCAGATCGTGGCGGGCATCTTCGCCGACGTGCTGAGCCAGGAACGGGTCGGCGCCGACGACAACTTCTTCGAACTCGGCGGCAACTCGCTGGTCGCCACCCAGGTCGTCGCCCGCATCGGTGCCGCGTTCGGCATCCAGCTGGGTGTGCGCGCGCTGTTCGAGACCCCGACGGTGGCCGGACTCGCCTCGCGTGCCGAATCCGCTACGCCTGCGGATGTTTCGGCTAAGCGTCCGCCGCTGGTCGCGCAGCCGCATCCGGAGCAGGTGCCGCTGTCGCTGGCCCAGCAGCGGATGTGGTTCATCAACCAGTTCGACCCGACCGCGCCCACCTACAACCTGCCCTTCGTGGTGCAGATGAAGGGTCGCGTCGAGGTCGACGCGCTGATCGCCGCGCTCAATGATGTTGTGGTGCGCCAGGAATCGCTGCGCACGATCTTCCCCGATGCCGACGGCGGATTCCAGCAGGTGCTCGGCGCCGACGAATTCGATCTCGGCATCGCGGTGACCCCGATCGACCAGTCGCGGCTGCGCGAGGAGCTGATCGATTTCGCCTCCACCGGCTTCGACGTGACCCTCGAACTGCCGATCCGGGTGCAGATCTTCAAGGTCGTCGGCGGAACCACCAATGGCACACCGGAATACGCGGTCGCCTTCGTGGTCCACCACATCGCGGCCGACGGCTTCTCCTTCGGTCCGCTGGCCCGCGACGTCGCCACCGCCTACCTGGCCCGTGCCGCGGGCGCGGCCCCGGCCTGGCTGCCGCTGCCCGTCCAGTACCGCGACTACACGCTGTGGCAGCACGAACTGCTCGGTGCCGAATCCGACCCGACCTCGATGGCCGCGCGTCAGCTCGACTACTGGCAGCGGGCGCTGGAAGGCCTGCCCGACCAGCTCGACCTGCCCAGCGACCGCCCGCGCCCGCAGCAGCAGAGCTTCCGTGGCGCGCGCGTCGGTTTCGAGATCGACGCCGACACCCACGAGCAGCTCGCCGCGGTGGCTCGCGCCAACGGCGTCACCCTATTCATGGTCGTGCACGCCTCCCTCGCAGTGCTGCTCGCGCGCCTGTCGGGCACCACCGACATCGCAGTCGGCACTCCCATCGCGGGCCGTGGTGAGCAGGCGCTGGATGACCTGATCGGCATGTTCGTCAACACCCTGGTGTTGCGCTCCGACGTCGACCCGACTCAGCCGTTCACCGAATTCCTCACCCGCACACGCGAAACCGACCTGAGCGCGTTCGCCAACGCGGATGTGCCGTTCGAGCGGCTCGTCGACGTGCTCAACCCGTCGCGCTCCCAGGCCAGGCACCCGCTGTTCCAGGTGGTGCTGTCGTTCCAGGAGATGTCGCACGGCACCCTGGAGCTGCCAGGTCTCACGGTCACGGCCGACGAGGTCGAGGTCGACATGGCCAAGTTCGACCTGCAGTGGACGCTCACCGAGGAACGCACCGGCACCGGCTCGCTGTCGGGCATGACCGGCGTGCTCACCTACGCCATCGACCTGTTCGATCAGTCGACCGTCGAAGAGCTGCTGCTGCGCTGGCGCCGCGTGCTCGACGCGATCCTGGCCGACCCGGCCGTCACCGTCGGCGCGATCGATGTGCTCGACGATGCCGAACGCACCGACCTGGTCACCCGTTTCGGCGCTCCCGCCGCGGTGGCCCGCACGCTGCCGCAGCTGATCGCCCAGGCCGCCCGCGACACCGAGTCGACCGCAGTCGTGTTCGAGGGGACAGCTGTCTCCTACGGTGACCTCGATCGCCGCTCGAACCAGCTGGCGCGCTTGCTGATCCAGCAGGGTCTCGGCGCCGAGGACTTCGTCGCCGTCGCCGTGCCGCGTTCGCTGGAGTCGGTGCTCGCGGTGTGGTCGGTCGCCAAGACCGGCGCCGCGTTCGTGCCCGTCGACCCGAACTACCCGGCCGACCGCATCGCCCACATGATCACCGATGCCGGTGTGTCCGTGGGTATCACGGTCACCGGTGAAGCCGATGAGCTCCCCGATTCGGTGCGCTGGCTCGTGGTCGACGACATCGACCTCACCGGCATCTCCGATGCCCCGCTGGCCCCGCGCGAACTCGTCCGCCAGACCGATCCCGCGCAGCCCGCGTACCTGATCTACACCTCCGGCTCCACCGGTGTGCCCAAGGGCGTCGTGGTCACCCATGCCAGCGTCGCGAACTTCTGTGCCGAGCAGATCGACCTGTATTCGCTCGACTCCACCACGCGCGCACTGCATTTCGCCTCGCCCTCGTTCGACGCGTCGGTGCTGGAAATGCTGCTCGCCATCGGTCGCGGCGGCACGCTCGTCGTCGTCCCGCCGGGCGTCTACGGCGGTGAGGAACTGCGCGACATCCTCATCACCGAACAGGTCACCCACGCGTTCGTGACCCCCGCCGCGCTGGCAACCTTCGACGCCCGCGGCCTCGATCACCTGCGGGTGCTCGCCGCCGGTGGTGAAGCGGTCCCGCCGGAACTGGTCGCCAAGTGGGCGGTGCGCCTGCCCAACGGTTCGCGCCGCATGCTCGGCAATGTCTACGGCCCCACCGAAACCACCATCGCGTCCAACCTCAGCGAAGGGCTGATCCCGGGGGAGCGGGTCGTCATCGGCGGCCCCATCCGCGGCGTCCACACCCTGATCCTCGACGACCGCCTGCGCCCCGTGCCGGTCGGTGTCGCGGGTGAGCTCTACATCGGTGGCGTCGGTATGGCGCGTGGCTACCACGCGCGCGCCTCGCTGACCGCCGACCGGTTCGTCGCCAACCCGTACGCCCCCGGCGAGCGGATGTACCGCACCGGTGACGTGGTGCGCTGGACCGCCGATCGCAATGTGGAATACGTCGGCCGCTCCGACTTCCAGGTGAAGGTCCGCGGTTTCCGGATCGAACTGGGCGAGATCGACTCCGCGCTCGCCTCGCACGAGACCGTCGACTTCGCGGTGAGCATCGGCCACAAGAACAAGGGCGGCAGCACCTCGCTGGTGTCCTATGTCGTCGCGGTGCCCGGCAGTTCGATCGATATCGCCGAACTGACCGACCACGTCGCGCAGCGTCTGCCCGCGTACATGGTGCCCTCGTCGATCATGGTGCTCGCCGCGGTCCCGCTGACCGTCAACGGCAAGCTCGACCGTCGCGCGCTGCCAGCCCCGGTGTTCGAGGTGCGCGAGTTCCGCGCGCCCACCACCCCGATCGAGCAGATCGTCGCGCAGATCTTCGCCGACGTGCTCGAGCTGTCGCGCGTCGGTGTCGAGGACGACTTCTTCGAACTGGGCGGCAACTCGCTGATCGCCACCCAGGTCGCCTCCCGCATCGGTATCGCCCTCGATACCCGTGTCCCGGTCCGCATGCTGTTCGAGGCGCCCACGGTGGCGGCGCTGGCCGCCCGCGTGGAGTCCCAGGCCGGTGACGGTGCCCGCAAGGCTCTGGTCGCGCGCGAACGCCCCGACCTGGTGCCGCTGTCGCTGGCGCAGCAGCGCATGTGGTTCCTCAACCGGTTCGACACCGCCTCGGCGGTCAACAACATCCCGGTCGCGATCCGGCTGTCCGGTGACCTCGATGTGGCCGCGCTGCAGGTGGCGGTCATCGATGTCATCGACCGGCACGAGTCGCTGCGCACGGTGTTCCCTGATTCCGGCACCGGCCCGGTCCAGGTGGTCCTCGATGCCGCGCAGATCGTCCCCGACCTCACCCCGTACCGGGTCACCGAGGACAACCTCATCGATCATCTGATCGATCTGGCGTCGATGGCGTTCGACGTGACCAGCGAAGTACCGCTGCACGCACGGCTTTTCGAGGTCTCCGAGTCCGAGTACGTGCTCGGCATGGTGGTGCACCACATCTCCGCCGACGGCTGGTCGATGGCCCCGCTCTCGCGCGATGTGATCATGGCCTACGCCGCCCGCACCTCGTGGGAAGCGCCGACCTGGGCCGAATTGCCGGTCCAGTACGCCGATTACTCGCTCTGGCAGCGTGAGGTCCTCGGCTCCGAGGACGATCCGCAGTCGTTGATCTCCTCCGAGATCGCCTACTGGGCGAAAGAACTCGCCGACCTGCCCGACGAGCTGGTACTTCCGGCCGATCACCCGCGCCCGCCTGCCGCGTCCTACCGGGGCGGCACCTACAGCTTCGTCATCGCGAGCGAAACCCAGCGCGCCCTGGTCGAATTGGGCCGCCGCTACAACGCCTCGCTGTTCATGGTCATGCACAGCGCCCTCGCGGTGCTGCTGGCCCGTGCCAGCGGCACCAGTGACATCGCGATCGGTACGCCGGTCGCGGGCCGTGGCGATCAGGCGCTCGACGACCTGGTCGGCATGTTCGTCAACACCCTGGTGCTGCGCTCGCAGGTGGACGGCGCGACCCCGTTCGCCACCCTGCTCGCCCAGGCCCGCGAGACCGACCTGCAGGCCTTCGCACACGCCGACGTGCCGTTCGAGCGCCTGGTCGAGGTGCTCAACCCGGCCCGTTCGCAGGCACGCCACCCGCTGTTCCAGGTGATGCTGTCGTTCCAGAACAACAAGCAGGCCTCGCTCCAGCTGCCGGGCCTCGCGGTCAGCGGTATCGATTACGACCCCCAGCTGGCCAAGTTCGACCTGCAGCTCACGCTCACCGAGGTGCAGGACACCAACGGCGAAGCCGGTGGCATGGCGGCCGAGTTCTCCTACGCGCTCGACCTTTTCGAGGAATCGACGGTCGCCGCGTTCGCCCGCAGGCTCGACAACATCTTCGCCGCGGTCGTCGCCGATCCCGAGGTCTTCGTCGGCGATATCGATCTGCTCGCGCCCGAGGAGCACGCGCAGGTTCTCGTCGACTGGAACGACACCGCGCACGCGGTCCCGCACGGCACGCTGGTGTCGCTGTTCGACGCACAGGTCGAGCGGACCCCGGACGCCGTCGCCCTGGTCTTCGAGCAGGAAGAACTGTCCTACCGCGAGCTGCAGGAGCGGGCCAACCGCATCGCCCGCCGCTTGATCGCCGACGGCATCGGCCCCGGTGACCAGGTGGCACTGGCGATCCGGCGCTCCACCGAGCTGGTCGTCGCCATGTACGCGGTGCTGCAGACCGGTGCCGCCTACGTGCCGCTGGATCCGGATCAGCCCGCCGACCGCATCGGCCACATCCTCGAGACCGCGCAGCCGCGCCTGGTGCTCACCAGCCGACGCGACTCGTTCGAAGCCGACGGCGTCACCGTGGTTGCGGTCGAGAACATCTTCTCGCCCGCCGACTTCAGCGGTGCACCGATCACCGATGCCGAACGCGTGCGACCGCTGCGGGCAACCAACACGGCCTACGTGATCTTCACCTCCGGCTCGACCGGGCGCCCCAAGGGTGTGGCGGTCGACCACGCCGCGATCGTCAACCGGCTGCTGTGGATGCAGCACGAGTACCCGATCGACGTCGCCGACGCCGTACTGCAGAAGACCCCGGCCACCTTCGACGTGTCGGTGTGGGAGTTCTTCTGGCCCTTGCAGACCGGCGCCCGCCTGGTCGTCGCCAAGCCCGACGGCCACCGCGACCCGGTGTACCTGGCCCAGATCATCGCCGAACGCGACATCACCACCGCGCACTTCGTGCCCTCGATGCTGTCGGTGTTCGTCTCGACCCTCGGCAGCAACGGCAACGGTGACGCGGTGCGCCTGCGTCAGGTGTTCGCCTCCGGTGAGGCGCTGCCCGCGCCCACCGCGCAGCGCCTGCGCGAGCTCACCGGTGCCCGCCTGCACAACCTGTACGGCCCCACCGAGGCCGCGGTCGACGTGACCTATCACGAGGTCGTCGACGCCGATGTGGAGTCCGTGCCGATCGGCCGCCCGGTGTGGAACACCAGGGTGTTCGTGCTGGATTCCCGGCTGCACCCCGTGGCCCCCGGTGTCGCGGGAGAGCTCTATCTGGCGGGCGATCAGCTGGCCGTCGGCTATCTCAACCGGGCCGACCTGACCGCCGACCGTTTCGTCGCCAACCCGTACGGCGCGGCCGGTTCACGCATGTACCGCACCGGTGACCTCGTCACCTGGACCGCGGTGTCCGATGGCGACGGTCTCTCGTACGGCGAGCTGAACTACCTGGGCCGCACCGACTTCCAGGTGAAGCTGCGCGGTCTGCGCATCGAACTCGGCGAGATCGAGGCCACCCTGCTGGCCCAGCCGGGTGTCGCGCAGTCGGTCGTGGTCGTGCGCTCCGACGCGCACGCCGGTGACCAGCTCGTCGGTTACGTTGTGCCGGAGGCGGAGACGACCGTCGACGTGGCCGCGGTGAAGGCGGGCATCACCGCCGAGCTGCCCACCTACATGGTGCCCTCGGCACTGGTCGTGCTCGATGCCTTCCCGCTCAACGCGTCCGGCAAGCTCGACCGTAAGGCGCTGCCCGCGCCCGTGTTCGAGGCGAAGATGTTCCGTGCGCCCTCGACCCCGATCGAGGAGATCGTCGCCGAGATCTTCGCCGACCTGCTCGGCGCCGAGCGCGTCGGCGTGGACGACGACTTCTTCGCCCTCGGCGGCAACTCCCTGGTCGCCACCCAGGTCGCGGCCCGCCTGAGCAAGGCGCTCGATGCCGAGGTCGGCGTGCGCACCCTGTTCGAGGCGCCCACCGTCGGTGCGTTGGCCGCCCGCGTGGAATCGCACGCGGGCACCGGTCAGCGCGCCGAGCTCACGGCCCGTCAGCGCCCCGAGCATCCGCCGCTCTCGCTCGCGCAGCAGCGCATGTGGTTCCTGAACCGCTTCGACATCGCCGATACCGGTACCTACAACATCCCGGTCGCGGTCCGCCTGCAGGGCCTGCTCGACCTGCCCGCCCTGCGCGGCGCGGTCGCCGACGTGGTCGCCCGCCACGAAACCCTGCGCACGGTCTACCCCGTGTACGTGGCACCCGAGTCGGGGCGCGCCACCATGGCGGACGGCACCGCCTATCAGAAGGTCCTCGCCGCCGCGGGCTCGATCCCGGACGTCGAGCTGATGGAGGCCGACGAGACCGATATGGCGACCTCGCTCTACGAGTTCGCCCGCCGCGGTTTCGATGTCACCGCGAACGCGCCTGTGCGCCTTCGGGTCTACGAGCTCAGCGAACGCGAGCACGTGCTGGTGATGGTGGTCCACCACATCGCCGCCGACGGTTTCTCGCTGCGCCCGCTGGTGCGCGATCTGATGACGGCCTACGTCGCCCGCACCGCGAGCACCGAACCCGGCTGGCCGCCGCTGGAGGTGCAGTACGTCGACTACGCGCTCTGGCAGCGCGAAATCCTCGGCGACGAAACCGATCCCACCTCGCTGATCTCGGAACAGCTCGAGCACTGGCGCGGCGCGCTGGCCGACCTGCCCGACGAACTGCGCCTGGGTCACAAGTCGCGGCCCGCCCAGGCCAGCTACCAGGCGGGCACGCACCGCTTCGAACTGCCGGGCGAGCTCGTCGAGGCACTGAACCGGGTCGCCCACGAGCACAGCACCACCCTGTTCATGGTGGTGCACAGCGCTTTCGCCGTGTTGCTGTCGCGCCTGTCGGGCACCTCCGACATCGCCATCGGCACCCCGGTCGCGGGCCGTGGACAGCAGGCCCTCGACGATCTGGTCGGCATGTTCGTCAACACCCTGGTGTTGCGCGCCCAGGTCGACCCCGGCGCGACCTTCACCGAGCTGCTCGGTCAGGTCCGCGAACACGACCTGGCCGCCTTCGCGCACGCCGACGTGCCGTTCGAGCGTCTCGTCGAGGTGCTCAACCCGGCGCGGTCGCAGTCGCGGCATCCGCTGTTCCAGGTGATGCTCTCGTTCCAGAACCTGGGTCGCACCACCCTGGAACTGCCCGGCCTCACGGTCTCCGAGCTCGGCATCGACCAGCACATGGCCAAGTTCGACCTGCAGCTCGCGCTCAGCGAGGTCCCGGCCGACGACGACAGCCATATGGACGCCGAACTCGTCTACGCGACAGACCTTTTCGACGCGGGATTCGCCGCGACCTTCGGTGCTCGCCTGCTGCGCGTGCTCACGGCCGTCGTGGTCGACCCCTCGGCCCCCGTCGGTGACATCGAGCTGCTCGACTCCGCCGAGCGTGCCTTGGTGCTCGATCGCTGGAACGACACCGAATTCGCCGTCGACGCCGCGTTGAGCACGCCGAGCGACGACGATCCGGCCACTCTCAACGCCTTGTTCGAGGCCCAGGTCGCGCGGACCCCCGACGCGATCGCGCTCACGTTCGAGGGGACGAGTCTGTCCTACTCCGAGTTCGCGGTGCGGGTGCGTCAGCTGGCGCGTTGGCTCAAGGACGCCGGTGTGGGCCCGGAATCGTATGTGGCCCTCGGTATGCGGCGCTCGATCGACCTGCTGGTCGGCATGTACGCCGTGTCCGCCGCCGGTGGCGCGTACGTGCCCCTCGACCCCGATCACCCGGCCGAGCGCATCGAGCACATCCTCGAGACCGCGCAGCCGGTCTGCGTGCTGACCTCCGGCGAGAGCCTGCCCGCGGCCGCCGGTCGCGAGGTGCGCATCGACCAGCTCGACCTGTCCGGTCACTCCGCCGCGCCGGTCACCGATGCCGATCGGCATCGCCCGCTGCGCTCGGACAACACCGCCTACGTCATCTTCACCTCCGGTTCGACCGGTCGACCCAAGGGTGTCGCGGTCAGCCACGCGGCGATCGTCAACCGCCTGGTGTGGATGCACGCCGCCTACGGCCTCGCCGCCGACGACGTGGTGCTGCAGAAGACCCCCGCCACCTTCGACGTGTCGGTGTGGGAGTTCTTCTGGCCCTTGCAGGTCGGCGCGCGACTGGTCGTCGCCAAGCCGGACGGGCATCGCGACCCGGCCTACCTGGCCCGTCTGATCGTGGCCGAACAGGTCACCACCGTGCACTTCGTGCCGTCGATGATGGCCGTGTTCGTCACCGAACCGCTTGCCGCCGAGTGTGTCTCGCTGCGCAATGTGTTCGCCTCCGGCGAGGGTCTGCCCGCGCCGACCGCGCAGCGTCTGCGCGAATTGACCGGCGCCGCACTGCACAACCTCTACGGCCCCACCGAAGCCGCGGTCGACGTGACCTATCACGAGGTCACCGACGCCGACACCGAGACGGTGCCGATCGGCGCTCCGGTGTTCAATACCCGCCTGTACGTGCTGGACTCGCGGCTGCGACCCGTTCCGGTGGGTGTCGCGGGTGAGCTCTACCTCGCGGGCGTGCAGCTGGCCCACGGTTATGTGGGTCGCGCCGACCTGACGATGGACCGCTTCGTCGCCGACCCGTTCGCGCCCGGCGAGCGCATGTACCGCACCGGTGACCTCGTCACCTGGACCGCGGACGGCGAGCTGGAATACCTGGGCCGCACCGACTTCCAGGTGAAGCTGCGTGGTCTGCGCATCGAACTCGGCGAGATCGAGTCGGCGCTCACCGCGCTGCCGGAGATCGCCCAGTCGGTGGTCGTGGTCCGCGCCGATGAGCACACCGGCGATCAGCTGGTCGCCTACGTCATCCCGCAAGCCGGCGTCACCATCGACACCGACGCGGTCAAGGACACCCTCGGCACCGCGCTGCCCGTCTACATGGTGCCCGCCGCGTACGTGGTGCTGAACGCGTTCCCGCTCAACGCCTCCGGCAAGCTCGACCGCAAGGCGCTGCCCGCGCCGGTGTTCGCCGCGCGCACCTTCCAGACGCCGGTCACCCCGGTACAGCAGATCGTCGCCGCGACCTTCGCCGAGGTGCTCGGTGCCGGTCAGGTCGGCCTCGACGACGACTTCTTCGAACTCGGCGGCAACTCGCTGGTCGCCACCAGGGTCGCGGCGCGGCTGTCCGAGGCGCTCGACACCCAGGTGCCGCTGCGCGCGCTGTTCGAGGCCTCGACCGTGGCCGCGCTGGCGGCGCGCGTGGAAACGCACACCGGTCGTGGTGGACGCATCCCGCTCGCCCCGCGCCCGCGTCCCGAGCTGGTGCCGCTGTCGCAGGCCCAGCAGCGGATGTGGTTCCTCAACCGCTTCGACAACCGCACCGCGGTCAACAACATCCCCGTCGCGATCCGCCTCACCGGTGACCTCGATGTCGCCGCGCTCGAAGCGGCCATCGCCGATGTGGTGGCCAGGCACGAGTCGCTGCGCACCTTCTACCCGGCATCCGACATCGCCGTGGGCGCGGTGGACGAAGGCGCCGGCTACCAGCAGGTCCTGCCCGCCGACGAGGTCCGCTTCGCGCTGCCCGCCCAGCCGGTCGCCGCGAGCGACGTGGTCGCGCGCGTGATCGAGCTGGCGAGCGTGCACTTCGACGTCACCCGCGAAGTCCCGTTCCGCGCGAGCCTGCTGCGCGTCGACGACCGTAGCCACGTGGCCGTGCTGGTCATGCACCACATCAGCGGTGACGGCTTCTCGCTGCGCCCGCTGCTGCGCGATGTCGTCATCGCCTACACCGAGCGCACCCGCGGTGAGATCCCCGCCTGGTCGCCGCTGGAAGTCCAGTACGCCGACTACACCCTGTGGCAGCGTGAGGTCCTCGGTGAGGAGTCCGATCCCGAGTCGGTCGCCGCGAGCCAGCTCGCCTACTGGACCGAGCAACTGCGCGACCTGCCCGATCAGCTCGAACTGCCCGCCGACCGTCCGCGCCCCGAGGTCGCCACCAATGCCGGTGACCTGCACCGCTTCTCGGTCGACGCGCACCTGCACCACGCGCTGACCGAGATCGCCCGCGCCCGTGGCGTCACCCTGTTCATGGTGATGCACGCGGCACTGGCCACCTGGGCCGCGCGCCTGTCCAACAGCACCGACATCGCCATCGGCACCCCCATCGCCGGTCGTGGCGAGCGCACGCTCGACGACCTGGTCGGCATGTTCGTCAACACCCTGGTGCTGCGCAGCGAGGTCGACTCCAGCGCGAGCTTCAGCGACCTGCTCGACCAGATCCGCAAGGTCGACCTGTCCGCCTTCGCCAATGCCGATGTGCCCTTCGAGCGCCTCGTCGACGTGCTCAGCCCCACCCGTTCGCAGGCGCACCACCCGCTGTTCCAGGTGGCGCTCACCTTCGAAGCGGCCACCGCCGCCGACACCGGCACCATCGCACTGCCCGGCCTCGACCTGTCCGTCGTCGACTTCGACCCGGGCACCGCGAAATTCGACGTACAGCTGACCGTGGGCGAAGCCGCCGACGGCTCCCTGGCGCTGTCGTGGAACTACGCCACCGATCTGTTCGACGTCGAAACCGTCGCCGCTTTCGGTGACCGCCTGGTACGCATCCTGCGCAGCGTCGCCGAGAACCCCGACGTGATCGTCGGCGATATCGACCTGCTCGGCGAAGCCGAACAGCGCGATGTCGCCCAGCGCTGGGTGTCCTCCGGTGTCGACGCCATCGGTCTGCCGGTCATCCACGACGCCAGCACCCCCGCCGGCTACCGGCGCGGCCTGTTCGGCAACAAGCACACGACCCTGGTCGACCTGTTCGACGCCGCGGCCGCCGCCTATCCGGACCGCATCGCCGCCAAGTTCGGTGTCGAGTCGCTGACCTACGCCGAACTCGATCGCCGCGCGAATGTGCTGGCGCGCAGGCTGATCGACGACGGCGCAGGCCCGGAATCGCTGGTCGCGGTGATCCTGCCGCGCTCGCTCGATCTCGTCGTCGCGCTGCTCGCCGTGGTCAAGACCGGTGCCGGTTACGTGCCGGTCGACCCGACGTACCCGGCCGAGCGCATCGCCTACGTGCTCGAGGATTCGCGCCCCACCAGCGTCGTCCTCGATTCCACCGTCCAGGTGAGCGTGCCCGAGCACCTGCCCTCGGTGGTGCTCGACGGATTCGCCGTGGAAACCGGCAATATCGAAGACGCCGACGACGCGCCGATCACCGACGCCGACCGGATCGCCCCGCTCTCGCCGGACAATGTCGCCTACGTCATCTACACCTCCGGCTCGACCGGCCGCCCCAAGGGTGTCGCCGTCGCGCACCGCAATGTGGTGCGGCTGTTCGCCAACACCGACCGCGACTTCGGCTTCGGCCCGCGCGATGTGTGGACGCTGTTCCACTCCTACGCCTTCGACTTCTCGGTGTGGGAGCTGTGGGGCCCGCTGCTGTTCGGTGGCTCGCTGATCGTCGTCGACTACTACACCTCCCGTTCGCCCGAGCAGTTCCTGGAACTGCTGCGCGTCGAACAGGTGACGGTGCTCAACCAGACGCCGTCGGCCTTCTACCAACTGGCCGAGGCCGACCGCAACGCCGGACCCGGTCTGGAGCCTCTTGCGCTGCGCTACGTCGTGTTCGGTGGCGAGGCACTCGAGCTGCGCCGTCTGTCGGATTGGGTCGCGCGCCACGGTGACAGCTCGCCGACGCTGGTCAACATGTACGGCATCACCGAGACTACGGTGCACGTTTCGTTCCGTGCGCTGGACGCGAAAACCATTGCCGCCGCTGCCGGTTCGGTCGTCGGCCGGGCCATCGCGGGTCTGGGCGTGTACGTCCTCGACAACCGGTTGCGTCCGGTGCCGGTGGGTGTCGCGGGCGAAATGTATGTCGCCGGACCGCAGTTGGCGCGCGGCTACCTCGGCCGCCCCGACCTGACCGCCACCCGTTTCGTCGCCAACCCCCTTGCCGGCCCGAACCAGGGCGGCTCGCGCCTGTACCGCTCCGGCGACCTCGCGCGCTGGAACCGCTTCGGTGAGCTCGAATACCTGGGCCGTGCCGATGATCAGGTGAAGGTTCGCGGCTTCCGTATCGAGCTCGGTGAGATCGAAGCCGCCGTGCTCGCGCAGCCGGGTATCGCCCAGGCCGCGGTCATCGTGCGTGAGGATCAGCCGGGCGACCAGCGGATCGTCGCCTACGTGGTCGCCGAGGGCGACCTCGAACCCGACCTCGAGACCATCCGCAGCGGCGCGGCCGAACAGCTGCCCGCCTACATGGTTCCCGCGGCGCTCGTGCGCCTCGAGTGGATCCCACTGACCGTCAACGGCAAGCTGGACCGCCGTGCGCTGCCCGCCCCCGCGGTGCAGGCGCGGGCCTTCCGCGCACCGGTGACCCCGGTGCAGGAAACCGTGGCCGGGGTCTTCGCCGATGTGCTCGGCCTCGACCGGGTCGGTGTCGACGACGACTTCTTCGACCTCGGCGGCAACTCGCTCATCGCCACCCGCGTCGTGGCCCGCATCGGTGCGGCGCTCGGCGCCACGGTGCCGGTGCGCGCGCTCTTCGAAGCCTCCACCGTGGAAGCCCTCGCGGCACGGGTGGAATCGCACACCGGCGGCACCGCCCGTGCGGCACTGGTCGCCCGTGAGCGCGCCGAAGGTGAACTGGTTCCGCTGTCGTTCGCGCAGCAGCGCATGTGGTTCCTCAACAAGTACGACACCACCTCGGCCGCCTACAACCTGCCCGTCGCGATCCGCCTCACCGGCGAACTCGACACCGAGGCGCTGGCGCTCGCGCTCGCCGATCTGGTCCGCAGGCACGAGTCGCTGCGCACCCGCTACCCCGAGCACGGCGGCACACCGGTGCAGCAGATCGTTGCGGCGGAACGTATTTCACTGGACTTGCGCCCGGTCGCCATCGATCGGGACGAGCTGTTCGAGACCGTCACCGAGTTCGTCTCCACCGGTTTCGATGTGGCCGAACAGGTTCCGATGCGCGCACGTCTGTTCCGGGTGGCCGGATCCGACGGCACCGCATCCGTCGAGCACGTGTTGGTCGTGGTCGTGCACCACATCGCCGCCGACGGTTTCTCCATCGCACCGCTGACCCGCGATGTGATGCGCGCCTACACCGCCCGCGCCCAGGGCACCGCCCCCGGCTGGGCACCGCTGCCGGTGCAGTACGCCGACTTCGCGATCTGGCAGCGCGCCGTGCTCGGCACCGAGGACGACACCGAATCGCTGATGTCGCGCCAGGTCGGTTACTGGCAGTCCCAGCTCGCGGGTGTCCCGGACGAGCTGACCCTGCCGTTCGACCGCGCCCGCCCGGCCATCGCGTCGCACCACGGCGCCACCGTGCACCGCGAGCTCTCGCCCGAGCTGATCGCCAAGCTCGACGAGGTCGCCCGCCGTCAGGGCGCCTCGCTGTTCATGGTCATGCACACCGCCCTCGCGGTGCTGCTGGCCCGGCTGTCCGGCTCCGACGACATCGCCATCGGCACACCCATCGCGGGCCGTGGTGAGCAGGCGCTCGACGACCTGGTCGGCATGTTCGTCAACACCCTGGTCCTGCGCACCGGCGTGCGCCCGGCCGAGTCCTTCACCGACCTGCTGGAACAAGCGCGCACGACCGACCTCGATGCCTTCGGCAACGCCGATGTCCCGTTCGAGCGCCTGGTGGAACTCCTGGCTCCCGAGCGGTCGCAGTCGCGCAACCCGCTGTTCCAGGTGATGCTGGCCTTCCAGAACCTGGACCGCACCACCCTCGAACTGCCAGGCCTGGCAGTGTCGGCGCTCGACCTCGACGAGAGCGTTGCCCGATTCGACCTGCAGTTCACCCTCTCCGAGCTGGGTGAACCCGGCCACGGCGGCATGGCGCTGGCACTGAACTACGCCACCGAACTGTTCGATGAGGACACCGTCGCCGGCATCGCCGTGCGCTGGCAGCGAGTGCTCGAAGCGATCGCCGCCGATGCCTCGATCACGGTCGGCGCGATCGACGTCCTCGATGCGGCCGAGCGGGCTGACCTGGTGTTCCGGGTCGGCGAACCGCCGGTACCCGCCCGCACCCTGCGCGCCCTGCTGTCCGAGGCCGTCGCGCAGAACCCGACCGGCCCCGCCGTGGTGTTCCAGGGGGCGAGTGTCTCCTACGCCGAACTCGACGAACGCTCGAACCGCCTGGCGCGCTTGCTGATCGCCGAGGGGATCGGCGCCGAGGATCTCGTCGCGATCGGCGTCCCCCGCTCGGCCGACTCGGTGCTGGCAGCGTGGGCGGTCGCCAAGACCGGCGCGGCCTTCGTCCCGGTCGACCCGACCTACCCCGCCGACCGCATCGCCCACATGGTCACCGACTCCGGTTCGCCGCTGGGCATCACCGTCGCGTCGGTGCTGGGTGGACTGCCCGACATCGCATCCACGTCGGCCGGGCCGCAGGAGTCCGAGGCGACGTTCGACGGGTCGGCCACGGACACACCCGCGGCCGGTTGGCTCGTGCTCGATGAGCTCGACCTCGCGCGCTTCGACGGCGGCCCGATCACCGACGACGAGCTCGTGCGGGTGACCACGCCCGAGCAGCCCGCCTACGTCATCTACACCTCCGGCTCCACCGGCGTGCCCAAGGGCGTCGTCGTCACCCACGCCGGTCTCGCGAACTTCGGCGAGGAGCAGGCCGAGCGCTACGCCCTCGACACCGAAACGCGCGCACTGCATTTCGCCTCGCCCTCGTTCGACGCCTCGATCCTCGAACTGCTGCTGGCCCTGGCCCGTGGCGGCGCGCTGGTCGTGGTCCCGCCGGGGGTCTACGGCGGCGACGAGCTGTCCGAGCTGATCCGCACCGAGCGGGTCACCCACGCCTTCATCACTCCTGCCGCCCTGGCGACCTTCGATCCCAGCGGCCTCGACTCGCTGCGCGTGCTGGTCGCCGGTGGCGAAGCGGTGCCCGCCGATCTGGTGTCGAAGTGGGCAGTTCCTCTGGCGGACGGCACGACTCGCGCCTTCCACAACGGTTACGGTCCCACCGAGACCACGATCATGACCAACATCAGCGCCGCGCTCGTGCCGGGCGAGCTGGTCACCATCGGTGGTCCCACTCGCGGTATGCGTTCGCTGATCCTGGACGCCCAGCTCCAGCCCGTTCCGGTGGGTGTCGCGGGTGAGCTCTACCTGTCGGGCATCCAGCTGGCCCGCGGCTACCACGCCCGCGCCGGGCTCACCGCCGACCGGTTCGTCGCCGACCCGTTCGTCCCGGGCGAGCGGCTGTACCGCACCGGCGACGTCGTGCGCTGGACCGCCGATCGCACGGTCGAGTACGTCGGCCGCTCCGACTTCCAGGTCAAGATCCGCGGCTTCCGTATCGAACTGGGCGAGATCGACTCCGCCCTCGCCTCGCACGAGACCGTCGACTTCGCGACCACCGTCGGCCACAAGAGCACCGCGGGCGCTGTCTCGCTGGTCGCGTATGTGGTTGCCGTACCGGGCCATCCGATCGATGTCGCCGCGCTGACCGCGCACGTCGAGGAACGTCTGCCCGCGTACATGGTGCCCTCGTCGATCATGGTCATCGACCATGTGCCGCTGACCCCCGTCGGCAAGCTCGACCGAAAAGCGTTGCCGGAGCCGGTCTTCGCCACCGAGGTCACCTTCCGTGCCGCGCGCAATCCGATCGAGCAGACCATCGCCGAGGTCTTCGCCGAGGTCCTCGGGGTGGAGCGCGTGGGCGTGGACGATTCGTTCTTCGCCCTGGGCGGTGACTCGATCGTCTCCATCCAGCTCGTCTCCCGCGCCAAGGCTCGCGGCGTGCTGTTCTCCCCGCGCAACGTCTTCGAACAGCGCACCGTCGCCGGGCTGGCCTCGGTCGCCGAAACCGCCGATGTGGCAGCGGCTTCCGCGATCACCCTGGCCGAGCTGCCCGGCGGTGGCGTCGGCGAGATGCCGCTGACCCCGGTCGTGCGGTTCATGGCCGAGCGGGCCGGGTCGTTCAACCGGTTCAACCAGACCATGGCACTGGAACTGCCGGTCGGCATCGACCGCGCGGGCATCGCCGCCACCGTCGGCGCGGTCATCGACCGCCACGACATGCTGCGCTCGCGCCTGCACCAGGTCGACGGCCGCTGGGTCGTCGACACCGCCCCCACCGGCACGGTCGACGCCGCCGCTCTAATCGACCACACCACCTTCGACCCCGCCGTCACCGACGCCGAGCTGGTCGAAATCGCCACCGCCGCACTCGATGCCGGCCTGGATCGCCTCGACCCGGCCAACGGCGTCGTCGTGCGCTTCGTGTGGCTGGAGCCCGTCGCGGATTCCGACTCGGCCACGGCCACTCGGTCCGCGGCACGTGCGGGTCGATTGATCGTCGTCGCGCACCACCTCGTGGTCGACGGTGTGTCCTGGCGCATCCTCGTACCCGACTTCGTCGCCGCGTGGGGTCAGCTCTCCGCCGGTCAGCAGCCGGAACTGGTCGCCCCCGCGACCTCCATGCGGGCCTGGGCGCACGCGCTGGCCGACGAGGCGCGCACCACCGAACGCGCCGCCGAGCTCGACTTCTGGCGTGAGGTCGTCGCCACCCCCGACCCGCTGCTCACCGCGCGGGCGATGGACCCGGCGGTCGACGTCTCCGGCGTGATCGAGAAGCTGCCGGTCGAGGTGTCCGCCGAGGTCACCAAGGCCCTGCTCACCACGGTCCCCGCCCTGTTCCACGGCGGCGTCAACGACGGCTTGCTCACCGCGCTGGCGCTGGCCGCCGCCAAGTGGCGCTCCACCCGCACCGGACCCGGCGCACTCGGCAACGGCCGCCGCGCCGACTCGGACAACGACGCACTGCTCGTGCGCCTCGAAGGCCACGGCCGCGAGGAAGAGGTCGCGCCCGGCGCCGACCTGTCCCGCACCGTCGGCTGGTTCACCGCCATCTTCCCGGTCCGCCTCGACCTCGCGGGCATCGACATCGACGCCGCGCTCGCCGGTGGCCCGGCGCTGGGACAGGCCGTCAAGGCGGTCAAGGAACAGCTGCTCTCGGTGCCCGACAAGGGCATCGGTTACGGCCTGTTGCGGTACATGAACGCCGAGACCGCCGTCGAACTGCCCACGCAGCTCCCCGGCCAGATCAGCTTCAACTACCTCGGCCGCGTCGCCGACAGCGATGTCCCCGACGCCCTGCGTGGCTTCGGCTGGATCCCCGCACCCGAACTGGCCGCCCTCGGCGGCGCCTACGACGCCGACATGCCCGCGATGGCGCCGCTCGACGTCAACGCGATCGTCGTCGGCGACAAGCTCAGCGCCAATATCGGCTACCCGAGCACCCTGCTCGCCGAGGCCGAGGTCCGCGAATTCGCGGACCTGTGGATCACCGCGCTGGAAGCCGTTGCCCGGCACGCCAATTCGGCCGACGCGGGCGGCCACACGCCGTCCGACTTCGCCCTCGTGCGCTCCACCCAGCGCGATATCGACACCTGGGAGAAGCGCTACCCCGAGCTGACCCAGGTGTGGCCCCTCGCAGCGCTGCAGGCAGGCCTGTTCTTCCACGCCCGCCTCGCCGCCACCTCGGTCGACGTCTACACCGCCCAAGCCGTCCTCACCCTCACCGGCCGCGTCGACGCCACCCGTCTGCGCGCCGCCGCCCAGGCGTTGCTCGACCGCCACGAAACCCTGCGCACCGCGTTCGTCACCGACCACGACGGCAATGCCGTGCAGGTCGTCCTCGACACCACTCGCGTGGCCTGGACCGAACACGACCGCATCGAGACCGGCGAGTACGCCGACCTCGTCGAGGCCGACCGCACCGCCCGCTTCGACCTGGCCGACCCGCCGCTGATCCGCTTCACGCTGATCCGGATCGCCGAACACGAGTGGCGCTTCGTGGTGTCCAACCACCACATTCTGCTCGACGGCTGGTCGACGCCACTGGTCATGCGTGACCTGCTGGCCCTCTACGCCCTGCACGGCGACGCGAGCGCGCTGCCCGCCGTCCGCTCGTACCGCCACTTCCTGGAATGGGTTGCCCGCCAGGATCACTCGGTCTCGGTCGAAGCCTGGTCCCACGCGCTGCGCGGCGTCACCGAGCCGACCATGCTGGCCCGTCCCGACGCGAGCCGCGAGATCGCCGCGTTGTCCGACGAGTACCTGTTCGACCTCGACGAGCCGGCCACGGCGCGACTCGTGGCGCTGGCCGCCGACCTCGGCGTCACCCCGAACACCGTCTTGCAGGTGGCCTGGTCGATCGTGCTCGGCCGGATGACCGGCCGCGACGACGTGCTCTTCGGCACCACCGTCTCCGGCCGTCCCGCGCAGCTGTCCGGCGTGGAATCCATGGTCGGCCTGTTCATCAACACCGTCCCGGTGCGCGTGCGGTTCGGCGCCGCCGAATCGGTGCGCGACGTGCTCACCCGCACCCAGGGCGAGCAGGCCGACCTGCTCGACCACCACTACATCGGCCTCGCCGAGATCCAGTCCGCGGCCGGCATCGGTGGCCTGTTCGACTCCCTGGTGGTCTTCGAGTCCTACCCGGTCGACGCCGAGGGCATCAAGGCCCAGGCCGCCGATATCGACGGCATGGCTGTCACCGGCCTCGACGCCGCCGATGCCACGCACTACCCGCTGTCGCTGATCGCCCAGCTCGACACCCAGCTGCGCATCCGCGCCGGCTACCTGAGCGCCCTGTTCGACGCGGCCACCGTGCACCGCATCGCCGAACGCCTGATCCGGGTGCTCACCGCGATCACCACGGAACCGGCTGTCGCAGTGGGCGATATCGAGCTGCTCGATGCCGCCGAACGCGAACTAGTCGTCCGCGAGTGGAACGCCACCGCGCACGAGGTCGACCAGCGGGCCACCCTCGTCTCGATGTTCGAGGCCCAGCTGGCGCGGACCCCGCAGGCCACGGCGCTGTCCTTCGAGGGCACGAGTCTGGCCCACCCGTCGCCCGACCACCGCCCCTCACGGAGTCTCTCCGAGACGCTGACCTATTCCGAGTTCGCCCAGCGGGTCTACCGCCTGTCGCGCTGGCTGATCGACCGTGGCGTCGGCCCGGAAACCTATGTGGCACTCGGCATGCGCCGCTCGATCGACCTGGTCGTCGGCATGTACGCGGTGAGCGTGGCCGGTGGCGCCTACGTGCCGCTCGACCCCGATCATCCGGCCGAGCGCACGGAATACATTCTGGCGACAGCGGATCCGGTCTGTGTGCTCACCTCGGGCACCGATCTGGAGCTCGACACCGCACAGGTCCGCATCGACCTGCTCGACTTGGACGGCTACGCCGACACCCGCGTCACCGATGCCCAGCGGATCGTCGGGTTGCGTCCGGAGAACACGGCGTATGTGATCTTCACGTCGGGTTCGACGGGTCGCCCGAAGGGTGTGGCGGTCAGCCACGGTGCGATCGTCAACCGTCTCGTGTGGATGCAGGCCGCGTACGGTCTGACCGAGGCCGATGTGGTCTTGCAGAAGACGCCTGCCACGTTCGACGTGTCGGTGTGGGAGTTCTTCTGGCCCTTGCAGATCGGCGCGAAGCTGGTTGTCGCCAAGCCCGATGGTCATCGCGATCCGGCCTACCTCGCGGAGATCATTCGCGTCGAGGGTGTCACCGTCACGCACTTCGTGCCGTCGATGCTCGCGGTGTTCGTCGCCGATGCCGATGCCGCGCGTTGCGAGTCGCTGCGGATGGTGTTCGCCTCCGGTGAAGCGCTGCCGCCCAAGCCCGCTCACCGTTTGCGTGAGCTGACCGGTGCCGCGCTGCACAACCTGTACGGCCCCACCGAGGCCGCGGTCGACGTCACCTTCCACGAGGTCGTCGACACCGATGTGGACACGGTCCCGATCGGCGCCCCGGTCTTCAACACCCAGGTCTACGTCCTCGACGCGCGCCTGCGCCCCGTCCCGGTCGGCGTCGCGGGTGAGCTCTACCTCGCGGGTACCCAGCTGGCGCGCGGCTACGTCGCCCGCCCCGACCTGACCGCCGACCGTTTCGTCGCCGACCCGTTCGGTGACGACGGCGAGCGCATGTACCGCACCGGTGACCTCGTCGCCTGGACCGAACAGGGCGAGCTGGAATACCTGGGCCGCACCGACTTCCAGGTGAAGCTGCGTGGTCTGCGCATCGAGCTCGGCGAGATCGAGTCCGCGCTGACCGGGCTCGACGAGGTGGCCCAGTCCGTGGTCGTCGTTCGTGGCGATCAGCACACCGGCGATCAGCTGGTTGCCTACGTCATCCCGGCGACCGGCCGCACCGTCGACATCGAGGACACCCGCGAGGAACTGGGCAGCAACCTGCCCGCCTACATGGTGCCCGCGGTGATCATCGTCCTCGACGAGTTCCCGCTCAACGCCTCCGGCAAGCTCGACCGCAAGGCGCTGCCCGCACCGGTGTTCGAGGCCGCGGTGTTCCGCGCCCCGACCACGCCGGTCGAGGAGATCATCGCCGCGACCTTCGCCGGTGTGCTCGGCCTCGACCGGGTCGGCCTCGACGACGACTTCTTCGCCCTCGGCGGCAACTCGCTGACCGCGACCCAGGTCGCCGCCCGCCTGTCGGCCGCGCTTGACACCGATATCGGTGTGCGCGAGCTGTTCGAGGCTTCCACCGTCGCCGGGCTGGCCGCCCGCGCCGAGACGCACTCCGGTGCCGAACGCCGCGCGCCGCTGGTGCCGCAGCAGCGCCCCGAGCGGGTGCCGCTGTCGCTGGCCCAGCAGCGCATGTGGTTCCTCAACCGCTTCGACCCCGAGTCCGCGGTGGACAACATCCCCGCCGCCGTCCGGTTGTCGGGTCTGCTCGACCGCCAGGCGTTGCAGGTGGCCGTGGCCGACGTGCTCGCCCGCCACGAGTCGCTGCGCAGTTACTACCCGGAGGTGGCAGGCGCCGGCTACCAGGTGATCGTCCCGACCGGCAAGGTCATCCCCGACCTGGCGCCGATCGAGACCACCGCCACCGACCTGCCGCAACGGCTTTCGGAGCTGGTGCGCACCGCGTTCGACGTCACCGCCGAGGTGCCGTTCCGTGCCGCGCTGTTCGAGGTGAGCCCCACCGAACACGTGCTCGCCCTTGTCGTGCACCACATCTCGGCCGACGGCTTCTCCATGGGCCCGCTCACCCGCGACGTGATGACCGCCTACAGCGCCCGCGTGGAAGGCGCCGAACCGGCCTGGCGTCCGCTGGAAGTCCAGTACGCCGACTTCGCGCTGTGGCAGCGCGCCGTGCTCGGTGACGAGGACGACGCGAAATCGGTGATCGCCCAGCAGATCTCGTTCTGGGGTGCGAACCTGCGCGGCCTGCCCGAGCAGCTCGACCTGCCCGCCGACCGGCCGCGCCCCGCGGTCGCCAGCGGACGCGGCGCCACCCACACCTTCGAGATCGACGCGAAAACCCATGCGGCACTGGCCGATCTGGCCCGCACCCGTGGCGCGACGCTGTTCATGGTCGCCCACGCCTCGCTCGCGCTGCTGCTCTCGCGCCTGTCCGGCGAACACGACATCGCCATCGGCACCCCCATCGCGGGCCGTGGTGAGCGCGCCCTCGACGACTTGATCGGCATGTTCGTCAACACCCTGGTGCTACGCACCGAGGTCGACAGCGACGCGAGCTTCACCGACCTGCTCGGCAAGGTCCGCGCGAGCGACATCGCCGCCTTCGGCCACGCCGACCTGCCGTTCGAGCGACTCGTCGAGATCATCAACCCGGCCCGCTCGCAGGCGCGTCACCCGCTGTTCCAGGTCATGCTGGCCTTCCAGAACACCGGTCAGACCAGCCTGGAACTTCCGGGCCTCACTGTCAGCGGCGTCGACCTGCCGATCGATGTGGCCAAGTTCGACCTGCAGGTCGTGCTCACCGAGAAGCCGGGCGACGCATCGGGGATCGTCGCCGAGCTGATCTACGCCACCGATCTGTTCGACGCGGCCACCATGGACCGCTTCGGCGCCCGCTTCGCCCGCCTGCTCGCCGAGATCGCGGCGGCCCCGAACCGCGCTGTCGGCGACATCGCCCTGCTCGATTCCGCCGAAACCGCACTGGCCGTGCGTGGCTGGAACGACACCGCCCATGAGCTGCCCGGCGCGGGCACCCTGGTGGACGAGTTCGCCCGCCAGGCGCTGGCCACCCCGGATGCGGTCGCGATCGTCGACCCCGCCAGCGGCGAGACCCTGACCTACGCCGAATTCGCCGCTCGCGTGCACCGTTTGGCGCATCACCTGATCGAAGTCGGCGTCCGCCCGGAATCCCTTGTCGCGCTCGGGCTTCGCCGCAGCATCGACCTGGTCGTCGCCGCCTACGCGGTGCAGGAAGCAGGCGGTGGCTACGTGCCGCTCGACCTGGACCAGCCCGCCGACCGCATCGCGTACGTACTGGAGACGGCCGCCCCGGTCGCCGTCCTCACCACTACTCGCGACGGGTTCGGACTCGATGACAGCGCGACCGGTGACCTGATTACGCTGGTCATCGACGCGATCGACCTCTCGGCGTACCCGGAGACTCCGGTCAGCGATGCCGAGCGGATCGTGCCGTTGCTCCCGCAGCACCCGGCGTACGTCATCTTCACCTCCGGCTCGACCGGGCGCCCGAAGGGTGTGGCCGTGCCGCACTCGGCCGTGGTGAACCAGATCCGCTGGATCACCGGCGAATACGGTATCGACGCCGACGACGTGGTGCTGTTCAAGACACCCGCCACCTTCGACGTGTCGGTCTGGGAACTGTTCGGCCCGCTGAGCACCGGCGGCCGGATCGTCGTGGCGAGCCCCGACGGTCATCGGGATCCGCAGTACCTCGCGGATGTCATTGCCGCGCAACGGGTCACGATGACCTCGTTCGTGCCCTCGATGCTCACCGTTTTCGCGGGCAGCATCGATGCCGCCGCCATCGAGGGCGGAGCTCTGTCCTCACTGCGCGCCCTGCTGATCGCCGGTGAGGCGTTCACCGCCGATGCGGTGGTCGCCCTGCGCAAGGTGAGCGACGCGGCCCTGTTCAACCTGTACGGCCCCACCGAGTTCACCGTCCACGCGACGCACGGACCGGTCGCCGAGCAGGTTGACGGTGCCGTCCCGATCGGTTCGCCGGTCTGGAACTCGCAGGCCTACGTGCTGGATTCGCGACTGCACCCGGTCGCCGCCGGTGTCGCCGGTGAGCTGTACCTGGCCGGTGCCCAGCTGGCCCGCGGCTACTTCGCCCGCCCCGACCTCACCGCCGACCGCTTCGTCGCCGACCCGTTCGGGACCGGCGGCGAGCGCATGTACCGCACCGGTGACCTCGTCCGCCGCGACGAGAACGGTGTGATCACCTACCTCGGCCGCACCGACTTCCAGGTCAAGCTGCGTGGTCTGCGCATCGAGCTCGGCGAGATCGAGGCCGCGCTCACCGCGCACAACACCGTCACACAGGCCGTTGTGGTCGTGCGTTCGGATGCGCGCACCGGCGACCAGCTCGTCGGCTATGTCGTCCCCGCCGCGGGCGCGACCGTCGAAATCGACGCGCTGCGTGCGCGGCTGGCCGCCCAGTTGCCGTCCTACATGGTCCCGGCCGCGTTCGTCGTGATCGACGAGATGCCGCTGAGCGCCAACGGCAAGCTCGACCGCAGGGCCCTGCCCGAGCCGGTGTTCGAGGCGCGCGAGTTCCGCGCGCCTCGCACGCCGATCGAGGAGATCGTCGCCGCTACCTTCGCCGAGGTGCTCGGTCTGTCCGGCGACCGCGCGGTCGGCCTCGACGACGACTTCTTCGACCTGGGCGGCAACTCGCTCATCGCCACCCAGGTGGTCGCCCGCCTCGGTGCCGCCCTCGACACCCGCGTCCCCGTGCGCGCGCTGTTCGAGGCGCCGTCGGTGGCCGCGCTGGCCGCCAAGGTCGAGGTCCACGCGGGTAGCGGCAGCCGTCGCGAGCTCGTGGCCGGTGCGCGCCCGGAGCAGATCCCGCTCTCGCTCGCCCAGCAGCGCATGTGGTTCCTCAACCGCTTCGACAGCGCGACCGGCGTCAACAACATCCCACTGGCCGTCCGCCTGACCGGTGACCTCGACATCGACGCACTGCGTCAGGCCGTCGCCGACGTGGTCGACCGGCACGAGGTGCTGCGCACCGTCTACCCCGAGACCGCCGAGGGCCAGGGCGTGCAGGTCGTGCTGCCCGCGGGCCAGACGCCGATCTCGCTGAACCCGATCACCGTCGACTCCGACGAGATCCGCGATCGCATCAGCGAACTCGTGCTCGCCGGGTTCGACGTCACCGCCGAGGTCCCGGTGCGCGCCGAACTGTTGCGCATCGCGGGCTCCATGGACGGCTCGCACCCCGACACCCACGTGCTGGTCTTCGTCGTGCACCACATCTCCGGTGACGGCTGGTCGGTGCGCCCGCTGGCCCGCGACGTGATGATCGCCTACGCCGCTCGCTCGCGCGGCGAAGCACCCGGCTGGGCGCCGCTGCCCGTGCAGTACGCCGACTTCGCCCTGTGGCAGCGCGAAACGCTCGGTGCCGAAGCTGATTCGGCGTCGATGATCGCCCAGCAGGTGGCCTACTGGTCGCAGCACCTGGCCGGGCTGCCCGACCAGCTCGATCTGCCCGCCGACCGGGCCCGTCCCGCCGTGGCGTCCAATCGCGGTGGCGTGCACGAGTTCTCGATCGACCCCGCCCTGTCGGCCGGACTCAACGCGCTGGCCCGCGAACACGGCGCCAGCCTGTTCATGGTCGTGCACGCCGCGTTCGCCGCGCTGCTGGCCCGCCTGTCGGGCAGCGACGACATCGCCATCGGTACCGCCGTCGCCGGTCGTGGTGAAGCGGTGCTCGACGACGCCATCGGCATGTTCGTCAACACCCTGGTCCTGCGCAGCGCCGTCGACCCGGCCCAGCCGTTCACCGAGCTGCTCGACCGGACCAGGGAGAACGACCTCGCCGCCTTCGGTCACGCCGACCTCCCGTTCGAACGCCTCGTCGAGATCCTCAACCCGGCCCGTTCGCAGGCCCGCCACCCGCTGTTCCAGGTGATGCTGTCCTTCCAGAACACCGGTGAGGCCGCCTTCGAACTGCCCGGCCTCGAGGTCGCGGGCGTGCCGCTCGACGTGGTCACCGCCAAGTTCGATCTGCACCTGAACCTGGCCGACCGCCACCGTGCCGACGGTTCCGCCGACGGCATGACGGCCGAATTCGCCTACGCCACCGACATGTTCGACGCAGGCACCGTCGCCGCCCTCGCGCAGCGCCTGGTGCGGATGCTGACCGCGGTCGTGGCCAAGCCCGCCCGCGCGATCGGCGAGGTCGACCTGCTGGCCCCGGCCGAACACCGCCGGGTGGTCACCGACTGGAACGCCACCGAGCACCAGGTCGACCAGGCCGCCACGCTGGTGTCGATGTTCTCCGAACAGGCCGTGACCAGCCCGAACGCGACCGCCGTCACTTTCGAGGGGACGAGTCTGTCCTACCGCGAGTTCACCGCACAGGTGAACCGCCTCGCCCGCCACCTCATCGCCGAGGGCGTCGGCCCGGACACCATGGTCGCGCTCGGCATGCGCCGCTCGCTCGACCTGGTGATCGGCATGTACGCGGTGAGCGTGGCCGGTGGCGCGTACGTGCCGCTCGACCCCGACCACCCGGCCGAGCGCACGCACTATGTGCTCGAGACCGCGGCGCCGGTGTGCGTATTGACCACTGCCCGTGACGACTTCGACGCGGGCTCGACCACCGCGCTGAACATCGAACGCCTGGATCTTTCGGATTACTCGGACGCGCCGGTCACCGATGCCGAGCGGATCGCTCCGTTGCGTCCGGAGAACACGGCGTATGTGATCTTCACGTCGGGTTCGACGGGTCGTCCGAAGGGTGTGGCGGTCAGCCATGGCGCGATCGTCAACCGTTTGGTCTGGATGCAGGAGGCCTACGGTCTGACCGAGGCCGATGTGGTCTTGCAGAAGACGCCCGCCACGTTCGACGTGTCGGTGTGGGAGTTCTTCTGGCCCTTGCAGATCGGCGCGCGGCTGGTCGTCGCCAAGCCCGACGGTCACCGCGATCCGGCCTACCTCGCCGAGATCATCGCCACCGAGGGCGTCACCACCGCGCACTTCGTGCCGTCGATGATGTCGGTGTTCGTCGCCGAACTGGCCGAATCCGCGGCCGTGGCCCTCGCCGACGGCCAGCCGGTGTCGAACAGCCTGCGTCTGGTGTTCGCCTCGGGTGAGGCTCTGCCCGCGCCGACCGCCCAGCGGATGCGCGCCCTCACCGGCGCGGCCCTGCACAACCTGTACGGCCCCACCGAAGCCGCGGTCGACGTCACCTTCCACGAGGTCACCGATGCCGACATCAGCTCGGTGCCGATCGGTGCACCGGTGTTCAACACCCAGGTGTACGTGCTGGATTCGCGTCTGCACCCGGTGCCCGTCGGTGTTCCCGGCGAGCTGTACCTGGCCGGTGTCCAGCTGGCGCGCGGCTATGTCAACCGTGCGGACCTCACCGCTGACCGTTTCGTCGCCGACCCGTTCGGTGACGACGGCGAGCGTATGTACCGCACCGGTGACCTCGTCGCCTGGACCGAACAGGGCGAGCTGGAGTACCTGGGCCGCACCGACTTCCAGGTGAAGCTGCGTGGTCTGCGCATCGAGCTCGGCGAGATCGAATCCGCGCTCACCGCGCTGCCCTCGATCGCCCAGTCCGTGGTCGTGGTCCGCTCCGACGAGCGCCTCGGCGACCAGCTCGTCGGCTATCTGATCCCGGCGGCCCGGGTGCGACCGGCGGGCCCGGAGGCGGTAGCGGAGCGTGACCACGCAGGGCCCTCGGGAGCACCCGCATCAGGCACAGCCGCGAGCATCGACCTCGATGGCGTGCGCACCGAACTCGGTGGTGCGCTGCCGACCTACATGGTGCCCACCGCGTTCGTGATCCTGGATGCCTTCCCGCTCAACGCTTCCGGCAAGCTCGATCGCAAGGCCCTGCCCGCGCCGGTGTTCGAGGCCAAGGTGTTCCGCGCGGCGTCCACCCCGATCGAAGAGATCGTGGCGGGCACCTTCGGCGACGTCCTCGGCGTGACCCGGGTCGGCGCCGACGACGACTTCTTCGAACTCGGCGGCAACTCGCTGCTGGCCACCCAGGTCACCGCCCGCATCGGCGCTGCCCTCGATATCCAGCTCTCGGTCCGCGACCTGTTCGAAGCCTCGACCGTGTCCGCGCTCGCCACCCGCGCCGAGCACAACGCCGGTTCCGGCCGGACCCGTCCGCGCCTGACCGCGGGGGAGCGGCCCGCCGTCATCCCGCTCTCGCCCGCCCAGCAGCGGTACTGGTTCCTCAACCAGTTCGACACGTCCACCTCCGCGGTCGACAACATCCCCCTCGCGGTGCGCCTCACCGGCGAACTCGAGGTGGCCGCGCTCGAACAGGCCATCGGCGATGTGTTCGCCCGCCACGAGATGCTGCGCACCACCTACCCGCGCTCGGCCGACGGCCCGCACCAGGTGATCCTGCCCGTCTCGCAGAGCCGCGCCGTGGTGCACCACATCGAGGTCACCGAGGCCGACCTGCTCGGCACCGTCATCGAATTCGCGATGACCACCTTCGACGTCACCGAAGAGGTGCCGCTCAAGGTCGCGCTGTTCGAGCTGAGCCACACCGACCACGTGCTCGCGTTCACGGTGCACCACGTCTCCGCCGACGGTTCCTCGATGGGCCCGCTGGCCCGCGACATCATGGCCGCCTACGTGGCCCGCGTGCAGGGTGAGGCGCCGCAGTGGGCGCCGCTGCCCGTGCAGTACGCCGACTACGCGCTCTGGCAGCGCGAGGTCCTCGGCGACGAGACCGATCCCGAATCGCTGGCCGCCAAGCAGGTCGCGTACTGGTCCGAAGCGCTGGCCGGGCTGCCCGACCAGCTCGAACTGCCCGCCGATCGGCCGCGCCCGCCCGCGCAGTCGTTCCAGGGTCAGGCCATCCGCTTCGAGATCGACCCGACCCGCCACGCCGCCCTGCACGAGCTGGCCAGGGCGAACAACGCCTCGTTGTTCATGGTCGTGCACGCCGCGCTCGCGGTGCTGCTCGCCCGCCTGTCCGGCACCGACGACATCGCCGTCGGCACCCCGATCGCGGGCCGTGGTGAGCGTGAGCTCGACGACCTGATCGGCATGTTCGTCAACACCCTGGTGTTCCGCACCGCCGTCGATCCAAGCGTCTCCTTCGCCGAACTGCTCGCCGACGTGCGCAACCGCGACCTGGAAGCCTTCGCCAACGCCGACGTACCGTTCGAGCGTCTCGTCGAGGTGCTCAACCCGGTCCGCTCCACCGCGCGCAACCCGCTGTTCCAGGTGGGCCTGTCGTTCCAGAACCTGGCCGACACCACCTTCGAACTGCCCGGCCTGACCGTCAGCGCCGTCGACTACGACTCCCAGCTGGCCAAGACCGACCTGCACGTCACCCTCTACGACCGCTACACCGACGACGGCGCACCGGCCCAGCTGGTCACCGAATTCGGTTACGCCATCGACCTGTTCGACGAGTCGACGGTCCAGAGCTTCGCCGACCGCTTCCTGCTGGTGCTCGACGCGGTCGCCGCCGACGCCACCATCGCGGTCGGCGATATCGACCTGCTCACCACGCCGGAATCCGCGCGGATCGTCACGGCGTGGAACGACACCGCGCACGCTGTCGACACCGACGCCACCCTGGTATCGCTGCTCGACGCCACCGTGGCCGCCACTCCTGCGGCTGTCGCACTGGTTGTCGATGAAGCCGACGGCCGTCGTGAACTCACCTACGCCGAGCTCGATGCCGAGGTCAACCGCCTCGCACGGCACCTGATCTCGCTCGGAATCGGTACCGAGGACAGGGTCGCGCTGGCCATCCGTCGCTCCGCCGAGCTGATCATCGCGATGTACGCGGTGGCTCGCACCGGTGCGGCGTACGTGCCGATCGACCCGGATCAGCCTGCCGAGCGCACCGACTACATCCTGGAAACGGCCGCGCCCGCTGTCGTGCTCACCACGGCGAATGCCGAATTCAGCACGGCGGCAGCCGAAGTGGTCGTCCTCGACCAGCTCGACCTGACCGATGTGAGCGATGCCGCGATCACCGGGCGCACCCTGCTGCCCGCGAACACCGCGTACGTGATCTTCACGTCCGGCTCGACCGGCAAGCCGAAGGGTGTCGCGGTCTCGCACGGCGCGATCGTCAACCAGTTGCTTTGGGAGACGGCCGAATTCGGTATCGGTGCCGACGACGCGGTCTTGCTCAAGACCGCCGCCACCTTCGACCTCTCGGTCTGGGAGTTCTGGACCGCCGCCGTGGCGGGTGCCCGCCTGGTGGTCGCCACCGCCGACGGCCACCGTGACCCGGCCTACCTCAACGACCTGATGCGGGCCACCGCCGTCACCACGCTGCATGTGGTGCCGTCGATGCTCGACGGGCTGCTGACCGAATCCGGTGCGGCACTGCCGCGTACGTTGCGCCGCGTCCTCGCCATCGGTGAGGCGTTGCCCGCCGCGACCGCGCAGCGCTTCCGCACGGCCAACACCGCCGCGCTGTTCAACCTGTACGGCCCGACCGAGGCCGCGGTCTCGATCACCAGCCACGCGGTCACCGACGCCGACAAGGTGTCGGTCTCGATCGGCGCGCCGGAGTGGAACAGCCGTGTCTACGTGCTGGATTCGCGTCTGCGCCCGGTTCCGGTCGGTGTGTCCGGTGAGCTGTATCTGGCCGGCGCCCAGCTGGCCCGCGGCTACTTCGGTCGCGCCGATCTCACCGCCGACCGTTTCGTCGCCGACCCGTTCTCGGCGACCGGCGAGCGCATGTACCGCACCGGTGACCTCGTCGCCTGGAACGCCGACGGCGAACTGGACTACCGGGGCCGCACCGACTTCCAGGTGAAGATCCGCGGCTTCCGGATCGAGCTCGGCGAGATCGAGGCCGCGCTGCTGCGTCAGCCGGACATCACCTCCGCCGCTGTCCTTGCCCACACCGACCCCGTCGTCGGCGACCGCCTGGTCGCCTATGTCGTGGCCGACACGGTGGTGGACAAGCTGGCTCTGCGTGCCGCACTGGCCGCCGAGCTGCCGTCCTACATGGTTCCGACCGTGTTCCTGCAGCTCGACGCGCTGCCGCTCAACGCCAACGGCAAGCTCGACCGCAAGGCTCTCCCGGAGCCCGAGGTCGAGAAGGCCGTGTTCCGCGCGCCGGTGAGCCCGAGCGAACAGCTCGTGGCCGCCACCTTCGCCGAGGTCCTCCGCCTAGATGCCGACAAGCGTTTCGGCCTCGACGACGACTTCTTCGCCTGGGGCGGTAACTCGCTGCTGGCCACGCAGGTCGCCGCCCGTCTGGGCGAGGCGCTCGACACCCGCATCCCCGTGCGCCTGCTGTTCGAGGCATCCACGGTGGCTGCCCTGGCCCATCGGGTCGAGCAGCACGCCGAGACCGGAGATCGCAAGGCGCTCACGGCCGGTCCGCGTCCCGAGCGCATCCCGCTCTCGCTCGCGCAGCAGCGGATGTGGTTCCTCAACCGCTTCGACACCCAGTCGGCGGCCTACAACGTCCCGGTCGCGGTGCGGCTCACCGGTGACCTCGACGTGGCCGCGCTGCGTGCCGCGGTCACCGATCTGGTCTCGCGCCACGAGATCCTGCGCACCGTCTACCCGCAGACCGAAGCGGGCGCGGCACAGGTGATCCTGTCGCCCGCGCAGGCCGCGCCGGAGCTGATCGAACGCACCGTCGCCGCCGACGAGGTGGAATCGGCGGTCGCGGAACTGATGTCGACCAGCTTCGATGTCACCGTCGAGGTGCCGCTGAAGCTCGCGCTGTTCCAGGTCGAGGACACCGACGAGTTCGTGCTGGCCCTGGTCGTGCACCACATCTCCGGTGACGGTTCCTCGGTCGCCCCGCTGACCCGTGACCTGATGACCGCCTATGCGGCCCGCTCCATGGGCTCCGAGCCCGGTTGGGCCCCGCTGGCCGTGCAGTACGCGGACTACAGCATCTGGCAGCGCGACCTCCTCGGCAGCGAGGACGACGCGGAGTCGATGGCGTCCAAGCAGGTCGCGCACTGGAAGCAGGCCCTCGCAGATCTGCCCGATCAGCTCGACCTGCCCGCCGACCGTCCGCGCCCGGCGGTGCAGACCTTCGCCGGTAGCAAGGTCGACGTCCAGATCGACGCCGACACCCACCGCGCGCTGGTCGAACTGGCCCGCGCCGAGGGCGCGACCCTGTTCATGGTCGTGCACACCGCCCTCGCGGTGCTGCTCGCCCGCCTGTCGGGCACCGACGACATCGCCATCGGCACCCCGATGGCCGGTCGTGGCGAAGCCGCGCTCGACGACATGATCGGCATGTTCGTCAACACCCTGGTGTTCCGCACCAAGGTCGACGGCGGCGAAGCCTTCACCGAGCTGCTGGCCCGCCAGCGCGAGGACGACATCGCGGCGTTCGCCAACGCCGACGTGCCGTTCGAGCGCCTGGTCGAGGTGCTCAACCCGGTGCGCTCCACCGCGCGGCACCCGCTGTTCCAGGTCGGTCTGTCGTTCCAGAACCTCAGCCGCGCCACCCTGGAACTGCCGGGTCTGACGGTCTCCGGACTCGATATCGCCACCGAGTTGTCGCAGTTCGACCTGCACCTGATCGCCACCGACCGCTACGGCGATGCCGGTGAGCCCGAAGGCATCTCGGGTCTGTTCACCTACGCGACCGACCTGTTCGACCACGCCACGGTCGAAGGTTTCGTCGAGCGATTCGTCCGCCTGCTCGGCGCGATCGTCGCCACTCCGCGCACCGCGGTCGGCGATATCGAACTGCTGGCACCGGCTGAGCGCACCCAGGTGCTCGAGGCCCGCAACGCCACCGCCTACGCGGTCGACACCGAGGCCACCCTGGTCTCGCTGCTCGACGCGTCGGTGGCCGCCGACCCGAAGTCGACCGCCCTGGTCACCGACGACGGCGCCCAGCTCACCTACGCCGAACTCGACGCGAAGGTGAACCGCCTCGCGCGGCACCTGATCTCGCTGGGTGTCGGCCCGGAATCCCGTGTCGCGCTGGCCATGCGCCGCTCGGTGGACCTGGTTGTCGCGATGTACGCGGTGGCCAAGTCCGGTGGCGCGTATGTGCCGGTCGACCCCGATCAGGCGGCCGAGCGCACCGACTACATCCTCGAGACGGCGGCACCGGTCTGCGTGCTGACCAACGCCGAGTTCGCCACCGATGTCGCGCCCGTGGTCCGCGTCGACGAGCTCGACCTGGAATCGATCGGCGCCGCACCGATTTCCGATGCCGAGCGCACCGAACCGCTGCGTCCGGAGAACACCGCGTACGTGATCTTCACCTCCGGCTCCACCGGTCGGCCGAAGGGTGTCGCCGTCCCGCACGGCGCGATCGCCAACCAGCTGCAGTGGAAGCAGATCGAGTTCGGCATGGACGCGGCCGACGCGGTGCTGCTCAAGACCGCCGCCACCTTCGACCTCTCGGTCTGGGAATTCTGGTCGGCAGCGGTGTGCGGTGGTCGCCTGGTGATCGCCTCGGCCGACGGCCATCGCGAACCGGCCTACCTCAACGAGCTGATGGCCCGCGAATGGGTCACCACCCTGCACGTGGTGCCGTCGATGCTCGACGCGCTGCTCGCCGCGGGGATCCCCGATTCGCTGTGGCGGGTCCTGGCCATCGGTGAGGCGCTGCCGGGCTCGCTGGCCCAGCGTTTCCGCGCCGAGTTCAGCCGCACCGAGCTGTTCAACCTGTACGGCCCGACCGAGGCCGCGGTCTCGATCACCTCGCACCGCGTCAACGCCGCCGACCAGGTGTCGGTCTCCATCGGTTCGCCCGAGTGGAACAGCCAGGTCTACGTGCTCGACGAGCGCCTGCGCCCGGTGCCCGACGGTGTCGCCGGTGAGCTGTACCTGGCCGGCGCGCAGCTGGCTCGCGGCTACTTCGGTCGTGCCGACCTGACCGCCGATCGTTTCGTCGCCAACCCGTTCACCCCCGGTACCCGCATGTACCGCACCGGTGACCTGGTGGCCTGGAACAACCGCGAACTCGACTACCGCGGCCGCACCGACTTCCAGGTGAAGATCCGCGGCTTCCGCATCGAGCTCGGCGAGATCGAGGCGGCGCTGCTCGCGCTGCCCGAGATCGCGCAGGCCGCCGTTATCGCCAAGTCCGATCCGCGCACCGGTGACCGCCTGGTCGCCTACCTGGTCGGTGCCGATATCGAGGTGGCACAGGTCAAGTCGGCGCTGTCGGCCGGACTGCCGTCGTACATGGTGCCCGCCGCGTTCGTCGTGCTGGACGCGCTGCCGCTCAACGTGAACGGCAAGCTCGACCGCAAGGCGCTGCCGGAGCCGGAGTTCGAGGCGCAGGCCTTCCGCGCGCCGTCGACCCCGATCGAGGAGATCGTGGCAGGCGTGTTCGCCGATGTGCTCGGCGCCGAGCGCGTCGGCGCCGACGACGACTTCTTCGCCCTCGGCGGTAACTCGCTGCTGGCCACCCAGGTCGCGGCCCGCCTCGGTGCCGCACTGGACAGCCGGGTGCCCGTGCGCCTGCTGTTCGAGGCGTCGACGGTGGCCGGTCTCGCCGTGCGGGTCGAGCAGGGTGCGGGCGCCGGTGGGCGTCGCGCGCTGGTCGCCGGACCGCGTCCGGATCAGGTGCCGCTCTCGCTCGCGCAGCAGCGCATGTGGTTCCTGAACCAGTTCGACACCGCGTCCTCGGTGAACAACATCCCCGTCGCCGTCCGCCTGTCGGGCGCACTGGATGTCGGGGCATTGCAGCTGGCCGTCGCCGATGTGCTCGCGCGGCACGAGACCCTGCGCACGGTGTACCCGTCGACCGACGGCACACCGCACCAGGTGATCCTGCCGGTCGAGGGCAATGTTCCGGATCTGACACCGGAAACCGTTGCCCCCGAACAGGTTCGAGACAAGATCGCCGAGCTGATCTCCACCGGCTTCGATGTGATCGACGAAGTGCCGTTGCGTGCCCGCCTCATGCGGGTCGCCGACGAGGAGTTCATCCTCGTCTTCGTCGCCCACCACATCAGTGCCGACGGCTGGTCCATGGGCCCGCTGACCCGCGACGTGATGATCGCCTACGCCGCCCGTGCCGCCGGTGAAGCGCCGGGCTGGGCGCCGATGCCGGTGCAGTACGCCGACTTCAGCGTCTGGCAGCGCGAGGTCCTCGGCGCCGAGACCGACGAGACCAGCCTCGTCGCCCAGCAGGCCGACTACTGGAAGCGCGCACTCGCCGGTGTCCCCGACGAGCTGAACCTGCCGCTGGATCGACCGCGTCCGAGCACGCAGTCCTTCGCCGGTGGCCGGGTGCTGTTCCCGATCGGCGGCGACATCCACGCCGGGCTGTCCGCCATCGCTCGCGAGCAGAACGCGACGCTGTTCATGGTCGTGCACACGGCCCTCGCGGTGTTCCTGGCACGCATGTCGGGCACCGAGGACATCGTCATCGGTACGCCGATCGCGGGCCGCGGTGAGGCCGAACTCGACGACGTGATCGGCATGTTCGTCAACACCCTCGCCCTGCGCACGCAGGTGGGCGGGCAGCTGAGCTTCGCGGAGCTGCTGACCCAGGCCAAGGAAGCCGACCTGGCCGCCTTCGCCCACGCCGACATCCCGTTCGAGCGCCTGGTGGAACTGCTCAACCCCGAGCGCTCCACCGCGCGGCACCCGCTGTTCCAGGTGGCGCTGTCGTTCGAGAACCTGCCCGACGCCAGCTTCGAGCTGCCGGGTCTGTCGGTCTCGGCCGTCGACTTCGATGTCGACACCGCCAAGTTCGACCTGCTGCTCACCGTGCGTGAAGCGGCTGCCGGGGACGAAGCCGGCGCCTACGCCGAGTTCTCCTACGCCAGTGCGCTGTTCGACCAGTCGACGGTGGAGAAGTTCGCGCAGCGCTTCCAGCGTCTGCTCGCCGAGGTCGTCGCCGATACCACCACCCCGGTCGGCGATCTCGAACTCCTCGACACCACCGAGCGCACCGAACTGCTCACTCGCACAGGCGGTCCCGCCGCTTCGGTGAGCACATTGCCGGAGCTCCTCGCGCAGGCGGTGGCGTCCAACCCGACCGGTCAGGCCATCGTCGCGCCCGGTGAGTCGGCCTCGCTGACCTATGCCGAGCTCGACGCGGCGTCCTCCCGTCTGGCGCGGGTACTCATCGAGCGCGGTGCCGCACCGGAGACGGTCGTCGCCATCGCCATGCAGCGTTCGCTCGACACCACCCTGGCGATCTGGGCCGTCATCAAGACCGGTGCGGCGTTCCTGCCGGTCGACCCGAAGTACCCGGCCGAGCGCATCGCGCACATGATGTCGGACTCCGGTGCGGCACTGGGCATTACGGTATCGGCCGAGGTCGACCACCTGCCCGCCCCCGCGCTGGGCGACTGGCTGACTCTCGACGACACGGCTACCGAGGCCGCGATCGCCGCACAGTCCGACGCCCCGATCATCGAGGCCGACCGCCGTGGCGCGGTCCGCCCCGGCAACACGGCCTACATGATCTACACCTCGGGTTCGACGGGCCTGCCCAAGGGCGTCGTCGTCACCCACGCCGGTGTGCCCAACTTCGCGGCCGCCCAGGTCGCGCAGTTCGGTCTCGACAAGAACGCGCGGACCCTGGCCTTCGCGTCACCGTCGTTCGACGCCTCGATTCTCGAGTTCCTCCTCGCGGTCGGTTCGGCGGGCACGCTCGTCATCACGCCGGTCGGTGTGGTCGGCGGCGAGGAGCTGGCCGACATCATCGCGAGCCAGCAGCTCACCCACGTGTTCCTCACCCCGCTGGTCGCGGCGTCGATGGAACCCGCGGCACTGGCCGGACTCGAAGCACTGATCGTCGGTGGCGACAAGGCCCCCGTCGACCTGGTCGCGAACTGGCACAGCGCGGGCACCGACCCGGCGCAGCACCGGTTCTACAACGCCTACGGTCCGACCGAGGCGACCATCGCCACCAACCTGTCCGATCCGCTGCTGCCGGGCGACACCATGAACATCGGTGGCCCGATCGCGGGTGCGACCGTGCTGGTGCTCGACAGTCGCCTGCGTCCGGTGCCCGAAGGTGTGGCCGGTGAGCTGTACCTCGGTGGTGTCCCGCTGGCTCGTGGCTATCACGCGCGCCACGGCCTCACCGCCGAGCGTTTCGTGGCCAGCCCGTACGCCGACGGCGAGCGCCTGTACCGCACCGGTGACGTCGTCGCCTGGCGCACGGTGCACGGCAAGCCTGTCGTGGAATACGTGGGCCGCAACGACTTCCAGGTGAAGATCCGCGGTTTCCGGATCGAGCTGGGCGAGATCGACGCGGTCCTCACCGCGCACGACGACGTCGAGTTCGCCGCCACCATCGGCCGCAAGACCGACGCGGGCGCCACCATCCTGGTGTCCTACGTGCGCGCCACCGCCGACCCGGCCGCCCTGGTCGAGTACGCGGCCCAGCACCTGCCCGCGCACATGGTGCCCGCCGCCGTGATGGTCCTCGACGAGATCCCGCTGACCCCCGCGGGCAAGCTGGACCGTCGCGCACTGCCCGAGCCCGTGCTCGCCCCGCGTGAGTTCCGTACGCCGACAAGCGAAGTCGAGGCGATCATCGCCACCGTCTACGCCGAGGTGCTCGGTGTCGACGCCGTCGGCCTGGACGATTCGTTCTTCGCCCTCGGCGGCGACTCGATTCTGTCCATCCAGCTGGTCTCGCGGGCCAAGGATCGCGGCGTGCTCTTCAAGCCGCGCGATGTGTTCGAAAAGCGCAGCGTGGCAGGGCTTGCCGAGATCGCCGTACTCGCGGGCGATGCCGAACAGATCGTCCTCGAGGAACTGCCGGGCGGCGGTGTCGGCGACATCCCGATGCTGCCGATCATGCGCCAGATCCTCGCCGGTGGCTCCACTTACGACCGGTTCTCCCAGTCGATGGTGCTTCGTCTGCCCGAGAACATCACCGCCGAGGTCCTGCACGCCACCATCGGTGCGGTCTTCGACCACCACGACGTGCTGCGCTCACGGGTCGCTCGCGGTGAAAGCGGCTGGGAGTTCGAGGCTTTGGCACCGGGCGAGGTCGACGTGACCACGCTCGTGCGTCGGGTCGAGGTCGCCGGTGACATCGCCGACGATCAGCTGTCCAAGCTGGCCAGCGTCGAATACGACGAAGCCATGGGCCGTCTCGACCCCGCGAACGCCGCCATGGTGCAGTTCGTCTGGTTCGCCTTCGGCGAGCCCGCCGACGGCCCGCGCCGCCGCGACGTGCTGCTCATTGTCGGCCACCACTTCGTGATCGACGGCGTCTCCTGGCGCATCCTGATCCCGGACCTCGGCATGGCCTGGGGCCAGATCGCGGCGGGTCAGCCGGTCACGCTGCCGGTCAACGGCACGTCGATGCGGCGCTGGGCGCACAGCCTGGTGGAGCAGTCGACCGACCGTCGCGCGGAACTGCCGTTCTGGCGCGAGGTTTCGGCCACCGCCGATCCGCGGCTGGGTGCGCGGGCGTTCGACCCGCAGGTCGACACCTTCGCCACCGTCGACCGGGTGCAGGTCACCTTGTCGCCCGAGGTCACCGACGCGGTCCTCACCGCGATCCCCGGCCTCTACCACGGCGGCGTCAACGACGGCCTGCTCAGCGCGCTCGCGCTGGCCGTATCCCGGTGGCGCGGTGACGAATCCGGCACCGCGGCGCTGATCAAGCTGGAAGGCCACGGCCGTCAGGAAGAGATCGTCGCCGGTGCCGACCTGTCGCGCACCGTCGGCTGGTTCACCACCGCCTTCCCGGTTCGCCTCGATCTCGCGGGTGCCGACCTCGACGACGCGTTCGCCGGTGGCGCCGTGCTCGCCGACGTGATCAAGTCGGTCAAGGAGCAGATGCTGGCCGTGCCAGACAAGGGCATCGGTTACGGCATGCTGAAGTACCTCACCACCGAGGGCGCGGATCTGCCGAGCGTCGGCCAGATCAGCTTCAACTACCTCGGCCGCGCCACCGCGGGTGAGATCCCCGCCGAACTCGCCGAACTCGGCTGGGTGCCGGTGGCGGATCTGGGTCAGCTCGACGCCGAGATGGACCTCGACATGCCCGCCAACGCGACGCTGGATATCAACGCCATCGTCAACGACGGTGACGAGGGCCCGCAGCTCGGCGCGAACATCGCGTTCCCGAAGGGGCTGCTCACCGTCGAGCAGGCTCAGGAGTTCGCCGATCTGTTCGTGGCCGCGCTGACCGCGCTCGCCACGCACGCCCAGCGTGCCGACGCGGGTGGTTTCACCCCGTCCGACATGCCGCTCGTGCGGGTGGGCCAGCCCGATATCGAGCTCTGGGAGCGCGATTACCCCGCGCTGTCGGAAGTGTGGCCGCTCTCGCCGCTGCAGGCAGGCCTCATGTTCCACGCCATGCTCAGCTCGGCGACCGTGGACGTCTACACCGTGCAGGCCGTGCTCGACCTGACCGGCACGCTCGACAAGCGGCGCCTGCGCGGCGCGGCCCAGGCCGTGCTCGACCGGTACCCGAACCTGCGGACCGCGTTCGTCACCGATTCGGCCGGTCAGCCGGTGCAGGTGGTGCTGTCCGAGCTCGAGGTGCCGTGGCGCGAGGTCGACCTCACCGACCTGCCCGAGGACGAGCGGATGCCGCGCATGCGGCAACTGCTGCTCGCCGATCAGGCGAACCAGTTCGACATGGCCACCGCGCCGCTGATCCGCTTCGGTCTGTACACGGTCGGCGAGGGTCAGGCGCACCTGGCGATCACCGTCCACCACATCCTGGTCGACGGCTGGTCCATGCCGCTGCTCATGCGCGACCTGCTGGTTCTCTACGCGGTGCACGGTGACCTCACCGCGCTCCCGCGCGTGGCGTCCTACCGCAACTTCCTGTCCTGGCTCTCGGGCTGGGATCGTGAAGTGTCGCTGCAGGTGTGGGCCGAAGCGCTGGCCGGGGTCGAAGGCCCCACCCAGCTCGCGCCCGCGCCGCGTTCCGAGGAACGCTACGAACTCGGCAAGGTCATCGTCGAGATCGACAACGACCGCACCAGGGCGCTCGGCAAGTTCGCCGGCGAACTGGGTGTCACCGTGAACACGCTGCTGCAGACCGCGTGGGGCATCGTCGTCGGGCGCCTCACCGGCCGTGACGACGTGGTGTTCGGCGCGACCGTCTCCGGTCGCCCGGCGGACCTGCCCGGCGTCGAGTCGATGGTCGGCCTGTTCATCAACACCCTGCCCGTGCGCATCCAGATCGACGACCGGATGACCGCGGAGAAGCTGACCCAGCGGGTGCAGTCCGAGCAGGCCGAACTGCTCAGCCACCACTTCGTCGGCCTGTCCGACATCCAGCGGGTGGCCGGTATGGGCTCGCAGTTCGACACGCTGGTGGTGTTCGAGTCCTACCCGATGGACAAGGACGCCGTCACCGCGGCGAGCTCGATCGACGGCATGCAGGTCACCGGTGTCGGTCTCGACGACGCCACCCACTACCCGCTCACGCTGGTGGTGATGGCCGAGTCGACCATCGAGATCACGATGAAGTACCTGACCAGCACCTTCACCGCCGACGAGGTTCGCACGCTGTCGCAGCGCCTGCTGCGCGTGCTCAACGAGCTGCTCGACAACCCGACCGGCCTGGTCGGCGACATCGACATCCTCGACGCGAACGAGCGGGCCCAGCTGCTCGCCGATTCCGGTGTGACAGCCGCTGTTTCGGCCCCGGTCGCGTCGGGTGTCGGCGCGCAGACAGTGGCAAAGGTGCTCGCCGAGGTCGTCGAAGCCGACCCGCAGGCCCCTGCGCTACTGCGTGGCGACAGCGAAATCGCCTACAGCGCACTGGATCGCAAGTCCTCGCAGCTGGCCCGCGTGCTCATCGCTCGCGGTGCGGGTCCCGGCGACGTGGTCGCGATCTCGCTGCCGCGCAGCGTGGATTCGGTCCTCGCCGCCTGGGCGGTCCACAAGGCGGGTGCCGCGGTGCTGTTCGCCGGGGAACTCTCCGGCGTCGAGATCGCCGCTACCGGAGCGACATTCGGCATCAGCGCGGCCCCGGTCGCGGGCGTGGCAGGCCAGTGGTTGCTCCTGCCCGACATCGAAGCCGACATCGCCGAGGCCGCGGCCCACCCCGTCTCCTACGCCGATCGGGTCCGCCCCCTCGCCGAAACCCACCCGGCCTTCGTGCTGGTCTCCGGCGAGAACACCACGGTCCTCGACCAGTCCGAAGCGGTAGCCCTGGCCGAACGCCTCCGCGACGAACACGGCATCGACTACGAATGCACCACCTACACCACCCACGCCTCCGGCCGGGCCGCCATCCAGGAATTCCTGGCCTCGTCCAGCGCGGGAGCCCTGTCGGTCCTGCCCAACGGCTCGGTCGAAGACGACCTGTCCGACGGGGAGGTCACCCACTGGTTCGTCACAGCGGTAGATCCGACCGACGCGGCCGGCGGTGAAGTCGGAGTGATCGTCGCGGAGTAGGCGCGAAGCTGCTCGCCCACCAGGTCATCTCTGCTGGGCGAGCAGCCGCGAGCCTGCCGGATGCCTCTCACAGCCGCTAGACTCGAATCGACCGACGCGGGCGGCGCGCGGTGCATTCGACGAGGTCGGAGGTGGATGAATGGCGATGCCATTGCCGCGCTCCGATCATTGGACTGCCGCGGATCTCGATCAGATGCCCGATGACGGTCTGCGATATGAGGTGCTGAATGGCCAGCTCGTCGTGAACGCAGCGCCGAAACCGATGCATCAGTGGTTGATAAAGCGGCTCACACAGGTCCTCGATGCGGTTGTGCCCGCCGACCGATTCGTGATGGACGGTGTCGGCGTGCTCATCGGCGATGACGAGCCTATTCCCGACCTGATGGTGGTCGCGGGGCCGATCGATTGGCACGGGCGCGGGGTGCCGGTCGGTCAGGTCGAACTAGCCGTCGAAGTCGTGTCGAAGTCGACAACGTTGCAGGACCGGATGGTAAAGCCTGTGCTGTACGCAGAGGCGGGCATCCCGACGTACTGGCGTTTCGAGATCAACTCCTTCAAGGGCCGTCTGGTCGATGAGCAGCTGCCGGTGCTGTTCGCCTATGCGCTCGGACCGGACGGAGAATACGAGCACACGCACCGTGCGTCGGCCGGTGACCCGGTGACGCTGCGAGCACCGTTCGAGGTCACGTTCGACCCGGGTGGGCTGCTTCCGCGCTAGCCCACCTCGAGTACGTCCCCGCCGCGGGGTCGCCGTCGTGCCGCTACTCGGACGCCGGCGGGTGGATGTGATGTGGGGTCTTTGTTCTCGAAATGTGCTCGACGCTGAACCGGGATAGGGTCCGGGTTCGCTTCGGGAACAGGAAGGGAGCGGTCGGTATTACGCTTCGGGTTTGGCTGAGCAGTGCTGGTGCGGCAACCGTTCAGGTCATGCGGTTATTGCGGGAGAATCCCGACGGGGTCGACGTCACTATTTATGCCAGCAATGTGGATCCGAGTGCGGCCGCCCTCTCGGTGTGTGATGTGTCGGCGATCGAACCCAGGTATGTCAGCAACGAGGAGTACGCGCGGTTCGCGCTCGACTTCTGTCGCACGCACCGCATCGACGTTCTCATCCCGCCGCGCCGTCTCGACGCGCTCGCGGGCCGGGTGGCGGACTTCGCGGCGGTCGGCACCAGCCTCATGTGTTCGCCGCTGTCGGCGGTGAAGGCGCTGACCGACAAGGTCCGCACCTATGAGATCGCTGGTGCGGCGGGTGTTCCCGTGCCACCGTGGCGGGAGGCGCGAGACGCGCAGGAGTTCCGCGCGGCGGTCGACGAGTTGTCGATGGGCGGGGAGACGCTGTGTATCAAGCCGAGCGGTGAGTTCTCGGCGTTCGGGTTCCGCATCCTGGACGACCGCCCGCTGACCATGGCGAACCTTCGCGTCGCACCCCGGCCGGTGGCCTCGGTCGAGGCGATCGCGGGGGCGATGTGCCGGGCGGCCGCAGAAGGGGAAGCGGTGCCGCCGCTGCTCGTGATGCCGTTCCTCGAAGGTCCGGAGATCAGCATCGACTGCCTTTCCGCTCCGGGTGGTGAACTGCTGATGGGAATTCCACGGGCCAAGCAGGGACGCTTCCGCATCCTGCTCGATAATCCCGACCTGGTAGACATCGCCCGCCGGCTCGTGCGGCATTTCGAACTGGCCTACCTGACGAATGTTCAATTGCGTTATCGCGGTGGGCAACCGGTGCTGCTCGAAGCGAATCCGCGACCCTCGGCGGGTTTGTTCCACACGTCCTTCGCCGATGTGAATCTGCCATGGGCCGCGGTTCGGCTACTGCTGCAAGGTGATTCGGGATTGCGGAATCCGCCACGGCTCGGTGCCTGCCTGGCTGTAGCGGAAGCGGTCATGGAGGTCGCGCCGCAGCTGGATGGTCAATTCCCGAGTGCGGTGCGCAGGAGCGCGGACCTGGTTCCCGGCTGATCGAAAGTCGCTGCGCTCGCGAATATCTCGATCGCCGCCGGGTGGATCATTCGGCGGTGGTGAACAGGCCTCGGTTCATGGCGACGATGACGGCGTGGGTGCGGTCGTTGACATCGAGTTTGGCGAAGATGCGGAGTAGGTGGGTTTTGACGGTGGCTTCGGCGATGACAAGGCGTCTGCCGATCTCGAGGTTGGACAGGCCGTCGGCGACCGCGCGCAGGACGTCGATTTCGCGGGGGGTCAGCGTGATCGGGTCGGGACGGCGGATGCGGGCGACCAGGCGTTCGGCGACGCGGGGAGCGAGGACAGTCTGGCCGCGAGCGGCGGAGTGGATGGCGTCGACGAGTTGATCGCGGGTGGTGTCCTTGAGCAGGTAGCCGATGGCACCTGCTTCGATGGCACGTTCGATGTCGACATCGGTGTCGTAGGTGGTGAGGATCAGGACGCGGGTTCGGGTGCGGCGCACTATCTCTCGGGTAGCGGCCACGCCGTCCATGACCGGCATTCGCAGATCCAGCAACGCTACGTCCGGGGCCAGGCGTTCGGCGAGTTCGATGGCTTCAGCGCCGTCGGCCGCCTCGCCGACGATCTGGATGGACGGTTCGGCCTGTAGCAGCGCGACGAGGCCCGCACGCATCACGATGTGATCGTCGGCCAGGATCAGGCGAAGGGGCTCGGTCACGTCAGCTCCGCTCGGTCGATGGGAGGAGGGCGAATATCCTGGTGCCCTCGCCGGGTGAGCTGGTGACGGCGAATTCGCCACCGAGTTCGGCGAGCCGGTTGCGCATCCCGTTCAGGCCGAATCCGCTGGCCTCATGCGGTGTGAATCCGATTCCGTCATCGGTGATCTCGAGCTCCAGACCTGCGTCGGTGTGGGAGAGGACGACACCGACGGTGCTCGCCTTCGCGTGCTTGCTCACATTGGCCAGCGATTCCTGAGTGCAGCGCACCAGGCCGATCCGGGCGGGTTGGTCGCACACGATGTCGGCCAGTTCGGCGTGCACGGTCAGCCCGGTGTCTTCGGCGAAACGATCGAGGACCCGGCGCAGCGTCTGGGCTACCCCGCTACTGTCCGCAGGGCTGCCACCGACGAGAACCCTGGCCTCGGTGAGGTTCTCGCGGGCGGTCCGCTCGATCGACAAGAGCTGCTTGGCGGTGGTCGCGGGATCGGTGCCGATGCCGTCGCGGGCCGCCTCGGCCAGCACGATGATGGAGGCGAAACCCTGGGCCAGGGTGTCGTGGATTTCGCGGGCGATCCGTTCGCGTTCCTCGGCCGCGCCTTGGCGCTGATGGGCCTCGGCGAGATCCGATTGGGTGCGTTCCAGCTCGGCGCCGAGTACGCGGGTGCGTTCGGCGCCCTGCCTGATCACCTGGTCCATCCACAGCCCGAGCAGGACGCCGCCCGCGTATCCGAGCAGGGTGAAGGTGGCATTGCCAGGGGAGAAGATCGGCCCGGTGAGGTTCCCGATGAGGGTGGCTACCGCCGCCGCGCTGAGGTAGCCGACCGCGCGGCGCGGCGTCCGCGTGTAGATCCAGAACAGCGGAATCGAGACGATGAAGAAGGCCGCGCCGCCTTCGAGCAAGATCGCTGTCACGCCGAGGACGGCGACCAGCAGGCAGAGGAAGCCGGTGGCCCCGACTACACGGTGGCGCGGAAAGGTCGTCAGCGCCATATAGCTCGCGGCCAGCGCCGCGACCAGCGCCCACGTCACGTACTTCGTCACATCGGTGCGATCGTGCACCGCGATCACCGGCGGGCCGAGGCCGAACATCACCCAACATCCGGCGTACCACCGGCGCAGAATCCGCATCCGGTTCGGCCGCTCTTCCATTCCGCTCAGCCTACTTTCACCGATGCCGCGGTGACGGCGGGCCGGGCGGGCCACCAGGTGCGATCACCCAGCAGTAGCAATACCGCGGGCAGGACCACGATCCGGATCACGAACGCGTCGAGCAGGACCGCCGCCGCGAGGGCGAAGCCCATCTGCTTCATCTCCATGATGTGCAGCGGAACGAAGCTCGCGAACACCGTGACCATGACGAACGCGGCGCTGGTCACCGCGCTCGCCGAACCGCCGACACCGTCGAGCACGGCTTGGCGGGTCGGCATGCCGCCGCGCGCGAGCTCGCTGATGCGGCTGAGCACGAAGATCTGATAGTCCATCGACAGCCCGAACAGGATCACCAACAGCAGCAGCGGAACTCGGGAGCCGATCGAGCCGGTCGAATGGAAATCGAGCAGGCCTTCGGCCCAGGTGTTCTGGAAGACCGCGGTCAAAAGGCCCAGTGATGCGCCCGCCGAGAGCAGATTCAGCACGACACCGAGCACGCCGAGGACCACGGACCGGAATGTCACGACGGTCAGGACGAAGGTCACCAGGAGCAGTGTCCCGATGATCATGGGCAGCTTCTGTTCCTGGTGGCGCGGGTAGTCGGCGTAGCGGGCGACATCACCGGTCACCGCGTAGTCCACGCCGGAGAGGGTGCCGACGGTTGCCGGTAGATAGTCGGTGCGGAGGCGTTCGAGTGACTGCTGGGCGGCGTCGTCGCCGACGTGATGCTCGACCCGTAGTTCCAGCAGGCTGACTCGGCTGTCCGGGGAGGTGCGCAGTTCAGTGCTGCCGGCGAGGGCGGGATCGGACTCGGCTCGTTGGGCCAGTGCGCGCAGCGCGTCGGTCACTTCGCCGACTCGTGCCGGTTCGGCCGCCACCACCACCTGGTGCATCGACTTCAATTCGGGGAAAGCGGTATTGAGTCGATCGAACGATTGCATGGCGGGAATGGAACGCGGGTGGGTTTCGCGGCCCATGTCGGTGAGGTCGAGGCCCAGCAGCGGCGCGGTGAGTGTGAGCATGGCGAGTACCGAGATGGTCAGTGCGGCTACCGGGCGTGCGGCGGTCAGCCGGAGCAGGGAACCGGTGAGGCGACCGGTGCTCTCTCGCGCGGGTTGCGAGGTCTTGCGTGCCGCACGCCGCTCGGCGCGTTCGGACAGAACAGTCAGCAGGGCGGGCAGGGCGGTGAGCGAACTGGCCACCGCGACCAGGGTGACGAGAATCGCGCCGGTCGCGATCGAGGAGAAGACCACGTCGTCGGCGAGATACATCGTCGCGCTGGAGACGGCGACGGCGATACCGGAGACCACCACCGCGCGTCCGGACGTCGCCGCGGCGAGTTCCACCAGTGCCTGCGAACCGATCGAACCGCCCGCGCGGGCCCGCTCCTCGCGCGCACGTTTCAGATAGAACAGGGTGTAGTCGACGCCGACCGCCATCCCGATCAGCAGGATGATGTTGGTGCCGACGCCGTTGTCGGGGAACAGATGTGAGGCAGGCATCGACAGCCCGATCGCCGCGACGATGGACGAGACAGCCAGCAGCAGCGGCACCAGAGCCATTGCCGCCGAGCGGAACACGACGAGCAGGGTGATCAGGGTGATCGGCAGTGCGATCAACTCGGTTCTCGCCAGGTCGCGCCCGCGCAAGGCTTCGACACCGCTGCTGATCGAGGGGCCGCCGGTCTGCTCTACCCGCAAGTCCGGATATGCCCGCTGCACCTGATCGGTCTGCTCGCGCAGCGCGGCCACGTGCTTCTTGGCATCGAGTTCCGCGCCCGCCATGGTCACGTCGACCCGCAGCACCGTTCGGTCCGGTGAATGCACCGGCACAGCAACGGATTTGACCTCGGGTAACGTCGACATTCGGTCGGCGATCTCCTGCGCGGCCCGGTCTGCGGCGGCTCCTCCACCGGTGATCAGCACCCGTTCCATCGGCAGCTGCTGTAGCCCGCCCGAGGTCGCGATCGCCTCGCCGCGGCCCGCCTCGCCGATCCAGAAGTCCTCGGTGGCAGCGGGTTTCCCGCCGATTCCGGCGCCGATTCCAGCGCACAACGCGACGAAGACGAACCAACCGGCAATGGCCCGCCACGGATGGCGCGCACTGGCAACGGCGATCGATACCGAGCGATTTCGCATGTCATCAATGCTGCTCGGGTGGCCGGTGTCGCCGACAGCATCGACCGGTCGAACTTCGTGTCCACCGATCGGTGGACACGGCGCCGTGCTCAGCGGGTGAGCAGCCCGGCCAGCCCTTCCAGCAGCAGATCGAGGCCGAAGGTGAAATCGGCTGCGCCGGAGTGGGTTCCGTTGATGACCAGGAAGGCGAGTGTGTGCATGTGGGGATGGGTCTCGGTGGGAATGAGCGGGAGGAATTGTTGTGCGGCCGAGGAATATTCGGACGGGTCAAGGGGGAAGTTGATCGCCTGGAGGGTGAAGCCGTAGATGTGGCTGTCCAAGGCGTTCCAGGCTCGGTCGGCCTGTTCGTAGGTGAAACCCGCGGTGATCAGGCAGCCGAGGGTGGCGTCGACGTAGCGGAGCATGGCGGGGCCGACATTGACGCGGGAGCCGAGTAGGCCGGTGGCCCAGCGGTGGTTCAGGAGGACCTCGTGGGCCGAGGTGGCACGGTGGCGGAGTTCGGCTCGCCAGTCGTCGCCCGCGCGGGGGACGTAGATCTCCGCGACCACCAGGTCGATGATGCCGTCGTAGAGGTCGTCCTTGTTGGCGACGTGGTTGTACAGCGACATCGCTTCCACGCCGACGGTCTTGGCGAGGTTGCGCATCGACAGGGCTGCCAGGCCCTGCTGGTCGGCGAGCTCGATGGCCGCGCGCAGGACTCGTTCTCTGGTGAGTGGGGTGCGCGGCGACATGGGGCTCCTGACAGTTTCCTTGACCTACTTACGGCGTAAGTGTAGCGTCTCGCAGTAGAAACTTACGCTGTAAGTGCGAGATGAGGGACGATTCTCATGACCGATGTGGATACGGCTTCGATGAACGCCTGGGTTGCGCCCCGGTACGGCGGGGGTGAGGTGCTGCGGACCGAAGTCGTGCCGCGGCCGATACCTGGGGACCGGGATGTGGTGGTCCGGGTGCGCGCGGCGTCGCTGTGCAGTGGGGATTTGCATCTGCTCAATGGGACGCCGTATCTGCTGCGGCTCGGGTTCGGATTGCGCAGGCCCAAGCATCGGATGATCGGGCAGAACCTGGCGGGCGAGGTTGTCGCGGTCGGTGCGCTGGTCACCGAATTCCGAGTCGGCGACCGGGTTTTCGGCGAGGTCTCCAGCGGCGCCTTCGCGGAGTACGTGTGCGCGGATGCGGGTTCGTTCGCCGCTGTTCCGGCTGCGATCAGCATGGAAGATGCTGCGGCGACCCCGGATTCGGGCATGACGGCCTTGCAGGGCCTGCGCGACATCGGCAAGGTCGGGCCGGGGCAGCGGGTGCTGATCAATGGCGCGTCCGGTGGGGTCGGTAGCTTCGCGGTGCAGATCGCGAAGGTGCTCGGCGCGCACGTGACGGCGGTGTGCGGCACCCGGCATCTCGAGATGGTGCGTGAAATCGGCGCGCACGTCGTAATCGACTACACCACTGACGATTTCACTCGCACGGAGGTGCCCTACGACGTGATCTTCGACCTGGCAGGCAATCGCACGCTACGGGAGATCCGCCGAGCGCTGGCGGGGGACGGCGTTTTCATCTCCTCCGCCGCCGCGCCCGGCGACAACTGGTTCGGCCCGATCCGATGGCTGGCTCAGGTGGCGCTCACCGACCTGTTCGCCCGGCAGACCCTGAAAGCTCTGCTCATGCGACCCGCTGCCACCGACCTGGAATACCTGGCCGGATTGGTGGTCGACGGAAAGCTGCGACCGGTGATCGAGCGACGGTTCTCCTTGTCCGACACGGCACTTGCCGTCGCGGTGTTCGAGCAAGGGCACGCGTCGGGAAAGACCGTCCTCACCGCATGAGTCGACGGAGGATGCCGGTCCGGTCAGATTCAACGGGTCAACGAGTAGGCGGAGCAGACGGACGCACGCCTAGGGCGGAAGCTGTCCTAGGTGGCTCGTAATGTAGATCTCATGAGCAACGAGATCCAGTCCTACCGCATCGACATCTCGCAGCAGCAGCTCGATGACCTGCGTAATCGGCTCGACAATGCGCGCTGGCCCGCCGCGCTGCCGGGCGATGACTGGGACACCGGCGTGCCGACCGGCTACCTGCGCGAGCTCGTCGACCACTGGCGCACCGGCTACGACTGGCGGGCAGAGGAGGCGAAACTCAATGCGCACGAGCAGTTCACGACCGTGATCGACGGGCAGAACATCCACTTTCTGCACGTCCGCTCGGCGGAACCCGATGCGGTGCCGCTGCTACTGACGCACGGCTGGCCGGGCTCGATAGCGGAATTCCTCGACCTGATCGGCCCGCTGACCGACCCGCGCGCGCACGGCGGCGACTCGGCCGATGCCTTCCATGTGGTGATCCCGTCGCTGCCCGGTTTCGGGTTCTCCGGACCGGTCACCGAGGGGTGGTCGGTTCGCCGGATCGCCGAGGCCTGGGTCGAGTTGATGACCAGGCTCGGGTACCAGCGGTTCGGGGTGCAGGGTGGTGATATCGGTGCGGCGGTGAGCCCGGAGGTCGGGCGAGTGGCGCCGGATCGGGTGGTCGGCGTGCATGTCAACGGTGGTGCGGGCTCGTTCCCGCAACTGCCGTTGTCCGATGAGGACATGGCGAGCCTGACCGAACTCGAGCGCGACCGCATCGTGCGGATCGAGGCGTTCATGAACGAGGAGTTCGGCTACATCGCCGTGCAGTCCACCCGTCCGCAGACCCTGGCCTATGGGCTGGTCGACTCCCCGATCGGGCAGCTGGCGTGGATCTTGGACAAGTTCCGGGAGTGGACGCACCCACGCGAGACGCTGCCCGACAAGATCATCGATCGTGATCGGCTGCTGACCAACGCAATGATCTACTGGCTCACCGGAACCGCGGGCTCGGCGGCCTACGTCGGCTACGCGCAGCCGGTGGAATGGGGTGCGGTGCCGGCGAATTCGGGTGTTCCGACCGGCGTGCTCGTCCTCGCCCACGATGTGGCGATTCGGCGCTTCGACGAGGCGGAGAACACGATCGTGCGCTGGAACGATGTGGACCGGGGCGGACACTTCGCAGCGCTGGAGGAACCGGAACTGCTCACCACCGATGTGCGCGAGTTCTTCCGTACGTTGCGCTGATCAGTCCGCGAGTTCGCCCGCCGAGCGCCAGGATTGACGCTCGGCGGCAAACGCTTCGGCTTGGACAGCGCGGAATTCCTCGATGGAGCTCGCGTTGTCGGTGAGGAATCCGCGGTAGTCCGCGAGCCGGAACTCGCCGTCGGTGGCAGTGACGTCCACCTTGCCCGCGGCGAAATCCGCACGGAGATCGAGGAGTTCGTCCGGCTCGACCGGGTGCCATCTGATCCGGTCGAAATAGCGCAGTAGCCAAGGGGTTTCCGCATCGGCAGCGAACCGGTCGACACCGGGTCCTGAGGTTCCCGCTGGCCGGGCGCGGTGGTTCCACACCTGGGTGGTGCGGCCGACGAACTGGTAGCCGCCGGGGCCTTCCATGCCGTAGATGCACAGGTAGGCGCCGCCGATGCCGACCGCGTTCTCGGGGGTCCAAGTGCGGGCCGGGTTGTATTTGGTGGTGACGAGGCGGTGGCGGGGATCGGTGGGGGTGGCCACGGGGGCGCCCAGGTAGACGTCACCCAGGCCTAGGACCAGGTATTCGGCGTCGAAGACGGTCTTGTAGACATCATCGACGGAGGGCAGGCCGTTCATGCGGCGGATGAATTCGATGTTCCACGGGCACCAGGGGGCGTCGGCGCGAACCCCGTGCATGTAGCGGGTGATCGCTTCCCTGGTGGCGGGGTCGTCCCAGGAGAGGGGGAGATGGACGGTGCGGCTCGGGACGACCAGCTGGTCGGAATTCGGCAGTTGCGCTTCGGCTTCGGCCAGCAGGTCGAGAAGTTTGCCGATCGGCAGAACGGCCGGATCGACGCGGATCTGCAGGGATCTGATGCCAGGCGTGAGCTCGATGACTCCACGCAGGCCGATCGCGATGAGGTGTTGGTGCAGCGCGTGGACACGGGCGCGAAGTCCCAGATCCAGCGTGAGCGTGCCGTATTCGACGAGGACGCCGTCGTCGCCTTGTCGTCGGTAGGTCACGCCGGTTTCATCGTCGACCGCGGTGCGCCGGAGGATGCCGTCGTCGCCGTCGCGTCCTGCCGAGAGGACGGTGCCCAGTGATGCGCGTCGCCAAGCGCCGAGTGCTGCTGCGGGAGCGGCATGCTCGGAGCGGATGGGGACGAAGCGAACCTTGTCGCCGGGGGTGAGCTGGCCGAGTTTCCAACGGTCGGCGGCGACTACGGTGACCGGGCAGACGAACCCACCGAGACTCGGGCCGTCCGGGCCGAGCAGGATCGGGGTGTCGCCGGTGAAGTCGAGGGCGCCGACCGTGTAGGCGTTGTCGTGGATGTTCGACGGGTGCAGGCCCGCTTCACCGCCGTCGGTGCGAGCCCACTCGGGTTTGGGGCCGATGAGGCGCACACCGGTGCGATCGGAGTTGAAGTGGACCTCGTAGTCGGTGCCGACGATGGTGTCGAAGTCGTTGCGGGTGAAGAACTCCGGTGCGCCGTGTGGGCCCTCGGTGACGGCGAGTTCCCAGCGGTGGGCGAAGGCGGGTTGGTCGGCCATCGGGACGGCGGGGGCGAGGCGGGTCGACGGTGCGCCCAGAGTGAGCGATTCGGCGGCGCGCAATGCGGCACCGGTTCCGCCGCCGAACTTGCCGAGGGTGAATGTGGCCGCACTGCCCAGGAATTCGTCGACGTCGATGCCGCCGGAGATCAGGATGTAGGTTCGCATGCCAGGTCCGCGGATCGCGCCGACATCGAGAACGCCGCCGGCGGGCACCTCGACGGTTCGCCACTGCTCGATCGGGCGGCCGTCCACACGGACATCGGCGACAGCCCCGGTCACACACACCCAGGTCGCGGTGGAGAACCGCAAGGCGGGCCCGCCCAGTGTGCACTCCAGCCCCGCCGCGCCTTCGGGGTTGCCGAGCACCCGGTTGCCGAGGCGGAACGACAGGTCGTCCATCGGCCCCGACGGGGGAACTCCGATGTGCCAGTAGCCGATTCGTCCCGGCCAATCCTGCACAGTGGTCTGCATTCCGGGACGCACGACATCGATCCGCCGCTTCGCCGGGGTCGTCACGACGGGAGCGAGGGTGGCAACCAGCGGCGTGGACTCCACCGTCGCGGGCTGGTCGACGCGGGTGTCGGTGAGGCTCATCGGGTCACCACCATGCGAACCGGGGTGGGGTCGAAACCGTTGCAGGGGTTGTTGATCTGGGGGCAGTTGGAGACGAGGACCAGGGTGTCGATCTCGGCACGGAGAGTGAGCTTCTTGCCGGGGGCGGAGAGGCCGTCGACGATGCCGAGGGTGCCGTCGGATTCGACGGGGACGTTCATGAACCAGTTGATATTGGAGACCAGGTCGCGTTTGCCAAGGCCCCATTCGAGCGCGGCGGTGAGGAAGTTCTCCACGCAGGCGTGCTGGTGGCGGGTGTGCTGGCCGTAGCGCAGGGTGTTGGATTCCTGGGAGCAGGCGCCCGCGATGGTGTCGTGATTGCCGACCTCGTCGGCGACGACCGTCATCAAGGGGGTGCCGCCTTCGGTGCGCAGGACACTGCCGGTGGTGAGGAAGATGTTGCGCTGGGCGGCGATGGTGGCCTGGGCGCTGTAGCGGTCGGTACGGTCGGCGGCGGAGTAGAGCAGGCAGTCGACGGCCTGGTTGCCGTACAGGTCGATGATGTCGAGGTGGTCGCCTGCGCGGATGATGGCCGACCACGGTGCCTTGGCGGGGACGGTTTCGTCGAGGACGACGGTGCGGGTGGTTGTCATGCCGGAACCTCCGTGTTCAGTGCGGCCGTCCAAGCGGATTCGGTGTTGTCCACGGCCCGTCGGTATTCGGGATCGTCGTTGGTGGCGCGATCGGTGGGGGCGGACCAGGCGATGAGATCGAGGTCGCCGGTGGGGCGGTCGTCGAGGGGGTGGGGGGCGTTGGCGACCAGCAGCGTCACCGGCAGGTGAATGATCAGGTCGATGGTGGCGCCCGCGTGGCCGTTGCCGGTCGACTCGATCGCGCCGTTCGGGGCGACGCGGGCGCCGCGGAACAGCGCGATGGAGGGGCCGATGTCGCGGGGTTCGAGGCCCTGTTTTGCGGCGGCGAGGTGGAGCTGATGGCGGCCGTCGGTGGTGGGGCCGCACAGGGTGTCGTGGTGACCGGAGGTGTCGGCGAGCACGGTCGCCAGCACTCTGCCCTGGTCGGAGAGCAACGGGTGGCCCGCGCTCAGATACGCCTGCCACGGCACCTTCACCGTATCGGCGACGTTCAGCCGTTCCCATGGCGATTCGGCGCGCAGCAGGAACAGGTGAGCGCAGGTGGTCCCGGACGGGTCGGCGAACCGGACCCGAGTGCCGCGGCCGAGCACGACATTCGCGTAGCCGCCAGGGGGAATGCGCTGTGCGACAGCGACCGCGGCGGGATCGACACCGGTCGGCGTCTCGGGGCCGGCCGTCGTGGCGGCCGCCGCTTGGGCGCGCGCGTGGGCGCGGGCGCCCTCGGTGGACTGGGTACTCGTCATCGTTATCTCCTCGGCGAGCGATGGGTGACGGGGTGAGTGCTGGCGGGTTCCGTGGCGGACGCAGGTTCGGGCTGCCTCCGCCACGGAGTCGAATCAGGCTGCTACCGGCGCGGTTTCAGCGATGGGCGCGGATTCCTTGCCCGCGACGACGAAGCGGTAGACGATCGCGCCCGCGGTGAGGATTACAGCTACCGACAGCGGGCCTGCCCAGAGCTGCCACCAGCTGCCGCCTGCCGGGGTGTAGACCTCAGGGCGTGGCCACGCCAGGTTGATGACCATCGCGATGCCCCAGACCACGGCGAGGGCGTTGATCGGGATGCCCCACCGGCCGAGGTGGAACAGGGATTTGTCATCGAGGGCGGGCATGCCTTCGATACGGCGGACCAGCAAGGGGATCGTGACCAGCAGGTAGGCGAGATACAAGCTGACGATGCAGACGCTGGCCAGGGTGGCGAAGATCGCGGGGTTGCCCAGGTTCAGGACCAGGAGACCGATGCCGAGGGCGCCGATCGCGACGGCGGGCCAAACCGGGGTGCCGAAGCGGGGGTGCACGGTGGACAGGGCCTTCGCGAAGGGGAGTTTGCCGTCGCGGGCCATCGAGAACATCAGGCGCGAGCCCGCGGTCTGGATCGCGAGGGTGCACACGATCACCGCGACCGCGACGCAGCTGAGCAGCACCGAGCCTGCGGGGCTGTTCAGCTTCGACGTGATCACGTAAGCCAGTCCACCGGCGGACAATTCGCCGTCGGACAGGCTCGGTGCCGCCATCAGCGCGCCGAGCAGCATGAGCCCGCCACCCAGCGCCGATACCGCGAGCGCGAGCAGGATGGTGCGGGGAGCGACCTTGCGCGGATTCTTGGTTTCCTCGGAAAGCTCACCGGCGGAATCGAATCCGACCATCACGTACGCGGCCATCAGACCCGAGACCAGGAACGCCGCCCAGTACGGGCCGGGGGAGGCCTGGTCGGTCTGGAACACCACATCGGGGCCGCGCTCGGTGTTGGCGAAGAACAACGCGATGATCGCCAGCACGCCGACTATCTCGACGGTGACACCGATCGAATTGATCTTCGACATCAGATCGATGCCGATCACATTGATCGTGGTGGTCACGACGAGCAACACGCTGCCCAGCAGCACGGCGTTCATCGCGCCGTCGCGGGAGGTGAGCGCGGTGTCGGTGCCGATGAGCTGGAATCCGCTCCAGATCGACGGCAGCACCACCTGGAGTGCGATGGCGGCCGCGGCGGCGGTGACGACCTGGGCGATCACCATCATCCAGCCGGCGAACCAGCCGATCAGCCCGCCCGCCAGGCGACGTGACCACTGATAGATACAGCCGGAGATCGGGTACCGGGCGGCCAGCTCGGCGAAGTTCAGCGCGACCAGGAACTGGCCGGCGAACACGAGCGGCCACGTCCAGAAGAAGGCGGCGCCGCCGAACGAATAGCCGAAGCCGAAGAACTGGAAGATCGTGGTGAGGATGGAGACGAACGAGAAACCTGCCGCGAAGGACGCGTAACGCCCCAGTTTGCGATGCAGGACCGGTTGATATCCGAAGGCTGCCAGATCGGCGCTGTCGCGGCCGAGTTCGGGTGGGGCGGCGGGGGATTCGAGGGTTGTGGCCATGTCGGAGTCCTTCAGCGGTTCGGCCAATATCTATCAGTCGATAGTTTTGCGCGCGTGATCGCTCGAACGGTGTCGTGCGTGTATCGACTGCGCGGCCCGCGGTAACTTCTGCGTTGCCTGAGTTTCTATCAAGTGACAGAAATTCGACCGTCCGGCATCTTCGCTGGTGAGCTGCCCGCTGCGGTGCAGGTAGTTGCCCGATGACAGAATCAGGGTGTGGCAAATCTGGGTCCCGGGCGTCCCCGGCTGGAACAGCGGCGCAGGCAGGGAACTACGCCGCGCGCGGAGATCCTCGACGCGGCGGCGGAGCTGTTCACCACCAAGGGATATGCCAACACCTCGACGCGGGCGGTGGCCGACGCGGTCGGCATCCGCCAGGCTTCGCTCTATCACCACTTCGCCGCCAAGGACGACATCCTCGACGCGCTGCTGGCCGAAACAGTGGCGGGGCCGGTCGAATTCGCGCAGCGGATGATGATCGAACCGGACGACGCCGTGACCCAGCTGTACGCGCTGGCACTGTTCGATGTGCGCCAATTGCGTACGGCGCGCTGGAATCTGGGGGCGCTGTACCTGCTGCCGGAGTTGCGCACCGAGCGTTTCGTCGCTTTCCGGCGACGTCGTGACGAACTGCGCGGGCACTACGAGCGCCTGGCCGCCGCGTCATCGGCTGCCGCGGGGGAGCCCGATGACTCGCGGATCCTGCCGTTCCGGCTGGTGGAGACGGTGATCGCGATCAGGTACGACGAGGATGCCGCGGGCATCGCCACCGAGCGCGCGATCCCCGACGGTGTCGTACGGATCGTCGGACATCGCGGCGACATCGGTGCGGTGCGGGCCGCGGCCGACGCGCTACTCGTCCGGCTCGGCGAGATCGGCGGCAGCCCGCCCGCGTGATCAGCGGGCGGTCGGCGGGGCGATCTGCCAGTGCTGGTTGAGCGCGCCCGCGATCTCGGGCAGCACGGTGATCGGGATTCGCTTGGCGCGCAAGATCTCCCGGATCTCGCTCACCTGCTCGCGCTTGCGCATGTCGTAGGCGCCGGTGACGGGCCGGATCACCGGCGGGATCGACAGCAGCACGAGCTCGTCGGCCGACTCGCCGTTGAGGTCGAGCGCCAGTGCCCAGCGGGCGTGCTCGTCGAGGGTGAAGCGGCCCGCGACGACGCGGTCCCACGGCACGGTCGACGAGCGGAACGGGGTCCGCGCGTAGATCGCGTGCTCGTGCAGTTCGATCACATCACGGACGAACAGCACCACACCTACCGCGAACCCGCCGACCGCACCGACCAGCAACCCGGTGATCACCCGGTTCACCCCGAACATCGCCAGGAACAACCCGACGACGCCCGTGGTGACCAGGACTCCGATCAAGCAATAGAACAGGCTCCGCCTGGTGGACACCACACCGGCACGCACGACCGACATGCGGACCTCCCTCTTCGTGATTCGAGGCCAACCATAGCGGCCCCGCTCACGAGCCGAGCGACACCGCTGCTTCGGAGGTCTCGACGAGGAAGGTGAAGGTCTCCTGGAAGTACAGCTGCACGGTCTCGGCATCGTGGCTGAGATAGCCGATCGACAGATCCTGACCGAGTGCCAGCTCGAAGTCGCCGCCGCGGGTGGTGAGCGCGAAACCGCCGGAAATCGCCGGTGCCCAGATGATCTCGCCGTCGATCAGCCGCTCGATGTGGGTCCGGATCGGGTGACCGTGGTCGGAGGTCTCGCTGACCTGGGTGTACAGCTCGGCGCTGAGCACCACCGAGTACGGGCCCTGCACGCCGGCCAGGCGCAGACCGGTGAGAGCGTGCGAGATGGCATCGGGGATGTCGACGACATTGCTCGGGAGGGCGACGGGGGAGTTCGAGGCGGCGTCGCGGATACCGGTGATGCCCGCGGCGGCGTAGCTCTCGAAGATCGCGCGGTCTTCGGCGAAGGCGATTTTCTGCGCGGCGTCCTTGAGGTTGTCGAGGTCGGCGTCGCCCGCTCCGCGCTCGATGTCGTCTAGCTCGTCGCGCTGCAGGGTGAACGGCACCCGCAACTCGATCACCGGCTGGATCACGCGCTGACGGGCCTGCACGCCGTCGTCGGGTGAGGCGATCGAGGTGACCCGGCCGAGGTTGCGGGCCGAGAAGTCGAAACCGTGCGGTCCCGACACGTCGACCACCCGGCGGCCCGCGATGTTGCGCTTGAACGTGCGGGTGGCCTCCTCCTCGATCTGAGACCAGGCTTCGCCGGTGATCGGCGCGAGTTCGCGATGCAGGTTGTTCATTCAGTTACTCCTTTTCATCGTGCCGATGGCGAGGGAGCCGTCCGAGCGACCCGCCGCCGCGTTCGCGCGTTCGACAGGGGTGATTTCCGGCAGGGTCGCCGGCTCGATCGCGGCGCCCGCTGTATCGGGTGCTTCGGGCAGGTCGTCGAGGAAATCCACGGTGGGAACGAAGAAGAGCGTGCCGGTGACCGCGAAGGAGAAGTCGAGGATACGGTCGTAGGCCGCCTCCTCGGTGCCGAGGAACATCCGCTCGAGCATGCGCTCGGTGACGCTCGGGGTGGCGGCGTAGGCCACGTAGTAGGTGCCGAACTCGCCGGTGCCGATGGTGCCGAACGGCATGTTGGCGCGCACGATCTGGCGCTCGGTGCCGTCGGGGTCGACGAGGGTGTTCACCGCGACATGTGAGTCGGCGGGTTTCACATCGTCGGGCAGTTCGTAGTCGGCGAGCTTGGTCCGCCCGATCACCCGCTCCTGTTCCTCGATCGACAGCGCGTTCCACTGGTCGAGCGGGTGGGTGTACTTCTGCACGATCACGTAGCTACCGCCGGTGAACCCGGGGTCCTCGGCGCCGATCAGCGCCGCCGAGGCCGCGCCGGGGCCTTCGGGGTTCTCGGTGCCGTCGACGAAGCCGAGCAGGTCGCGCTGTTCGAAATAGCGGAAGCCGACCGTCTCGTCGACGATGGTCGCCGCGCCTGCGAGGCGGGCGCCGATCACCATGGCGAGTTCGAAGCACGGGCCCTGGGTTTCGCCCTTGATGTGGAAGAACAGGTCGCCCGCGGTGGTCGGTGCGCTGTGGATCGGGCCGTTGTAACCGGGAAACTCGTGCAGCTCAGCCGGTTTCGGGCCGGCGAACAGCCGGTCCCAGGCCGTGGAGCCGATCGCGGTGACGCAGGTCAAACCCTCACCGGGAACCCGGAATCCGACCGAACGGCGCAATCCGGAGATGTCTGCCAAGAGGTCGCGGACCGCGGATTCGCCACCGGAGTCGATGGTGGCGACCAGGAAAATCGCGGACGGCGTGAGTGGATCGAGGATCGGCTGTGGCTCACCCATGGCGTCTACAGTACGGCTCCGCACCGACAGGTCCGATCAACACCTCGAGGTGTCAGCGCAATTCAGGCGAACGACCTGCTACTTCGCGACGGTCAGCAAAAATGTGACGTCGTCGACGGCTTTGACGCTGTGGCGGGCGCGCGGCACGACGATCAGGTCGCCCGCCGAGCCCTTCCACTCGTCGGTGCCCGCGATCAGCACCAGCGTTCCCGACAGCACCTGGATGGTGGCATCGCCTGCATTGTCGTGTTCGGCCAGGCTCTGCCCCTCGGCGAGTGCGACGACGGTCTGGCGCAGCGCGTGGGTGTGGCCGCCGATGAGGGTTTGCGAGCTCCGGCCACTCGTCGAAGTAGCCGCCAGCTTCAACTGCTGGCGGGCCACCGCGGTCAGCGATTTCTTGTCCATGGATCGGGCCTTTCGCAGGCTTCTCGCGGGCAGGTCTTGCGAAGGAGTATGCCCGACGGTGCCCACGCGTTCGGGCGTTTTGCCGTGACCGTTAGCCATTTGCCGCGACCGTCGGCCAGGTGTTGCTCAGCCGCGGGTGTAGTGGCGAATGCGGTAGCGCAGACCGGTTTTCGAGGTCAGCCACGGGGTGTCGTCCGCATGCCATTCCGGGCCGATGACCGGGGCGAACGCGTCGCCCGAGACGGTGGTGTCGACCTCGGTGACCAGCAGGGTCGTCGCCATCGGCAGCGCGGCGCGGTAGATCTCGCCGCCACCCGCCACCCAGGTGTCCGACTCGCCGGTCATGGTCAGCGCGTCGGGCACCGACGCGGCGCGTTCGGCACCGCCGCCGGACCAATCAGTCTGGCGAGTGACCACGATGTTGCGGCGCCCGGACAGCGGCCGGAAACTCGCCGGGAGCGAATCCCAGGTCCGTCTGCCCATGATCACCGGGTGACCCATGGTGGTGTCGCGGAAATTGGCCATATCCTCGGGCACGCGCCACGGAATGGTGTTGTCGACGCCGATCACCCGGTCGTTCGCCTGCGCCCAGATCAGGCCGATCTGCTTCACACCGCCACCGGCGCCTTGATGCCCGGGTGGTGCTGATAACCCGACAGCTCGATGTCCTCGTAGGTGTAGTCGAACAGGCTCGTCGCCGGACGCAGGTGCAGCGTCGGGAACGGGTAGGGCTCGCGGGTGAGCTGCTCGCGGACCTGGTCGAGGTGATTGTCGTAGATGTGCACGTCGCCGCCGGTCCAGATGAACTCGCCCGGCTCGAGCTCGGTCTGCTGGGCGACCATCAGGGTGAGCAGGGCGTAGCTGGCGATATTGAACGGCACCCCGAGGAACAGGTCGGCGCTGCGCTGGTACAGCTGGCAGGACAGTTTGCCGTCGGCGACATAGAACTGGAAGAAGGCGTGGCAAGGGGCCAGCGCCATTTTGTCCAGGTCGGCCACATTCCAGGCCGAGACGATCATCCGGCGCGAATCGGGGTCTGTGCGCAGGGTGTGCAGCACCTGGGCGATCTGGTCGATGTGGGTGCCGTCGGGGGTCGGCCACGAGCGCCACTGCACGCCGTAGACGGGGCCGAGTTCACCTTTGGCGTCGGCCCATTCGTCCCAGATCGTCACGCCGTGTTCGCGCAGCCAGGAGACATTGGAGTCGCCGCGCAGGAACCACAGCAGTTCGTAGGCGATGGATTTCATGTGGACCCGCTTGGTGGTGATCAGCGGGAAGGACTCGGCCAGGTCGTAGCGCAGTTGGTGACCGAAGATGCTGCGGGTTCCGGTTCCGGTGCGATCGGCCTTGGGCGTGCCTTGCTCCAGAACGTGCCGGAGCAGATCCTCGTACTGCGTATCAGGGGTGGCCACGCCTTGCGATTCTACGGGGGTCGGCTCGGCGGATCGGCACCTGGCAAGCTCTTCGGCTATGCGCAAGCTCTACGTGATCGGCATCGGTGCGGGAGACCCCGACCAGGTGACGATGCAGGCGGTCAAGGCCATGCGAAAGGCCGAGGCCTTCTTCGTGATCGGCAAGGGCGCCGAGAAGCAGGAACTGGTCGACGTGCGCACCACGATCCTGGCCGAACACGTGGACACGCCGCACCGGATCATCGAGATCACCGATCCGCCGCGCGAGCGCACCCCCGCGGACTACGCCGGTGTCGTGGTGGACTGGCACGAACGGCGCTCCGAACTCCTCGAAGCCGCCTTCGACCAGGTGGACGGCATCGGCGCGATCCTCGTGTGGGGCGATCCGGCGCTCTACGACAGCACCCTGCGAATGGTCGAGCACGTGCTGGCGCGGGGTCACGCCGACTTCGACTACGAGGTGATCCCCGGCGTCACCAGCATCGCCGCGCTGGCCGCCCGGCACCGGATGGTGCTGCACCGGATCGGCGAACCCGTCCACGTCACGACCGGGCGCAGACTGCGCGAAGAAGGGCTCGGTCCGGGGTCGACGGTGGTGATGCTCGACGGTGAATGCTCGTTCACCGAGGTCCGCGGCGACGATATCCATATTTGGTGGGGTGCCTATCTCGGCATGCCCGACGAAACCCTGATCGAAGGAAAATTGCGCGAGGTAGAACGCGACATCGTGACCCGCCGCGCGGAACTACGCGCGGAAAAGGGCTGGATCATGGACGTTTATCTACTCCGCGCGGGCTGATGGATCCCGCGCCGACCGGCGATAGATCGCTAAACTGGCAATCGTGCCCGAACTGCCGGAAATAGAGGCGTTGGCGCAGTTCCTTCGGGATCATGCGGTCGGCGCTGTGGTCGGCCGCGTCGACGTGGCGGCCTTGAGCGCGGTGAAGACCTTCGATCCGCCGGTTACCGCGTTGTCCGGCCGGGATGTCACCGGTGCGGGGCGGTGGGGGAAATTTCTCGGAATGGATTGTGGCGGACTGTGGTTGATCACCCACCTGTCGCGCGGTGGGTGGTTGCGCTGGGTGGATGAGCCGAATCCATTGCCGCCGAAGCAGGGTGGAAAGAGCCCGCTGGCATTGCGCGTGCATTTCTTCACCCCCGAGGGCGCGACACCCTCGATCGACCTGACCGAGGCGGGCACCAAGAAACGGCTGGCGGTCTATGTCGTCGAGGATCCGGAGCTGGTGCCGGGCATCGCGCGGCTCGGACCGGACGCGCTCGGGTTGACCGAGGACGAATTCGCGTCGCTGCTGAAAAGTACCTCGCAGCGGATCAAGACCGCGATCGTGGACCAGACCCTGATCGCCGGAATCGGCAACGCCTACTCCGACGAGATCCTGCACACCGCGAAGATCTCCCCGTTCGCGAACACCAAATCGATGTCGGCGGAGAAGGTTTCGCAGTTGTACATCGCGATGCGGACGGTGCTGCTCGACGCGGTCGATCGTTCGGTCGGCCAGGACGCGGCCAGGTTGAAGGGCGAAAAGCGTTCGGGCATGCGGGTTCACGCCAGAACCGGGCAGCCGTGCCCGGTGTGTGGGGACGCCGTGCGCGAGGTGTCCTACGCGGAGCGGTCGTTCCAGTACTGCGCCACCTGCCAGACCGGCGGCAAGGTACTCGCCGACCGGCGGATGTCGCGGCTGCTCAAATAGTCTTCTCGCGCCAGGCTTCCAGCAGCCGGAGCCAGAATTCGCTGACGGTGGGGAAGGCGGGCACCGCGTTCCACAGCGCGTCCAGCGGCACCTGCCCGACCACCGCGATAGTGGCCGCATGGAGCTGTTCACCTATGTCGGGGCCGACGAAGGTGGCACCGAGAATGCGGTCGGCGGCGGTGTCGATCACCAGCTTCGCACGGCCGTGGAAGTCGTCGCGCGAGAGCGCGGAACCCGCGACGGCGATATCGAGCTCGACCGTGTCCACCGCGTATCCGGCGGTGCGCGCCTCGTGTTCGGTGAGGCCGACGGCCGCGAGTTCCGGTGCGGTGTAGACGACTTGGGGTACCTGCTGGTGGTCGGCGCTCGCGGTGAACCGCATGCCGTCGAGCGGTTTGCCCTCGGCGCGGGCGGCGATCACGTCACCGCACACCCTGGCCTGGTACTTGCCCATATGTGTCAGTGCCACCCGGTGATTCACGTCGCCGACGGCGTAGAGCCAGTCGCCGGGCACCTCGCGCGCGGTCAGCTGGTCGTCGACCTCGATGTAACCCGGGGGCAGTCCCACGGTGTCGAGGCCGAGATTCGAGGTGGCGGGGGCACGGCCGGTGGCGACGACGAGTTCGTCGACCTCGAGTTCGCCGTCGTCGAGCACCAGGGTGACCGGACCGCCGTGGAGGTGGCCGACACCGGTGTCTTCGGGATCGCGGCGGGAGACCAGCAGGGGTTCGGTATGGAACCGCACCGTGACTCTTCCGGTGTCGCGCAAGCCCCGCAGGACCAGCTCCGAAGCGAACGGCTCGCTGCGTGGAAGCACGCGGTCGCCCCGGACCAGCAGGGTCACCTCCTCGGCGCCGAGTTCGGCCAGCCAGGTAGCCGTCTCGCAGGCGACGACACCGCCACCGATGATGGCGACCCGGCGCGGGACGACGGTCAGGTTGGTGGCGTCACGGGAGGTCCACGGCAGAGCCTCGCGCACGCCCGGAATGTCGGGGATGGTGGCGGTGGTGCCGGTCGCCAGTACCACCGCGTGCCGGGCGCGCAGGACCTTGACGCCGTCCTCGGTATCGACCTCGACGAGTCGTTCGCCGATCAGTCGACCCGCGCCGCGCACGGGATCGATGGCCGCCGATTTCGCCCATTCGACCTGGGAACTGTCGTCGTGGTTGTGCACGAAGGTGTCGCGGCGGGCGAGGATGTCGGCCACCTGCGGGCCGCTCGCGCTCACCCCCGGCATCGACTCGCCGAGGCCGAGCACGGCGCCGGGACGCAGCAGTGCCTTGCTGGGGATACACGCCCAGTAGCTGCACTCGCCGCCGAACAGCTCCCGCTCGACGAGGGCGGCGGTGCGGTCGCTGCCCGCGATGGCGTAGGCGGCGGCGTTCTCACCCGCCGGGCCCGCGCCGATGACGATGACGTCGTACTCGACCTCGGTCACTGCAGATAGCCCTCGACCTCACGGGGGGAGCGCACCCCGGTGTCATCGGGAGATTCACCGGAGCCGGTGCGAGCGCGCCGCTGCCGCAACAGATCCCATGCCTGATCGAGCATCACTTCCAGCTCGGCCAGCTGCTTGCGTTCGGCTACCGGGTCGATCTCGCCCGCGGTGGCCTTGGCTCGCAGGGCGTGCTCGTCGTCGACCAGCTCTTTGATCCGCGCCAGAATGTCCTGATCGGTCATTTGCTCACCTCGTCGATAGTCGCCAGGGGTAATGCCGGGTCCTGGTCCATGCTACGACCGCGATGGGTCGGCTACTCGCGAGCTGCGTCAGCCAGGCAGTCGGCGGCGATGGGCATGGCTCGGGCGAGGTCGGCGCTGTTCAGGGCGGTGTAGCCGATGGCGACGCCGAAGTGGTGTGGTTCGGCGAGGTGGTGGCGGGCCAGGCCGTCGAGGAGGACACCGCGTGCGCGGGCGGTGTCGACGGCGTGGCGTTCGGCGGTGGGGCCGGGCAGTTCGACGACTACGTGCGAGCCCGCGTCGTCACCGATGACGGGCAGGCCGCGGCGGGCGAGTTCGTCGACGACCAGAGCGCGTCGGGGCGGCACGACCCGGCGCAGCCGGCGCAGGTGCCGGGACAGGTCGCCGTGGCGGGCGAATTCGCTGAGGATCCGTTGCCCGGCGGGGCTCGGGGAACTGCCGATCTCGGCGCGATGGGCGAGCACGGCGTCGGTGATATCGGGGCGGGCGACGAGCCAGCCGACGCCGAGGGTGGTGGCGATGATCTTGCTGGTGGTGCCGAGATGAACGACGACGTCGGGTGCCATCGCGGCCAGCAGCGGCAGCGGGGCTGTGTCGTATCGCAATTCGCCGTCGTAGTCGTCTTCGATGATGAAAGTCGCTGTTCTTCTGGCGAATTCGATGAGCTCGACCCGGCGGGACGCGGGCATCATCGCGCCGAGCGGAAACTGGTGTGCCGGTGTGCAATACACCGCGCGGACACCCGGCGGAATCCGGTCGACACACAAACCGCCGCCGTCGACGGGCACCGGGAGAACCTCGATGCCTGCGGCTCGGAACGCACCGACGGCTCGCAGGTAGCCGGGATCCTCGATGGCGACGGTATCGCCGGGACGGAGCAGCGCGGTGGCGAGCTCACCCACCGCCGCGCTGGTACCGGCGGTGGCCATGACCACCGATCCGGCCCCGGCGGCCAGTCCGCGATGGCGCAGCAGGTGATCGGCGACCGCCGCCCGGAAGTCCGGTTCGCCCGCACGGTTCTTGCGGGCCTCGGGCGCCTGGTCGCCCGCCGCGCGCCAGGCACGGCGCCACGCGGCGGAGTCGACCGCTTCGGCGCACGGCGCGCCGGGGCCGAGATCGAGCAGGCCCGCGTCGGGATCGGTGCCGTGGCCCGCGCCGGTGCTCGGCGGTGCGGTGGCCGGGGCGGTGCTCAGATAGGTGCCGGAGCCGTGGCGGCCGGTCAGCCAGCCTTCCGCGTGCAGCTGGTCGTAGGCGCCTGCCACCACGGCCCGGCTCACCCCGAGCCGCTGTGCCAGGGCGCGCGAGGACGGCAACCGGTCGCCGACGCGCAGCACCCGGTCGGTCGCCGCGGCGCGCAGGGCATCGGCCACCTGCACCGCCAGCGGTTCGGGGGCGGTCCGGTCGAGTGGAATCGGAAGGTCGTCGAGCATCGTCCACCTCGAATTGGCCTGTTGAACTTCGGTCGAATTGGACCTACACACGGTCCACTTCTTCGGCGAAGCTCATCTTATGAGCACGCACGACGTCAACCACAACCCCCTGTCGCCGACCCCACGCACCACGCTGACCCGCGCCAAGGAACGCGGCGCCACCGACCGCGCCGCACTCGACGCGGTGCTCGACGCGGGTCTGGTCTGCCACCTCGGCGTGCTGCTCGGCGGGTCGCCGGTCGTGCTGCCCACCATCTACGGGCGCGTCGGCGACACCCTCTACCTGCACGGATCCACCGGAGCAGGCAATCTGCGCGCCGCGATCGACACCGATATCTCCCTCACCGTGACCCACGTGGACGGGCTGGTGTACGCCCGCTCGGCCATGCACTTCTCGATGAACTACCGCTGCGCGGTGATTCGGGGCAGGGCGGTGCTGGTCACCGACGAAGCCGAGCGCGACAACGCCCTTCGGGTGATCGTCGAGCACGCCGCGCCCGGTGCCTGGGATCGGGTGCGACCGCCCAACCGCAAGGAGATGGCGGCGACGATGGTGCTCGCGCTCGACCTCACCGAGGCATCGGTGAAGGTGCGTTCGGGCGGACCGAACGATGACGAGGGCGACATCGCGACCGGCGGGGTATGGGCCGGTGTGCTGCCGCTGCGACAGGTCTGGGGCGAGCCGATCCCGGCAGGCAATCTGGAGCCGGGCATCGAAGTGCCCACCGATGTCGCGGGACGGGTGACACCGATCGAAGTACCCGTTCCCTAATGCCCGGCCGCGCTGAGCGCCATCAGGTCCTTGGCCGAGACCTCGGGTAGGTAGGCCTTCGTCAGGGCGACGCCGATGCGGGGCAGGTCAGTCTCGTCGCGATAGCACAGGTACACCGGCTCGTGGCGCGGCTGGAACTTGGCCTTGAACGAATGCAGTGACCGGAAGCCGTAATACGGTTCGATCGCGGCGCCGAGCCCTTCGAGCAGACGATCGATCGGTTCGGCGCCGTCGGTGCTCGCACTGCGCGCCAGCGGTGCCCCCGAGAGCGAAACGATCTCGGCGCCTTCCTCTTTGAACTCGCGGCAGGCCGAGGCGATGAGAAATTCCACGACGGGACGGAAGCCGTCGGGGCGCCTGCGCATCACGTCCAGCGTCCAGCCGCGGATCTCGTCGCCGGGGCCGTAGACGGGCAGCCAGGAGGTGACGCCGTGCACACTGCCCTCGGCATCGATCGCCAGCCCGACCCGCACGGCCGGGTCGAGGGCTTCCTCCACCCCGCCGAGCGTGAATCCCATTTCCGGCAGCCCCTTCTCGCCCACCCACTCCTCGGAGATCGCGCGCACCTGCTCGATCACCGTGAACGGCTGGTCGGCCAGCTCGGCGAGGTGGAACTCGATGCCCTCCTTGTTCGCCCGGTTGATCGCCGACCGGATGTCCTGCCAGGCTTTGCCTTTGAACTCGAGCTTCGGCAGGTCGACGATGGTGTCCTCGGCGATCTGCACGCTGCGCCACCCGAGTTCGCCCGCGCTGTCCGCGACGGCCCGGGTGGTGGAGAACAGGCACGGGACCAGGCCGTCGGTCTCGCAGCGGTCGGTGAAGGTGGCGATGGTGTCGGGCAGAAGTTCCTCGGGACCGATCGGGTCGGTGAGCGCGATGACGATACCCGCGTGGCGCTGGTAGGCGATACACCGTTCACCGTCGGCGGCGAACCAGTATTTGTTCTCCGGCCAGGTGATCATCCACGACATGGTGCTGCCGCCGTAGCGGGCGAGCAAGGCGCGCACCGCGTCGCCGGGTTCGGTGCCGGTGAGCGCACCACCGGAGATCTTGCGCCGGACCGGCACCCGGAACGCGCCGCGGCCGCCGTAGAGCAGTGCCACCTCGCCCGCCCACAGCAAGGCGGTGCCGACGGTCAGCGCGCCGGTGGTCTCGTAGTCGGTGCCCATGGCCACACCGAGCAGCACCAGCGTGAGCACCACGTGCAGCAGGCCGTAGACGAGGGTCCCCCACCACGCCCAGCGCCTGCCCTTGCGCAGCTGATCGGCGACCACCGCGATCACCACCACCGTGAGGATCGTGCTCCAGAGCGAGCCGCGTTCGTTCTCGGTGGGGCCGAGCAGGCTGTCGGCGGGGAAGAAATACACCGCCACCGAGGCCGTGGCGATCACCATCAGTCCGGCGAAGGACAGCATGCGCACCTCGCGTCGAGTGCGTGGCCAGAAGCCGTGTTCGGTTCGGCTGAACAGCTTTTCGCCCGCGGGCAGCCACACGGCGACCGCGATGAGATGCATGAGATCGGCGAAGGTCGATTCGAACAGGAAGGTGATCGACACGTGTGCCATCACCACGGCGCGCACCCGCAGGCGCCATGGCGAACGCAGGGACGCCGAGACCGCGGCCAACGCCGAGATGGCCGCGGTGGTGAACCCGACATCGCGCACCTCGGAAAGCCGGTCGGCCCAACCGAGATGGGTGTGCGCGAGCAGCCCGACCGTCACCGACGCGCCGAGGACACCGATCAGCTGACCCGACAGACAGACCAAGGCAGTACGCACGGTGCCGAGACGCCACTCCGTCCAGCCGACCGCGCCCGCGAAAACGACCACCATGCAGAAGTATTGGAAGGGAGTGAGCCCGAAGAACCAGCCGGACAGCGGCGTCCAAAACTTGCCCTCGGTCAGCGGGGGCCAGCCGTAGGCGATATCGGGAAACCAGGAACGCTCGTCGAGCCTGCGCCAGAGGCCACCGGTGGCGAGGCCGAGAATCGCGACCACGACGAGGAAGCCGAGGGTGAACGGCACCCGGCGGATCACGGTGTGCGCCAAGGCGACGCCGCGCGAACGAGCCGGTTCGGTGGCAGCCGCGTTGTCGTTCATAGAACCACCCTTTGCTGCGAGTGCGCCGCACCGGCGCGGTGAGGTCTTCTGTGTACCGTATGTCATCGCGGCCGTACCGGGACCGCGATGCGCGCGCCAGGGCGGTCGAGGTGGCATCTGTGGAGGTCAGCGATGACGCGAATCACCGATCTTTCGTTGCTTTCCGGGTGGCTGCCGGTGGCGTTGACGGCGGTGGGTGCGGTGGGTGCGGTGTGGTTGCTGTTACCTCGAGTACGGCGATATGTGACCACGATCATGCCGATCGTGGTGCTGGCCGCCGTGGTGGCGACCGTGGCGCTGTACCTGTTCGTCGAGGAGTTGTGGCGGCCGTTTCCCGATCCGATCGCGGTGTCGGTGTACGTGCTGATCGGGATCGCGGTGGCCGCGGTGTTTTTGGTGGTGCCGCGGATTCTGGTGCGCCCGAGCGTGTGGACCGGGATGGTCACCGTGCTCGCGGCCGGTGTCGTGCTGGTCGCGGTGGGTGTGCGGATCAATCTGGAGTACGCGTCGTACCCGACGGTGGGCGCGGCGCTCGGGGTCGAAGAGGTCGAGCGGGTCGAGGCCGGTGAGCTGACCGGGAGCGAGCAGGTGATCAGCGCGCGTCCACTCGAGCCCGCATGGCACGCGCCCGGCGGATTGCCCGACGACGGGCGCGTGCTGACCGCGACGGTGCCACCGACCGCGTCCGGATTCGCCGCTCGCGATGCCCAGATCTATTTGCCGCCTGCTTATTTCGCGAATTCACGGCCGCTGCTGCCGGTGCTGGTGCTGCTCGCCGGTGAGCCGGGCGCACCGCAGGACTGGTTCGTCGGCGGGCAGTTGGCCGAGACCATGGATTCCTTCGCCCGCGCGCACAACGGGCTCGCGCCGGTGGTTGTCGTGGCCGACGGGACCGGCTCCCAGCTGGCGAACCCGCTGTGCCTTGACTCCGAGCTCGGCAAGGTCGCCACCTACTTGGCCGTCGACGTGCCTGCCTGGACACGGGCGAATCTGCAGATCGATCCGGATCCGCGCTCCTGGGCGGTGGGTGGGCTCTCGTACGGCGGCACCTGCGCACTGCAACTGGCCACCAACTATCCCGGGGTCTATCCCACCTTCCTCGACATGTCCGGTCAGGACGAGCCCACCCTGGGCGACCGGCAACGCACCGTGGACGCCGCGTTCGGCGGGGATCTCCAGGCGCTGCTGCGGGTCAATCCGCTGGATCTGCTGCGGTCGCGGACGTATCCGGATTCCGCGGGCGCGTTCGTCGTCGGCGCCGACGACCAGATGTACCGCCCGCAGGTGGAGCGGATGTATCAGGCGGCGAAAGACGCGGGAATGGACGTGCGGTTGCGGATTCTGCCGGGCGGACACAACTTCGCGCTGTGGGCGCACGGGCTACGCGATCAGCTGCCGTGGCTGGCCACCCGGCTCGGTCTGACACCCTGATCGGTGAGGGATTCCGCGGGTGTCCGCGGAGTACAGTTCGACACATGCCCGAGGCGAAAACCCCAGGTACGGACGTCGGTGGCGCGGCGGGATCGCTCACCGAGGAGCGGGTTCTCGACGCGGCGCTCGCCATCCTCGACGAGGGCGGCGCGGGGGCCTTGTCCATCGGGGCGGTGGCGCAGCGGCTCGGGGCGGACGTCGATGCGGTGCGTGCCCGCGTCGGCAGCTCGGCAGACCTCGAACGTGCCGTGATCGAACGCGTGCTGTCGTCGGTGGCGCTCGGGCCGCTCACCGACGACGGCGTGGAGTGGACCGCGGCGGTGATCCAGTTCGCGCTCGGTGTGCGCGCTCAGTTGTTCGACCACCCCGCGGTCACCGAGTTGATCATGTCGGGACCCATGAACAGTCCGTCGGCGGACGACCCGGTGGCGCGCGATATCACCGAGTCGCTGTTCGTCTGCCTCGCCCGCGGTGGACTGCAGGCGCCGATCCGTGCGCACGGGGTCTACGCGGTGTTCGTGCACATACTCGGTTCGATCGCCCTCGACGTGGCCGAAACCGATGGAAAGTCGCCGCTGCCCGGTGAATCCGCGCGGATCGCGGCCCGCCGCACGGCCCTGCACGACCTGGATCCGGTCCAGTGGCCACGCACCGCCGCGCACCTGGAGGAGATGGCCGCCTGGACCTCCATCGATCAGTTCGTCTGGGGGTTGCGCGTGCTGCTCATCGGGATGACGGCGACCTGACGCGGAAACGTACCCCTGCCCAGTAGTGCGGCGAAGGCCAGCAGCCACACGCTCCACAGCAGGTAGCCGAGGAAGTTGGCGACGGCGGCGGGCTCGATGCCGAGTGGGATGACGACGCCGGTGGCGATGGCGGCGGCGCTGGTGTAGCCAAGTACGGCGAACCAGCGCGGGGTGCGCAGTGCGGCGATGACCAGGGCTGTCCAGATCGCGGTGAGGGTGTAGCCGGCGGTTTCGCCGAGGAGGGTGCCCAGCAGGGTGTGCTGTCGTTCGAAGGTGTCCGGGTCGGTCAGGGACGGGACGAGCAGGGGCCAGCGCAGTAGGCCGATCGCCTGCACGACGGCGGCGGCGACGCCTGCCCGCACCGCCCAGCGCATCGTGGGGGAGTCGTCGAGGCGGCCGATCAGGATCGACAGCGGGATGAAAGCGCAGGCAGCGGCCGCGAGGAGGCTGAACAGCGTGACGATCGTGGGCTGCTCGGCCCGGAATCGGGCGAGGATTTCGGTGGCGGGCAGCTGCAGGACGTCCGGGTAGTCGAACACGATCCCCAGGCCGACGAATGCGAGGTTCATCAGAATCGGGGCGCCGATCAGCAGCGCGATGGTGGGGTACGGCTTGTTCCGCATGAGAATCCATTCTGGCTGTACGGGGTACAGTTAGCTGTACGGGGTACAGTCCACCGCATGTCGAAGGCGAAGTCAACAGGTGTCGGCGCGTCGAGGCCGGCTCGGCGCTCGTTCACCGAGGAGCAGGTGGTCGACATCGCGCTGCAGCTGCTCGACGAGGGGGGGAGCGGGGCGCTGTCGATCCGGGCGGTCGCGGGCAAGCTCGGGGTGAACCCGAACGCGGTGTACACCTACGTGGCGAGCCGGGCCGATCTGGAGCGCGCCGTGATCGAACGCGTGCTCTCGGCGGTGCCACTCGCACCGCTGCGCGATCTCGGCGTGGAGTGGACCGGCGCGGTGATCCAGTTCGCGCTCGGCCTGCGCGCGGAGTTGCTCGCGCATCCCGCGGTCGCGATATTGATGATGTCGGGGCCGATGGACGGGCCCGCGGCCAGCGATGTCGGCGAGGCGTTGTTCGGGTGCCTGGCCCGGGGCGGGTTGTCCGAGGCGCGGCAGGCGCACGGTGTGTACGCGGTGATCGTGCAGGTGCTGGGTGGGATCGCGCTCAATGTGGCCGAGACCGACGGAAAGCCGCCGCTCGCACCGGAATCCGAGCGGACCGCGCTACGCCGGGAGGGGCTCGCGCTGCTCGATGCCGATCGCTGGCCGCGCACTGCCGCGCAGGTGGACGCGATGGCGGCATGGAATTCGCAGGATCAGTTCGTGTGGGGCTTGCGGGCGTTGCTCACTGGGATAGCTGCCGACTGACTACCAAGGGTGCGGGTGTAATCCGGTTGTCGCGCAGGCTTTGTCGATCGCGTCGGGCAGGAAATCGTTGTCGGCGGCGAGACCGACCAGGGCGAGTGTGTAGGTGTCGTCGAGCTGGGAGAGGTAGCCCGCGAGTCGGGTGCGGGGGAAGGCGGTGATGTCGGGGTGGATGGCGCGGGCGGCGACCCGGGTGCAGTTGTGCGGTCCGACTTTTCGCACGGTGTCGGGTAGGGGGCCGATATTGGAGCACAGGATGTCTCGTTCACCCGCGCCCTTGGTGAGGGCGTAGGCCCAGCGGTCGGGGAGTACCTGGAGGATCTCCTCGGGAAGTCCTGCGGGGCTCGACATTCGGCGCTGATAGGCGGCTTTGGCCTGATCGCGAATTGTCGCGGGAGTGTCGGTGCGCTGGATCGCGATCTCTGTCATCGCGAGGTCGTTGTCGACACGGGGTTCGTCGCGGGTATCCACCGGAAGGCTTGCCACGATCGTCGGGTTCGGGAAGCCGTTCTGCCACAGGATGTTTGCCGTCAAGTGGATGAACAGGCTGTTCGGAGTTCCGCCGAGGGTGATCGCGGTGGCGTCCCAGTGGGCGGCGTCGAAGGTGAGCAGGAGCGGCCGCAGGTGCCGGTCGCTGGTGTCGGCTTTGCGGGCGGTACGAACAGGGGAAGCATCCGGTGCCGGGCGTGGTAGGGAAAGCTTTTGGCGCAGCGCGCGTGCGGTGCCGCCGAAGATGGTGGCCCATTGGGAGGCCGCGTCTACCCATTCCGAAGTAGTTGTGCGACTACGCAGTTCGCCGTCACGTCCGAGTCCCGAGCTTTCCTGCCCAGGCGAGGCATCGGGGGCGGTGGATTCGAGCGATCGAAGGGCGGCGGTGACGGCGTGGATCAAGCCACGGGCGTCTGCCAGTGCGTGCGAACAGGTCAGGGCGACAACAGTTCCGCCGTCATGGACGCGGGCGGCGGACAGGCGCCAGCCGGGGGCGAATTCCGGGTCGAGATCGGCACCGAGAGTGTCGGCCCACGGCAGGATTTCGCTCTCGGGAAGTGGGCCGACGGTGATGTCCAGGGGGTGGGCTCTGGTGTTGGGGCGCCAGCTGCGGCGGGCGCCTGGGACTCGGGGGTCGACCACTCTGCGCCCGAGGTGACCGAGGCGAAGGCGATCATGAATCGCTTGTAGGAGAGCCGGTTGCATCGCATCGGTGGTGCGCCACAGCCCCTGCAGGGCGATGGGGGTGCCCATGCCGCGATGGGTGCGCAGGAAGATCTCGTCGACGACGGTGAGGCGGTCCATCAGCGGTGGTCGGTGCTACCGTGCCTGCCCGCGCCCGCGGCGAAGCGGGCGGCGCCGTCGAGCGCGCCGCCGGACAGGGCGGTCATGCCGTGACGGAATTCGACGCGCAGCGCCTCTTCCTCGGGGTGGCCGTACTGGTCGTACAGGGCGGCGCGGTCGGTGCGCAGACATGTTTGGGGAAGTGCGGCGAGCTGGGCGGCCAGATCCTCGGCGACGCGGCGGGCATCGCCGGCGGGGACGACCCGGGTGACCAGGCCCATCTGCAGCGCTTCGGGCGCGCTCACCGGGCGGCCGGTGAGGATCATGTCGAGTGCGCGACCCTCGCCGACGATACGCGGCAGGCGCACGGTGCCGCCGTCGATCAGCGGGACGCCCCAGCGGCGGCAGAAGACACCGAAAGTGGCGTCCTGCTCGGCAATTCGCAGGTCACACCACAGGGCAAGTTCGAGCCCGCCCGCCACGGCGTACCCGGAGACCGCCGCGATCACCGGCTTGGACAGGCGCAGCCGGGTCGGGCCCATCGGACCGTCACCGTCTTCGGTGGCGTGATTGCTGTTCTCGGTGCCGAGGGCTTTGAGGTCGGCACCGGAGCAGAAGGTGCCGTGTTCGCCCCACAGCACGGCCACCGAGGAGGTGGGGTCGGCGTCGAAGGCGCGGAAGGCCTCCGCCAGCGCCCGGGCGGTCGGGCCGTCCACCGCGTTGCGGGCCTGCGGGCGATTCAGGATCACCGTCGTGACCGGGCCTGCGTGCTCGACGCGCACTGAAGCGGGCTGCCCGGTTGTTTGTTCCATTCCTCGACCATACGGACCCGGTGCCCTTGTGTGAAGAGGTGAATTCATGGTTCACTTCTTCACATGGTGTACCGGAGGACCCCGGCCGTGCAGGCCCGGCTCGACGCGCAACGGGCGCTGATCGTGCAGGGTGCCACCGGCGTGCTCTCGCGTGACGGGTTCGCCGGGCTGTCGATGGCCGCGGTCGCCGCCGAGGCGGGCATCGCGACCGGCACCGTGTACAAGCAGTTCGAGAACAAGGCCGAACTGGTCGCGGCGGTGTTCGAGACGGTGGTCGCCCGCGAGGTCGACGCGGTACGCGCCGCGGTGGCCGACGGTGACGTGGTCGGGCGGGTCACCGCCGCGGTGGAGACCTTCGCGGGCCGTGCGCTGAAGAATCCGAAACTGGCCTATGTGCTGCTGGCCGAGCCCGTCGACGCCGCCGTCGACACGCAACGGCTGGAATTCCGGCGCGCGTTCGCCGCGTCGTTCGAGACCGCGATCGCACACGGTGTCGCCGAAGGCCACTTGCCCGCGCAGGACTCGAGCCTGACAGCCGCGGCCCTTGTCGGCGCGATCGGCGAGGTGCTCGTCGGCCCTTTGGCCGCCGCTCCGCACGCCGAGACCGTCATCCCCGAATTGGTTGCATTCGCCGTGCGCGCACTCGGTGCGCGCCCGGAAACGCTGTAGTCGAAGGAGTTGCCACGACATGCCGACCCACGAAGTGTTCAACCAGGCGCCGCCGCTGATCCCCTTCGATGCCGCGCGCAACCCCGCGCTGCTGGAAGGCCTGCACCGCGAAGGAGCGGGCTGGGCCGAAGCCGAGGTGCGCGAACTCGGTGCGCTGGCAGGCGGTTTCGAGGCCCAGGAGTGGGGCAGGCTCGCCAACGAGTACCCGCCGGTGCTGCACACCCACGACCGCTGGGGTAATCGTGTCGACGAGGTGGAATTCCACCCGCACTGGCACGACCTGATGAATGTCGCGGTGGCGCACGGTCTGCACGGTTCGCCGTGGCTGGACGAGCGGCCCGGCGCGCACACCGCTCGCGCCGCCAAGTTCTTCACCTGGGGCGTCGCCGATGCCGGACACATGTGCCCGATCTCGATGACGTACGCGGTGGTGCCCGCGTTGCGCCACAATCCCGAACTGGCGGCGCGCTTCGAGCCGCTGCTCGGCTCGCGCACCTACGATTTCGGCTTGCGCGAACCGTCGACCAAGGCCGGGCTCATCGCGGGCATGTCGATGACGGAGAAGCAGGGCGGCTCCGACGTCCGGGCCAACACCACCACCGCCGCACCGCAACCCGATGGCTCGTACCGCATCGTCGGGCACAAGTGGTTCACCTCGGCGCCCATGTCGGACATGTTCCTCACCCTCGCGCAGGCCCCCGGTGGCCTGTCGTGTTTCCTGCTGCCGCGCGTGCTGCCCGACGGCACCCGCAACCCCATCCGCATCCAGCGGCTGAAAGACAAGCTGGGCAACAAGTCCAACGCGTCCTCGGAAATCGAATACGAGAACGCCACCGGCTGGCTCGTCGGTGCCGAGGGCGCGGGCGTGAAGACGATCATCGAGATGGTCAACATGACCCGCCTCGACTGTGTGATCGGCTCGGCCACCGGCATGCGACTCGGCGCGGTCAGCGCGATCCATCACGCCCGGCATCGAGAAGCCTTCGGCGCCAAGCTGATCGACCAGCCCGCCATGCGCAATGTGCTCGCCGACCTTGTCATCGAATCGGATGCGGCGACCACGGTGATGATGCGACTGGCCGGTGCCACCGATCGCGCGGGCAGCGACCCGGCCGAAGCGGCGCTGCGCCGGATCGCCCTCGCCATCACCAAATACTGGGTCTGCAAGCGTGCTCCCGCACACGCCGCCGAAGCGCTGGAATGCCTGGGCGGCAACGGATATGCCGAGGAATCGGGCATGCCGCGGCTGTACCGTGAGGCGCCGCTCATGTCGATCTGGGAGGGTTCGGGCAATGTGGCGGCGCTGGATGCGTTGCGCGCCATGGGACGTCAGTCCGAGACGGTCGAGGCGTACTTCGCGGAGGTCGGTCTGGCCCGCGGTGCCGATTCGCGCCTCGACGACGCGATCGACCGCGTCGGCAAGGAACTCACCGACCTGTCCGACATCGAATACCGCGCCCGCCGCGTCGTCGAGCTGATGGCGCTGGTCCTGCAAGGCGCCCAGCTGGTGCGCCATGGTCACCCCGCTGTCGCGGACGCCTTCTGCGCGACGCGCCTCGGCGGCGACTGGGGCATCGCCTTCGGCACCCTGCCCGCGGGCGTGGACACCGGCGCGATCCTCGAGCGCGGATTCGTCGACGTGCGCTGAGCCCGATGTACTCCCCGACGAGCTCACCGAGATCCGGTGAGCTCGTCGGTAGGGTATGGCGGTGACCTTGGCGAGCGGGGTGCTGTCGGTGGGCGAGCTGGCCCGAGGGATACCGGTGTGCCGTGAGCGGTTCCTGCTCGGGATCGCCGGTCCGCCAGGTGCCGGGAAATCGACACTGGCGCAGCGTCTTCGCACCGAGCTGAGCACGTCCGGGCGGCCCGCGGTCGTCGCACCGATGGACGGCTACCACCTACGCAATCACGTGCTCCGGGCGCGGAACGCGCTGGCACGCAAAGGCGAGCCGGACACCTTCGACGCGGCCGGGTTCGTCGCTGATCTGCGGTTGCTCCGGGAAACCCCAGTCGGCGCCCCGGTGCCGTGGCCGCTGTTCGATCGGGCCATCGACGAGCCGACCGACGCCGGCGTGGTCGTGTGCGACGAACGCGTGGCCATCGTCGAAGGGAATTACCTGCTGCTGACCGATGCCGAGGCGCCCGGCTGGGCTGAGGTGCGCGGGCTACTCGACGCGTGCTGGTACCTGGACGCACCGCGATCGATCCTCACCGAGCGACTGCTCGACCGGCACACCTCCGGCGGGCGGACACCGGCTCAGGCGAGTGCGAAGGTAATGGGCAGCGACCTGCGCAACGCCGACCTCATCGCCGCGAGCCGGAACCGCGCCGACCACGTGTTGACCGCCGAGGGGCACAGCTACCGCGTGACCTGATTCATCCGCACGGGGTATTCACGACCCAGACCTGCTCGGCGCGTGTGGCACGGAAATCGGCGCCTCCGGGGCAATCATGGAGTGATGACGCGAGGTCGGCGGTTCCCCAAGCATGCGGTGCGCAACGGTGCGGCGGCGTTGTTCGCGGTGCTGCTGTACTACAGCGTGCCGGTGGGGTGGATGTTCGAGCTCGCCGCGTGGCCGGGGCGGCTGGCGGGGGTGTTCATCTTCTTCGCGGGCGTTGCCGGACTCGGCTGGCTGGTCTGGCGGCGGATCGAGAACTACCTGCGGGATCCGACCGCCCCGGGCGGGCAGGTCGACGGGTTGCTGCTGCTCGTATGCATCGTCGGCGTGGTGTTCGCGCTGTTCTATTACCGCTTGCAGCAACTTCATCCGGAGCAATTCGTCGGGCTCGAAACCCGCACCGACGCGCTGTACTACACGCTGGTCACGCTCGGCACCGTCGGCTTCGGCGATGTGCACGCTGTCGGCCAGGTCGCGCGCATCGCGACGATGGTGCAGATCGTATTCGACCTGGTGGTGCTCGGTACCCTGCTCACGATCGTCACCACCAGTGTGACCGGCCGGATCCAGGCCGCGACCAGGGCCGCGAAGGAGGTCAGCGGCGGTGCGCCCGATACCAATCGATGAGCTCGTCGGTCGACGAATCACCCACTGACACCGGCTTTTCCGGCCCGCTCAGCAATGGCATCAGGGCCAGCGCCTGCTGTTTGCCCAGCTCGACACCCCACTGATCGAAACTGTCGACACCCCAGATGATGCCCTCTACGAACACCTGGTGCTCGTAGAGCGCGATCAGCTGACCCAGCGCCGACGGCGTGAGTTCCGCCGCCAGGATCGTGGTGCTCGGCCGATTGCCCGGCATCACCTTGTGCGGCACCAGTTCCGGGTCGGTTCCCTCGGCGCGGATCTCCTGCGCGGTCTTGCCGAATGCCAGTACCTTCGACTGCGCGAACAGGTTGCTCATCAGGATGTCGTGCATGCTGCCGGTGCCGTCGAGGGTCGGCAGGTCGTCGGTGGACCTGGCGAAGCCGATGAAGTCGGCGGGGACGAGGCGGGTGCCCTGATGCAGGAGCTGGTAGAAGGCGTGCTGCCCGTTGGTACCCGGCTCGCCCCAGAAGATCTCGCCGGTCGACGAGGTCACCGGGGTGCCGTCGGCGCGCACCGACTTGCCGTTGGACTCCATCGTCAATTGCTGCAGATAGGCGGGGAATCGGGCCATATCATTCGAATAGGGCAGTACCGCACGGGATTCCGCGCCGAAGAAATTCGAGTACCAGATGCCGAGCATCGCCAGCAGCACCGGCGCGTTCTCTTCCAGCGGCGCGGTCGCGAAATGCTTGTCCATGGCGTGCATTCCGCTGAGGAACTCCGCGAACCGCTCCTTGCCGATGGTCACCATCACCGAAAGGCCGATCGCCGAATCCACCGAGTAGCGGCCGCCGACCCAATCCCAGAAACCGAACATATTCGCGGTGTCGATGCCGAAGTCGGCCACCCGCTCCGCGTTCGTCGACACCGCGACGAAATGCTTGGCGACCGCTTCCTCGCCCAGCGCGTCGACCAGCCAGCGGCGCGCGGCGGTCGCGTTGGTGAGGGTTTCCAGCGTCGAGAACGTCTTGGACGCGACGATGAACAGGGTCGTCGCCGGGTCGAGTCCGGTGAGCTTGGCGACCAGATCGGCGGGATCGGCATTCGAGACGAACCGGGCGTCGATGCCCGCGTCGACATAGTGGCGCAGTGCGCGATACACCATGTCGGGGCCCAGATCCGAGCCGCCGATGCCGATATTGACGATGGTCTCGATGTGTTCGCCGGTCGCGCCGCGCCATTTACCCGAGCGCACGGAATCGGCGAACTCGCCCATCCGGCGCAGGACGTCGTGCACCTCGGCGTCGGCGTCGGTGCCGTCGATACAGAGCTGGTCGCCGACCGGCAGCCGCAGCGCGATATGGCCGACCGCGCGGTCCTCGGAAGTATTGATGTGCTGACCCGAATACATCGCGTCACGGCGTTGCGGCACACCCGCGGTGTGCGCGAGATCGGCGAGCAGGCGCAGGGTTTCGCGGGTCACGCGATGTTTGCTGTAATCGATGTGCAGGTCGGCCACCTGCAGCGTCAGCTCGCGGCCACGTGCCGGGTCATCGGCGAACAGCTGTCGTAGATGCATCGGTGCAACAGTGCCGTGATTGCTGCGCAGTGCCTGCCAGGCCGAAGACTCGGTGATGTCGCTGCTCACGACCCGAGGGTACCGCGTTGATCATCGAGGGGCGCCGCATGTGTTCGCGGGATCGAGGCGGTGGCCGGGGTGGCGGGCTTAGGCTGGGCGCATGGTGTCTGAACGCGACGTACTCGAATTCGTACCCAAGGGTTTGTGGATCGGCTCCGGACCCGTCGAGGCCACCGGAGGTGGGACTTTCGACGTGCGCAATCCGGCCGACGGGGCGGTGATCGCGCAGGTGGCGGACGCTACTCCCGAGGACGCGATGCTGGCCTTGGACACGGCCGTCGCGGCGGGGGAGGCGTGGGCGGCGACACCGTCACGGGAGCGGGGTGAAATCCTGCGAACGGTGTTCGAGCAATTGACCGCGCGGGCGGAGGAATTCGCGCTGTTGATGACGCTCGAAATGGGCAAGGCACTGTCCGAGAGCCGCAACGAGGTGCGTTATGGCGCCGAGTTCTTCCGCTGGAACAGTGAGGAGGCGGTGCGGATTCACGGGCGATACCTGAACGCGCCGTCGGGTGCGGGGCGGATCATGGTCGCCAAGCAGCCGGTGGGGCCGTGCCTGGCGATCACGCCGTGGAATTTCCCGCTGGCCATGGGCACCCGCAAGATCGGGCCCGCGCTGGCGGCAGGCTGCACGATGATCGTCAAACCCGCCTCGGCGACGCCGCTGACCATGCTGGCGCTGGCCAAGCTCTGTAGCGAAGCGGGCCTGCCCGACGGGGTGCTGTCGGTGGTCACCACGCAGCGTTCCGGGGCTGTCACGGGTCCGCTGATCGACGATCCGCGGCTGCGCAAGCTCACCTTCACCGGCTCCACCGAAGTCGGCAAGAAACTCGTTGCGGCGTCCGCGAACCGGTTGCTGCGCACGTCCATGGAATTGGGCGGCAACGCGCCGTTCGTGGTGTTCGACGATGCCGATATCGACGCCGCCGTGGCCGGTGCGATGCAGGCGAAGCTGCGCAACGGCGGCGAAGCGTGCACCGCGGCCAACCGGTTCTACGTGCAGCGCGGCGTGGTCGCCGAGTTCACCGAGAAGTTCGTCGCCGCGATGGCCGACACCGTCGTGATGGGTCCGGGCACCGACTCCGCGACCACCCTCGGCCCGCTGGTGAGCGAGGACCAGCGCGAGATCGTGAGCGACCTGGTCGACGATGCCGTTTCCGTCGGCGCGCGAGTACTGATCGGCGGCAAGGCCCCCGGCGGTCCGGGCTGGTACTACCCGGCCACGATCCTGGCCGATGTGCCGCCGACCGCCCGGATCCTGCGCGAGGAGGTGTTCGGCCCGGTGGCCCCGATCGTCGCCTTCGATACCGAGGACGAGGGCGTCGCCGCCGCCAACGACACCGAATACGGGCTGGTCAGCTACGTCTTCACCCGAGATCTCGATCGGGCGCTTCGCATCTCGGAGTCACTGGAGAGCGGCATGGTCGGTGTCAACCGTGGCGTCATCTCCGATCCCGCGGCCCCGTTCGGTGGTGTCAAGGAATCAGGCTTCGGTCGCGAGGGCGGCACCGAGGGCATCGAGGAATATCTGAACACCAAATACATCGCTCTGACCTGAGCCGGGCCAAAAAATAACCGCCCCGGGGATGGTGTTGCACCCGGGGCGGCTTTTTGGAAGCGGCGAACTGGCTGGTCCGCCGCGTGGTCTATGGGGTTGTCTAGCGGCCGAGGCGGCCGCGGCCGAGGCGGAGCAGGAGCATGGCGAGGGTGTGACCCTCCTGGCCGAGCTCGCTGAAGCGCTCGAGCACCTTCATCTCGCGGCTGTGGACCAAGCGCGTACCGCCGGAAGCCATGCGGGTACGGCCGATGATCCGGGAAATTTCGCTGCGGCGTTTGATCGCGGCAAGGATCGTGGCGTCGAGCTGGTCGATCTCGAGGCGGAGCTTGTCGATCTCGGCTTCGGATTGCGGCAAGGCCGAATCGGAGCCCGTGGTCGTAGCGGGGGTGCTCATCATTCATCTCCTCGTGTCAGAACTTGGATCGGTCAAACCGAACGGCCTGTTACCCGATCTGTTCCGTCACCCTGAAACTTTCCCGATGGGCGGTACCTGATCCCCCCGGGAGCGCGCAATAAATCGTACGCACCGTCACGATATCGGATCGGCAGCCGATCCGGGCATGCGGAGAAGCGCTGAACATGTGGCCCAGTCTGCCACGGGCTGCTAGGTAGGCAAAACAGTTCTGTTTAGGAATTCGCTGAGAACGTTCACCAGGTGCGGCCCGTGCCGACCTGGCCGCGTTCACCGGTGGTTTGCCGGGCCGTCGTCGGCCGGTCATCGCGGCGGCGGCGGTTCGCGGCTTGTCGGTGCCCGCCGGTAGCGTGGACAGACGATGGATATCACGGTCGCTCCCCACGCCTCAGCCACCGATCCCAGCGCACCGGCGCCCGCGCCCAGCGGTGCCGCGCTACCGCCTCGGGACAGTGGTGGCACCGGCGCGTCCGCGCTGGCTCAGGCGGCGGCCAGGAACAGCGCCGAACAGTCGCAGCGGCGCCAGGAGCGCGAACAACAGCGCGCCGAGGAGATCGAGCGACTGCTCGACGGGCTCAACCCGCCCCAGCGTGCCGCGGTGATGCACGCGGGTTCCCCGCTGCTGATCGTGGCGGGCGCGGGCTCGGGCAAGACCGCGGTGCTCACCCGCCGGATCGCCTACCTGCTCGCGGCGCGTGGCGTGCGCACCGGTGAGATCTTGGCCATCACCTTCACCAACAAGGCCGCCGCCGAGATGCGGGAACGGGTCGCCGGGCTGGTCGGCCCGCGCGCGGCCAGCATGTGGGTATCGACGTTCCATTCCAGCTGTGTGCGCATACTGCGGATGCAGGCGGCACTGCTGCCCGGCTTGAATTCGAATTTCTCGATCTACGACGCCGATGATTCGCGGCGTTTGCTCACGATGATCAGCCGCGATTTCGAGATCGACACGAAGAAGTATTCCGCGCGTTTGCTGTCGACCGCCATTTCGAATCTGAAGAACGAACTGATCGGTCCGGAAAAGGCCGCCGCCGACGCGGAAGCCGACGACACCGAACTGCCCGCTCTGGTCGCCAGGGTCTACGCCGAGTACCAGCGGCGGTTGCGCTCGGCCAACGCGATGGACTTCGACGATCTGATCGGCGAGACGGTGGCACTGCTGCAGAACCATCCGCAGGTCGCCGAGTACTACCGGCGCCGGTTCCGGCACGTGCTCGTCGACGAGTACCAGGACACCAACCACGCCCAGTATGTGCTCGTGCGTGAGCTGGTCGGGCATCACAGCGAGGCGGACGAGCAGGCCGTCGAGCCGAGCGAGTTGTGCGTGGTCGGCGACGCCGATCAGTCGATCTATGCGTTCCGTGGCGCCACGATCCGCAATATCGAGGAATTCGAACGCGACTTCCCGGATGCGGAAACCATTCTGCTGGAACAGAACTACCGTTCAACCCAGCACATTCTGTCCGCCGCCAACGCGGTGATCGCGCGCAACGAGGGCAGGCGCGAGAAGAAACTGTGGACCGATTCCGGCGAGGGTGAACTGATCACCGGCTACGTCGCCGACAACGAGCACGACGAAGCCTCCTTCGTCGCCAAGGAGATCGACCGGCTCGTCGACACCGGCGATGCCAACTACGGCGACGTGGCGGTGTTCTATCGCACCAACAACAATTCGCGTGCGCTGGAAGAGATCTTCATCCGAATGGGCCTGCCGTACAAGGTGGTCGGTGGTGTGCGGTTCTACGAGCGCAAAGAAGTGCGCGACGTGGTGGCGTACCTGCGGGTGCTGGAAAATCCCGAGGACGCGGTGAGTGTGCGCCGCGTTCTCAACACTCCGCGTCGCGGGATCGGCGATCGTGCGGAGGCCTGCGTGGCGGTGCACGCCGAACAGCGCGGCATCGGTTTCGCCGCGGCACTGCGCGATGCGGCCGATGGCAAGGTCGCGTTGCTGAATACCCGCGCGCAGCGGGCGATCGCGGGATTCCTCGATCTGCTCGACGAGATCCGGGTGGCCGGTAAGCGGGCCGACAGCGACTATCCCGATGTGGGGAATGTGGTCGAGGCGGTGCTCGATCGCACGGGATATCGCGGCGAACTGGAAGCCTCCGACGATCCGCAGGACGGCGCGCGTCTCGACAACCTCAACGAATTGGTCAGCGTCGCACGCGAATTCAGTTCCGAGGCGTTCAACAATGCCGAGGCGGCGCGTGAGGAAGGGCTGGTGCCGGAGGCCGGCGATGGTGAACCGGAGCCGGGGTCGCTGGCCGCGTTCCTCGAGCGGGTGTCGCTGGTCGCCGATACCGATCAGATCCCGGACGAAGGCACGGGTGTGGTCACCATGATGACGCTGCACACGGCCAAGGGGCTGGAGTTCCCGGTGGTCTTCGTGACCGGCTGGGAGGACGGGCAGTTCCCGCACATGCGGGCGCTGGGTGATCCGAACGAGCTGGCCGAGGAACGTCGGCTGGCTTATGTGGGGATTACGCGGGCGCGTCAGCGGCTCTATCTTTCGCGCGCGGTGGTGCGGTCGGGGTGGGGGCAGCCGGTGTCGAACCCGGAATCGCGGTTCCTGCAGGAGATTCCGCAGCATCTGCTGGATTGGCGCAGGTTGGAGCCGGTGGTCTCGCCGGTGCAGCGGGGGCGGCGCCGGGGTGAGGACAGCGGGTTCGATCGGGATTGGACCAGTGGGAGTGGGTGGGATCAGCGGCCAGGTGTGCGTGGGGGATCCGGTGAGCGCAGGCCGGCGCCGGGTGGGGCGGTGAAGCGGAACAACACCGAACTCGTTCTCGCGGTGGGGGATCGGGTTACCGATGACAAGTACGGGTTGGGGCGGGTTGTGGCCGCTGATGGGGTGGGGCCGTTGGCTACGGTGACCATCGACTTCGGGTCGGCGGGGAAGATTCGGTTGATTCCGCAGTTCAGCCGGACGATTGTGAAGTTGTGAGTTGGTTGGGCAACCCGCTGATCTCGCAAGAACATGGGTAACTCCCCAACCACCTCCCAGCCGCTGCGCGCAGGACGTATGGCCGAGACCTAATGGTCGCGCTCCCGGACGGCGCGCTGAATACGCGGAGAGGCGGAACCGAGTAGGTCGGTTAGGGCCTCGTCGAGGGTGGGGTATTTGAAGTCGAAGGCTGCTTTGTGGAGGACTTCGGAGGTGGCGTGGCGGCCGGTCAGGCCTAGGGCGGGGTCGGTGCGCAGGACCACCGCGCCTACTTTCAGGATCGCCGAGGGGGTTGGCGGTGATGGGGGGCGGTGCAGGATTCGGCGGAGGGTGGACATGAGTTCGGTGTTGCGGACCGGGAATTCGGTGGCGGCTACGAGGATGCCGTCGGGGAGGGTGACGGTGGGGTCGAGGCCGAGTGAAGCGCGGACGATGGCTAGCCAGTCCTCGATGTGGATCCAGCTGAACCACTGATCGCCGGGGCCTACGCGGCCGCCGAGACCGGCCTTGGTGAGCTGGCCGAGGCGTTTGAGGGCGGGGGCGTCGGGGTCGAGGACGATGGAGGTGCGCAGGATCGTCCAGTGGTCGGCGCGGGCGGGGTCGAACGCTTCCTCCCATGGCTGGGCGACGCCGGTCATCTGCGGGAGGCCGACCGGGAGGGGAGTTGTTTCGGTGCACCGGGTTTCGCCCGCGTCCGACCAGATGGCCGTGGTGCTTGCTTGCACCCAGTAGTCGACGGGGGTGTCGCGCAGACCCGCCGCGGCAACGAGAGCGGTGGTGGAATCGACTCGGCTGGAGCGCAGTTCGGCGACATTGCGTTCGGTCGGCCTGCAGTCGACCAGTTTTCCGGCGAGGTTGATCACCGCGAGCCGACCGGGTTCGCGCAGTTCGGCGGACCAGGAGCCGACCGAGCGGCCGTCCCATTCGGTCTGGCGGAACGGGAGAGCCGGGTTGCGGCGGCGGGTCAGCAGGGTGACGCGCTGTCCGCGGCAGGTCAGGTCGGCGGCGATCTGGAGCCCGAGTGCGCCGGTGCCGCCCGCGATGACGACATTGAGCGCGTCGTCGGTAGGGGCGAGTCCGGCCAGCCTGGCCAGGCGCGAGAAGTTCACGCGCGCATCGGTTTCGATGAACGGCCGGACGAGGGTGCGGGCCGCGGCGGCCGACGGGCCGGTGAAGCGGAGTTCCTGGGTGATCTCGGTGCCACCGTCGCAGGGGGTCAGCCGCCAGGTGAGGTACATGGTGCCCGCGGGTTCGGGCTGCTCGATGCCGAGCTCACGATTGGGCTCGAAGGTAGTGACGGTGAACGCTTTCCCGAACCGCCCGTGGATCCGCGCCGAGAAATCCCCATTCGGCACATAATCCCCGGTGGCCCCGACGGCAACGGGCGAGTGCAACCGCACCGACCGCACCCCGGGATTCCACTCCGGCCACTGCTCGAGATCCCCGAGCACCCCCCACACCAATTCCGGTGCGAGCCCGATGAACTGCGTGTACTTCGTCGTACCAGCCATACCGCAACGCTAACCCCGCCCATGACAGAGAGGAAGCGTGCTACTGGTCACGTAGACAGGCGCGCGAACCCTCAGTCGCGCTGGGAGCCGAGGCTGATGCCGCGGGTGGCCAGCCACGGGACCGGGTCGATCTTGTCGGTGCCGTTGAGCCAGACCTCGAAGTGGCAGTGCGGGCCGGTGGAGAAGCCGCGATTGCCCATGGTGGCGATCTGGTCGCCCGCCATCACGCGCTCGCCCTGCGAGACGGTGGCGGTGTCGATGTGGCCGTAGATGGTGACGGTGCCGTCGTCGTGCAGGACACGGACCCACATGCCGAAACCGGACGCCGGGCCCGCTTCGATGACGGTGCCGTCGGCGACCGCGTAGATCGGGGTGCCGATCGGGCCCGCGACGTCGATACCGAGGTGCTGGACGCCCCAGCGAGCACCGTAACCGGAGGTGTAGTTGCCCGAGGTGAACTTGGCGAACAAGGGCCGCAGCTTGGCGGATTCCTGGGCGGCGAGGTCTTCGGCGAACTTGGCGCCCTTGGCGAGGATGTCGTCGAAGTGGTTCTTGTCGGCGACGGTGGTGGCGTCGAGTACCTGCGGCGAGGCGCCGGTGCCCGGGTCGCCGATATCGGCGGTGCTCATCGACTGCGCGGCGATCTCGTGGACCTGGCCCGCGGCCTCGTAATCGATGCCGTGTGCGGGCTGGCCCGGATCGGCCATAGCCGCCTGACCCGCGGCGACAACCGCGCCTGCGGCAACGGCGATGACCGCGGCGCGGCCCTTCAGCGCGGCGGGCGGTGCGGGGACGCGGTGTGCGCCACCACGACGTTCGGCGCGGCGCGGCGCGGGCGGTTCTTCCGCGGTGGTCTCTTCGGCCACGGGCGCCCAGTCGGTGCTGTAGGCGCCGGTGTCATAGGACTCGTCCGCGGTCCATTCGTCCTCGGCGGGCGTCCATGCCGCGTCGTCGGACCAGGTGTTCTGGTCGCGCCACGCATCGTCGGTCTGCGGCCATGCGGCGGCGGGAGCGCGACGAGCCTGTGGGTGCGATGTGTATTCGTCGGCATACCGGTAACGGTGGCCGGAGGTGGTGCGATCTTCGACTGGAAGGGTGGAGCGGTGGTTCATCGGCTGTGCCGAATCGCCAGCATTTCCAAGCGAGTACTGAAGTACCTCAAGCTTGTCGTCCTCCTCAGTCCTGACTTGCCAGTCGTGACCTGGTTGTCGTGACCTGGTTGTGACTTCGACCGCATTGACGGTAACGAAGCGATTGCAGAGTGGCAAGCGCTGGTCGAAAACCTACACGCGTGTGTGACATTCGTCACCGTAACGCGATGGAATATCTCACCGTTTTCCGGCATCCCGGGTGAGGTCTGTCGACGACATAACGTAGTAGATGCCGGGGTGTCCCGGCTTTAGGCGGCCCGACCTGGCAAGGCGCCGGAAAACGCCCAAAAACTACTCGCCAGTAGCCTTGGCCAGCGGTTTTTCGGGGCTCCCGTTAAGGGTCGTGACCTGCGCCACTTACTATGAACGTGGTCGTTTAGCCCTCCCCGTGACTAGCTACAGTCCGATCCGACCCGCTACCGACGTCGGGCCGCCAACAAAGACGTTGTCATAGCAACGCAGACGAGACGGTGAGTACATGGATCTCTTCGAATATCAGGCGAAGGAGCTCTTCGTTAAGCACGGAGTGCCTTCGTCCGAGGGTCGTGTTTGCGACACGGCCGAAGAAGCACGCGCCATTGCCGAGGAAATCGGCAAGCCCGTGATGGTCAAGGCGCAGGTCAAGGTGGGCGGCCGCGGCAAGGCTGGCGGCGTCAAGTACGCGGCCACCCCGGAAGACGCGTTCACGCACGCGCAGAACATTCTCGGCCTCGACATCAAGGGCCACATCGTCAAGAAGCTCCTGGTCGCCGAGGCCAAGGACATCGCGGAGGAGTACTACATCTCCTTCCTGCTCGACCGGTCCAACCGCACCTACCTGGCCATGTGTTCGGTCGAGGGCGGCATGGAGATCGAAGAGGTCGCGGAGAAGACTCCCGAGCGCCTCGCCAAGATCGCCGTCGACGCCGTCAAGGGTGTCGACCTGGCCTTCGCCCGTGAGATCGCGGAGAAGGGCCACCTGCCCGCCGACGTGCTCGACGCCGCGGCCGTGACCATCCAGAAGCTGTGGGAGGTCTTCATCGGCGAAGACACCACCCTGGTCGAGGTCAACCCGCTGGTGCGCACCCCCACCGACGAGATCCTCGCCCTCGACGGCAAGGTCACCCTGGACGAGAACGCCGAGTACCGGCATCCCGACCACCTCGAGTTCGCCGACGTCGACGCGACCGACCCGCTCGAGCTCAAGGCCAAGGAAAACGACCTCAACTACGTCAAGCTCGACGGTGAGGTCGGCATCATCGGCAACGGCGCCGGTCTGGTCATGTCGACCCTGGACGTCGTCGCCTACGCCGGTGAGAACCACGGCGGCGTGAAGCCTGCCAACTTCCTCGACATCGGTGGTGGCGCTTCGGCTTCGGTGATGGCCGCCGGTCTGGACGTCATCCTGGGCGACGCGCAGGTCAAGAGCGTGTTCGTCAACGTGTTCGGTGGCATCACCGCCTGTGACGCGGTCGCCAACGGCATCGTGGGCGCCCTCGAGGTGCTCGGTGCCGCAGCCACCAAGCCGCTGGTCGTTCGTCTGGACGGCAACAACGTCGAAGAGGGTCGTCGCATCCTCGCCGAGGCCAACCACCCGCTGGTGACGCTGGCCCAGACCATGGACGAGGGCGCCGACAAGGCCGCCGAACTCGCCTTCAGCGCCAAGTAAGGAACAGCGAACATGTCCATCTTCCTGAACAAGGACAACAAGGTCATCGTCCAGGGCATCACCGGCGGCGAGGGCACCAAGCACACCGCGCTGATGCTGAAGGCGGGCACCAACGTCGTCGGCGGCGTGAACGCGCGCAAGGCCGGGACCACGGTCAAGCACACCGACAAAGACGGCAACGAGATCGAGCTGCCCGTGTTCGCCTCCGTCGCCGAGGCGATCGAGAAGACCGGCGCCGACACCTCCATCGCGTTCGTGCCGCCTGCCTTCTCCAAGGACGCCATCATCGAGGCCATCGACGCGGAGATCCCGCTGCTCGTGGTCATCACCGAGGGCATCCCGGTGCAGGACTCCGCCTACGCGTGGGCCTACAACGTCGAAAAGGGCGAGAAGACCCGCATCATCGGCCCGAACTGCCCCGGCATCATCACCCCCGGCGAGGCGCTGGTCGGCATCACCCCGAACAACATCACCGGCAAGGGCCCGATCGGCCTGGTGTCGAAGTCGGGCACCCTGACCTACCAGATGATGTACGAGCTGCGTGATTTCGGTTTCTCGACCGCGATCGGCATCGGCGGCGACCCGGTTATCGGCACCACCCACATCGACGCCATCGAGGCGTTCGAGAAGGACCCCGAGACCAAGATCATCGTCATGATCGGCGAGATCGGTGGCGACGCCGAAGAGCGTGCCGCTGCCTACATCAAGGCCAACGTGACCAAGCCGGTCGTCGGCTACGTCGCCGGTTTCACCGCGCCCGAGGGCAAGACCATGGGCCACGCCGGCGCCATCGTCTCCAGTGGTGGCGGTACCGCGCAGGCCAAGCAGGACGCGCTCGAGGCCGCAGGCGTGAAGGTCGGCAAGACGCCGTCCGCGACCGCCGCGCTCGCTCGCGAGATCCTGGAGAAGGCGTCCATCGCCTCTGCGTGATCTGAAATCTCACACTGTCGATTGGCGCCGGGAGGGTTTTACAGGGGGGGGGGGCTGCGTTATATCAACCGGCGGGGGT
>NZ_JBHXNJ010000012.1:192838-194321 GCF_042719655.1 Nocardia sp. NPDC058518
CGCAACCCCGCCTTCCGCTCCAGCGTCCTTGCATCGCTTTACATTTTAAAGGCCTAACTTCCATTCTGCTTTATTAATATATTAAAATGCTCCTCGGCACCTTTCTTTTTTAAGCGGGGGGCCCTTCGTCGATTCATCCACAGGCGGTGGTTTATCCACAGCCTGCATCGGTAGGTGATGCCCATGGCCGTGGCGTGCAGTAGCGTCAGGTATCGGATCAGGCACCAGTCAGTTCGACGCGACCGATGCGCACGACTCGACAAGGAGACGACGAGACATGTCATACCCGACCGGGGGCTCCGGGTACAACGCACCCGCGACACCCGCCGCGCCTCAGGGCCCGAGTACCGGAGCCGCCGCGGCTTCGCCATCGACCGCGACCGGTTCGGAAGGCAAAGGGCTGCCGTTCATTCTGACCGCGGCCGCGGCCGGACTCGGCGTCGTCACCTTCCTCCTCGGCTTCGCGCCGTATGTCGGCTTCACCGCGCTGCGCGAGACCTCGACCGGCAGCATGTTCGAGTCGAGCAGCGGCGCGATCGCGACGCTCATCCTGGCCGCTGCCCTGCTGGCCGGGCTGTCGCTGCTGCCCAAGCAGAATGTCCTCGGTGTCGCCGCCGCACTCGCGGTTGCCTCGTTCCTCGGCGTCGTCGTGTCGTTGATCAGCGTGGGTGAAGGCATGGAACTGCAGTGGGGCGCGTTCGTCGTCGCCGCGTTGTCGTTCGTCGTCGCCGTGCTGTTGGTGCTGGCATTCCTGTTCGGGCTGGGTCTCATCAAGGTGCCCGCGCCGAAACCGGCTCAGCCGCAACAGCAGCCGGGCCAGTACGGCCAGTACGGCCAGCAGGGTTACGGCCAGCCGCAGGGCTACGGCCAGGCCACCGGCCAGCAGTCCTACGGCCAGACCGGTTACGGCCAGGCTCAGACCGGTGGGCAGTACCCGACGCAGTCGCCGTCGCCGTACGGCCAGCAGAGCCAGCCGTCGGTGCCGCAGGCGCAGCCGTCCTACGGTCAGCCGGGTCAGCAGTCCTACGGTCAGCCGCAGCAGTCGCCGTACGGCCAGCAGTACGGTGCCCCGCAGCAGCAGCCCTCGCCGTACGGTTCGGCGCCGCAGGCACAGCCGCGTCCTGACGAGAGCGCGACGCAGACTTTCGGTGGACAGCCGCAGGGCCAGCCGTTCGGTGCGCCGACCTACGGTGGCGCACAGCAGTCGTCGCCGGGCCAGCCGCAGCCGTTCGGTGGCGAGCAGACCGCCGACCCGGCGGCCGACGCGACCACCGCGTTCCGTCCGAACGACGACAACAAGTAAAACCGCAGGCATGGTCGGTCGATGTCCGGACATGTCGAATGAACACGGCTGCCGCACGGTGGTCCAGGTTCGATCGCGAGCCCACAGGTACGCCGGTGTGGGGAGGGCGGCGCAGAACCCGTGGGGAGGGGGGAAAAGACCACCAGGGATTTGATAGAAGACCCAAAACCCCCACGTGGA
>NZ_JBHXNJ010000012.1:194331-214773 GCF_042719655.1 Nocardia sp. NPDC058518
GCCCACAGGTACGCCTGTGGGCTCGCGGCGCGCCTGACCCGTGGCTGCCGGGGAAGCTGCCACGCTGAATTGTCATGAGCTCCCGTAACGCCCTCGTGCGCCGGACCTCCGGGTCACGCGGCACCGGGGAGACAGTCACCGCACCACCGCCCGGGCCCGAGCCTGGTTGGTGGACACTCTCGCCCGAGCGGGCGCGAACCCTGCTGCTGGTCGCGGCGAGGCCGACGATCACCGCCCTGGCGGCAACGGTGCTGCTCGTGCTCGTGGTCATGCTCACCACCGGGACCGATCTCACCAGTGCGCCCGCCGCGGTCGCCGCGACTTGGCTTGCCGCTCATCAGGTTCCGCTCACGGTCGGCAGGACGACGCTCGGCCTGCTCCCGCTGGTACCAACGGCCGTGCTGGTCTGGCTGGCCGCCCGCGAATGCGCGCGTGCGGTCCCGAATCGTCCGACTCCCGTCGAGCTGGGCTGGTTGACCGGCGCGGTGCTGGCCGGACCGCTGCTGATGACGGCCGTCTGCCTCGCCGTCACCGGCGATGCCGCGGGCGTCACCCCACTCGAATCGTCCGGTCCGATCGCGGCGTTCGGCTGGGTGCTCGTGCTGTATCTGGTCGCGGCCGCCGCCGGGATCGGCACTCGGGCGTGGGGTTCGCTGTGCGCGCTGCTACCGATCGAGATCCCGGAATGGGCGGTTCTCGGCGCCCGTGCCGCGCGGCGCACTGTGCTCCGCATGCTCGGCTGCGCCGCACTGGCCACCGCGATCTCCTTCTTCGTCCATTTTTCCCGGCTCGACGGTGCCTACCAGCAGGCCCACAACTTCACCGATGTGCTCGGCATGACGTTGTTGTCGCTGCTCTACCTGCCGAACGTGGTGATCGGCGCGGCGGGGATCCTCAGCGGTGCCGCGGTGCTGTTCGGTGCGGGGTCGGTGGGCCTGTTCGGGGTCACCGGCGGGCACATGCCGGTGCTGCCCGCGCTGATTCCCGTGCCGGAAGGGCCGGCGGCGGCGTGGTGGGCGGTGCTGCTGCTGGTCCCGCTGGCCGTGGGCGTGCTCGGCGGGATCGAACTCGGCCGCACCAGCGACGATCGGCCCGGCGCGCCGTGGGCGACCCTCACCTGCGCCGCGCTGTCCACGCTGACATTCCTGGTGCTCGCGATCCTCGGCAGCGGTCAGCTCGGTGCCGTCGGGTGGGTGGGCGTCGATCTGCTGATGCTGGTCGTGCTGATGGTCACCTGGTTCGGGTTCGGCGGCTTCGTCGGCATGGTGTTCGCTCGCCGCTTCCTGGCGCCGACCGCACCGGCCGAGGACTACGACGAGTACGACGACTACGAGGACGATGACTACGACGACGACTACTACGAAGACGACGAGTACGACGACGATGATCCCGAGGACTACGAGGATGCCGTCGAATACGACGATCCCGCAGTCGAAGTCGACGGCGAACTGGTCGAGGACTTCGATGACGACGTCGAAGTGAGCATCGCCGCACCCGGCTCGACCGACGAGCCCGCCGACGACATCGTCGACGTCGAAGTGGTCGAGTCGGACCTGCCGGACGAGGACAAGACCCCCGGTCGCTAAGCTCGACCCGGCGCCTATCGCCATCGCCGCCGCCCGATCACACGCAGGAGTAGAGCGCTGACGTCCTCGTTTGCCCCGTGGAAGCCCGCCAGAACACCGGCCACCGTCGTCGTTCTGGCCTCGGGCACCGGCTCGCTGCTCAACGCACTGCTGGCCGCCGCCCGCGAGCCCGGCTACCCGGCCCAGATCGTCGCCGTCGGCGTCGACCGGGACTGCCCGGCCACCGCGCACGCCGACGCCGCCGGCGTACCGCACTTCAAGGTGGGGCTCAAAGATTTCGCCGATCGGGAAGCGTGGAACGTCGCCCTCACCGAGGCCGTCGACGCGCACAAGCCCGATCTGGTGGTCCTGGCCGGCTTCATGAAAATCCTCGGCCCCGCGTTCATGGAACGCTTCGGCGGCCGGCTCATCAACACCCATCCCGCGCTGCTGCCCTCGTTCCCCGGCGCGCACGGGGTGCGTGACGCGCTCGCCTACGGCGTCAAGGTCACCGGCTGCACCGTGCACCTGGTCGACGCGGGCGTCGACACCGGCCCGATCCTCGCGCAGGAGACGGTCGCGGTGGTGCCCGGCGACGACGAGGACACGCTGCAGGAGCGCATCAAGGTTGTCGAGCGACGGTTACTGGCGGAGGTCATCGCCGCCGTCGCGACGCGAGGCATTGTCTCCGACGGACGAAAGGCAGAAATACCAGTGAGCGAGCACGCCGGTGAGTGAACGTAAGGCGATCCAGAGGGCGCTGGTGAGCGTCTACGACAAGTCCGGGCTCATCGAGCTCGCCACCGGGCTGCACGCGGCCGGTGTGGAGCTGGTGTCGACCGGGTCGACCGCGGGCAAGATCGCCGAGGCCGGGATTCCGGTCACCAAGGTCGAGGATCTGACCGGATTCCCGGAGACCCTCGACGGCCGCGTCAAGACGCTGCACCCCCGTGTGCACGCGGGCATCCTGGCCGACACCCGTCGCGCCGAGCATGTCGATCAGCTCGTGGAGCTCGGTGTCGAGGCGTTCCAGCTGGTGGTGGTGAACCTGTACCCGTTCACCCAGACCGTGGCCAGTGGCGCGAGCGTCGACGAGTGTGTCGAGCAGATCGATATCGGTGGGCCGTCGATGGTGCGCGCCGCGGCGAAGAACCACCCCTCGGTGGGTGTGGTCGTCGACGTGACCGACTACGACGACGTGCTCGCCGCGGTGAAGTCCGGCGGGTTCACCCTCGCCGAGCGGACCGCGCTGGCCGCCAAGGCCTTCCAGCACACCGCGAGCTACGACGTGGCCGTCGCGAGCTGGATGGGCTCGGTCGCCGTGCCCGCCGTCGCCGAGGAGACCGAGCAGTTCCCCGGCTGGGTCGCCGGTTCGTGGGAGCGCGCCGCGGTGCTGCGCTACGGCGAGAACCCGCACCAGGCTGCCGCGCTGTACACCAGCAACGACGGCACGGTCGGGATCGCGCAGGCCGAGCAGCTGCACGGCAAGGAGATGTCGTACAACAACTACACCGACGGTGACGCCGCGTGGCGTGCCGCGTTCGACTTCGACGAGCCCGCGGTCGCGGTGATCAAGCACGCCAACCCGTGTGGCATCGCCGTCGCGGCCGATATCGCCGAGGCGCATCGCAAGGCACACGCCACCGACCCGGTCAGTGCCTACGGTGGCGTGATCGCGGCCAACCGTGAGGTGAGCGTCGAGATGGCCGAGCAGGTCGCCGAGATCTTCACCGAGGTGATCATCGCTCCCGGGTACGCGCCCGGTGCCGTGGAAGTGTTGCAGCGCAAGAAGAATGTGCGCGTGCTGGTGGCCGAAGCGCCGCAGCGCAAGGGCGTTGAGCTGCGTCCGATCAGTGGTGGTGCGCTGCTTCAGGACCGCGATGTCCTGGACGCCGCGGGCGACGATCCGGTGAACTGGACCCTCGCGGCGGGCGATCCGGCCGACGTCACCACCCTCGCCGACCTCGAATTCGCTTGGCGCGCATGCCGTTCGGTGAAGTCGAACGCGATCCTGCTCGCCGAGGACGGCGCCGCGGTCGGCGTCGGCATGGGCCAGGTCAACCGCGTTGACTCCTGCAAGCTCGCCGTCGAGCGCGCGGGTGAGCGTGCGAAAGGCTCTGTCGCCGCCTCCGACGCCTTCTTCCCGTTCTCGGACGGCCCGGAGATCCTGGTGGCCGCGGGCGTTCGCGCGATCGTGCAGCCGGGCGGTTCGATCCGCGACAAGGACACCATCGAACTCTGCAAGCAAGCGGGCGTCACCCTGTACCTGACAGGTGCCCGCCACTTCGCTCACTGAGCCGAAACCCGAACGGGTGCTGCGCCGAATCCTCGGTGCGGCACCCGTTTTCGGTTATCCGGCGTCGAGTACCTCGCGGGTGCCCAGTGGGGAGCTCAAGGGAATTTCCAAGGTGCCGAAGACGGCGTTCATGGTGCACATCTTGTTCACGCTGTCCGCGCGGGTTCCGGAGCGCAGGGCGACGGTGACCGCCTCGGCGGTTTCGGTGACGGTGGCATCCACGGCGTAGCACTCGGGATTGCCGGTCTGGAAGTTGACGCTGATCTTGTTCTCGCTCAGCCGATTCCAGGACGTGAAAGGGATCGGGTTCGGGTTGACGAGGGTGGGATCGGCGATGAAGGGCTGGCCGATACCGGGTTTCGGGTCCTCGGGGCGACTGTTGGCTTTCGACGTAACTTGTTGGGGCGCAGGATCATCCGAGGATCCGCAGGCGGTGAGGGGTGCGATCAGCACGGCCACGGCCGCCGCGGCGGCGGTGTAGCGCGACATCGTTCTCATGTCATCAACCCTAGACCGCACGGCCCCACCGTGAACTTTCCGCGAACCCTGCGCATAACCCCTCCATTTCCCCGTCGCGGGGACTAGATTCGGCTGCGATGCGGCTCTGCGGCAATCGGCCGGCATCTTCTGTTGGGCGGAAGCAATTGGCGATCTTCGAAAGGAACAACGTGGCCGACACGCTGCGCGTAGGCGAAGAACTGGGGCTGGGTCAGTCCCTGACCGGCGGTGCGTACACCCTGGCTCTGCAGCCGGATGGCAACCTGGTGCTGAGTGAGCCCGACGGCAACGTCGTCTGGGCCGCCATGACACACGGGCAGGACGCGCAGCGCGCGGCCCTGCAGCACGACGGCGATTTCGTCGTCTACAGCGGTGGCGGGGCGCGCATCTGGGCGACCGACACCAGTGGCCGCAACGTCGAGAAGCTGGTCGTGCAGCCCGACCGCAACGTCGTGCTCTACGGCACCGACGGCTCGGTCGCGTGGGCCACCGCCACCAACACCGACAACCCGCTGCCTGCTCCCGAGCCGGTCGCCGCCGCCCCGATCGCCGAAGAGGTCGCGCCGCCTGCCGCGCAGACCTACACGGTCGAGTCGGGCGACACCCTGTGGGCCATCTCGGAGCGCTTCTACGGTGACGGCAACCGCTACACCGAGATCGCCGCGGCCTCCGGTATCGACAACCCGGATCTCATCAACGCCGGTCAGGTACTGACCATTCCGTAATACGCGGACGAAAGTGGCCCCGAGGCAACAGCTTCGGGGCCATTCTCGCGTTCACGGGGCTACTTGGTGGTGGTGAACGGCAGCAGCGCCATCTCGCGCGCGTTCTTCACCGCGACGGCGACCTGACGCTGCTGCTGCGGGGTCAGGCCGGTGACGCGGCGGCTGCGGATCTTGCCGCGATCGGAGATGAAGGTGCGCAGCAGGTTGACGTCTTTGTAGTCGACGTACTCGATGCCCGCGGTGATCAGCGGATTCTTCTTCGGCTTACGGCCCTGGTCGGCACGTGCCTTCTTGGACGGTGCTCGCTTCACTGCCATGGGATATTCCTTCTCACGAATCAGTTTGGGGAGTCTCTACCAGCTCGATTTGTGGACCCCGGGCAGCTCGCCCCGGTGGGCCATCTCGCGCACACGAACACGGGAGAGGCCGAACTTGCGGAGATAGCCGCGTGGGCGGCCGTCAGCAGCGTCCCGATTGCGCAATCGTACCGGACTGGCATTGCGCGGCTGGTTGCGCAGTTCGGCCTGTGCGGCGGAGCGCTCGGTCTCGCCGGTGCTCGGCTTGCGGATTATCTCCTTGAGCTCGGCACGCCGGGCCGCGAACCGTTCGACGATCTCGCGGCGCTGCTCGTTGCGGGCGATCTTGGATTTCTTGGCCATCAGCGCTCCTCGCGGAAGTCGACGTGGCGGCGCACGACGGGGTCGTATTTGCGCAGGACCAGCCGGTCGGGGTCGTTGCGGCGGTTCTTGCGGGTGACGTAGGTGAAGCCGGTGTCGGCGGTGGACTTCAGCTTGACGATCGGCCGGATATCGGTCGATTTCGAGGCCATGTTCAGCTCCTAGATCTTCTCCCCGCGAGCGCGGATCCGGGCCACCACAGCCTCGATCCCGTCGCGGTCGATGGTCTTGATGCCCTTGGTGGAGACCGTCAGCGTGATGCGGCGGCCCTCGCTGGGCAGGTAGTAGGTCTTGTGCTGGATGTTGGGGTTCCAGCGTCGGTTGGTGCGCCGGTGCGAGTGCGAGACGGCTTTTCCGAAGCCGGGCTTGCGACCGGTGACCTGGCAGTGGGCCGACATGCGACCTCCTTCCATGGTTATGACAACCATTTTCGACAACGATTATTCCGCACTGTACAGTCGCGCTGAAGTAAATGAAAATCATTGTCGAAAGGGGTATCGGGTGCTTGACCAGTCAGACCGGAGAACGCCCGTGGTGCTGCTGGCCGGCTTCTCGGGACCTGCCATGGGCGGCGTCGAACACATCGCGGAGACATTGAGCGTGGACGCGGGCACCGTGGTGCTGCATCACGACCTCGCCGAACTACGTGAGGGTGTGGTGCGCCGCACGGTGCGTACCGCGGGCAAGGTGAGCACGACCGTGCTCGAGCTCGCGCACGGCTGTGTGTCGTGCACGCTGCGCGCCGACCTGCTGCCGATGCTGTGCACGCTCGCCACCCGGGCTCATATCGACCGCATCGTGCTCGCGCTGGATCCCGGCATCGAGGCCGAGGCGCTGTGTCACGCGATCGAGAATGTCGTGGTGACCGGCGTCGCCGATCGAGTCGATGGGCCCGCCGGGCGCTCCGTGCGGATCGAGGCGGTGCTGACCTGCCTCGACGGGCAGCAGTGGCTGGCCGACGCCACCGGCGACGAGGTGCTGGCCGATCGGGGACTGGCCTCGGCCGACGACGAGCGCACGGTCGCGCAGGTGGCGGTCGGTCAGGTCGACTTCGCCGACGCGCTGGTCGTCCTCGCCGCTGGGGCCGACGCGCTCGATCGCGAACGTCTCGGGGCTGTCCTCGACCGGCTGGCACCCGCGGCACCGATCGCCTGGCTCGACGAATTGCGGGGCTTCGACGCGATCGAGGTCGGCGCCTTGCTGACCCGGGTGCCCGCCGATTCGCGCCGCGGCCGGATCTTCGGCGCGCACGCGCCATTGCTGCGCGGGCAGCCGCCGCTGAGCACCGACTGCGGTGTCTCGATCGTCGAATTCGCCGCGCGCAGGCCGTTTCATCCCCAGCGGTTGCACGAGGCGCTCGATGTCCTGCTCGACGGCGTGGTCACCGCACGCGGCCGGATCTGGCTGGCGACCCAGCCCGATCACGTGGTGTGGCTCGAGTCGGCGGGCGGCGGACTGCGGGTCGGTGGGGCAGGGCGCTGGTTGGACGCCATGAGCGCCGAGGAACAGGCCGCCGTCGACCCCGATCGGCGGGTGATGGCCGCGCTGGGCTGGGACGAGCGATTCGGCGATCGCGAGGTGTCGCTGGTGATCCTGGCCCACGACGCGGACCCCGCCGAGATCCGTCACGCCCTGCACTGGGCGCTGGTCGAGGACGACGAACTGCTGCTCGTCGAGCGGGCACCGGAACGAGTCGCGTTGTGGGAGGACCCCTTCGGCGACTGGCACGAAGATCCCTGCGCCGATCCCACCGAGGCAACGGCCTCGGCGAGCGAGCGCACCAATCCGAGAGGAGAAACGGCATGAAAGCGGGCATCCATCCCGATTACCACCCCGTCGTGTTCGAGGACGCGAGCACCGGGAAACAGTTCCTGACGAGGTCGACCGCGAACAGCGACCGGACGATCGAATGGGCCGACGGGAATACCTACCCGCTCATGGTGGTCGACGTGACCTCCGATTCGCACCCGTTCTGGACGGGCACCGCCCGCAACCTCGACACCCAGGGCCGGGTCGAGAAGTTCGAGCGCAAGTACGGAAAGCGCTCGCGCGCGGGCAAGGAGGGCTGAATCATGGCGGTTCCCAAGCGCAGAATGTCGCGCTCCAACACCCGAAGCAGGCGCGCGCAGTGGAAAGCGGAAGTGCCACAGCTGGTCCCGGTGACGGTGGCAGGCGTCGAGTACCGGGTGCCACGCCGAATCATCAACGCCGTACGCAAGGGCATGATCGACCCGGCTCGACTCTGACACGACAATGGCCTGCCAGGAGTGCCTGGCAGGCCATTGCTATCTGAGAAAGATTCAGCCTTCGCGCTCTGCCAGTGCGACCAAGGCCGCGGCGAGCTGGAAGAACTTGTTGTTGCCCAGGTCGGCGATGGTCTTGATCTTCAGCGCCTCGAGCAGCTGCTTGTCGTGCGCCTCGGTGAGACCGGCGAGCGCCGACGGGGGAGCGGCGAGAATTTCCGCGAGCGTCTTGTTCTCGAATTCCTTGTCGAGGACTTTGTCGAGCACCACGTTTACGGCCATGCGAACTCCTTCGAACGAACCTTGGATGTGCTGGGCGAGACGAATGCGCCCCGCAGCGACCATAACTCGGTTGGCGCACCGCGTGGTGGGCTTCCACGGCGTCGGCGGTTCGTTCTGCGCGGCCGAATGTCCAGGGGCCTTACTCCGGCACTGTTGTGCCTGTTCAGGGCCTTGGGGGAGGGTGTGGGGCAACCGCCCCGTTAACGGTGTGATGCATGCCACTTGGTGCGGACGCATCGAAGGGCTTGCGGAGTGTTTGCTGATGGTCGAATTACCAACTATTGGTTTGTTTTTCGCCACAAGAAAATTCCCCGGCCACTGATGCGGACTCCCTCACAGGTATGTACTCTCGTGCGGGAGGGCGGGTTCCCCGAGTTAGGGGAACCCGCTCATCGCCACTTCAGGGGCGGTTTTCGCGGTACTTCGCCGCAGGTCTCGAGAGCTCCGATCAGCGGGGCGGAAGACCGGAAAGATTCCGACAAACCGGACGTTAGCTGGTTGCCTTCAGCGGGCCGGAACAGGCTGACGCGCCGGGGCCGCGACGTCTCGCCGATCCGGCGCCACCAGCACCGCGGTGATCGGCACCGTCAGACCGAGCGCACCGATCACGAACATCGGGAACACCAGATCGAACAGCGGCAGTCCGGACGGTGACCGGATGCCCGGATCGATCGAGAACTTCAGCGCGGCGACGGCCGTGTAATACACCGCGGCGACGCCGAGCGCGAACAGCACCGACACCAGCACCCGCACCGGCACCCGCCGGACCACCTGCGATACCCACAGGGTCGCGGTGCACAGCGCCATCGACACCAGCACCGACACCCCGATGAGGCTGAGCGACTCGTCGACGGTGCCTTGCACGGCGAGCGCGTCCAGGGTCAGATAGGTCGACAGTCCGACGCTCAGACCCATCGTCAGCCCGCCGATGATCAGCCGCGGCACGTGCGTGGTCCGGCCACTGATCAGCAATCCGGCCAGCACGCCGACCACCGCGATGGCCAGTGCCGCCGCACCGAGCGCGACGTTGTACCGCATGACGCTGTCGTTCACCCGCATCGCGAGCAGCGCGACCGAATTCGCCAGCCACAGCCCGACACCACCGAGCGAGACCGCGGCCATCGTCAGCCAGATCAGGCGGAACCGGATCGAGTACTTCGCGTGCCGGACGCAGGCGAACGCCACCAGCGCCCCGAGCGCCGACAGATCCAGCGCGAGCCATGCGATACCGGTGCCGTGCGCGAACGTTTCGGCACCGGTCGCGGCGAGCAGGTCAAGCACGCCTGCCCGCTCCTTCGAACTGCTGCGGCTCGAGCTGGGCGATGGCGTATTCGGTCACCGCCGCCAGTGCCTGACGGACCTCGACGGCGTTGCGCGCGTCGATGTCGACGATCGGGATGCCCTCGCGCACCGAGAGTGCCTCGCGCAGTTCGGCGATGGGGAAGCGGGGAGCGTTGGGGAAGCGGTTCACCGCGATCAGGAACGGCAGCCCGCGCGCCTCGAAGAAGTCGACGGCGGCGAAACTGTCTTCCAGCCTGCGGGTATCGATCAGCACCACCGCGCCGATGGCGCCGCGGATCAGGTCGTCCCACATGAACCAGAATCGCTTCTGGCCCGGGGTACCGAACAGGTAGAGCACCAGGTTGCCGGGCAGCACGATGCGCCCGAAGTCCATGGCTACGGTGGTGGTTTCCTTTTCCGGCGTCTCGGCGAGATCGTCGATGCCGTCGGAGAAATGGGTCACCATCGCCTCGGTGCGCAGCGGCACGATCTCCGACACCGCACCGACGAAAGTCGTTTTACCGGCACCGAATCCGCCGGCTACGACGATCTTGGTCGATGCGACCCGTTGTTCCTGGGCCGGCGGGCGCATGCCATCAGAGGCCACGGAGTCCACGCAAAGTCCTCTCCATCAGTGATCGGCGTTCGTCGTAGCTCGCCTGCTCGGTCAGCGTCGAATGCACTCGAAGAATCCCGCCCACTACGAGATCGCCGATCATCACCCGGACCATACCCAGTGGGCGACCAAGGTATGCGGCAATCTCGACGACAGAGAGCCGATGTGTGGCAAGACGCACGATTTCGATCCGCAAATCGCCTGCGGACCAGTCGTTGTGCGCTGTATAAGATACCGTTTCGACGACCGCCTCCAAGGGCAGCGCGATCGCGGGCTCGGTGCGGCCGGAGGTCAGGGCATAGGGCCTGACTCGCGTAGTCGGCCGGTTATCGGATCCGTAAGGGCTCGACATCTCACCTCAGCCGGCGGAGCGGGCGGTGGCGGTGACCGCCGAGCCCACCCGGTCGACGAGCAACGCCATCTCGTAGCCGATGCGGCCGATGTCGTGGCTCTTGTTGGCCAGAACCGCCAGGTGCGAACCGTTTCCGACGCTCATCACCAGCAGATAGCCCCGCTGCATCTCCACGATCGACTGCATCACCTTGCCGCCGTCGAACAGGTGCGCCGCACCCATCGACAGGCTGGCCAGACCGGCGGTGACCGCGGCCAATTGCTCGGCGCGGTCCGACGGTAGATGGGGACTGGTCGCCTGGAGCAGTCCGTCGGCCGAGACGAGCACCGCGTGCGAAACGCCGGGTACGTCACGGGTGAAGCGGGCGACCAACCAGTTCAGATTCTCGTCTGTGGGGTGCGCGTTGCTCATTCGAGGCCTCCGTCGTTGTACTGGATCTCGGCACGGCCGCTGCGGACGCCGCTGAGATGTCGGGTCAGGTTGTTGCGGATCTCCTCGGGGTCGCGAGCGCCCTCTTCCTCCGCGGGGGTGAGCCCACCGGGGACGAGTTGAGCGCCCGGCTTGCGAATCGGCAGCCCGCCGCTCGTTCGCGAGGACGTGGGTGGGTGGTCCGCCTCGGCGGCGGCCGACCAGCCCGCGTCGCCCGGGGCGCTCCACGACGCGCCGTTACCGCTACCGGATTCGGCAGGGGCGGAGGCGGGTTCGACGAGCCACTCCGAGACCATCCGCTGGTAGATCGGGGTCGGTGCCGGGCCGGAGACCGGCTGCAAGCGGGTGCTCGTCGTCGGCATCGGGTCGGCGTCGATGGGCCGCGGCAGCGGCTCCGGCTCCGAGGGTGCGGCAGGTACGGAGGGAGCGGCGAGCTCGGCCAGCGCGCTCGCGGGGATGCGCTGTGGCAGGCCGAAGGGTGAGTCGGGGGCGGGCGCCGGGAGATCGTCGGTGTCGTGCTCGTGCTCGGCCCACATGCCCGCCGGTGTCTCGTCGTCGGGTTCGACGGCGACCGGTTCCGGTGGAGGCGGCGGTACCGCGGCCGGAACACGTTGTGGGAGACCGACATCGGTGAGCGAGTTGGTCGGGTTCGCGCCGTTGGCCGGGGCAGGCGGGATCGGGCCCGTCGACGCGAAGATCGCGGGCACCGGTAGCGGTGAAGCCGGGAGGTCGAGACCGGTGACGGCGTCCAGCGAAACCAGGGGCCGCGGTCCGGTCGGCATGATCGGATTCGGGCCGGTGATGTCGGCCGGAGTCAGCGCGTACGGGCCGATTCCGGCGGGCACCAGCGGATTCGGGCCGGTGGACGGGCCGGAGGGCACGGGCGGCGACGGCGCGACGAGCGCGCTGGGCAGATGCACGCTGGCGGTGATGCCGGGCTGCGGCGCCGCACCGTTGGTACGGCGCAGGCTGACGGTGATGGTGTGCCGCTTGGCGAGCCTGCCGACCACGAAAAGACCCATGCGGCGGGCGGTTTCGATGGTGACCTCACCACCGGAGGCGAGCCGGTCGTTGGTCGTGCGCAGATCGTCGGCCGACATGCCGAGGCCGCGGTCGGTGATCTCGATCAGATAGCCGCTGTCGACCGCCCGGCCGACGATGACCGCCACCGACGTGCTCGGCGGGGAGTAGCGCAGCGCGTTGTCGATGAGCTCGGCGAGCAGGTGCTCGATATCGACCGCGGACTCACCGGCGACGACACCGTCGGGCACATTGCCGATCTCGACCCGCTGGTAGTCCTCCACCTGCGAGACCGCGCTCCAGAGCATGTCCGACAGCGGCACCGGCGGCAGATGACCGCGGCGCAGCACGGTGCCTGCCAGCACGAGCAGGTTGTCGCCGTTGCGGCGCATGCGGGTGGCCAGGTGGTCGAGGCGGAACAGGGTCTGCAGGCGCGAGGGGTTGTCCTCGTCGTGCTCGAGTTCCTCGATGAGCGCGAGCTGCTGCTCCACCAGCGACTGGCTGCGCCGCGACAGCGTCTCGAACATGTTGCCGATCTGCAGGCGCAGACGCGCCTGGTCGGCGGCCAGATTCAGCGCCTGCTCGTGGATCTCGTCGACGGCACGGGCGAGCTGGCCGATCTCGTCGGTGGAATGCACGCCGACCGGCGCGATCTCGGGGGTCGCGCCGCCGCTGCGCACGACCGCGAGCTCGTCGGGCAGCTTCACGTGAGCGACCTCGAGCGCGTCGCGGCGCAGCCTGCGCACCGGCACCACCAGGGTGCGGGCCACGGCCAGCGCGAGCGCGAGGCCGGCCAGCAGCATGCCGAGCACCAGGGTGGTTTCGCGCAGGGCACCGGTCTGGGCGGTCGCGGTGTTGCTGTCGAGCGTGTGGTCGATGTTGTCGAGCAGGGCGGAGATGGTGGAGGCGTAGGTGTCGGCGCTGACCTGCAGCGTGTTGAGCACCGCCGCGTTGGTGGTCGGATCACCGTTGTTCTGGCTGAACACACTGATCCGGGTCTGCACCGCGTCGAGCAGCGCCGCCTGGCTACCCGCGTGCTCGGGCAGGATCATCCCGTAGGTCTTGATCATGTTCGCTTCGGAGCCGAGCTCGACGAGCATCTTCGACCGCGCGCTCTGGCTGCGACCCGACTCGGGCGAGACGACCAGCGTGCGTTCGCGGGTGAGCACCCGGCGGGCCTGGTGCAGGGCGGTCAGCTGGAGGAAGTAGCGCTGCACGACGAAGTCCTCGACCTGAGGGGTCTTCGACAGCGCGTTGCCGATCCGTTCGCCGATCTCGTCGGTCTGCTCGCCGACCATCGCGGGCGAGCCGCCGCGCACGGTGTTGCGCAGGGTGGCACCGGTGGTGGTGGCCGCGGTGAGCTCACTGGCGACGGCGGGGTCGATGCGGGCCGTGCGCAGCGCGCTCTGCACCTCGGCGAGCGCCTGGTCGTAGGTGGTGAGCGCGGCGTCGGTCTGCGGGTCGGCGATCGCACCCCAGTTGGCGGTCGCCGCGACGGCGAGTTGTTCGGTCGCGGTAGCGAATTTGACGACGGGACGGATGACGGTGGCCTGTTCGGTGGCAGCGCCGAGTTGCGTCATCGTCTGTAGTTCGTTGTTGATCCGGAGCACGGCGAAGGTGGTCGCGAGCATCACCGGCAGCACCAGCACCACACCGACCTTGCGCGTTACCGACCAGTTCGACAGGCTGAATTGCCAGGAGCGCGATGCAGGTTCCATCCGCGTGCGTTGCCTCTGCTTCCACGTGTGACCCCGGCCCGCGCGGGGAGGTCGCGGAGCGATGCGAGCGCAGAACCAACTGGAGGTCTTCTTTTACCGCAGGAAAGATACCGTGCCGAGTGGGCATCGGCAATCCGGGCCACGCGGTCTGTAATTCGCCGAATATGCGCTGACACAACGACGATTCGTTCGGGTTTGTCAAGACCTACAACGCACGTCGCCGCGAACACGACGTTCGGCGCGCCGAGCCCTCTCAGTACGTTCTCAGTCGGTCACGGCAAACTACAGCACATGCGCATTCTGGTAGTCGACGACGATCGCGCGGTGCGGGAATCACTGCGCCGGTCACTGAGCTTCAACGGCTACACCGTCGACCTGGCTGTCGACGGTCTCGACGCACTGGAAAAAGTGACCGCAGCCAGGCCCGATGCCCTTGTCCTCGATGTCATGATGCCGCGCCTCGACGGCCTGGAAGTGTGCCGAAGGCTGCGCAGTACGGGCGACGATCTGCCGATTCTCGTTTTGACCGCGCGCGATTCGGTGTCCGAACGCGTGGCCGGGCTCGACGCGGGTGCCGACGATTATTTGCCGAAACCTTTCGCGTTGGAGGAATTGCTGGCGCGTTTACGCGCGTTGCTGCGTCGCCGAACGCCCGATCCCGGTGAAGCGTCGGAGGCGATGGTGTTCGCTGACTTGTCGCTGGATCCGGTCACGCGCGAGGTTTCGCGCGGCGAACGCGCGATCAGTCTCACGCGAACCGAGTTCTCGTTGCTCGAGATGTTGATGGCCAATCCGCGCCGCGTGCTCACCCGCGGCCGAATCCTCGAAGAGGTCTGGGGCTACGACTTTCCGACCTCCGGCAACGCGCTGGAGGTCTATATCGGCTATTTGCGCCGCAAGACCGAGGCCGATGGCGAGGAGCGACTGATCCATACCGTGCGTGGCGTCGGCTACGTGCTGCGCGAGACCCCTCCGTAGGCGGGCGGCATGGCACACAAGGAACCCGCGGTCGCCGTTCTCGGCAGGCCCGTCGACGCGAGCGAGATGCGTCCGCCGACCCCGCTGACCCGCTCGGTCTCGCTGCGCTGGCGGGTGACACTGCTGGCGGCGTCGGTGGTGCTGATCGCGGTCGCGGTGACCTCGATCGCCGCCTACGCGATGGTGGCGCGCGCACTGTACGCCGATGTCGACGCCCAGCTGGAAGCCCGCGCGGCGACGATGATCAACAACAATTTCGAGACCGCCGGTTTCCAGTCGATCGTGCTGGCCGGGTTGTTCTCCAACGATGTCGGTGTCGCGCTGATCTACGCCGGTCACAAGCCGTATATGCCGCCCCAGCAGACGATTCCGCCGGTCGGTGCCCAGGAACTCGCGGTGGCCGACGGCAAGATCAACTCGTCGCTGCGCACGGTCGGTGACCAGCGGGTACTCGCCGCGCGCACCAACAGCGGCGCCACGCTGATCATCTCGCAGAAGCTCTACCGCACCCGTGAGGTGCTCGATCAGCTCGCGTGGCTGCTGTTCGTGGTCGGCGCGTGTGGTGTGGTGCTGGCCGCCGCGGCCGGAACCGCGGTGGGCCGCACCGGCCTGCGCCCGATCGCCCGGCTCACCGCCGCGACCGAGCGCGTCGCCCGCACCGACGACCTGACGCCGATCCCGGTGACCGGCGACGACGAATTGGCCAGGCTCACCGAGAGTTTCAACACCATGCTGCGGGCACTGACCGAATCACGCGACCGCCAGCGCAGGCTCGTCGCCGACGCGGGCCACGAGCTGCGGACCCCGCTCACCTCGCTGCGCACCAATATGGAGCTGCTCATCGCCTCGGGCAGGCCGGGCGCGCCCCGGCTGCCGGACGAGGACATGGCCGAATTGCGCGCCGATGTGGTCGCCCAGATCGGTGAGCTGTCGACCCTGGTCGGCGACCTGGTGGATCTGGCCCGTGAGGACGCCCCCGAAACCGTCTACGAGCGGGTGGATCTCGGCGAGGTGGCCGAGCGTGCGCTCGAGCGTGCCAGGCGCAGGCGAGTGGGGATCACCTTTGTGGCCGATCTGCGGCCGTGGTTCGTCTACGGGCACGAGGCGGGCCTGGAACGGGCCGTCCTCAACGTCCTCGACAACGCGGCCAAGTGGAGTCCCCCCGACGCGGTCGTGCGGATCACCATGCGCCCGGCCGGTCCGGGACTGCTCGAACTGGCCGTCGGCGACGCGGGCCCCGGTATCCCCACCGGCGAACGCGAACTGGTCTTCGAACGCTTCTACCGCACGACCGCCTCGCGGTCGATGCCCGGTTCCGGGCTCGGGCTGGCCATCGTCAAGCAGGTGGTGACCAAACACGGCGGCACCATCGCGGTGGACACCTCCGATCGGGGCGGCGCGCTGGTGCGCATCGTGTTGCCGGGGGAGGCGCCGACCGTTCTCGACGAGTCAGCGGCCGAGTGATCGCCGGAGTCTCGGCGAACTGATAGTCCGATCTCAGGCGCCTCTCAGTAGCCGTCAGGAAGCTGGTCTGCAAGCGTGAGGAGACAGACACCATGACCGACGATCCCCAGCAGCACCCTGCTGACCGGCCGGCCGAGTCCGGCGGGCAACCGGAGTGGCCTACAGATTCAGGGATGACGCCCGTGTCGGGCGGGCCCTCTTCGCAGGGGCCTGCGACGGCTGGTTACGGCGGTCAGCCTCCGTTCGGTGGGCACCACGGCGACCAGGCTCCCTTCGGAAGTCCTGGGCCTTTCGGGGGCCCGACGTCGTTCGGTGGTCAGCATCCGCAGGGTGGTCAGGTGCACGGCGCCGCGCCGCAGGCATTCGGCCCGGCGCAGGCGCCGCAGCGAAAGCCGCTGCGGCTCGGCCTGATCGCAGGTGCGGCGGCATTGGCACTGGTCAGTGGTGGTGTCGGTGGCGTTGTCGGAGTACTCGCCACCGACTCGGATTCCGGGCCGGTGACCAACGCGCTCGAGGCTCCCAAGCCCGCGGTGAACAATGTCGCCAACGCGCCCGCCGGGTCTACTCAGGCGGTGGCGCAGCGGGTGTTGCCCAGTGTCGTGATGATCAAGGTCGCCGGTAGCCGGGCTTCCGGTGAGGGCTCCGGGGTGGTGCTGTCCACCGACGGGCTGATCCTCACCAACAATCACGTCGCCGCCGGCGCGGGTGCCTCGGCGAAGATGGAAGTGGTGTTCAGCGACGGCAGCACCGCGCCCGCCACGATGATCGGCGCGGATCCGGTCTCCGACCTGGCCGTCATCAAGGTCAGCGGCAAGACCGGGCTCACGCCGATCGAGCTCGGCACCTCCGACGGGCTGGCGGTGGGCCAGCCGGTGATCGCGATCGGTTCGCCGCTCGGCCTGGCAGGCACGGTCACCACCGGCATCGTCTCCGCCCTCAATCGCCCGGTCTCGACCAGCGGTGAGGGAACGCCGAGCCAGGTGAACCCGGTGATCGACGCGATCCAGACCGACGCGGCGATCAACCCGGGCAACTCCGGCGGCGCGCTGGTCGACGGGCAGGGCAAGCTGATCGGCATCAACACCGCCATCGCCAGCCTCGGCGGCGAGGCGGCGGGCGGCACCCAGAGCGGTTCGATCGGCCTCGGCTTCGCGATCCCGGTGGATCAGGCGCGCCGGGTCGCCGACCAGCTGATCAAGACCGGCCAGGCCACCTACGCCCAGATCGGCATCAAACTGCGCCCGCAGGACACCGCCGCGCGCGTACTCGAGGCCACCCCGGACGGCCCCGCCGCCAAGGCGGGCATCCCCGCGGGCGCCGTCATCACCCGCCTCGACGACCGTCCCATCGACTCGGGCGACGCGCTGATCGCCGCCGTCCGCTCACACCAGCCAGGAGACAAGGTGAAGGTGACTTACACCGACGAACAGGGCGGCAATTCCAAGACCGTCGAGGTCACGCTCACCGCGGCGGCGGCGGAAGGCGGCCGATGATGCGTTCGAACGCAAACCTGTCGTGCGTAGGCGCTACGGTGATGACCATGGACATCGATGCTCCCGTGGCAGGGCGCGCACTGGTTGTTGTCGTCGACGATCGGACGGCTCATGGCGGCGTGGATTCTTTCGGCCCGCTCGTCACCGAACTGCTCAACGAGGCCGGGTTCCTCGTCGACGCCTCGGTGACGGTGCAGGCCGAGGAGGTCGAGATCCGCAACGCTCTCAACACCGCGGTGATCGGCGGTGTCGACCTGGTGATCTCGGTCGGCGGCACCGGCATGTCGCCGCGCGATATCACCCCCGAGGCCACCACCCAGGTGCTCGACCGTGAACTGCCCGGCATCACCGAGGCGCTGCGCGCGTCGGGCCGGGTTGCGGGCTCGCTCGACGCCGGTCTGTCGCGCGGCGTGGCAGGCATCTCCGGCAGCACCCTGGTGGTGAACCTGCCGGGTACCCGCGCGTCGATCCGCGACGGCATGGCCACCCTCGGCCCGCTGGCCAGCAAGGTGATCGGCGAACTGTCCGGTCTGGACGAATGACATCTGATCCCCACGATGCGGTTCCCGGCCCCGATGATCAGGGCCGGGAACCGACGTCGGCGGACGAGCTCCGGCGCAAGGCGGCCGAGGCTGCGCGGCTGGCGAGGATCTTCGGCGATGTGCTGCCGGAGACCACCGGTGACGAGCGCGGCGAGGGCTCGCGCGGCTCCGGCACGGACGAATGGTTACGATCCCAGGTTCCGCCGCACCACGGGTGATCGCCCCGTTATCTACGTAGCCGCTACGTAATAGGCGACCTTCGAAAAGCAGTTTTCAGCGCGAACGCGAACTGCGGACAAATACTCGAGACCACGCGAAAGCGTGGTCTTTTGTCGTTCGGTGACCCAGATCGTTACCTGTTGTCCGATTCTGTCAAGACCTCGTGACAGGTGCCTTCGCGACTGCATCAATGCACGTCAAGGCATGTGGCGATGTACGAATGTGTGCCGTGCTTCACAGTGAAATTTACGAACTCTTTCGTTGCCGTATCCCCGGAACGGCGTTTAATGTTCGCCATTGAGCCACCAACTATCGGTCCCCGCAGTACTCCCACTTCTGTGCGTTGAACCACCCGGTGGAGCCCTGGCTCGGGTTCACCACACCGGCCCCGGCCGTATCGCCAAAATAACAGTTGGTTACGTAACGGCAACAAAGGGGCGACACACTGATCTGGGCCCTGTGAGGTCCATTTGTCCGGCTTCGAAAGTCGAGGTCGGCTGTTAGACACCTGATGAGGGGAAGTATGAGCGAGAACCGCACCACCGGTGTGCGCCGTGGCGTCCGTGCCGCGGGCGTCGGCGCTGCCGCGGCCGCCGTGGCCTTGGGCCTGCTGTCGACCGGTGCCGCCAACGCCGATACCTTCGTGCCGTTGCCGGACGGTCAGAAGGTCAGTCCTGCTGGCGTGACCATCACCCGCACCCACGAGTCGGCCCTGATCTCGCCGTCGCTGGCCGCCAACGGCGCGGGTCGCGTCGTCTGGGTCTCCGGCACCGCGATCGCCGATGTCACCGAAACCCCCGAGGGCGAGGCAGGCCCGTGGAATGGCCCGACCGGCCGTCCGGGTTCCAACAACTCCTCCACCCACGGCACCTCTCAGCTGAACACCGGCTACATCGTCGGTTGCCAGGTGAGCATCGCCGACGACGCGATCGGTGCCGGTATCAAAGCCGGCGTGAACACCACCGGCGGCAGCCTCGGCGGTTCGATCGGCGTCAACCTGGGCCCGGGCGAGGTCAAGTTCGTGCAGATCAGCTCGAAGGACATCCTGAAGGCCGGTACGTACGCGATCGATTACCAGGACGCGGAAATCGAGATCCAGGGCTGCGCCGGCTACGCGCAGGCCCGGGCTTACACCGTGGTCGAGATCATCGGCGACCACTACTCGAAGACCACCCTGTACGGCATGCCGTTCAGCATCGGCTGACGTCTTTCGAATCGGTACGAATCTTCTTCTCGCTACGGCGAACTCACTCCTCGAGGGACAAATCCTATGATCAACCGTAAGTTCATGGCGAAGGTGGCGGGCGTCAGCGCTGCGGCCACCGTGGCCGTCGGCCTGTTCTCCACGGGCGCGGCCAATGCCGACACCTTCATTCCCCTGCCGGGCGGCCACATCACCAAGACGCTGTCCGACGGCACCGTGGTCGACATCGCGCTGGTCGGCGAGTCGGCCAACATCAACCCGTCGATGGGTTCCACCCCGGTCCACCGCAATGCGTGGGTCTCGGGCAGCGCCCAGGTCACCGTCTCCGACGGCGGCTCCGGCAAGATCTTCCCGGGCTACACCGTCGGTTGCCAGGTCAACATCGCCGGTGGCGGCGTGAGTGGTGACGTCGAAGGCTCGGTCTCCGGCGATACGGGCGATGTCGCGGTGGGCACCGGCGGCGAGCTCTCGCTCGGCCCCGGCCAGTCGAAGTCGTTCTACGTGCTCGACATCGAGAAGGCCGACGACTTCGGTTCGGAGTCGCACGGCAAGTCGAACAAGTTCAAGAACGGCTCGGGCTCGGTGACCTGGTCCGACGAGACCATCGGCCTGACCGGCTGCGGCGGCTACGCGCAGGCGCGTGCCTTCGTCTCCGTCGAGGTCGAGACCGACAACGTCATCTCCTGGGTGACCCTGTGGGGCGCTCCGTTCAGCCTCGGCTGATCTGTTCGCATCCCGAACTCGAAACGGGGGCGGCCGCTGATGCAGCTGGCCCGCCCTGAGTTCGTGGTCATGATTTTCTTAAGCATGATTGCACGGCGCCGCGTCAGTATATAACAC
>NZ_JBHXNJ010000012.1:214783-244862 GCF_042719655.1 Nocardia sp. NPDC058518
CCACACAAACACCCCCACCCCCACACCCCGAGATTGTAATAGGTATCGTGGGATCGTATATGTGTATAAGAGACAGGGCCGGTCGCTACTGCGACCGGCCCGTTTTGTCGTGCGATCCATGTTGTAGCACTGGACATTGCGAGCCCGTCTCATTATGTTGAACCCGAATCGACCGCCCCGGCAGTCGAAGTCATCTTGCGTTTTTCGTTCGCCGATCGGCTGAGATTCGCGCCGATCCGGTGACGACCAGCTTCTCGATCCACCTCCCGGCAGGGCGTATCTGTCCTGTTGCCAGCGGTGCCTGTCCTTGTGGCACACCCCAGCTGGGTCCGGGCGCAACACAGATATCGACCTCGATGGTCGAGGTCGGATTTGCGTATACCTCGAGGGGAAGAATGAGCGAGAACCGCACCAACCGAGGGCGTCGCGGCGCATGGAGCGCTGGCGCCGCAGTGGCCGTGATGATCGGCCTGTTGTCGGCCGGTGCTGCCAACGCGGATACCTTCGTACCGTTGCCGGACGGCCAGAAGCTCGGCCCCGGTGTCACTTTGAGTCGTACCGGCGAGCATGCCGTCATCTCCCCGTCGCTGTCCGCCAACGGTGCTGGTCGGGTGGTGTGGGTATCGGGCAATGCCATTGCCGATGTGCAGGTCACGCCGGAGGGCGAGGTCGGGCCGTACAACGGACCACGGAACCGTCCCGGCTCCAACAATTCTTCGACGCATGGTGCGTCGCAGCTGAATACGGGTTACATCGTCGGATGCCAGGTGAGCATCGGTGACGAGGCGATCGCCGCTGGGTTCTCCGGTGGAGTGTCGACCCTCGGCGCGTCGGCCGGTGGTGCGATCGGTCTTCATCTCGGCCCCGGTCAGGTCTCTTTCGTGCAGATCGATGCCAAGGACATTCTCAAGCCCGGCGTCTATTCGGTGGAGTACCAGGACGCGGAGATCGAGATCCAGGGTTGCGCGGGCTACGCCCAGGCCCGGTCCTACTCGGTGGTCGAGATCATCGGTGACCACTACTCCAAGACCTCGCTCTACGGAGCGCCGTTCAGCATCGGCTGATCGCGCGGCCGAAACGAAACTCGTTCTCGTTCACACGAATTCACCCTCGAGGGGTCACTGTGATGATCAACCGTAAGAGCATGGCGCGCGTAGCCGGTTTCACGACGGCGGCGACCGTGGCATTGGGTCTGTTGTCCACGGGTGCGGCTAATGCCGATACCTTCGTTCCGCTGCCGGGCGGCCACATCACCAAGACGCTGTCCGACGGCACTGTCGTCGACATCGCGCTGGTCGGCGAGTCCGCCAATATCAATCCGTCCATGGGGTCCACGCCGGCGCATCGCAACGCGTGGGTTTCCGGCAGTGCGCAGGTGTCGGTCTCCGGCGGTGGCAGTGGCAAGATCTTCCCGGGCTACACCGTGGGTTGTCAGGTCAATATCTCCGGTGGCGATGCGCTCGGTGACTCGAGTGCGGAGAGCGATTGGGCAGGCACCGAGCAGAAGGTCGGGGTCGGCACCGGCGGCGAGCTCACCGTCGGCCCCGGTCAATCGAAGTCCTTCTACGTCCTCGATCTCGAAATGCCCGACGACTACGGCAATGAATCCCACAAGACCCGCAATGCCTTCAAGAACGGGTCGGGCTCGGTGACCTGGGCCGACGAAACCATCGGCCTGTCCGGCTGCGGCGGCTACGCCCAGGCCCGTTCCTTCGTGAGCGTCGAGGTGGAAACCGACAACGTCATGAGCTGGGTGACCCTCTGGGGCGCGCCCTTCAGCCTCGGCTGATCGAATAAGACTGCCGGACAACAAGATCGGGGCCTGCTCTGGGGAGCAGGCCCCGATCTCCGTGTCACGGGCGTGGATTCAGTGTGTCCGTTCGCCGTCGGCGTCCGGCTGCGGTTGGGACAACGAGCTGTGCTTACCGTCCGAGCGGCCGCGCTGCTCGGACAGCAGGTCGCGAATCTGAATGAGCAGTTCGTTTTCGGTGAGGCTTTCGTCGGCGTTGGAGAACCGCTTCTTCGCCCTGGTCGCGGGCACCACCAGGATGAAGTAGAGGATCGCCGCGACCAGCAGGAAGTTGATCGCCGCGGTGATGATCGGCCCGACCTCGATGAAGGTGGCCGGCTTATCCGCGACGAGCTGGAAGCCGAGCCCCATCTCGTTCGATCCGCCGAACAGCGCGAGCAACGGATTGATGATCCCCTCGCTGAACGCGGTGACGATCGCGACGAATGCCGTGCCGATGACGACGGCGACCGCCAGATCGACGACGTTGCCGCGGAGCAGAAAGTCCCTGAAACCTTTGAGCATGCCGATGCCTCCTTCGTACAGGAGCCGGCCGGGGCGCTGGGCTCCATATCGAATGTGCGAAACGGTGGTGCTTGGTTCCTGACTGATGCTAATCAGGGTTTCGGCAAATTTCTCGCGAACTTCGACGTGGGCGGGCGATGAACCCGGTCAATGAAGAACGACGGTCAGTGCTGTCCGCAGCGACGCCCCGGCGACAGCGGTGGCGTATTCGGTGTCCAGCGCGACCAGGACCACCCGTTCCGCACCGCGTCGATCGCCGGTCGCGATGACGAGAACAACCGCGGCATCGGTGGCCAACGTGCGCGCGGGCGTGGTCGCCCCGGGAGCGCCCGCATCCTCGACACCAACGACATCGACACGATCGCCCGCCCGCAACACATCGGCCACCGCGGCATCGGCCAACCGGATCGGCACGATCCGCGCGTCGGCACTGCCCGCGGCGGCCGCGGCCAGCCGTGGGCCGACGACACGCAGATCGGTGAAGGCTTCCCCCGCGTACATGGCGCCGGTCAATGTCGCGCCGAGCAGGGGAGCGGTCTGGCCGACGGAACCTGTTGGTAGCGAACGGGATTCGTGTTGGTCGACGCGCAGGTCGTCGGCGGTGAGCAGTCGGCCCGGCGCGAGATCGCGGGCGGCGACCACCACCGCGACCCTGGCACCGCCGGGATCACCACGCACGAACAACACGACGGCGGCCACGGCCAGTGCCGCGGCGGCGATACGCCGGGCCAGGAGAGCATCGGCCCAGGCAGGACGGTTACCGAGGGCGAAACGCCAGGAACTGCCACGTCCCAGATCGGCGAGACTGCGAGTCATGGGCGAAAGCGTAGAACCGTGGCAGTGCGGAAAAGCCGTCGAAAACCCCGCCTGTGGATAACCGCGGGGCTGTGGATAACTGTCGAAAAGTCAGCTGGCGGCGGCCGGAGTGGAGCTGGTGCTCGCAGTCGACGACGAATTTCCGCTGTCGCTGGATCCGTTGCTGCTGCTGGTGCTGCCGCTCTCGGACGAGGTCTTCGCCGGTTCGCTCGCGGTGGACGCGCCACCACGGCTGTCGGTGCGGTAGAAACCGCTGCCCTTGAACACGATGCCGACCGAGTTGAACAGCTTGCGCAGCTTCCCGGCGCACTGCGGGCATTCCGTCAGCGTGTCGTCGGAGAAGGACTGAACGATGTCGAAGCGGTTGTCACACTGGGTGCACGCATACGAATAAGTTGGCACAGGATCCTCCGCAAGTCTCTCGTCGATCTAGCACTCTACCGCCGACACTGCCAACGTCGCGAATCGCCGTTTCATTCCGGCGAAACGGGGAGGTCGCGGCCCAGCTGTTCCAGCCCGCCACCCGGGGTGAGTGCCCAACCCATTCGCCGATCGTGCGGTTCCTCGGGAAGCCGGTCGACCAGTTCATTATCCCGTACCACGGCGATGAGGCGGACGTCCGCCCGTGCCGCGCCGAGCGTCCGGTCGTAATATCCGGCGCCGCGCCCGAGCCGCACCCCGCGCCGATCCACCGCGAGGGCCGGAACGAGGATCGTCGTGGCTTCGGCCACCACGGCGGGTGGCAGCGTCTCGGTGGCAGGCTCCAGCAGGCCGTAGCGGGCCTTGCGCAGCGAATCCGCGCCCTCGTACCGCGCCCAGCTCAGCGGACCCGGCTCGCCGGTGACCGGCAGCAACACGGTGGCGCCGCGTTCGCGCAGCACGTCGACCATGCGTAGATCGCCGGGTTCGCCACGGACCGGAACGTAGGCGCACACGATGTCATCGGCCCCGGCCAGGCGGGCCGCGGAGGCCGCGAGCGCGGCCGCGTCGACGGCGTGTTCGGCGGAGTCCACCTGCGCGCGAGTGGCCAGGATCTCGCCGCGCCACGCATATTTGGTGCGCTCACCGGGCATCTCCACAGCGACCACCATAGTCTGCACAGGCGCGCGGCGATCCGATGTCCCTTGCGCACGGCCGGAGCGAAGGCGGAGGTACGCATAAGCTCTTGCCGACGCCGGATCGTCGCGCGGAGGCGATCGGACGGCACTGAATGGATAGGGTATGCGCATGACAGACAAGACTTCCGGTTTCCGCACTGCGGTGGTACCCGCGGCCGGACTCGGGACGCGGTTTCTGCCTGCCACCAAGACGGTGCCCAAGGAGTTGCTGCCGGTGGTCGACACCCCCGGCATCGAGCTGGTCGCGGCCGAGGCCGCCGATTCCGGTGCCGACCGGCTGGTGATCGTCACCTCGCCCGGCAAGGACGGCGTGGTCGCCCACTTCGTCGAGGACCTCGTGCTGGAGAGCACCCTGGCCGAGCGCGGGAAGTTCGCGCTGCTGGAGAAGGTTCGCAAGGCCCCGGCACTGCTCGATGTGACCTCGGTCGTGCAGGAGGAGCCCCTCGGCCTCGGCCACGCCGTCGCCCAGGCCGAATCCGTCCTCGACGACGACGAACTGGCCATCGCCGTGCTGCTGCCCGACGATCTGGTGCTGCCCTGTGGCGTGCTCGAGACGATGAGCCGGGTCCGCCGCGAGCGTGGCGGCTCCGTGCTGTGCGCCATCGATGTACCGAAATCCCAGGTCAGTGCCTACGGCGTCTTCGACGTCGAGGAATGCGCCGACGGCGCCGAGACCGACGTGCTGCGCGTCAAGGGCATGGTCGAGAAGCCCGACCTCGCCGACGCGCCGTCGACCCTGGCCGCCGCCGGTCGCTACCTGCTCGACCGGGTGATCTTCGACGCACTGCGCCGGATCGAGCCGGGCGCGGGTGGGGAGCTGCAGCTCACCGATGCCATCGCCCTGCTGATCGCCGAGGGGCATCCGGTGCACGTGGTGGTCCACCGTGGGTCGCGCCACGACTTGGGCAACCCGGGCGGTTATCTTCGAGCTGCTGTGGATTTCGCCCTCGAGCGGGAGGAATACGGCCCGCAACTGCGCGAGTGGCTGAAGTTCCGGCTCAGTCCGGAGTGGGATCCACAGTCGCCCGTCGCGTAACCGCGGCCAGGTTCACCGCCGCCATAGATTCAGGAGCTCGATGCGCTCGGTTGAGGATCAGCTGATCAAGGTCACCGCGGCTGCGGTCGCACCCCGGCCGGTCCGGGTGGCGATATCCGAAGCCCAGGGTTTGCTGTGCGCGGAGGACGTCGTCACCGAGCGGCCGCTGCCCGGCTTCGATCAGGCCGCCATCGACGGGTACGCGGTGCGCAGCGTCGACGTCACCGCCGCGGGCACCGATGTGCGCGACGAGGAGGGCGAGCTGATCGACCTCACCCTGCCGGTCGTCGGCGAGGTGGTGGCCGGTTCGCGCCAGCCCATCCGGTTGCAGCCGCGCCAGACCGTGCGGGTCGATACCGGCGCGCCGATGCCGACCCTGGCCGATGCGGTGCTGCCGGTGGAGTTCACCGACGGTGGGCGGGCCAGGATCAAGGTTTTCGAGCCGGTTCGCTCGGGCGACTATGTCCGCCGCATCGGTGACGACGTGCAGCCCGGTGACGTGGCCGTGCGGGCGGGCACGATCATCGGCGCGGCCCAGGTGGGCCTGCTCGCCGCGGTCGGCCAGGACAAGGTGCTCGTGCATCCGCGACCCCGCCTTTCGGTGATCTCCATCGGTGGCGAGCTGATCGATATCGACCGCACGCCCGGTCCCGGCCAGGTCTACGACGTGAACTCCTACGCCCTGGCGGCGGCCGCGCGCGACGCGGGCGCCGATGTGAACCGGGTCGGCATCGTCAGCGCCGATCCGCGCAGACTCCGTGACGTGGTCGAAGGCCAGCTGGTGCGCTCGGAGGTCGTGGTGATCGCCGGTGCGGTCGGCGGCTGGGCGTCGGATCAGGTGCGCGAGGCGCTCGACGGGCTCGGCGAGCTGGAAGTGGACCGTGTGGCGATGCATCCGGGATCGGTGCAGGGTTTCGGTCGGCTCGGCCGCGACGAGGTGCCGACCTTCCTGCTACCGGCCAATCCGGTGAGCGCGCTGGTGGTTTTCGAGGTGATGGTGCGTCCGCTCATCCGGATCGCGCTGGGCCGCCGTCAGCCGATGCGCCGAATTGTCAGCGCCCGCACCATCACTCCCATCACCTCGATGCCGGGCCGCAAGGGTTACCTGCGCGCGCAACTGCTGCGCGACGAGGCGACCGGCGACTATCTCGTGCAGCCGCTCGGCAACGGCAACGCGGGCTCCTCGCATCTGCTGGTGACCCTCGCCGAGGCGAACAGCTTGATCGTGGTGGAGCCCGACGACACCGATTTCCGCACCGGTGACGAGGTTCAGGTCGCGTTCCTGGCGCAGCGCGGCTGAAAAGTGGAGTCCATGAACGTATTCCGGGCAGGCCAGCACCCCGGATGGCCCGCTCGGCTCGGCCCGGTACGCGTCGCGGGCGGCACGGTGACCCTGCGACCGGTGCGTTTCCGTGATGCCGCCGCGTGGAGCCGGATCCGGCTGCGCGACCGCGACCACCTCGAGCGCTGGGAACCGACCGGGCGCGGCAGCTGGGAGGCGCGCAACCACGCGTCGAACTGGCCGTCGCTGTGGACGAGCTTGAAGGCCGAGGCCCGGCGCGGAGCGATGATCCCGCTGGTCATCGAGGTCGACGGGCAGTTCAGCGGTCAGCTGACCATCGGCAATATCGTGCGCGGCGCGCTGCGCTCGGGCTGGATCGGGTACTGGGTGGCCAAGGATCTCGGCGGTCAGGGGGTGGCGACCGCCGCGCTCGCGCTCGGTCTCGACCACTGCTTCGGCCCGATCGGCCTGCACCGCGTCGAGGCGACGGTGCGGCCGGAAAACCTTGCCAGCCAGGCTGTTCTGCGCAATGTCGGCTTCCGGGAAGAGGGCATGCTGCGCCGCTACCTCGATGTCGACGGTGCGTGGCGCGATCACCTGCTGGTCGGGCTGACCGTCGAAGAGGTTATGGGCACTGTGGTGGATCGCCTGGTCAGGGAGGGTCGAGCGGCGCAGCCGTGAAATTTCTGTTACTCATGTGGCAGGTGTGCACGGCGCGCCTGCCACACTGACGCGTCTGCCCGAATTAACCTACGGACGTCAGTGGTGCGTCCACAGATGGACAACACGTAGGTGGGGACGGGAGGTGATGACCGCGATGCCGAATTCGATCCTGTGGATCGGACTGGTGGTGCTGTGGGTCTTCGTCCTGTTCCCGATCCTGGCGGACCGGCATCCCCGGATCCGCCGCACCACCGATGCCGCGCTCGCCACACGCGTGCTGCACCGTGGCGGGGCCGAACGACGGATCCGCATCGGCGCGGCAGGCGGTCACGAGAGTGACCCCGACTACCGACCCCGTGTGCTACGCAAGCGCTCCCACCGAACTGATTCGGAGGATCGGATGACGACCGAAGAGCCCGTCACCGAAGATGACGACGAAAAGCTGACCCCCACAGTCGAACTCGAAGCAGCCGAAGCAGAGGTGGACGCCGGCGCGGTCGGAGAGCCCACCGCGACAGCCGATCTCGACGACGACGCAGAAGACACTGCGGCCGAACCACTCTCGGCGGTGGTCGAGGACGAGCCGCCCGTCGCCGCGCGCATCCCACCCGCGCCACCGGCCCGGCTCGACGACCTCGTGGCCCCAGACGCCGAATTCGACGATGACGACGACTTCACCCCGTCGCGTCGCGGTCGCGGCGGCTACGACCCCGAGGCCGACGCCATCGCCCGCGCCGCCCGCTACAGCTTCCGTCAGCGCGCGGTCATGGGCCTGATCATCGGCATGATCCTGTTCGCCGCGTTCGGGCTGCTGCTGAACTCGATGTTCTGGTGGGCGTGCGGGTTGTCGGCCGCGGTGCTCACGGGCTACCTCGCCTACCTGCGCAAGCAGGTCCACGTGGAGGAGGAGATCCGCCGCAGGCGCGCGGCCCGCCTCACCCGCGGCAAGCGCCAGGAAGCCGCTGAAGCCACTCCGGAAGCGGCCAACACCCGTCGCACCATGGATCGCGATACCGCACGCGCCCTGCGCCGCCGTTCCACCCTGCTCGACACCGACGACGAGGATCCGAGGTTCGAGTTCCTCGAGATCTTCGATCCGGCCACTTCTCGCGCGCTCCGCAACCGGGTCGAAGACCTCGGTCAAGCTGTCGGCGAGTAACTGGTGCAACCACGCAAATCAGCAGGTCAGAGTACCGATTCGGTATCGGGGCGCAACCCCTGATACAGTGTCACAGCGCGGTTCGCCAGAGCCGCACGGGGCTATAGCGCAGTTGGTAGCGCGTCTCGTTCGCATCGAGAAGGTCAGGGGTTCGATTCCCCTTAGCTCCACACAAGAAGGGCCCGGTCACCGACCGGGCCCTTTCTCTGTGCGTGCCTTATCCCTGCCAGAAGGGCGAGCACTCCGGGATGTTCCACATCGCGGACTCGCCCGCGCTCAGGGTTCCGTACTCGAGCAGTGTCTTGATCTGACAGGTCAGGGACCGGCTGTCCAGCGAACCGGTCGACGAGCCGGAATCGCCCGCCGCGGCGAAGGCCGCCGCGGGCGCTCCGGTCGCCAGCGCCACGGCCGTTGCCGCCACCATCACACCACGTACCAACTTCGACATCTGTCGTCCCTTCTCTACGTCCAGCTGTGCGGCACGAACCTTAGGCGCGATAATGATCGACCACATGCCCCCAATTGCCGTGGCGCACCGGCTGCTCGCTCGACGGCAGGCACGATTGATGAATAAATACCGGTGAGTAAGGGGCTTTTCCATTTCCAGGCCCTGAATATTCGGGGCTTGACTGCTCGTGTTGACGATGCCGAATTGCATTGTGAAACCTTCGTTTTGCCGCACAGCAGGGGAATCAACTTATTCGCATACTGCCTAAACCGTAATGCCTGTCACATCGGTAACGCTGTCCAGGTAATAGCCGATACACCGAAAATGGCAATTACTGTGCAGGTCAGCGCATTTGCGGACCCTGCTGAATGGCAGTAACGTTTCTGTAAATCACGTGATCCGCGCAGGACCGCGAGCGCCCGCGCTCATCAAGTTCGCTGCCGGGGAGGAATCGTTTCACCAGCGAACAGATGTGACGCCACCACGGGAGGGGGCGTCGAACGCGTCTGTTGGAAAGCGTCAGAGGCAGTTCATGACAGCGGTCATCGAGGTTCGTACCGAGCCTGAAGATATTCCGAATACCCATCCGTCGTTCGCTTTTCGTGGCGTCGCGCTGATCGCCGCGATTGCCGCAGTAGTGCTGACAGCGACGGCCGGACGCTACGACTTCTTCGGCGACGAACTCTATTTCCTTTCCGCCGGAAGACGACTCGACTACACCTACGCCGATCAGGGCGTGGTGGTGCCGTTGTTCGCCTGGATCGCCGACCAGCTCGCACCGGGATCGGTGACAGCACTGCGCTTCCCCGCCGTTCTGATGTGTGTTGGCGCGGTGGTCGTGGCGGCGCTGATCGCCTACGAACTCCGGGGCAGCCACCGCGTTCAGATGCTCGCCGCGGCCGCCTACGCGCTGTCGGGCCTGGCGGCCAACCAAGTCGTCATGAGCACGTTCTCCTTCGACGCCACCCTCACCGCCGTGATCACCTGGCTGTTCATTCGCTGGGTTCGCACCCGCCAGGACTGGCTGATCGTCGTCGCGGGTCTCGTTGCCGCCCTGGATATGCAGGTGAAGTGGATGATCCCGATCGTCTGGGCCTGCCTCGGCCTGGCGGTCATCGTTTGCGGCCCCCGCGAAGTGCTGCGCCGCCCCGCGCTGTGGGTGGCAACCGGCATCCTCGCCGCGTCCCTCATCCCGATTCTCTACTGGCAGTCACAGCACAACTGGCCACAGCTGGCCATGGGCTCGGTCATCGGCGCGGAACAGGACGCCACCGGCTACGGTCCGATCGGATTCCTGCCGCAGTTCCCCATCTTGGCCGGCATCATGGGCACGTTGCTGCTCGCGATCGGACTCTGGGCGGCGTTCAAGCAGGAGTCGCTTCGCCCCTATCGCTTCATCCCGGTGGCGCTGGTGATCATGACCGCGTTCGTCATGATCACGCACGGCAGGCCCTACTACCCCGGGGGCCTGTTCCCCGCCATGTTCGCCTTCGGTGCCGTCGGCCTCTGGCAGTACGACCGGAAACGGTGGATGAACATAGCGCTGGTGCCGATCGCCGGCGCCTCGGTGCTGACGACCATCGTCACGCTCACCGTGATTCCGCTGTCGCCCAGCTGGCGCCCACAGTCGGAGGATGCCATCGATCTCGGGCTACGGACGGCGTTCTTCGGAAACACGAACTGGTCGTTGATGGTTTCCGCTGTGAACGACGGTTACACCACGCTGACGCCGGCGGAGAAGGCCGACGCCGTCATCGTCGCGCAAGGCTATCCGCAGGCAGGCGCGGTCGAGCAATTCGGCGGGCAGTACGGCCTGCCCGCCACCTACAGCCCGAGCCGGGGCTTCGGCTTCTTCGGCCCGCCACCGAACTCGGCGACCTCGGTGATCTACGTCGGACTCGACACCGCCGAAGCCGACTTGCGATCCCGTTTCGCCGAGGTGGAGCGCGTCGTGCACCTCGACGACCCCAAGGGCACTCCCGGCATCGACCGCATGACCGCCGTCTGGGTCTGCAAGGGCCCGAAGCAGCAGTGGTCGACCATGTGGGACTCCATGACCACGCTGTACTTCGATCTCGGTCTCTGGCGAGATCCCGACACCACTACGCGACCCACGCACTGAGCTGAGACACCACAGATATGACGAACCCCCGGTCGCGAATCGCGACCGGGGGTTCGTTGTCGTAACTACGTTCAGTTCTTGACCAGCTCCGGCTCGTCCGCGGCGTCCTGCACGGGCGCGGCGTGCGGGTCGGCCGCCGCGCGGTTCGGCAGCAGGACCGCCATCACGATCACGACCAGGGCCAGCAGGGCCGAGATCAGGAAGGCCAGGCGCATGCCGTCGAGGGTGGCCTCGGCCGGTGCGGTGCCCGCGTCGATGAGCGAGGTGCTGCGGGCTGACATGACGGTCACCACCAGGGCGGTACCGAAGGCGGCCGCCACCTGCTGGAGGGTGCCGAGCATCGAGCTGCCGTGCGAGTACAGGTTCATCGGCAGCGCGCCCAGACCCAGGGTGAACACCGGAGTGAACGCCGCGGCCAGCGACACCATCATCAAGATGTGCAGGCCGAGCAGCTGCCAGTACGGCATGTCCATCGAGATCTGAGTGAAGCCGGCCAGCGAGGCGGTGATGCCGATCGAGGCCGGGATCACCAGGGCACGCCCACCGAACTTGTCGAACAACCTGCCGACGGTCGGGCCGAGCAGACCCATCGCCAGACCACCCGGCATCACCAGCAGGCCGGTCTCCAGCGGGCTCAGCCCGCGCAGGTTCTGCAGGTACAGCGGCAGCAGGATCATCGAGCCCATCATCGCCAGGAACGCGATCGACATCAGGACCAGCGCCTTGGTGTAGGTGCCCTGCAGCAGGACCCGCAGATCCAGCAGCGGGGTGCCGTTGCGCTGCAAGCTGAGCTGGCGCAGCGCGAACGCCGCGATCAGCGCGACACCACCGGCGGTGATCAGCGCCGCGGTGGTGTAGCTGTCACCGTGGAACTTGCTGAGCCCGAACACCAGTCCACCGAAGCCGAGGGCCGCCAGCGCCACGCTGGGGAGGTCGAGCGTGCCTGGCTGCGGCTCGCCGACGTTCTCCAGCTGACGCAGACCCAGCCAGGTGACCAGACCGGTGATCGGCAGCATCACCACGAACAGCAACCGCCACGATTCCACGCCGGGGATGTCGATCTGCAGGATCAGGCCGGAGATGACCGGGCCCATGGCGGGCGCGACCGAGATGGCCAGGGTGACGTTGCCCATCACGCGGCCACGGTCCTGCTCCGCCACGACGGTCATCAGGGTGGTCATCAGCAGCGGCATCATCACCGCGGTGCCACCGGCCTGGATGACGCGACCGATCAGCAGCACGGCGAACGTCGGCGCGAGTGCCGAGATCACGGTGCCTGCGATGAACACGCCCATCGCGGCCGCATAGGCCTGCCGGGTCGTGACCCGCTGCAGGAACCAGCCGGTGGTGGGGATGATCGCGGCCATCGTGAGCATGAACGCGGTGGAGACCCACTGCGCGGCGACCTCGGTGACCTGCAGGTCGCTCATCAACCGCGGGATCGCGTTGATCATGATGGTTTCGTTGAGGATGACGACGAAGGTCGCGAGCACCAGCACGCGGATGACGGTCGGTGTCTTGCCCTTCGTCGTCGGCGTGGACAGATCGGCTGGCATCGGGGTGACCTCCGGGGAGCATGGGGGAACGGCGGGGCGTGAGCTGTGGCCCGATGCCGAGTCGACGACGTCGCGGCACCACACGAGAAAAGACGGATTCCGTCGGTCCAACTCATCGGGCGCCGGTCAGTATTCCGGTCGGGTCCGACACAAATCATCTGGTTTTTCGGCTGCGCGCTGGTCGACGCGGATCGAAACGTGCAGGTCCGAGGGTTATCGGAACGAATCGCGCACCCGATGGTGAGCCTGGTCACTGTCCGATTTCGACTGAATAGGTGTCGCGTGGTTCCGAATACACAGGCGGGCTGCGGGGTACAACGGATGGGTGACTGCATCGAGAACGTGGCTTGCTGTGGTGTGCGCGATTGTTGCGGCTCTCGGGGGTGCGAAGGCATCGGCCGATCCGGGGGCGTATGTGGTGGGGGAGAAGCCGCTGGGTGGCAGGTCCGCTCAGATCGATGTGTACTCGCCCGCGATGGGGCGGGTTATCCAGAACAACGTGATCAAAGCGGCGGGGGCCGGAGCGCCCACGCTGTATCTGCTCACCGGGGCAGGTGGCGGGGCGGACGGGATCTCGTGGTGGGAGGACACCGACGTCCGCGACTTCTTCGCCGACAAGTTCGTGAATGTGGTGATGCCGGTCGGCGGCGCGTTCACGCTCTACACCGACTGGATCTCCGATGACCCCGGCGTCGGCCGGGTGCGGTGGGAGACGTATCTGACCCAGGAGTTACCCGGGGCGATCGACGGCGCGCTCGATACGAGTGGGCGCAATGCCATCGCCGGAGTGTCGATGAGCGCGTCGTCGGCCTTGGACCTGGCTATTCAGAGTGGTTCGCGGTTTTCCGCGGTGGCGGCGCTGAGTGGTTGCCCGTGGGCTTCGGACCCGTTGGGAATCGCGATGGCCAGCGCGCAGGCGGTGCGCGGTGGCGGGAATCCGGGAAACATGTGGGGGCTTCCCGGCGGGCCGGGGTGGCGGGAGCACGACGTGTTCGCCAATGCCGGACGGCTCGCGGGCAAGAAGATTTTCCTGTCCGCGGCGACGGGCTTGCCCGGCCCGCGGGACCGTGGTTTGCCCATGCCGCCGATCGAAACTCTCGCGGGAGCGTGCACGGCCGCTTTCGCCGGGCGGCTCGCCCAGTTGGGGATCCCGGCCGTGCACGTGCACCGGCCGACCGGGTCACACACCTGGGGACAGTTCGAGGCCGACCTGCACGAAGCCTGGCCGCATCTGGCCGGCGCGCTCGGGTGAGCCGACCGGCGGCCTCACGTCTCGACGGCCTCCTGGTTCGCCTCCACTGCAGCCGCGATATCGATCTCGTTGTCGCGCTGGCTTCTTCGGGACCACCATTGCAGTAGGCCGATGCCGACCAGCGCCAGCAGGGCGGTGGTGAGACTGATGGACAGGCCGGGCGGACGCCAGGTGACGGTGAGCGTCGCATTGTGGGTACCGGGCGGAATATCCACCGCGACAAAGGTTCCCGCGACGGCCCGAACGGGGATCTCGCTGTTGCCGAGGGTTGCTGTGTAGCCGGGCCAGGCCAGGCGGGACAACACCACGCGGCCGCCGGTCCCGGACGAGACGGTTGCGCGGTTGGTGAGGCCCGCTTCTGGCATGACAGTGGCGTGGACGCCGGATTCGTGGGCGATCAGATCACCGGGGGAGGGCAGCGGGTTGACCCGTTCCAGCACCCAGATCTGGTGTTCGTGGCCGGGGTAGTGGACGAATCGCCAACCGGCCGGCGCGGGTTCGGTGCCCGCGTTGGGGTACTGACTGCGTTGCAGGACAACGCGATCCATCCGCATCAAGTCGACGATCGGGGTGTCGGTCGACGGTTCGACAGCGAAGACCCGCTTGTACGCGTCGGGGCAGGTGCCGCCGTCCCACGCCATGCACAGCAACCCGGCGAAGGCCGCGTGCCCGACGGGTGTATACCCGTTCACGTATTGCAGACCGAGGTTCTTGGCATAGCTGCCCAGCGCGATGGAGCCGTAAGTGCCTGCGAGGGTTCGCTCTTCGTCGCGCACCATGATCCGGTCCGCCAATTGCAATGTGCGCCCGCCGAAATCGGGGAACGCGTCCCTCATCTCCGAGCGCCGCTCGGGGAACCCGTAGGACATCGGGGTCTGCGGCGCCGACGCCACCTGGGCGAACGCGATCGGGAACGTCGCGACAATCGTCAACACCGCCGCGGCGGCGACCCCGCGGGTGCGCGCCAGCCACACCACCCCGGCCCCGAGCCCGACCACCACGAACACCGCGAGCGCATGGCGTTCGACGAGTTTCGGTGCGGCGGAGAACGATCGGATGAACAGCAACGCGATCAGCGCGCCCGCCGCCGCGTATCGCCGCCGCGACGGCGCGAAATCCCCGTAGCGACTGATCAGCACACACACCAGCACCAGCAGTGCGATCGCGAGCATCGGCAACACCCGCGCCGGCCACCGCAGCGGACCGATCGCGCCGGGCCCGGCTGTCCACATCAGGGTCGCCACCGCGAACAGCGCGATGCCGCTCCACGAGGCGGCGGCGCGCGCGGCGGCCTTCCAGTCGATGAACGCGAGCGCCGGGATCACGAACCACGCGATGTAGACCATCGGTAGTGGCTGCACATGGCCCCACCACGCGGTGAACGCGGGCACGGTGCTGGGCAGGCTCGCATTGAGCGATTCCGACCACGGCACGGTCAGGAAGGGGTCGTTGTGGATGGTGGATACGTCACCGCGCCAGGTGGCCTGCGAGGAGAGCAGGATCGGCAGGTTCGCGATCATCGAGGCGAGTGCCGCGAGCCCGGCGGCGGCGAGCATCCGCAGCACCGGCGCCCACTTGCGCTGATACAGATACTCACCCGCGGCCACGGCGGCGATCATCAGCCCGGATTCGACTGCGGGAAAGGCATATTGGACGGTCAGCGCCAGATACAGGAATACGAACAGCGGAATCGGCCCGGTGCGTCCCCTGGCGTAGAGCACTGCCGAGGCCCACGCGTGCACCAGCCAGGTGGTGCCGGTCTGCGAGGTGAACCAGCTGGCCTCGTCGAAGAACAGGAACCAGCCGCTGAACGGAAACGCCACTCCGGCGACCGCGGCCCACGGCGCGCGGGCACCGTAGGCCAGGCAGATGCGGAACACGCCGAGCGCGGCGATCGCGGAGAACACGAACTTCACGGCGGTCGCGTACAGCGCGAGATTGTCGAACGAGGGCGCGAGCAGGTACACCAGCAACTGCGCGGGGTTGTAGAGCCCGGCCTCCTCGAGGCTGTAGTTGCCCGCCATCCATTCCCACGGCACCATCGCCGGGAATCGGCCCGCACGCAATTCGGCACCGAGCAACTGCCACATCGGCACGTATTGCGCCTCGGTGTCGTCGGTATAGAAGTGTCGCGAATCCCCCAGTAGTACAGCGAGATACCCGACCAGCACGGCGGCGGTCACCACGCCGGCCCATCGCACGACTTGTTTTCGCGGTTCGAGCGCCGCGTGTACCCACACGAGCGCGGGAGCTTAGGGCATGGAGATGAATCGGACAATAGCGCCCGGTGTCCACGCGGTAGTGGTGGACGTTTGTCCAGCTCAGATATGGTTAGGGTGGGGTTTGATAGCATGGCGCAACCCGAGCAGGACCCTTCGAGAGAGTCGTCAATTGCAGTTCGAAATCGTCGAGCGGGACGAGACCTGGGTGGCCGGTCTTCCGGTCCGCAGTCCCAAACGCGCACTCGGTGAGCTCCGCGACCGTGACCTCGAAGCGGCATGGTCAGCGGTTCTGCATCAGGATCTGGGCGGGCCACTGGCCAGCGCCTACACCGACTACACCGGCGAGCTGAGCACCTATAACACCCAGATCGTGGGTTATCAGTGCGATTCGCTCGAGCAGGTCACTCGTGGACATCTGGCGGCCCGGCTGCCGCGCGGCAGCTACGCGCGTTTCTCCGCGGTCGGTAACTTCCCGCAGGTGATGACGGATCTGTGGACCCAGATCGCCTACGCCGAAGAGCACAACCAGATCAAGCGCACCTTCACCGGCGATTTCGAGTGCTACCCGCACGCCTACAAGATCGAGCTGTACCTGGCGGTCGACCCGCGATGACCTATTCGATCGTGGTCCGTGGCGCGGCGCTGTACGGCGGCCTCGCGGTGCCGAGGGTGCACCCGAGCTTCAAGGTGAGCAACAGCGACCTGATCGAGTTCCTCAAGGACCGGCTGCGCGACCGGCCCGGCACCGGCGAACCGCTGCACACGGTCTATGTCCCCGACCCGGCGGGCAACTGGAACGCGCTGGTCGCGCGCGAATACGCGTCCCCGGCCGACGTGCCGGTCGGCGATCTCGTGCTGCGTGTCCCCAGGGGTATCTACGCCCGTTTCGCGCCCAACGGTGACTACCACGACCCGGTGGAAGACGTCTGGGCCCAGGTCGACGACGCGACGGCGTCGGCCGAGATCTCCCGCGCCTACCGCGAGGAGATCGAAGTGTGGCACGGCCCCGACACGGTGGAACTGTTCGTGTCGATCACCGCTGATAGCTGAAAGTTAGCCGAATTCGAACCGATCGGTCTGGAATCGGTCGCCTTCCGCACATTCACCCATTCTGACCTGGGATTATTTCAACTGGCTCAGAAGGTTACCGGAAAATTAGCCACTCGTATGGTGCATTCCTGTGGAATGACGGATACTGCGTAGGAAAACTTTGGCTGGTCGGACAAAGCCGACGTGGGTGTAGGTACGGAGTTCTATGAGGGTGTCTGCTCACACCGGCTCGGATCACCGGGTGGTTGGCGCGAATGCGGGCGGGTTGCGGTACCTCGACAGCATTTCCGGATGTCATGTCCGCATCTGTTCGCCCGAGGAAGATCCGGCACTGTGGGACCAGTACCTCGCGGGTGCGCTGAATGGTTACCGGCACTACGGAGTTCAGGACGCGCTCGATGTCGAATCCCTCGCCGACGGCCGTTCGACGACTCTGTTCCTCGTCGCGATCGACCCCGACGGCTCGGTGGTGGCAGGCGTGCGCGCGCACGGGCCACACGCGAGCGCCGATGACATCCCCGGGTTCCACCCGTGGATCGGCACTCCCGGCGAGGCCGCGTTGCGCGCGTCCGTCGACGCCAAGGTGCCCAGCGGCATCGTCGAATCCAAGGGCGGGTGGTCGACGCGGTCGGTCCCGCGCAGGCCGGAACTCGGCGCGCTGGTCGCCCGCGGCGTCGTGCACGTCACCTGGCTGCTCAACGTGCGGTACGGCTTCGGCGTGAGCCCCATCCACCAGCTCGATTCCTACCAATCCAGTGGTGCGCGTCCCGATCCCGGCATTCCCGCCGTGTCCTACCCGGACGAGCGGTACACCACCGTGCCCGTGTGGTGGGATCTGTCCGACCTCTCGGCGGCGACGCAGACGCAGCACGACCTGATCACCGCCGAGCGCGCGCAATTGCTCGAAGCGCGACGCCCATGAGCGGAGATCTCCCGCCCGCCGACATCTTCCGGCCGTCGGTGCTCGATGACGGTGTCCCCGCCGACGCGGCCGAGCTGGCCCGGCTGCGGGAGCTCCCCGGCCTCTCGGTGGTCGATCTGCGTCCGGCGATGCGATCGGAGCTGGCCCGGCTCAAAGCCGCACCTGACGCGGATCCCGCCGAAGATCGCTGGGTGTACTACCCGTGGCGGTCGTCGCTGGTGGCCATCGTCGGTGTCGGCGCGTTTCGCGCGATCAGACAGGACCGCAACCGGAACAAGCTGACCGTCGTCGAGCAGCGGCAGCTTCGCGGACAGTCGGTCGGCGTCATCGGGCAGAGCGCGGGGCACGAGATCGCCTACGTGGTCGCGCTGGAGGGCGCCTGCGGGCTGCTGCGGATCGCCGACTTCGACACCGTCGAACTGTCGAATCTGAATCGAATTCCCGGTGGTCTGTTCGACATCGGGCTCAACAAGTGCGTCGTCACCGGGCGGCGGATCGCCGAACTCGATCCGTACCTGCCCGTCGAGATCTTCCCGGCAGGCGTAGACGAGTCCTCGATGGACGAATTCCTGACCGGTGTCTCGGTGGTGGTCGAGGTCTGCGATTCCCTCGACGTGAAGCTCGCCGCGCGCGAGGCGGCACGGCGACACCGCATCCCGGTGCTGATGGAGACCAACGACCGAGGTCTGTTCGACGTCGAGCGATTCGATCTCGAACCCGATCGGCCGCCGTTCCACGGCCTGCTCGGCGATACGACGCGAGCCGACCTGCGCGGCCTGTCGAACAGGGACAAGGCCCCGCACGTGATGCGGATTCTCGATCCGAATCAGCTCTCGGCACGGCTGGCCGCCAGCCTCACCGAAATCGACGAGACGGTCACCACCTGGCCTCAGCTCGGCAGCGATGTCGGGCTCGGCGCGGCCATCATCGCCACCGCGGTGCGCCGGATCGGCCTCGACCAGGCGCTGCCGTCCGGTCGAATTCGCGTCGATCTGGAGCACGAGCTCGACGGACTCGGCGAACCCGATCGCGGTGACCGGATGCTCGCGGCAGACACCGCACCGCTCATCGAGCTCGACGAGCCGAACACGCCGATCGCACGCATTCTGCACAGCATCGAACGCGCACCCTCTGGCGGCAACGCGCAGCCGTGGGTGGTGCGGTTGGACCGCTCCGCGGTGCACCTCGCCGTCGACCCGACACGCACTTCCGGGATGGATATCGGCTTCAGGGGCAGCGCGGTGGCGCTCGGCGCAGCGCTCTACAACGCGCGTGTCGCCGCCGCAGCTCAGGGTTTGCTGGGCACGCACGAGATCGCGCTCGGCGGTACGGCTCCGGTGTCGGCCGTCCTGCGTCTCGGTGCGCGCACCGACCCGGAATTGGCCGCCGATTACCCGGGGATGCTCGCGCGCGCGACCAACCGGCACCTCGGCGACCGCCGCCAGCTCGGGCCGGAAGTGCTTGACGCACTCGCCGTTTCAGCTGCGGCGGAAGGCGCGACCGTGCGCGGGGTCGCCGATCGCGCCGGGCTCGGCGAGGCCGCGGAACTGCTCGCCGAATCCGACCGTGTCCGGTACCTGACGCCCCGATTACACGCGGAGATGTTCGGCGAATTACGTTGGCCCGCTGATGATTTGCGTACCGGCCTCGACCTGCGAACCATGGAGCTGGCCGCCGACGAGCACGCCAAGCTGCATATCGGCGGGCGCGCCGACGTGATGGCGTACCTGCGGGATTGGTCCGGTGGAGCGGCGCTGGGTGACTACGCGCAGCAGCGGATTTCGTCCAGTTCCGCACTGATCGCGGTCACGTGTCCAGGCGGGGCCGACGTCGATCTGACCGATTACGTGCGCGGTGGTTCGGCGCTCGCGCGGGTGTGGATTGCCGCGCAGAAGCTGGGCCTGGCGGTCCAGCCGATGTCGCCGGTTTTCCTCTACGTCCGCGACGACAACGATTTGCGCAACGTATCCGCTGGATTCACAGATACACTGGCCTCGATCCACAAACGGTTCTCCGCACTGATGGGAATTCCCGGGCACGAGACGGTCACGGCAGTATTACGACTGAGCTATGCGCCCGCGCCGACAGTGCGGAGCGCCAGGCTCCCGGTACTCGGTTCAGGGAACTGACAGATAGCACGATCGGAGAAACGGTGCCTCGGCGAAACCTCGACTCGTTGGTGACGCAGGTCGCCTCGGAGTTGATGGGTGTCGACGCCACGACCATGGTCGTGGCCAGCGAACGCGTCCTCGCGAGCCTGGTCGACTACTTCGACGTGGAATTCGCCTACCTGCGCCACACCGTGCGCGAACTGCGCCAGACGGTGCTGATCGCCGAGTGGCCGCGCCGGCCGTACGTGCCGGAGCCCGACCCGTTGCGTGTCATCGAGTTCGCCGAGGCCGATTCGCTGTTCCTGGCCAGTGAGAACGCCGTCGAGCCCATCATCGTGAGCCGAGGCGACGAATACCCCGACTATCAGGAGATGATCCGGCAGAGCACCGGTATGCCCTCGATGGTGACCGCGTGCGTCCCGTTGGTTTCGCGCGGGGTATCCACCGGCGCGCTCGGTTTCGTCCGGCGCGGGGATCGCGCGTGGACCACCCGTGAGGTCAATGTGCTCAAGGCGATCGCCGCCTTGTTCGCGCAGTTACAGGCACGGGTGGAAGCCGAGGACCGGCTGCGCTACATCGCCTCGCACGACGATCTCACCGGCCTGGCGAATCGCCGCGCGCTGCTCGAGCACATGGAGGAACGGCTCGCGCCGGGCAACCACGGCCCGGTCGCGACCTTCTTCCTCGATCTCGATCGGCTCAAAGCGCTCAACGACTTCCTCGGCCACAACGCGGGCGACAATTTCATCCGCACGCTCGCGGCCAGGCTGCGCAAGAACTTCGGCCCCGAGGACATGATCGCGCGTCTCGGCGGTGACGAGTTCGTCATCGTGCCTGCCAAGACGATGGACGCGGTGGCCGCCGAATTGGAAGCGAACAGGATTCAGGAGCTGGTCGGGCGCCGGGTCTCGGTCGGGCAGGAATCGGTGAGCCGTGGCGTCAGCGTCGGTGTCGCGCTCGGCGTGCCCGGCGAGACGACGGTGTCGGACGTGCTGCGCCGTGCCGACCACGCGTTGCTCTCGGCGAAATCCGGTGGCGGCAACGGCATCGCGGTGTTCACCGACGCCATGCGGGTCCAGTTCGAATTACAGGACGACGTCGAGGTCAACCTGCGCAGCGCGGTGTCCGACGGGTCGATGGTGCTGCACTATCAGCCCGAGGTCGACCTGCGCACCGGACGGATCGTGGCACTGGAAGCGCTGGTTCGCTGGCAGCATCCGACCCGTGGACTGTTGCCGCCGGGCGCGTTCGTCGCCGTCGCCGAGGCCACCAACCTGGCGGGCGAGCTCGGGCGGTGGGTAATCCGTTCGGCCTGCTCGCAATTCGCCGACTGGCGCCGCCGTGGGCTGGCCGCCAATGTGGTGATCCGGATCAACGTGTCGCCGGTCCAGCTGGTCAGCGCCGACTTCGTCGAGCGTATCGAGGACATTCTTCGCCTGTACGGCATCGATGGCAGCTCGGTCTGCCTGGAGATCACCGAACACGTCGTTGTGCAGGACCTGGTGCGCACCAGGCTCACCCTGCGCGGCCTCAAACGGATGGGCGTGCAGATCGCCATCGACGATTTCGGTACCGGCTACAGCTCGCTCTCGCATCTCAAGGCGCTGCCCGTCGACGCCGTGAAGATCGACCGCGGATTCGTGCAGCGGCTCGGTGACAGCGACGACGACCTGGCGATCGTGAAATCGATCATCGGGTTGGCCGGGTCGTTCGGCCTCGGCGTGGTCGGCGAGGGTGTGGAGACGCCGATGGCGGCCAGAACGTTGGTCGGCCTCGGCTGCTACCGCGCGCAGGGTTTCCTCATCGCCCGGCCGATGCCGGGTGAGGAAGTCGAAGCGCACCTGCGTGAGGGCCGTATTCCGCTCGACCTCGACCTGCCGCGGGCGGGCCGGGGCGTGGCGTCGAGCTGAATCGCGGCGATGCCGTCCGACGATTGGCTTCTGGTGGAGACCCTCCTCTCCGATGGTGAACCGACGGTGGTCGCCGCCGGGGCGCACCCGAGGCACTGGTCAGGGCTCGGCTCGTTGCGTCGCGTTCTCGGGCCTTCCCGAGCGCGGATCGCGGCGGAGGCCGTGCGGCTTTGCGCCGCGGGCGGGGGATCACAGCGTGTGGTCGAGGCGGACACGCTGGTCGTGGCCGAGCCGGTGCCGTGCGCGTTCGGCGGCGTCCACGGGGTGCGGCTGTGGGCAGGGGCCGTCGATACGCCGATCCCGCCACCGAGACTGGTCGCCGCGTGGGACTGGGAAGCCGACACCGAACTCGCCCATCACGGACCGGGGCTGGAGGAACTCGTCTTCGCCAGGGATCCCGAGCAGGTGCGGGTGATCCGCACCCCGCCCGAAGCGTTCGGCCGGATGGCGCGCTTCGACGGCCGTATCGACTACTTCGCGATGGTCGCGCGAATCGACGACGGTGGACAGTGGCAAGGCGAGGTCGACATGGCCGGTGACGACGACGAGGTCCGCCACTTTCAGATGATCACCAGGGCGGTGCCGTCGCACCGCCGGATCAGCGCGCTGATGCACGCGATCCCCGAACTCGACACCGCACAGCCCGCCGCCGATCCCGACGCGGCCATGCTGCGCGCGGTCTCGCAACGCAGCGGCGTCGGCGTCGGCATCATCGAGCTGACCAGCGCGCTCATCTACGAGTGGGCAGGTCCGCCGCCCCCGCCGCTGGATCGCTGGCTGGTGGAGCGCCCCGCCATCGACCCCGGTGATCTGGCCGCGCTGCGGGCCGCGTGTCACGATCTGGCCCGTACGCCCGGCATCACCCGGCGGCTGGCGCTGCGGGTGCGGTTCGCGCAGGGGGAGTGGGTCGCGGCGCATGCCGAATTGGTCGCCGTGAGCGCGGCGGCGTCCGGGCACGGGCTGCTTCGGGTCTGGTCGGCCGACGCGGGCCGATCCGCCTGATCCCGGCCGCCCCGGTCGCCGTCAGCACCCATGAGGCGCATCTTTCGACGCTGTTCACCTGCTGTTCTTCGGGCAGGACCCGTAGGTAACCCGCGCGGCGCGACGATCGGCGTGTGCGCATCGTGCAGCTAGCCAATTTCTATGGCCCGCGATCGGGTGGGTTGCGCACTGCCCTGCACCACCTCGGTGAGGGATATGTGGCGGCCGGGCACGAAGTGGTGCTGATCGTGCCGGGGTCGCGTCGTTCGGAAGAGGTGCTGCCCACGGGCGCACTGCGAATTACCTTGCCCGCGTTGGGAATTCCGTGGACCGGCGGTTATCGGGCGGCTGATCCGCGCCGGGTGGCCGATGTGCTGTCCGGGCTGTCGCCGGATGTGCTCGAGGTGTCGGACCGGCTCACCTTGCGCGGTTTCGGCCGGTGGGCGGGACGTCGCGGGGTGGCGAGCGTGATGATCTCGCACGAGCGCCTCGACCGGCTGCTCGGCCAGTTCCTGCCCGGACCCGCCGCGCGCCGCTGCGCCGACGTCGCCAACCGGCGCACGGCCGCCGACTACGACATGGTCGTGTGCACCACCGACTTCGCGCGCGAGGAGTTCCTGCGGATCGGTGCGCCGAACGTGGAACTGGTGCCACTGGGTGTCGACCTCGACCTGTTCAGCCCGCGCCGCCGCGACCTCGGCCTGCGCGCCGATCTCGGTGTCGACGGATATCCGATGCTGGTGCACTGCGGACGGCTGTCGGTGGAGAAGCGCGTCGACCGCAGCATCGAAGCGGTCGGCGCCCTGCACCGGGCCGGGGTACCCACCCGACTGGTCATCGCAGGCGACGGCCCCCGCCGCGAGTCACTCGAACGCCGGGCCCGCACCCTGCCCGCCCTGCCAGGTGGAGAACCGGCGGTCCACTTCACCGGCTTCATCAACGAACGCGCGATGGTGGCGAAACTCCTTGCCACCGCGGATGTTTCACTGGCGCCGGGCCCCCACGAAACCTTCGGCCTTGCCGCCCTCGAGGCCTTGGCCGCGGGCACCCCGGTCGTGGCCAGCCGCTCCTCCGCCCTCGCCGACATCGTCACCGTCGAATGCGGAGCCATCGCCGCCGACCGCCCCCGCGCCTTCGCCCAGGCCGTCACCGACGTCCTGGCCATGCCCACCTACGGCCGCCGCCGAGCCGCCCGCTCCCGCGCCGAACAGTTCGGCTGGCCGCGCGCGGTCGCGGGGATGCTGGCGGTGCTCGGGCGCTGAGCGCGGTCAGGCTTCGGCGGACCTGGCGGCCAGGACGGCGTCGTAGAGCTCGCGGCGGGAGGCGCCCCGGCCCGCGGAGACTTCGGCGCACGCGTCCTTGAGTCGCATACCCCCGGCCACCAAAGTCTCTACCTCGTCGACCAATTCGGCGGGCTCGGCCGAAACCGGTTGGGAGCCTTCGAGAACCACGGTGATCTCGCCGCGGGCGCCGTCGGCGGCCCAGGCGGCCAATTCGCCGAGGGTGCCGCGAACAACTTCCTCGTAGGTCTTCGTGAGTTCGCGGCAGATGGCGGCGCGGCGGTCGGGGCCGAGGACGGTGACCGCGTCGGTCATGCAGTCCGCGAGGCGGTGGGGGGCTTCGAAGAAGACAACGGCGCGCTGCTCGGATGCCAAGGTGCGCAGCCACTCTCGTCGCTGCCCGCCCTTGCGGGGGGCGAAACCGTCGAAACAGAAGCGTTCCACCGGCAGGCCGGACAGGGCCAGCGCGGTGGTGACAGCGGACGGGCCCGGCAGACAGGTGACCGGGAGATCGCGTTCGACGGCGGCCGCGACCAGGCGGTAGCCGGGGTCGCTCACCGACGGCATGCCCGCATCGGTCACCAGCAGGACGGTCAGGCCGCTCGCGATGTCGTCGAGCAGGGCGGGGATACGGGCGGTTTCCACGTGGTCGTAGAAGCTGACCACGCGGCCGGTGATCTCGACACCGAGCGCCTTCGCCAGCGATTTCGTGCGGCGGGTGTCTTCGGCGGCGACCACGTCTGCCGAACCGAGCGCGTCGCGCAGTCGCTGGGACGCGTCGCCGATGTCACCCATCGGGGTAGCCGCTAAGACCAACACAGTGTTGTCCCGCCTCTCCGGTATCTTGGGCCGCAGGCGAGCGGCGAGCGGCACATGCAGGTGACGCCCGACCATTCTGTCAGGTCACCGGGGTGCGGCGATCGGCCGTATGTGATGGGGAACAGGGGCGGCAGTGTCGGGTCGGACTTCGTTGGGCGTACCGCCTACGATCGGGGCGTGATCCCGGTGACCGATGAGCGCGCGATGCCCCCGTCGCGTCCCGTGTCGGCGTTGGTCAGCCCCGCGCCGCTGCGCCCGGCCCCCGATTTCGGCCCGCTCGACACCGCGCGTGGCTGGGTGGTCACCGCGGCGCTCACCTTCATCGCCGCGCTGACCAGGTTCGCCAACCTGAACTATCCCACCGACGCGCGCACTCCCGTCTTCGACGAAAAGCATTACGCCCCACAGGCCTGGCAGATGGTCACCGGCGGCGGCGTGGAGGACAACCCCGCCTACGGCCTGGTCGTGCACCCGCCCGTCGGCAAACAGTTCATCGCCATCAGCGAGGCGATCTTCGGCTACAACGCCTGGGGCTGGCGCGGCACCGCGGCGCTGGCGGGCACGATCCTGGTGCTGCTCGTGGTGCGGATCGTGCGCCGGATGTCCCGGTCGACGCTGATCGGCGCGTTCGCGGGCGTACTGCTCATCGCCGAAAGCCTGACCTTCGTCTCCTCGCGCATCGGCATGCTCGACATCTTCATGTCGCTGCTGGTCACCGCGGCTTTCGGCTGTCTGATAGTCGACCGCGACGAGGTCCGCGAGCGCATGGCTCGCGCGGATCTGGCCGGGCGGGTCGGCATCTCGGACTGGGGTCCGCGGCTCGGCGTGCGCTGGTGGCGGTTCGGCGCGGGTGTGCTGCTCGGGCTGGCGTGCGGCACCAAGTGGTCGGGCATCTACTACATCATGTTCTTCGGCCTGCTGAGCGTGGCCTTCGACGTGAGCGCGCGACGCGCGTACGGGGTGCGCAAGCCGTGGCTGGGCACCCTGATCCGCGATGTGGGGCCCGCGCTGTACGCGCTGGTGGTGATCCCGCTGGTGGTGTACCTGTCCTCGTACTGGGCGTGGTTCGCCAGCGAGAGCGGGGTGTTCCGGTACGCGGTCGGCAATCAGGTCGGCAGCGGTGGCGCGTTCGCGTTCCTGCCCGACGCGCTGCGCTCGCTCTGGCACTACCAGGGCGAGACCCTCGACTTCCATTCCAGCCTCACCAATTCGGCGGGCAACCACCATCCGTGGGAATCCAAGCCGTGGACCTGGCCGATGGGCCTGCGCCCGATGCTCTACTACTACGCCGACGGCACCGTCACCGGTTGCGGCGAAGCCCAGTGCGTGAAGGCCGTGATGGCCGTCGGCACACCCGCGCTGTGGTGGCTGGCGCTGCCGCTCATCGGCTGGATGGCGTGGCGTTCGATCGTGCGCCGCGACTGGCGCTACGCGGCGGTGCTGGTGGGGTACGGCGCCGGGCTGCTGCCATGGTTCCTCACCCTGGACCGGCAGATGTACTTCTTCTACGCGGTGGTGCTCGCGCCGTTCCTGGTGATGGGGATGGCGCTGGCGCTCGGCGACATCCTCGGGTCGGCGAGACCCGCGGGGATACCGCGCAGTCCGACGGGCACCTATCTGCCCGCCCCGGTGAACGAGCGGTACGCGCTCGGATTGCTGATCGTGAGCATCTATCTGGGCCTGGTGATCGCGAACTTCGTCTGGCTGTGGCCGATCCTCACAGGTCAGGCCATCACGCCACAGAACTGGCAAGACCACCTCTGGCTGCCGAGCTGGCGATAGGACCGAGGAGTCAGTCCAGGGCGCGGTGGACGAACTCGATCGCGTCCGAGTCCGCCAGCCCCAACCGGCGGATGGTCGTGACGTAGTCGACGGCAGCGCGGCTGGCGATGTCGCGGGTGGGGTCGCCGGAGGAGGCGATGAAAGAGCCTTGGCGGCCACGGGTTTCGAGCACGCCGTCGGCTTCCAGTTCGCGGTAGGCGCGGGCCACGGTGTTGGGGGCGATGCCCAGGTCGGCGGCCAGCGCGCGGACCGTGGGGATCTTGGTCCCCGCGGTGAGCGTGCCCGCGCGGACCTGTTCGATCACCGCCATTCGCAGCTGCTCGTACGGCGGTTGGCTGGAATCGGTGGACAGCTCGACGTGGAACACGATGCTCACACCTCGTCTCGGGACAGCGGGCAGGACATACAGCGGGGGCCGCCGCGGCCGGAGCCCAGCTCCGAGCCGCTGATGGTGACCACCTCGATACCCGCCTCGGTCAGGCGCGAGTTGGTCATCTCGTTGCGTTCGTAGGCCACGACCACGCCGGGCGCGAGGGCGAGGGTGTTGTTGCCGTCGTCCCACTGTTCTCGTTCGGCGTCGGGTCCCTCGCGGCCGGTGTCGATCACGCGCAGCTTCGCGATGCCCATCGCCGCGGCGGCGGCGGGCAGGAAGGGTTCGGGTCCGCTGATGCTGATGCGTTCGAGGTCACCGCGCCCGGTGAAGCCGTCCTCGCGGCGGATCGTGAACGCCTCCAACGATTTCCGCACGCCGGGATACATCACCACCGCGTCGGTGTCGACCATGGTGCAGACGGTGTCCAGATGCATGGTCGCCCGGTTCTGCGCGATCGGCACCACCAGTACGGTGTGCGCGAGATCGTCGTCGAACAGGCTGCGCGCCAGCGCTTCCGCGCCCGCGGGCGTGGTCCGCTCGCCGACACCAACGGCGACAACACCTTTGGCGAGCAGCAGCACATCGCCGCCCTCGATCGGCGCGGTATGCGATTCGTAGGCCCTGCGCACTCCGAGGAAGCGCGGATGGAAGGCGTAGACGAGATCGGTGATGGAGGTCTCGCGGCTGCGGGCGGGCAGCGCCAGCGAGGTGATCGCGACCTTCGGGCCGACCCAGAACGAGGAATCGCGGGTGAACAGCAGATTCGGCAGCGGGTCGACGACGAAATCGCCGCCGTGGTGCATCCGCCGCACCAGTGAGGCGGCGTCGGGGCCGAACGGCAGCTCGTCGAAGGTCATTCCGGCCATCAGGATGTCGGCGAGCTCGCCTGCGTCGAATTTGCGCAGTTCGGCGGCGAGCTGGTCGGCCAGGCCGTGGCCGAGCCTGCGGGCGTGGACTGCCGCCGAGATGCCCTGGATCCTGGCTGCCCCACTGGCGCTGAGGGTTTCGGTCAGCAGATCTGCCAGTAACAGCACTTCCACACCGCGGTCGCGCAGTACGGTGGCGAAGGCGTCGTGTTCGGCTTGCGCGCGTTCGACCCAGGGGATGCCGTCGAAAAGCAGTTGGTCATTGTTGCTCGGGGTGAGGCGGCGCAGTTCCGCGCCGGGGCGGTGCAGCAGCACCGTCCGTAGCCGGCCGACCTCGGAGGTGACGGTCAGGCGCGAGTCGGGGGCAGTTCCCATCTGCAAAATGTAATGCGAGAACGCCAGGTCGGCACGCTGCGACCCGCAGTCGCCGGGATGCGTGGCCCGTAGATGTTCGAGACCTGTCCACCCGGTCCGCCCATTTTCGTACACGACACGAATACCTGAAGTATTGTTGAGGTGGTAGTGGGAGGAGCTATAGATGACGACGGCCGATTGGCAAACGAAGGAGCTGACCCCCGGGCAGCTTTCAGATCGTAGTGGAGTTGCAGTGTCCGCGTTGCACTTCTACGAACGCGAAGGTCTCATATCGAGCCGTCGAACCAGTGGCAATCAACGTCGATATTCTCGCGAGACATTGCGTCGGGTCGCCTTCATTCGCATCTCGCAACGGGTCGGTATCCCACTCAGTGAGATCCGGTCGGCCTTGGATCGGCTCCCCGAGGGGCGCACCCCGACGCGGCGTGACTGGGAGAACCTGTCGACGACCTGGCGTGAGGATCTAGACGACCGCATCACCCAGCTCGTGCGCCTGCGCGACAACCTGACCGGCTGCATCGGCTGCGGCTGTCTGTCGCTCGGCTCGTGCAAACTCGTCAACGAGCACGACCGGCTCGGCGCGGAGGGTCCCGGCGCGCGCGTGCTCGATGTGCAGGTGAACTGCCCGCCGAAATCCGGCTGCGTATAGCCCTTGTCGGACGCCTCGGGCATCATCGCGGGTATGACTTCTCTGGATGCCAAGGCGAAGACTCTGCTCGAACTGCACAGTCCGGGAAATCCGGTGGTGTTGCCGACCGTCTGGGACGCGTGGTCGGCGAATGTCGCTGTGGCCGCCGGTTTTTCGGGCTTGACCATGGGCAGCCATCCGGTTGCCGACTCGATCGGCAGGGCCGACGGCGAGGGCATGAGCTTCGATGAACTGCTCGCCCGCGTCGCCCAGGTCACCGGCTCGGTGGAGCTCCCGGTCTCGGTCGACATCGAATCCGGCTACGGCCTCGAACCGCTGCAGCTCATCGACGGCCTGCTCGCGGCGGGCGCCGTCGGCCTCAATATCGAGGACACGGTGCACAGCGAAGGCAAGCGCCTGCGTTCGCCCGCCGAACACGCCGACCTCGTGCGCGGCCTCCGCGAAGCGGCCGACGCGGCGGGCGTGCATGTCGTGGTCAATGCCCGCACCGACCTGTTCCTGCGCCAGGACGGCGAAGAGGCCGACCGCCTCGACCGCGCCATCGCTCGCCTGACCCTGGCCGCCGAAGCCGGTGCCGACGTTCTCTACCCCGTGGGCAAACACGCCGACGCCGACCTGCGCAGGCTCACCACCGACCTGCCGCTGCCGATCAACGCGATCGGCCAGCCGGGCACCCCGGCCAAGGATTACTTCGCTGATCTCGGCGTGGCCCGCATCAGCTTCGGCCCGTTCCTCCAGGCCGCACTGGGCGCCGAGGCGACCAACCTGCTCGCTGCCTGGAAATAGCAACTGAACTCGTGGTGGGGGGGGGGGGGGCGACGTGGGGGCCCTCGGGGGGGGGGGGTGGGTTTGTGGGGGTTGACGTGTGGGCACTCTCCACTGTGACGGGCGGGGTCCTTTTTTATGTGTTGAGATTAAAGCGTCTAATTATTGGTTATGTTGTAGCGCAGGTACTTATTGTTATGTGTATTTT
>NZ_JBHXNJ010000013.1:0-93479 GCF_042719655.1 Nocardia sp. NPDC058518
CGGTGTGCGGGCCGGGGGCGCCCGTGTGGGGCGCCGGAGTCACCGATCATGTGCGCGAGGCGATCGGCCGGGTAGGCGGGGTCTACGGGCACGTACGCGGCGCCGGTCTTGGCGACCGCCCAGATGGCGATGATCGACTCGAGGCTGCGCGGCAGCGCGACGGCGACCACCGATTCGGGCGCGGCACCGTGCGCGATCAGGCTGCGCGCCAACCGGTTCGAGCGTTCGTCGAGTTCCCGGTAGGTGGTGTCGAAGCCGAGGTAGCGCACCGCCACCGAGTCGGGCAGGTGTTGCGCGGTGTCGCTGAGCAGCCGGGCCAGTGTGCCCGCCGGTTCGGCCGGCGCACCAGCCACCGGAACCAGTCGGGCGATCTCACGGCGCTCCAGCACGTCGAGGTCGCCGATGGCCGTGGTGGGGGTGGCGACGGCGGCGGCCAGCAGCCTGGTGAACCGCCGCGCGATGGCCTCCACCGTGGCGCGATCGAAAACGTCGGTGGCGAAACCGAATTCGGCGTACAGCGGCCCGTTGTCGTGGTTGTCGCGGACCTCGAGCTGCAGGTCGAACTTGGCGACGCCGATCTCGATCGGCACCAGTTCCGCTGTGACACCGGGCAATTCGACGCGCAGCTCCGGCGTGCGGTCGTAGGACAGCATCACTTGGAACAGCGGGTGCCTGGTGGTCGAGCGATCGGGGTTGACCAGTTCCACGAGCCGTTCGAACGGCACGTCGGGGTTGGCGAAGGCATCGAGGTCGGTCTCGCGGACCAGGTCGAGCATGCGGTCGAACCCGGCAGCGAGGTTCACGTCGGTACGCAACACCAGGGTGTTGACGAACATGCCGACCAGCTCGTCCAGCGCCGGATCGGACCGGCCCGCGATGGGCGTACCGATGGTGACGTCGGTGCTCGAGCACAGCCGGGCCAGCAGGGTGGCCAGCGCCGCGTGCAGCACCATGAACATGCTCACCCCGCGACCGGTCGCGAGTTCGGCTGCCGCACGCCGGATTTCGGCGTCGATGACGAATTCGACGGTGTCCCCACCGGTGCCACGCTGCGCAGGCCGCGGTCGATCGAGGGGCAGGTCGAGCTGATCGGGCAGCCCGGCCAGTGCGCGGTGCCAGTGCCCGAGCTGCCGGGCGATGGGCGCTTCGGGGTCGGTTTCCTCGCCGAGCAGTTCCCGCTGCCACATCGCGAAATCGGCGTACTGCACCGGCAGTGGCGTCCACTGGGGTGCGGCACCGCCCGCGCGCGCCGACACCGCGACCATCAGATCCCTGGCCAGCGGCGCGACCGACCAGCCGTCACCGCTGATGTGGTGCAGCACCACGAGCAGCAGGTGATCCTCGGGGCCGACCCGGTACAGCGCGACCCGCAGCGGCGTCTCGCTCCGCAGATCGAAACCGCGCCCGGCCACCTGCGCGGCCAGCGCGGGGATCTCGGCGGCCGACACCTCGACCGGTGAGAGTTCGGGTTCCACCCCGGCCGCCGGATGGATCAGCTGGTACGGGCCGTCGGGGCCTTCGGGGAAACTGGTTCGCAGGCTCTCGTGGCGGTCGAGGATGTCGCGCAGACCCGCGCGCAACGCGTCGAGGTCGAGATGCCCGGTGAGCCGCAAGGCCAGGGGCATGTTGTAGGCCGCGGCGTGCTCGGCGAACCGGTTGAGGATCCACAGCCGCTGCTGAGCCAGCGACAGCGGCACTCGTTCGGGCCTGCGCGCGGGAACCAGTTTCGGCGTGGAGGTTTCGGGCCGATGGGTGCTGATGTAGCCGGCCAGCGCGGCGATGGTGGGCGACTCGAACATTTCCCGGATGGTGAGGTTCGCCTCCAGGGTGGTGTTGATCCGGGCGACCGCGCGTGCGGCGACCAGGGAGTTGCCGCCCAGGTCGAAGAAGCTGTCCTCGACACCGATCGCGGTGCCGTCCAAGGCGAGAACCTCGGTGAAGATCTCCGCGAGTGCGCATTCGAGTTCGGTCTGTGGCGCGGCGGCGCCGGTGGTGACCCGCACACCCACTTCCGGCGCGGGCAGCGCTTTGCGATCGACCTTGCCGTTGGCGCTCAACGGTAGTTCGTCGAGTACGACCAGCGCCGAGGGCACCATGTAGGACGGCAGGCCGCGGCGCAGAGCCGAGAGCAGCAGGGCTGGTTCGGGTGCGTTGGCACCCACCGCGCCGACCACATACGCGACCAGCTCGTCGTCGCCGGTGCGCGCGGTGCGGGCCACGCAGACCGCGCGGGCGATGCCCTGCTGGGCGAGCAGCGCGGATTCGATCTCGCCGAGCTCGATGCGGAGTCCGCGGATCTTGACCTGGAAGTCGGTGCGGCCCAGGTATTCCAGGACACCGCCGTCGATCTGCCAGCGGGCCAGGTCACCGGTGCGGTACATCCGCTGCCCCGGCGTGAAGGGATTGGCGACGAACCGGTCGGCGCTCAGGTCGGGGCGACCCAGGTAGCCGCGAGCCAGCTGCGTGCCCGCCAGGTACAACTCGCCGACGACACCGGGGGGCACCGGTCGTAGATGCGGGTCGAGCACATAGGTCTGGGTGTTCCACACCGGTGAACCGATCGGCACCGTGGTGGCGTCGGCCGGGCACGGCCAGTAGGTGACGTCGACCGCGGCTTCGGTGGGCCCGTAGAGGTTGTGCAGCTCCGGTCCACCGTCGGAACCGTGCAGCGCGGCGTGGAAATCGGCGACGGTGGCACCGGGCAGCGCCTCACCACTGCAGAACACCCGGCGCAGCCCCGCCCCGCCGCGCACCCGCGGGTCGGTGACGAACAGCGACAGCATCGACGGCACGAAATGTGCTGTGGTGATGGCCCTTTCGGTGATGATCCGGGCGAGGTAGGCCGGGTCACGATGCCCTTCGGGCGCGGCGACGACCAGGCGCGCACCGACCTGCAGCGGCCAGAAGAACTCCCACACCGACACATCGAAGGTGGCCGGAGTCTTCTGCAGGACCGCGTCGGTGTGGTCGATGGGGTATTCGGCCTGCATCCAGCGCAACCGGTTCACGATCGCGGCATGCGTCACGCCGACGCCCTTGGGTTTACCGGTGGAGCCGGAGGTGAAGATGACGTAGGCGAGGTGATCGGGCCGCAACGGCGCGGTGCGGTCGGCATCGGTGATCGGCGCGACGTCGTTGCCGCTGACGTCGAGAGTGTCCAGATCGACCCGGACCGTGCCCGCGGGCAGCCGTACCCCGTCGCGGTCCGCGGTGAGCACACACACCGGATGTGCCTGTGCCACTACCGCTTCGATGCGATCGACCGGGTGGTCGGGATCCAGCGGCAGGTAGGCAGCGCCGGTCGCGAGCACGGCGTAGATGCCGACGACCAGATCGATGCTGCGATGCAGGCACACGCCGACGGTGGTCTCCGGGCCCGCGCCACGGGCGATGAGTTCGCGCGCCAGCTGGTTCACCCGGTCGCCGAGTTCGGTGTATCCGAGTGTGCGGTCACCGAATTCGAGGCCGATGGCATGCGGGCTGCGGCGCACCTGGTCGGAGAACAGCGAGACCAGCGTCGCGGCCTGCATCGGCATCTCGGTGGCGTTCCACTCCCGCAGCACCCTGTCGTTCTCGGCGGTGGTGATCGCGGTGAGCGTGTAGGTGGGGGTGGTCGGCTCGGCGGCCAGGAAACGCGCGAGGAAGTCGAGGTAGCGGGAGTGGTGGGCGGCGTTCTCGGACTGGCCGTAGAGCTTCGGGTTGGCCTCGAAGTCGAGCTGGATGCGACCGCCGTCGCCGTTGTAGATGTTGATCGAGAGGTCTTCGACGGGGCCGGTGGCGAGAACGTTCACCTGACCGGCGATATCGTCGAACTTCAGCTCGTCGTGGAACAACATGATGTTGACCATCGGCCCGAAGAAGCCGCGCGCGTCGCGGGAGTAGCCGCAGTCGCGACGGATGTCGTCGGAGCGGTATCGCTGGTGACGCAGGGCGCCGGTGATCTGCAGTTCGGTCTGGCGCACGACGTCGGCGACGGTGGTGTGCTCGTCGAACCGCACCCGCAGCGGCACCACGTTCGACACCACGCCCGCCGAACGGCGCAGCGCGACGGTGGTGCGGGCCGAAACCGGCAGGCTCAGTACGACATCGGGGTCACCGGTGACCGAGCGGACGTAGGCCGCCAGTGCGGCGACAATGAGCGCCGAGTTGGCCGAACCGTGCGTGGCGATCGCGTCGGTGAGCAGGGTGTCGAGGTCGGCGTCGAAAACCGCCGTGGCACGGTGGCGGCCCGCGTCGTGGGTATCACCCGCGGCGGTGACCGACGACAGTGTCATCGGTTCGCCCACGCCGGCGAGCTGTTCGGTCCAGTACTCGCGGTCTGCCCGGAACCGGCTGGACTCGCGATAGCGGGATTCGTCGGCGTAGAGCTCGACGAGCGCGGCGGCCCGGGAGACCGACGGTTCGCGCTGCTCGCCGATCGCCGTGTAGATCTCGGCGGTGCGCGAGAGCGCGTTCATCGCACCGTAACCGTCGATAACGATATGGTGTCCGCGCTCGTACCAGAACCATTCCCGGTCACCGACCCGCAACACCACATTGATGGTGAGTGGTTCGTGCTCCATGTCGCTCGGGGTGCTGGCGTGGGTGTTCATCCAGGCCAGCGCGGCGGCTCGTGGGTCGGATTCGCCGCGCAGGTCGATCCGGCCCCAGCCTGGCCGCCACGTCGGATCGACGCGCTGGTGGGGCACGCCGTCGATCTCGAGTAGGCGGACATGCCCCACCTGGGTTTCCGCACCGAAGCGTTCCACCGCGTACAGCAACCTGCCGACGTCGAGGTCGCCGTGCAGTTCGACGTACTGAGCGATGGTGAGCGGAATGTCGGGCCGGATCCGTTGCGCGTACCACAGTGCTGTCTGACCGGGTGAGAGGGCGAACGGCTGGCCCGGGTCCTCGTCGGTGACGCTCGAGCTGACGTGGTCGGTAGCCAAAGAACTCATCAAGCACTCCGTTTCTGCCTTGTGTCACAACTCCCCGAGCAGCGCCCGGGCACACGAGGGCCCTGGGCGTGGCTTTTCCACGCCCATGATTCGGAGTACTACGGCGGCCGGATGGCTACCAATGTGGATTTATTTCGAGCTCAACGGATTACACCCCTGCAGCAGCAACTTCGTGCCGCTTCCCCCGGGTTGAAACAAACCGCTTATTCAGAATTGTCCGAACTGCGCACAGCCTGAGTCGGATTCGCCCTGTAGCGTCGAAGAAACACCAGTCCGACGCCGATCGCGGTCAGGATAACGGACGCCAGTTCGGGCCATACACCGATTCGCGTAGCGATTGTCATCGTGTCGCGCAACGGTAGCTGGGCCACCAGCGCGGCAGGGACGACCTGCTCGGTATGCTGTCTGAGCACGCCGTCAGCGGTGATGATTCCGCTGACCCCCGTGGTTGCTGCGACGACGAGGGCACGCCCGTGTTCGACCGCGCGCACCCGCGACATGGCGAGTTGCTGATAGGTCATCTCGCTCTCACCGAACGTGGCGTTGTTGGTCGGTACCGTCAGCAATTGGGCGCCCGCGGCGAGAGATTCCCGGAATGCCCGATCGAAAGCGACCTCGTAACAGGTCGCCACGCCGATCGGCACGCCGGCGGCCGTGACCGTTCCGTCACCGTCACCGGGCACGAAATAGCCCGCGCGGTCGGCATAGGAAGAGAACAAACGGAAGAAACCACGCATCGGCAGGTATTCGCCGAACGGCTGGATGATCTTCTTGTCGTGGCGCTCCCCCGGGCCCGCCGCGCCGTTCCACACGATCACCGAGTTGGTGGTCGTGCGGTCACCGTTCACCAGGACTGCGCCGACCAGGATCGGGGCGCCGATGCGCACCGAGGCTTCGGTGATCTCGGCGGCGGCGTCGGCATTGCGCAGTGGATCGATATCGGAGGAGTTCTCGGGCCAGATCACGATGTCGGGCCGCGCGGCCTGACCGCGGGTAACGGCGTCGGCCAGCTCCTCGGTGCGCCGGACGTGGTTGTCCAGCACCGCGCGGCGCTGGGCGTTGAAGTCGAGCCCCAGCCGCGGCACGCTGCCCTGGATGGCGGCGACCGTGATCGTCCGGGTGCCCGCGTCCGGGGCGGGCAGCGTCGGCCGCAGGATCACTCCGGCCAGGGGCATGATAGCCACGGCTACCACGGCGGTGGCAAATCCGGTGCGCACGGCGCGGGTGTTCGGGCGCGGCGCGGGGGTGCGCGCCCAGGCGAGCAGGCGCAGTGCCAACGCGGCGAGACCGGTGCCGGTGAGCGCGACGGCGAAGCCGACCAGCGGCGCACCACCGTAGGCGGCCAGCGGCAGATACCAGCCGTCGGCTTGCCCGAACGCGACACGCCCCCAAGGGAATCCACCGAACGGGAAACTCGACCTGACCCATTCGCTCGTGGTCCACGCCAGCGCGAGCCACACGGGCCAGCCCGGCAGCGCGCTCAGCCACCGGGCGAGCACACCCCACAGTCCGAAGTACACCGCGCACACCGTCGAGAGCGCCAGCCACGGCACCGGGCCCACATAGATCCCCGTCCACGGCAGCAACGGCACGAAGAACGCCAACCCGCCGAGCATCCCGTACCCGAACCCACTGCGCAGCTTGCCCGGCCCGCGCACCGCAACGGTGAGCAGTGCGATGGCGACCGGCGCGAGGAACCAGAACGGGCGGGGCGGGAAGCTCCCGAACAGCAACAACCCACCGGCCGTCGCCGCCAGCATCCGCAGCATCATCGTGTAGTTCTGCCCCTGGTCGGTTTCGGCGACGTCGGACGTCGTAGCGTCGGGATGGGCCGTGGCGGGGTCGATCATGGTGTGCTGCTCCGTGATTCGTTGCCGGCGCGGTGCCGACGGCTGGTCAGGCAGGGTAGATCGTGGTGCCGTTGTGCACGGTGCGCAGGCAGGTCGGCAGGTCGGCACCCGGGTCGAGGCGTGGGAGGCCGGGGACACGGGACCGGGGGTCGGTGGACCACCGTTGCACGGTGTCGGTGGCCGCGGCGACGACGAGCTCGCCCGCGTCCCACACGGCGTAGGAAGCGGGGGCGCCGGGGACCAGCGTGCCCGCCATGCCGTCGCGCACGCCGCCGGCGCGCCAGGCGCCGCGGGTGGCGGCGGCGAAGGCGGCGCGCGGGGACAGTCCGTGGCCGGAGGTGCGGTGGTGGACGGCCGCGCGCACCTGTTCCCACGGGTTCATAGCAGTCACGGGCGCGTCGGAGCCGATGGCGAGGGAGATGCCCGCCGCCGCCATTGCCGAGAACGGGTTGAGGCCGGCGGCGCGCTCGGCGCCGAGGCGGGTCGCGTACATCCCGTCGGGTCCGCCCCAGGCGGCGTCGAAGCCGGGCTGCACGGACGCGATCACGCCGAGCGCGGCGAGTTGCGCGATCGCGGCGGCGTCGGTCATCTCCGCGTGCTCCACCCGGTGCCCGCGTGACGCGATCGCAGGCCCACCGAGTTCGGCTGCGACACGGGCGAATCCGGCGACGACGGTGTCCATCGCGGCGTCGCCGATCGCGTGGAAACCCGCCTGGATCCCGGCCTCGGTGCACGCGCGAAGGTGTGCGGTGACCGCGTCTTCGTCGAGGAAGCTCTTGCCGCAGCCCGCGGCGTCGGCGTAGGGCTCGCGCAGCAGGGCCGTGTGGGAGCCGAGCGAGCCGTCGACGAACAGGTCGCCACCGAGCGCGTGCACACCGAGCTCGTCGATCAGCGCGCGCGCTTCTTCGGCGGTGCGCACGGCCTGACCCCAGTAGGCGCGCACGGCCACGCCGTGTTCGAAAGCGAGCAGTTCGCCGATGTCGTCGCGGCCGGAGATATCGGGCCCCGCGCATTCGTGGACAGCGACGATGCCGTGTGCGGCCGCCGCGTCGAGGGTGGCCTTGCGGGCCGAATCACGCTGGGCGCGAGTGAGTTCGGCGAGTGCGACCGTCCGCACCCGGTGGTGGGCGTCGGCGCGAAGCAGTTCCCCACGCCGATATCCGTCGCCGAGGTCACCCGCGGCGTCGAGCAGCGCCGAGGACGCCACGGCCGAATGCGCGTCGACGCGCGCCAGGTAGACGAGCCTGCCCGAACCGGCGGCCTCGTCGAGTTCGGCGACCGTCGGCGGACGCCGCTCCGGCCAGCCGGTGTCGTCCCAGCCCTCGCCGATGATCACCCCGTCCGGCTGGTTCGCGGCGTGCGCCCGGACCGTCTCGAGCAGGGCGGACAGGGATCCGGCGCCACTGACGTCGAGCCCGGTCAGCTGGAGTCCCAGCGCGGTGACGTGCACGTGCGGATCGACGAACGCGGGCGCCACGAACGCACCGTCGAGGTCGACGATCTCCGCATCGGGATGCATCGCGCGCCCGGGCGCCTCGGAGCCCAGCCACACCACGGTGCCGTCGGTGACGGCCATCGCGGTCGCGTCCGGGGAACTGGAACTGTAGAAACGACCGCCGATCAGCAACTGGGTACTCACGGTGCCCCAGTCTGCCGTATCGACGGATCGTCACCTCGGCAGGGACAGTCTCAGCTCGGCGGCGAGCCGGGTCAGGTCGGCAGCGACAGTGCGGCGCGCACTTCGGCCTCGCCGAACCCGGCGGGACAATGCCCGCCCGCCTCCACGGCGATCATTTCCAACCGCCATGCGGCGGTGGTGAAGTCCGACATCGACTGTCCGGCAGCGGCGCTCGCTCTGCGCACCGCGTCGGCCAGTTCCTCGCTCACCGTGACGGTGATCTGCTCGGTGGCCATGCCGGTACTGTAGACCCTTCGCCGCCCGACGCGGGCAAGTCCGTTGAGACAGTGTCGAATCAGGCGGATCCGAGCGCGCGCGGGCCCGCGGTGTGACCGTCGTCGTACCACTGCCCGACCACGGTGCCGTCGACCACATCACCGTCGGCGTCGACGACCATCCCGCGATACGGCGAGGGCGCGAACGAGGGCAGCGGACCGAAGCGCCGGGTACCGAGCTTCTCCAGTGCCGGTCGCAGCAACGCCCTGGTCGGCGGGAACAGCGCGAGCAGGCCGACGAGTCCGGTGACCAGGCCGGGCACGAACAGCAGCACCGACCCGGTGGCGACGATCACCCCGTCGGCCACCGCGCTCTCGGCGGTCACCTCACCGCGGGAGGCCCGCCGGAATCGGTCGAACACCCGCCTGCCCTGCCGTCCCAGCAGCACCAATCCCACGCCCGACACCGCGAGGAGCACGACCAGCGCCCAGCCGATGCCGATGAGCTGGGCGAGACCGACGAGGGCGGCGATCTCGACGACGAGGTAGAGGACGAACAGCAGGGCGGTCATGGCGATCCTTTCGGACGATCTATCCCCTCAACGCACGAGCGCCCGATTTTTCTCCCGAGCGGGCCGACGAGCTCACCCACCGGGCCGCACGAGCCCGGTTTCGTAGGCCAGCACCACCGCTTGCACGCGGTCGCGCAAGCCGAGTTTGGTGAGCACCCGGCCGACATGTGTTTTCACCGTCGCCTCCGACAGGAACAGCGCCGCGGCGATCTCGGCGTTGGAGCGGCCGACGGCGATCTGTTCGAGCACTTCGCGTTCGCGTGCGGTGAGGACGTCGAGGATCTTCGGGTCGCGCAGGCTCGTCGGGTCCTCGGCGACGAGCCGGTCCAGCAGTCGCTTGGTGACCTTGGGTGACACCACCGCGTCACCGGCGGCGACGCTGCGGATGGCCGAGATGAGGTCCTCGGGCGGGGTGTCCTTGAGCAGGAATCCGCTCGCACCGGCGCGCAGGGCACCGAGAGCGTGTTCGTCGAGGTCGAAGGTGGTCATCACGAGTACACGCACGCCCTCCCCCGCGGCGACGATCCGCGCGGTGGCGGTCACCCCGTCGACGACCGGCATCCGCACATCCATCAGCACCACATCGGGGCGCAGTTCGCTCGCCCGCCGCACGGCCTCGTCACCGTTGCCCGCTTCGCCGATCACCTCGATGTCGGGGTGCGCGCCGAGCACCATTTTCAGGCCCATCCGCATGAGTTCCTGATCGTCCACCACGAGCACGCTGATCGGCATTGCCCCACCCTAACGGGCACAGCCGCGCAGCGTTCCCCGGTCATTTCGACGCCGGAGCGAGGGATCAATCCGTTTCGGTGCGCAGCGGGAGGTCGGCTCGCACCTGCCAGCGGCCGTCGTCGAGCCTGCCCGCGGTCAGGGTGCCGCCGAGCACCGCGACGCGTTCGCGCATCCCGACCAGTCCCATCCCCGCGCCGGGAATCTCGGTGCCAGGGCTCACCTGCGCGGGGACGCCGCCACTGTCGGTGATCTCGACGAGGATGTCCTCGTCGCGCCGGTGCACGCGGACCACGGCCTTCGGCTCCGCCCCCGCGTGGCGCAGGGTGTTGGTGAGCGATTCCTGCACGATGCGGTGCACGCCGAGGCTCACCTCGGGGGCGATGTCGTCGAGTTCACCGGTCAGCTCGAGGTCGACGGCCAGACCCGCCTCGCGCATCATCTGGGCCAGCTTCGCGATACCCGCGCTGCCGTGTTGTGGCAGCAGTTCCGGTGCGTGCTCGGTTCGCAGCAGGGCGACGGTGCGGCGCAGTTCGCGCAGGGCGTCGCGACCGGTACCCGCGATGGTGGCGAGGGCGCGTTCGGCGGTGTCGGGGTCCTGGCGCAGGGCGTATTTGGCACCGTCGGCCTGCACGATGATTACGCTGACCGCGTGCGCGACCACATCGTGGAGTTCGCGGGCGATGCGGGTGCGTTCGGCGGCGACCGCGTCGTGCGCGCGACGTTCCTTGTCGTAGTCGGCGACCGCGAGGCGGGCCGCGACCTCGGAGTCGTAAGCGTGCCGGGCGCCGTTGAACTCGGCCAGTGTCCAGCACAGCGCGTAGATGAGCCCGGCCATCGCCAGATCGCCACCCCGCGGCAGGTCGAGCAGCACGACCGACAGCGCCATGTCGAGCGCGAGAAAGGCGAGGTAGATGAGCCCGTCACGCCGGCCGACGTAGGCGACGAGCGTGTAGAGCATCACCCCGAGCCCGATCAGTGCGACGTGGTCGGCGGTCTGATCATCGATCAGGTAGCCGATCAGGGTGTTCAGCAACGACAGCACCAGCATCGCCGCCGCCACCGCCCGGGGGTACACCCGGCGCAGGACCAGCGGCAACGGCAGGATCACCGAGAAGATCAGATAGACGACCTTGTTGTTTTCGTCGCCCACCCCGAGGGCGTCGAGCAGCAGGAGCAATCCCGCGAGAATCGAGTCGGCGACGATGGGTCGTCCACGTAGCCACAGGCTGAACCGGCGCACGGGGCCAAGCGTAGCTCCGGCTGGCTTTCCGGCCGTGATCTTGATTGCCTGGACATGTGCAACTCGGAGACTGGACGGTCCTGCTGGTGGCCGCCGCGGCGGCGGGCTGGGTCGACGCCGTGGTCGGCGGCGGTGGGCTGATCATTCTGCCGACGTTGTTCCTCGTCGTCCCAGGCATCGCACCGCAGACCGCGCTCGGCACCAACAAGCTCGCGGCGCTGGCCGGTACCGCGACCGCGGTGGCGACCTTCGCGCGCAAGGTGCCGATGCAGTGGAAGGTGCTGCTGCCCGGCGCGGTGATCGCCGCGATCACCGCCGCGTGCGGCGCGGCGGCGGTGTCGCTGATCGACCGTGACCTGTTCATCCCACTGGTGATGGTGGTGCTCGTCGGGGTGGCGGTGTTCGTGACCGTGCGGCCCTCGGTGGGCCTGACGATGGCCACCCATCCGCCGACGCGGCGCAAGGTGATCCTGGTGGTCGGCCTGGCCGCCGGTCTGATCGGTCTCTACGACGGGCTGCTCGGACCAGGGACGGGCACTTTTCTGATCATCACCTTCGCGACGCTGCTCGGCACCGAGTTCGTGCGGGCGGCGGCGATGGCGAAGGTGATCAACTGCGGGTCGAACGTGGGTGCGCTGCTGTTCCTCGGCTCCACCGGCCACATCCTGTGGGGCCTCGGTGCGGGCATGGCGGTGGCGAATGTCGCCGGTGCGCTGATCGGTTCGCGGATGGCACTGGCCAAGGGCGCCGGGTTCGTTCGGATCGTGTTGCTGGTCGTGGTGGTGGTGATGGTGATCCGCTTGGGGTGGCAGCAGTTCGGTTAGCGCACCGGTTCCGGTGGCGCGGAGGCGGCGAGCCAGGGCTGCAGGACGCGCGAGGTGGTCTCGTGGATCTTGCGGTGCAGGCGTTCGCCGTCGTCGATGCCGTGCTGTGGCTGCTGGAACAGCACTGTCAGCGCGCCCGATACCGCGCCGACCACGGCACCGACCAGAGCCGCGGCGCCGACCTCGTCGAGTTCGTGTGGGAACGCGATGTGCAGCTGGTGAGCGATCTCGCGCTGCGCGACCAGTTGCGCGTGCGCGGCGCGGCCGCTCACCGAGGGGACAGTGCGCGAGACCCGGGCCCGCAGCGCGGCCACCCGTGAGCTGACGTCGTCGACGAGGTGTTCGCTCGGGTTGTCGCCCGCGGCGCGCAGGGCCCGCAGCAACACCTCCACCGGTCGCTCACCGGGCCGTCGGGTGGCGATGGCGGCGACCGCCGCGCGCACCCGTTCGTCGCTCTCGGGAAAGAGCAGTTCTTCTTTGCTCGCGAAGTAGTTGAAGAAGGTCCGGGTGCCGACTTCGGCCTCGGCCGCGATGTCGGCGACGGTCGTTTCCTCATACCCTCTGGCCTCGAACAATTCGACGGCGGCCACGAGGATCGCACGTCGGGTTCGTTCCCTTTTTCGATCGCGCAGGGCAGATGGCGGCACGGCGGGCACCCTACGGCATTTCCGGCACCGCTCGCGGGAGGACCGGAAGTCCGCGCGTCACGGCAAGGGCTGCCGGAAGCGGCTTTTCGCGCACGATGACACGCAGCGCCATGGCGAGAGATGCGGGCGAGCAGCGGATGTATCGACCGACATGACGGGCGTCGGATGTGGTTGCGGCGCACATGTGTCGGTGGCACCGGTTAGCGTAGGTCCGGTGAGTACCACGACTTCCAGAGATGTGGACGAGGAATTCCGCGCGCTCGGGCTCGGCACCCTGGCCGAGGCCGCGCTGTCGGCGGCCCGCGCGGCCGGCGCCGAGCATGCCGATCTGCGCGTGCATCGGTTGGTGACGCAGTCGATCCGCTTACGCGACGGTCGCGTCGAAGCGGTCACCGACGCCACCGAGCTGGGGCTGGCGGTGCGCGTGATCGTGGACGGCACCTGGGGTTTCGCCTCGCATGCCGCGCTCACGCCCGAGATCGCCGCCGAGGTCGCGCGCCGCGCGGTGACCGTGGCGAGGGCGTTGCGTTCACTGAATCGGGAGCGAGTCGAGCTGGCCGAAGAGCCACGCTACGACGATGTCTCGTGGGTCTCGGCCTACGACCTCGACCCGTTCACGGTGCCGACGGCCGACAAAGTGGCGCTGCTGCAGGACTATTCGGAGCGCTTGTCCGCGGCCGACGGCGTCGACCATGTCACCGCCTCGGTCCTGCAGGTCAAGGAGCAGACGTTCTACGCCGACACCGCGGGTTCGTCGATCACCCAGCAGCGGGTGCGCCTGCACCCTCAACTGGAGGCTGTCACCGTCGATTCCGCCTCGGGGGTGTTCGAGACGATGCGCACCCTGGCCGCGCCCGCGGGCCGCGGCTGGGAGTACGTCACCGGCGCCGACGCAACGTGGGACTGGACGGGCGAACTCGCGCAGATACCCGGCTGGCTGGCCGAGAAGGTGAAGGCGCCCAGCGTCGTCGCGGGCCCCACCGATCTGGTGATCGACCCGACGAACCTGTGGCTGACGATCCACGAATCCATCGGCCATGCCACCGAATACGACCGCGCGATCGGCTACGAATCCGCGTACGCGGGAACCTCGTTCGCGACTCCCGATCAGCTCGGCACGCTGCGCTATGGCACGCCGATCATGCACGTCACCGGTGACCGCACCCAGGTCAACGGCTTGAGCACGGTCGGCTACGACGACGAGGGCGTGGCGGGCCAGCAATGGGATCTGGTGCGCGACGGCATCCTGGTCGGCTACCAGCTCGACCGCGTGTTCGCCCCGCGTCTGGGCCTCGACCGCTCCAACGGTTGCTCGTATGCCGATTCGCCGCACCACGTTCCGATCCAGCGGATGGCGAACGTGTCGCTGCAGCCCGATCCCGACAATGACACCAGCACCGCCGAGCTGATCTCCCGGGTGCAGGACGGCATCTACATCATGGGCGACAAGTCGTGGTCGATCGACATGCAGCGCTACAACTTCCAGTTCACCGGCCAGCGATTCTTTCGCATTCGCGACGGCGAGCTGGACGGGCAACTGCGCGATGTCGCCTACCAGGCGACGACCACCGATTTCTGGGGGTCGATGGAAGCGGTCGGCGGGCCGAGCACCTGGCAGCTCGGTGGCGCGTTCAACTGCGGTAAGGCACAGCCCGGTCAGGTGGCGGCGGTGAGCCACGGCTGCCCGTCGGTGCTGGTGCGCGGGGTCAACATTCTCAATACCCGGACGGAGGGCGGTCAGTGAACGAGGGTCTGTTCCCGGCGGGCGCGGTGGTCGAGCGTGCGCTGGCGGCGTCGAAAGCCGACGAGGCGATAGTGATCGTCACCGACGCGCACGAGGCGTCGCTGCGGTGGGCAGGCAACTCGATGACCACCAACGGTTCGTCGATTTCGCGGGCGTGGGCGGTGATCTCGGTGTTCCGTGACGGCCCGAACACCGCGCGGGTCGGCTCCATCAGCTCCACCAGCGTCGATCCCACCGAGATCGATGCCGTGGTGCGTGCCAGCGAGGAGGCCGCTCGCACGGCCGCCCCGGCCCGCGACGCGATGCCGTTGCTCGAACCCACCGACGACGACACCGCCACCTGGGATCAGGCGCCCGGCGCCACCGAGATCGCGGTGTTCGCCGGATTGGCGCGGGACCTGTCGACCGGATTCGACGGCACCGACCGCCTCTACGGTTTTGCCCACCACCAGGTGCACACCACCTGGCTTGGCACCTCGACCGGTATCCGCCGCCGCTTCAGCCAGCCCACCGGTTCGGTGGAGGTCAACGGCAAACGCGGCGAGGGCAAGGATCTGGCGAGCGCGTGGGTGGGTGTCGGCACCGCCGATTTCACCGACGTCGACACCCCGGGCCTGCTCGCCGAGCTGTCGCGGCGCCTCGACTGGTCAAAGCGCCGCATCGAGCTGCCCGCGGGCCGCTACGAGACCCTGCTGCCGCCGTCGTCGGTCGCCGATCTGATGATCTATCTGGCGTGGAGCATGGAGGGCCGTGGCGCGCACGAAGGCCACACCGCGTTCTCCCGCGCCGGTGGCACACGACTAGGTGAGCGGCTCAGCGACATTCCGCTGACCCTGTACTCCGACCCGAATGCGAGCGGTCTCGAATACCGGCCGTTCGTGGCGACTCCGTCGTCGTCGGAGTCGCTGTCGGTGTTCGACAACGGCCTGTCCGCCCGGCGTGTCGACTGGATCGGCGACGGCATCATCGAATCGCTGGTCTACCCGCGCGCGACTGCTGCCGAATTCTCCGCCCCCGCAACGGTTCCCGGCGAGAACCTGCTGCTCACCGGTGGCGGCGACGCGTCGCTGGACGATATGATCGCCCGCACCGAGCGCGGCCTGCTCCTCACGTGCCTGTGGTACATCCGCGAGGTCGACCCCGCCACCCTGCTCCTCACCGGTCTCACCCGCGACGGGGTCTACCTCGTCGAGGACGGCCAGGTGACCGGCGCGGTCAACAATTTCCGTTTCAACGAGAGTCCGCTCGACCTGCTGCGCCGGGTATCGGAAGCGGGCGCCACCGAGATCACCCTCCCCCGGGAATGGAAGGACTGGTTCACCCGAACCGCGATGCCCCCGCTGCGCATCCCCGACTTCCACATGTCCTCGGTGAGCCAAGCGACCTAGCTGACGGTCATCCAGCCCTGGCCGTCGTCGCGGCGCGTGAAAGCATGAACGGGTGACTCGAATCCGGATGTTCGCCACCGACCTCGACGGCACACTGCTGCGTTCGGATCGCACCGTCTCGCCGCGCACCGCCGCGGCCATGGCCGCGGCGCAAGCGGCGGGCATCGAGGTGGTGTGGGCGACGGCGCGGGCCCGCCATTCGGTGCACGAGCTGGCGCAGTCGTGCGGTTTCCGCGGTAAAGCGGTGTGCGCCAACGGTGCGGTGCTGCTCGATCTGGCCGACGGCACACCGGAGATCATCGACACCGTCTCGATCGACACCGGCGCGGCGGGCGCGGTGATGGCGCAGATCCGGGACCGGATTCCCGGTGTCGTCTTCGCCAATGTCGGCGCCACCAGGTTCGTCGCCGAGCCCGCCTATGCCGCCCTGTGCAAGTTCGCCGATCATCACCGGCACCCGCACGAAATGGAGTTGTCGGAGACCTTGCCGACGGGCCTCGAGGCGATGGTGAAGATCGTGGCCCGTCATCCCGAGCTGCCCGGCGCGCAGCTGTACCGGACGGCGGTGGCGGCCGGGATCACCGGCGTGGAGCTGACCCACTCCGGTGCCGCGTATATGGAGATGGCCGCCGAAGGGGTGTCGAAGGCCAGCGCCCTTGCCCGATTGTGCGCGCTCGACGGCATCGACCTGTCGGAGGTGGCGGCCGCGGGCGACGCGCTCAACGATGTCGCCATGCTGACGTGGGCGGGGACCGCGCTGGTTCCGGCCAACGCGGTACCCGAGGTCATCGCACTCGCCGACCGGGTGCTCCCGACCAACGACGAGGACGGCGTCGCCTCCTATCTGGAGGAATTGGCGAGTTCGTCACCGTGCGATCGGACTACCTGACAGCCGCCGGTGCCCGACCCACGCCGAGATGCAGGATCGTGTCCGCCGCGCCGACGGTCTCCGCGTCCAAGGGGAAGTATCCCTGTTCCTGGGTGATGTCGGTGCGAGTGTGGCCGTGGCCGAGTTCCGCGGCCGGGATCAAACCCCAGGTGCTGATGCGGTTCTGGAGGGTGTTCTCGTAGGTACCCGGCTCGGGTTCGCCGAGTGCGAGGCCGTCACTGCGCCCCAGACTGCCCAGGATCACGAGGTACCGCTCCCCCAGGAGCGACCCGACGATCGCCCCCGCACCGGACCAGGTGAGTTCCATCGGTCCCATCCGCATGATGCTCGAGTTCCGGCGCAGGTGCAGGTTGTGCGAGTACACCAGGGTCGGCCCACGGCGTGCTTCGCCGGCGCGGATATCGAGAATGTTCTGGGCCATGAGCGCGTCGCGGGTGGCGGCCAGGCTGTTCCATCGCACCGTGTCCTCGCCGGGCTGCGCGGCCTGCCGGTGATAGCGGAGCAGACCCAGTCCAGCGGTGAGATGTACTGCCGCCCTGTGCCATTCGGCCTGTGATGTGGACGCGATCCGTTCCGGTGCGCGCGTGTAGAGCAGGGTGAGCAGATCGTCGGCGATGACACGCAACCGCTCGGCTTCGACGGTGGCACCGACCGAGGCGGCCGCGTCCATCACCGCTTCGGTGCGGCTCCACTGCTCGTCGTCGCCGACCAGGTCGGTGAGGTCGAGGTCGAGTTCCAGGTAGTCGCGGGCGAATTCCAGATAGGGCCGGGGACTGGGTGCGCTCATGGTCTCCATCGCGGCGTCGAAGCCGTAGAACCCGACCTGCTCCGCGGATGGCTTGCCGGTGTTGTAGCTGCGCAGCCAGGCGACAAGGTCCCTGTTGCCCGCGAGCTCACCGAATTCGTGCGAGAAGCCGGTCCGCATCACCTGGTCGAGAGTGCCCTGCCCATCGCGAACGAACTCGTCCACCGCGAGCGCCGCGACCCGGTCCGTTTCGAGAGCGATCGACCTGAACCCACTCTCCACCAATTGAGCGACAAGATCATTGCGGACCGCGGCGAAGCCGGGTTCTTTGTGCGTCGGCTCGCCGAGCGCGAGCAGTTCACAGGACTGCGGTACGAAGTCGCTAATTTTCTGACTCATGTGTATCAATCGTATCGTTGAAAGAACGGTTGAGACTTGAGCAGCGTCTAGCTACTGCCTATCCGGTAAAGTCTCAAATCGGTGAGAACCCTACGACCATCCGACCTGGCCCGCGAGCACGGCCTCTCGACCCAGGCTGTCCGCAATTACGAGCAGGACGGTTGCCTTCCACCGGCCGAGCGCACGCCCACCGGCTACCGGATCTACACCGACCTGCACGCGAGCGCGCTGCGCACCTACCTCACCTTGATCCCCGCCTACGGTCACGCGAACGCGGGCCACATCATGCGCGCGCTGCACGATGACGACCTCGACAAGGCCCTCACGATCATCGACAAAAGTCACGGTCAGCTACTTCGGGACCGCGAAACGCTTACCTCGGTCCGTCGCGCCGTCGACCATCTCGCTGCCGAATCCGATTCTCGCGCAACTATTTCCGACGAAACGAGAACGATCGGCGAACTCGCCCACCAGCTCCGGGTCACCCCCGCCACCCTCCGAGCATGGGAAACGGCCGGGATCCTCACCCCCGCCCGCGACCCGGCCACCGGCTACCGCCGGTACGGCCGCACCGACCTCCGCGACGCCGAACTGGCCCACCTGCTACGCCGCGGCCACTACCGCCTCGACCACATCGCCGGCGTCATCGACCAGATTCGTGCCGCGGGCAGCACCGAAGCCTTGGCGTCCGCCCTCGACAGCTGGCAAGCCACACTCACCACCCAGGGCATCTCCATGCTCGACGCCGCTGCCGCGCTGAGCCGATATTCCGCCGCTCTGCGCCGCTAGTCTGGAGTGACCATGCCTGATCTCCTCGGAATCAATCACCTGACGCTCGCGACCACCGACCTCGATCGGCTCATCCGGTACTACACCGAATTATTGGGCGCGACACTGGCTTTCGAGCGAGCGGCTACCCCGACCGATCCGCGGATCGCCGTTGTCGACGTCGGCGGCGCCGACCACCTGATGCTCGTCGAGACCGTGACCGCGCCGACGACCGATCGCGATCCGCTCGGCCGCGCGGGATGGGGTTTGCGCCTGGGCACGCTGGAGCAGCTGCACGAGGTACGCGCTCGCCTCTCGGCCGTGGACTTGCCGGTCGGTCCCATCGAAACCCTGCCGACGCAGTGGACGATGACCGCCCACGACCCTGATGGCCGCCCGGTGGACATCCGGGCGCATCGTCCCCGCCGCGATGCGCCCGCCTGACCTCCTCAGACCCGTTCGAGCACGGCCGACGCGCCGATCCCGCCTGCCGCGCAAATCCCCAGCAGCGCAGTCTCTTTCCCGGTGCGAGCCAGCTCTTCGGCCATGGTGGTGACCATCCGGGCACCGGTGGCGCCGAAGGGATGGCCCAGCGAGATCGAGCCACCGTGCACGTTGAGCTTGTCGATGTCCACGGTGCCGACCGGCTCGTCACGGTCGAGGCGTGCTTTGGCCCATTCGGCGCTCTCCAACATGCGCAGCACCGAAAGGGTCTGTGCGGCAAAGGCTTCGTGGATGTCGACGAGGTCGATGTCGGCCAGGGTCATGCCCGCCTTGTCGAGGGCGCGCGGCATGGAGATCGCGGGGCCGATGAGTACCTGATCGGCGGGATCGACGCTGACGAAACTCCACGAGCGGAAGGCGGCCTGCGGGGCGAACCCGAGGGCGCGTGCCTTCTCCTCGCTCATCAGCAGGACCGCCGACGCGCCGTCGGTGAGCGGGCTGGCATTGCCCGCGGTGACCGTGCCGTTCTTCTCGAACACCGGTTTCAGAGTGGCGAGTTTCTCGATGCTCGTGTTCGCGCGGACCAGTCCGTCGGTCGCGATCAGCGTGCCCGACGGCGTGGTGACCGGCACGACCTCGTCGTCGAATCGCCCCGAGGCGATCGCAGCCGCGGCCCGCTGGTGCGAGCGGGCGGCGAAAGCGTCCTGATCGGCGCGGGAGATCCCGTTGATGCGGGCCATCTTCTCCGCGGACTCGCCCATCACCTCGCCGGTGGTGCGCTCGGAGATCTTGGGCTGGCGCGGCAGGATGTCGGTGAACGGGGCGAGCTGCCGGACCACATCGAGGTAGTCCATCGGCTTGGGCTTGCCCAGCGCCACCGGTGCGACCGCGTGCACGACCTTCTGCGGCAGCTTGATTTCGGCATTACTGGTGGAATCGCTACCGCCGGCGATCATGATGTCGTACTCGCCGCGTTCGATCGCCGCGGCTGCCGAGGTCACCGCCTGCAAACCCGACGCGCACGCGCGGGTGACCGTGTACCCCTCGCAACCGAAGTCCAGGTTCAGGTCGAGGGCGATCTCCCGCGCGATATTCGGCGCATGACTCGGCAGGACCACCCCGCCCCAGACAATGGACTGGATCTCGCCGGGCGCGATCTGCGTCCGCTCGATCAGCCCGCGGACGGCCGCACCGGCCAGGGCGATGCTGTCGAGGCGGGTGAAGTCGGTGAACGCGCGCACGAACGGGGTCCGTGCTCCCGCGACGACGACGGCTCGGTTGCGTTTGTCGGCCATGTGAGTCCCTCCGGAAGTACTGCCGAAGCCCACAGTATCCGATACCGGCGGTTCTATATACCGGATCGGCGCAACTCAGGCGGGCGTGATCTCGATGCCGATCGTGCCCGCCTTGCCCCGGCGCAGGTTGCTGCCGAGGATCACGAGCGGGCCGGTCAGCCAGTATTTCCGGCGTAGCGCCGACCGGAGCTCGTCGGTCTCGGCCGCGTCGAGCAGCCGTGCGGTGCCGGTCACGACGGCACCGTGCGTATCCCCTCGCACACTGCACGGTTGCACCGTCACCTCGGGGTTGCGCCGGACACGCTTGACCTTCCAGCTGTCGGTCACCGTCCAGACAAGCAGTTTGCCCTCACGGGCCACCGCCCAGACGGGCGTTCCCACGGGAGTGCCGTCCTTGCGGAAAGTGGTGAGTAGTACGTAGTTCGCGGTCGCGAGTTCGCCGAGACGGTTAGTCATGCCCACAGCTTATGGGTCGCGGACGCGAGGCGGTCCTCAGCCGCACATGGCTTCAGCGAAGGCGCGGGTGGTCGAAATGGCATGGGCGCTTTCGCGAAACTCTTCGTAGCCTCGGAAGCGAATCGACTCTCTGGCGAAAGGCCGACGATGACCGATACCGCGGTACCCCTGCTGTGGAGCGGTGACCTGCCGAGCACCCTCGAGTTGTACCGGGCGCTCGGCTACACCGTGACCCATGAGCAAACCCGCCCCTACGTGTACGGCGCGATCGAGCAACACGGCTGCGCCCTGCATTTCGCACCCGCTCCGCCGGGCATCGAGCTGCCGGTGGAGCATGCCGGCGCGCTGGTGATGGTCGATGACGTGGCCGCACGCCATGCCGAGTACACCGCCGCGTTGCGCGCCCACTACGGCAAGATCCCGAGCAAGGGCCGTCCGCGAATCACCCGGTTCCGGCCCGGCCAATCCCGGTTCTCCCTGGTCGATCCGGTCGGCAACACCATCCTGGTGATCCAGCGCGACGAGCCCATGGAACTCGAGTACGGCGGCTCCCGCGAGCTGGAAGGCCTGACCCGGGTGCTCGACAATGCCCGCATCCTGCGTGATTTCAAGAACGACGACCGCGCGGCGACCCGCGCCCTGGAAGCCGGCTTGCACCGCTTCGGGGCCACCGCGACCGCGCTCGACCGGGCCCGCGCCTACACCGCCCTCGCCGAACTCGCCGTCGTCGCCGAGGACTCCGACCGGCTCGCGCACTGGAAATCCGAACTCGACACCGTCGAACTGACCGCCGAGGAGCGCGCGGCGATCGCTGCGGATGCCTCCGATCTGGTCACCGCCTTGTTCACCTCGACCGACTGAACCCGGCCATGGGCCCGGTGGGCCAGTAGGCTTCGACCATGCGCGGTCGATCGAATGAACTCACCACCCGTCGGCGGCGGACCCGTTGTCTCGCAACAGCAATCACGGTTGCCGCCGCCCTCGGGATCGGCCCGGTGGGTACGGCACAGGCCGGCGCGCCGTCGTGCGCCGACGGCTGGCACGCCGACGTGCTGGCGGCCGATCTGGGCGGCTTGGAAAATCTCGAAGACGACGGCCGCGGCGGCTTCTACGTCAGCGGCATCATTCGCGGCGAGATCCTGCACGTCGCCGGCGACGGCGAGGTGACCACCGTTCGCACCGGCCTCGACAACCCCGCCGGGCTGCGGCTGATCGGCGCGGACCTCTACTTCATCACCGGCGACGGCACCACACCGAACGGCGGCGGCACCCTGAGCCGACTCGACACCGGCACCGGCGACGTCACCGTCTTGCTCCCGAACCTGGTGCAGCCCAACGGATTACTTCTGCTCCCCGACGGTGATTTGCTCATCTCCCAGCTCTCCGTCCCGTGGCCCCCGGTCGGCATCAGCCGCTACCGCCCCGCCACCGGCGAATTCACCCTCGCCTGGTCTCCCGTCCCGCGCCCCAACGGACTCGCGCTCGCCCCCGACCACCGGTCGGTCATCACCGAGGACGTCCTCACCTCCCAACTTCTGCGAGTCCCGCTCGACGCCCCTGACCGCCCCACCCCCATCGCGACCGTGAACGACGGCCTGCTCCCCGGACTCGACGACCTCGACGTCACCGCCGCCGGTCTCGTCTTCGTCACCGGCGACTACTCCGGCAGCGTGTACCAGGTCGACCCGGCAACGGGCGCCTGGTGCACCCTCGCCACCGGCTGGACCACCCCCCGAGGACCGCTTCCCACCCCGCCTCCCATCGGCCCCACCTCGGCGCGCCTGGCCCCCGACCCCACCACCGGAGCCTGGTCCCTCTACGTCACCAGCATCGACGGCACCCTCCGCCGCCTGCGCCCACCGCCCGCCCTGGACCTCACCCCGTCCTTCCTCCGCTGAACACTCGAACGGACCCACACCGCCGGTGATCGGGGGTCAGCGGGGCCGCTCGGCCCGAAACCGGACCATTCCACGGCCGGTTTCGACGTCGATGCCCGTGAAACCCGCGACGGTCAGTCGGTCAGCGAGGGTGTCCGCGGGGACCGGCACACACGTGTCACCCACGTGCTGGAGCCGAAACAGCGGATTGTCGAGGCCGTCCGAGCCGGCGAAGACACCGCCGGGCCGCAATACCCGCAGCGCTTCGGCGAACAGGTCATCCTGCCGCGCGGGCGACGGCACGTGGTGCAGCATCGTGAAGCAGACGACCGAGTCGAACTCCTTGTCCGGCAACGGCATCGCGGTCGCGTCACCGTCCACCACCCGCAGCCTTCCGGCGAATCGGGTGCGCAGACGCGCGGCCAGTACCGGGTCGATTTCCAGACCGGTGAGGGAGCCCGTCCGATCCCGCAGGGGCGCCACATTCGCGCCGAAACCAGGGCCGATCTCCAATGCGGACGCGCCGAGGTCGATGTCGCGCATCACCCACGGCACGATCTTCGTCGCGGTCACCCATTCCCACGCAGCGGACCGGCACAGCAGCCGGTGCCAACAATTCATCGCCATACCCACGACGTTAGGAGCCGGTGGCTGTGGCCGACAGTCACTACGCTGACAGACCATGTCGCAGAACAGACAGGACTTTGTTCTGGCCGCGGACACGGGTCCGACGGCAATGGTGTTCGGCGCGGGAATCCTCCCGGCCGGGTACTGGTTCGATGAGCACCGCCATCCACAGCATCAGATCGCCTGGGCGGGACGGGGAGTCATCGGGATCGACATCGGGGCCAACCACTGGGTGCTCCCGCCGACCAGGGCCTTGTGGATCCCCGGCGGTATCGCCCATCGCACCGGAACGACGGCGGGCGCCGATATGCGCGGGATCTTCGTCGAACCCGACCGGTGCCCGGCACTGTTCGCCACGCCCACCCTGCTGAGCGTCTCCGCGCTCCTGCGAGAACTCTTCGACCACATGACATCCCGACAGTTGTCCGACGAGGGACGAACACGCGCCGAAGCGATGGTGTTCGATCTACTCGAGCCGGTCGAAGTCATCCCGATCGGCGCACCGCTGCCGACCGACCAACGAGCTCGCGTCGTCGCGCAGGCCCTGCTCGACGATCCGGCCGACGACCGCACCCTCGCCGAATGGGGCACGCACGCCGCGGCAAGCTCCCGCACCCTGGCCCGCGCATTCCGGGCCGAGACCGGGATGACCTTCGCGCAGTGGCGGACCCAGATCCGCCTGGCGGCCTCGCTGACACCTCTGGCCGACGGCATCCCGGTGACCCGCATCGCCGCCAGGGTCGGCTACCGCAGTGCCAGTGCCTACGTGGCGGCGTTCCGACGGGCGGTGGGCACCTCGCCGGGACAGTACTTCGCCCGCCGGCCACCTGCCCTGTAAGAAGCGTGAGCAGCGATCGGTCGGATTCTGTGCACGGTGAGGCGAGAGGTGGCGCATCGTCGATCTCCGTGGTGGACTGGCGGATTCGGCTATCGGGAGGTCAGCGTGCGATCGGCACCTCAGTGGGCACGTCAGGACGGGTTCGGGATTCGGGTGGAGTGGGGGCGGGCGGGGGCCGCGGTGCTCGGGCCGGGCGCCGGGTGTCTCGTGGTGATCGACGTGTTGTCGTTCACGACGTCGGTGTCGGTGGCCACCGCCGCGGGTACCGCGGTGTTCCCGTATCGGTGGCGTGATGATTCGGCGCGGGCGTTTGCCGAGGAGAACGGCGCCGAACTCGCCGTCGGACGGCGGGAGTCCGGTCCGTGGTCGTTGTCGCCTGCGGCGATCCGGCGGGCGCCGTTCACCCCGCGCCTGGTGCTGCCCTCGCCCAACGGTTCCACCATCGCCGCCGCTGTCGAGGGGACGCCGGTCGTCGCCGCTTGTCTGCGCAATATCAGCGCGGTCGCCGACTGGCTCGTTGCCCGGCACTGGGGTACTCCCGATCAGCCGATCGTGATCATCCCGGCGGGCGAGCACTGGCCGGGCACCGATACCGTGCGACCGGCGCTCGAGGACTGGCTCGGTGCCGGTGCGCTCGCCGCCGCGCTGATCGATCGCGGCCTCACTGCCCCGTCCCCCGAAGCACGCACGGCGGCAACCGTATTCGATGGAACATCCGATGTGGGCGGCCTGATCACCGACTGTGCGTCAGGCCGCGAACTCACCGCGATGGGCTTCGCCGATGATGTGGCCATCGCGATCGAGCAAGATGCGGACGCTACCGTTCCGGTACTCACCGACAACGCCTTCGTCGATTACCCGACCGAAGGCGACACCGTGGTGGGGGGGGGGGGGGTGGTGGGGCCACACAACCAGACGCGAGGAAAGAGTGGGAAGGGGAAGCAGCCAAAACACCACCCCCACCAAAACACACCAAACCACGACACAAAAAACCCCCCCCCCGCGGCCCCGCCACCCCCCCCCCCCCACACCCCCCCCCCCCCCCCCACGGATCGGTCTACTGGTTCGAGCCGATGATGCCGCCGATCACCGCCCCGATGATGCAACCGGGGATGGCGCTGACGAACAGGAAGATCAGGCCGATGAGCGCACCGATCACACAGCCGATGGCGATGCCGGCGACGATGTTGCCGGTCTGATCGATGTTCTGCAACGCCGCGGGGTTCGCGAGCGGAGCGCCGACGGGGGTGAGGGTGAGGGTGGTGGCCGCGGCGTCGAGCCGTGGGATCACGTTGATGGCAGGACCGGCCACCGTCTGCACGGTCGTCGGGATGAAGCCGACGCGCTGGCCGTTGGGTGCCAGGACGGCGACGCCCGCTTCTGGCGTGAGCTCGAACGTGCCCGCCGTGAGTTCGACGGACGCCTGCGAACCGTCGTGCGCGACCGCGGCCGTATAGGCAACGGCACCGTCGACACCCGCTATCGACGGTCCGGTGAGCGGTGCGCCGTTGGCGGTGGCGGCGGCGATGCCTGTCGCCGCGACAGTGAGCACGCAGGCAGCCAGCAACTGCTTGAACATCATGGGTTTTCCCTCCGACTTGCTGACCCGACCTACCCCGAGATCAGCCCGTACCTCTAATGATGCGCTATAGCTATGTCGCATCACAGTGGATCGGCGGAATCCGAATCGGCTTGCGGCAACACAGAATTCGCACGTGCGGAGCCGACCGGTCAGTCTTGTGAGGTGAGGATCCGCGGACCGTCGGCGGTGACGGCGATCGTGTGCTCGCTGTGCGCGCAGCGGGAGCCGTCGGCGGAGCGGATGGTCCAGCCGTCGGCGTCGGTGTAGACCTTCGCGGTGCTCGCCGCGAACCACGGCTCGATCGCCACGGTGAGCCCGGGCCGCAGCCGGAACCCGCGGCCCGCCCTGCCGTCGTTGGCGATATGCGGATCCTCGTGCATCGTCCGCCCGAGTCCGTGCCCACCGAACTCGGTGTTGACCGGATATCCGTACCCGCGGGCGACATTCGCGATCGCGGCGGAGATGTCACCGATGCGGTTGTCCGGTTGCGCGGCCGCGATTCCGGCGGCCAGGGCCTCCTCGGTGGCCCGCACCAATCGCTCGTCCGCGGGCGCCGGGGTGCCGACGATGAACGAGAGCGCCGAGTCGGCGACCCAGCCGTCGATCGACACGGCCAGATCCGCCGTCAGCAGATCCCCGTCACACAGCACATAGTCGTGCGGAAGCCCGTGCAGCACAGCATCGTTCACCGCCAGACACACCGTATTGCGGAACGGCCCGCGCCCGAACGACGGCGAGTAGTCCCAATAGCACGACACCGCCCCGCGCTCGCGAATCCGTTCCCGCACATACGCTTCCAGCTCGAGCAGATTCACCCCGACCGCCGCACGGTCGCGCACCCCGGCCAGCACGTCGGCGACGAACCGGCCGGTCACCCGCATGCGCTCGATCTCCGCGGGTGATTTCAACTCCACCATCACGCCTCCACTTGGTATTTTCATACCGACACTAGCCGCGCCGGTATAAAAATACCAATCTCAGCGGTTCAGGTTGCCCATATCGATGGGGATCTGCGCGCCGGTGATCTTGCCCGCCTCGTCCGAGCACAGCCACGCCACCGTCGCCGCGATCTCCTCCGGCTGGCAGATGTGGCTGGGCAGCGCGTTCATGAAGATGGGCGCGAGGGTGCTCCCGTACTTCTCGAACAGCGGTCCCATCTCGCTGATCTGCATACCGCTTTCCACGCCCGCCGGGTGCACCGTGTTCACCCGGATCGCATACCCGCCGAGCTCGTTCGCCATCGTCTTGGCCAGCCCCGTGATCGCGTGTTTGGTCGCGACGTAGTGACCGGTGAACGGAATGCCCTTGAGTCCTCCCACCGAACTGGTGAACACCATCGCGCCGCCTTCGTTCTGCGCGATCAGGTGTGGCACAGCCGCTTTCGCCGTGTGAAAGACGCCGGTGAGGTTGACGTCGATCGTCTCCTGCCACTGCTCGGCGGTGATTTCCCACGACATCGCGGCAGAGCAGATTCCCGCGTTGGCCACGACCACATCGAGCCTACCCAGCTGCTCGATCCCGGCCGTCAGTGCCGCCGAGAGCGCGTCGAAATCGCGGACGTCGACCTTGCTCGCGACGATCTTGCCGCCCGCCGCTTCGACCAGCTTCACGGTCTCGGCCAGATCCGACTCCGTCGCGCCCGCGTACGACGTGCTGGCGAACTCGGCGCACGCGTCGATCGCGATCACGTCGGCGCCTTCCTCGGCGAAACGCACCGCCTCCGCCCTGCCCTGCCCGCGCGCCGCTCCCGTGATGAAAACGACCTTGCCGTCGAACCGTCGTGTCATGCCCAAACCTTTCGAACCTCGATGTCCTTCCCTGACACCTACCACCGACAACGACCGCGCGAGGCGGAAACGGAGATACCTACTCAACTTGGCCAACGCGTTGGCGAGGACCTACCATCGGTCGCATGGTCCGTCTCCCGCTCAGCCCCGCGCAGGTCGAAGCAGGCCGCCGCCTCGGCCGCCGCCTTCGCACGGCCCGCGGCGATCGCGACCTCACCGAGGTGGCCCTGCGAGCAGGCATTTCCCCGGAGACGCTGCGCAAGATCGAGTCGGGACGGCTGCCCTCACCGGCGTTCGGCACCGTCGTCGGCCTCGCCGAGGCCCTCTCGATCCCTCTGGCCGAACTGGCCGAGTCCTACCGAGACGAACAGGTCGCCGAGTCCGCCTGATCGTCCGCGCCGACCTCGACCCGGCTACCGGCGGTTCATCGACTCCTCGTTCTCGTAGCCGAGCGTCACATCGTGAGTGATCTCGCCACGGGTCACCGATACCTGACTCGCGACCGGTGGGTATCCACGCGCGACGACCGTGTACTCCCCTTCCGGCAGGTCCGGGACCAGGTACTGGCCCTTCTCGTCGGTCCGGGCCGTCGCCGCCGGATCGCCACCCGAATCCAGGACGGTGATCTGTACATCGGGGACGGGACGGTCACCGTCCACCCAGGCCGAGCCGAGGAGAATGGCCATCGGTTCGAGGGCGATATCGCGATGCAGCGAGCCCGTCTCCGGCACGGTCAGCGCGACCGCCGACGGACGCATGTGGTCGGCTACCGCGACCAGGGTGTACGTGCCGCTGACGACGTCGCGGCACACGTAGGTGCCGTCCTCGCCGGTGATCGCCGCGCCGACCACCTCACCCTGGGGGTCGGTCAGCGTGACCGTGGCACCCCAGAGCGGTTCGCCGCGGCGCGCCGACCGCACGATCCCGGTGAGTTCGCCCGCGCCCGTCAGCATCAGGTCGACGTGCTGGGCACGCTCCCCGATCGACACGCTCACCGCCTCGGGCTGATGACCGGCCGCGGCGGCGATGAGCACATAGCTGCCCGGGCGCGGCGCCTCGATCACGTACGAGCCGTCGGCGTCGCCGTTGCCGCGGGCCACCTGATGCCCGTGCTGGTCGATCAGGGTGAGCGTGGCGGCGGGCACCGGGCGCGCGTCGTCGCGTCGCAGCAGTCCCGCGATCACCCGACCGGTCGCGGCGGGACGCAGTTTCCCCGCCATCTCGTGCGCGTCGTGCAGGCTCACATCGCGCAGCAGGGTGGCATCGGCGTGCTCCTCGGGCGCCGGGTCCTCCTGTAGCGGAATCTCTTTCATGAATACCAGCACCAGGCAGGCGACCACGGCGAGGTCGGCGGCGAGCAGGAACACACTGTGCATCGAGTCGGTGAATCCCTCGAGGATCGGGATCCGCAACTCGTCGGGCAGGGTGGCGATGCCACTGGTATTGCTCAGCAGGCCCTCGAGCCGCGCGCCGTCGAAACCCGGCGGCAGGCTGCCACCGAAGGCTTCCAGGATCGAACCGGGCAGCTGGTCGAACAGCACCGTCAGGAACACCGCGACCCCGAGCGTCCCGCCGAGCTGACGGAAGAACGTCGCCGCCGCGGTCGACACGCCCATCTCGGTACGCCCGACGGCATTCTGCGCGGCGATGATCAGCGTCTGCATGCAGCCGCCGAGCCCGAGGCCCATGATCGCGCTGTAGGCGAGCGGCTGCCACAGCGGACCGTTGTAGGTGATCCGGGCGAACAGGGCGCACCCGATCGCCAGGATCAGCGCACCGAGCACCGGCAGCACCTTGTAGCGTCCGGTGGCTTTCGTGATCAGCCCGGATATCTGCGCGCCCACCATGATCCCGAGTACCAGCGGCAGCATCAGCAGCCCCGCCTCGGTCGGCGAGAAGCCACGCACGACCTGCAGATACTGCGGCACCATCGTGATCGCGCCGAACATCGCGACACCCACGAGGAACCCACCGAGGATCGCGATGCTGAAGGTGGAACTGCGGAACAGCCGCAGCGGGATCAGCGCCGAGTCCTTCATCAGGAATTCGACGAGCACGAACAGCACCAGACCGCCCGCGCAGATGCCGTAGCAGAGTAGCGATTTCGGCTCGGTCCAACCCCAGACGCGCCCCTGCTCGGCCACGATCAGCAGCGGCACCACACCCACGACGAGCGTGATCGCGCCGAGCCAGTCGATCCGGCTGCGCTGGCGCGTGTGCGCTACGTTCAGCATCTTCGCGACCACGAGGAACGCCAGAATCCCGACCGGCACGTTCACCAGGAACACCCAGCGCCAGCCCTCGATGCCGCCGAGGCTCTCGTAATCGGACAGGAAACCGCCGACCACCGGGCCGAGCACCGTCGCGATGCCGAACACCATGAGGAAATAACCCTGGTAGCGGACCCGTTCGCGCGGGGGAACGATGTCACCGACGATGGTGAACGCCAGCGACATCAACCCGCCCGCGCCCAACCCCTGGAAGGCGCGACAGCCTGCCAGCTGGTACATGGTGGTCGCGAAGCAGCAGGCCGCCGAGCCGATGACGAACAGGGCTATCGCCAGTAGATAGAACGGTTTACGCCCGTAGATGTCGGCGAGCTTGCCGTAGAGCGGCGTGGTGACCGTGGCGGTGATCAGGTATGCCGTTGTCGCCCATGCCTGTTCGTCGAACCCGTCGAGACTGTTCGCGATCCTGACGATCGCGACGCTGACGATGTTCTGGTCGAGCGCGGCGAGGAACACCCCTAGTAGCAGGCCCGACAGAATCGTGAGTGTCTGGCGGTGCGTGAGGCGTGATTCGGCAACGACGGTATCGGTCATGGAGAAGCCCTGGTTCTGATCGGCTGGCAAGTGGGGGTCGATCATTCGGCCCACACGAGGGCCGACAACCCCGCTGCGAGGAAAACTTTGCGCCGCGGGTGGAACTCTTCATGCACTGGTCCGCAGAGCTTACCCACGCCGGATTCGTCGCCGTCATCGAGGGATCAAGTTATCGATCATTTCACTGGGAAACGATAGGTCTCCGCACTCGGGACTGTCAGTTCGGCGGAGGCGAATTCAGCTGCCGAGTTCGGCAAGAGCGCACAGAGTTTCCGAGCACCCCGCGTCGATTCGGAGGGTGGCGAGTTCGTCGCCGCGGGTGCGCCCGCGATTCACGATCACCACTGGCACACCGTTTTTCGCTGCTCTGCGCACGAATCGCAGGCCCGACATCACCGTCAGCGAGGAACCGGCAACCAGTATCGCCTGCGCTTGTTCGACCATGTCGAAAGCGGCTGCCACCCGGTCGGGCGGCACATTCTCACCGAAATACACGATGTCGGGTTTGAGCATTCCGCCGCACGCCGTGCAGTCGACCATCCGGAATCGGTCGGTATCGGCCACCACGGCGTCCGCGTCGGGTGCCACTTCGATACCCGTTGCCCGCGCCGAAACATTTTCCGCGAAACCGGGATTGGCGGCTTCGAGGTGTTGCGCCAGCGTCATTCGGGAGATCAGATTCGCACAGTCGAGGCAACGCACTCGTGCGTAAGTTCCGTGCAGATCGATCACCCGGCGCGCCCCCGCCTTCATGTGTAGCAGGTCCACGTTCTGGGTGATCACTCCCGACACCACGCCTGCCCGCTCCAGCCGCGCGAGGGCGCGATGACCGGGGTTGGGCCGGGCGGCGTCCATCCGCCGCCAGCCGATGTGGTTGCGGGCCCAGTACCGTTGCCGAAACACCGGGTCGCCGACGAACTGCTGGTAGGTCATCGGGGTGCGCGGTGGCGATTGTGGGCCGCGGTAGTCGGGAATACCGCTGTCGGTGCTCAGCCCCGCACCGGAGATCACCACGGTGCGGCGCCCGCTCAGCAGCTCGGCCGCGCGTTCCACCGCGTCGGTGGTGTCGACATCCACCATGGATCCACTCTACGAGTGGGGCGGCGCCGCGTTGTGCGCGGGACGAACACGCCGGGGCCGAGTTGCGTGCGGTGGCCGCGCGGCGACATGATGTTTCATCCGCCCGGCATCGACCGCTGCAGAGGAAAACCTATGTCCGACACCGACGAGCACGGCCGCACCGCGCTCAATGCCGCGGTCGACGGGACCATCATCGCCGTCCGGCGGATGTTCTATGTCCTCGGCGACGAGATCGACCGCACCGAGGGCCCGATCGAATTCACCTTCCACAACGGTTCGACCCTGCTCTTCGACGCCGGTGTCGACGGTGCGGAACTGCGCATCGGCGGGGCGCCGTGGCGGGACCCGTTCGAGCCACTGGTCGACCCGGTGAATATCGAGTACGTCGCCAACTCCGGCAAGTACACCGCTTTCGACGTCACCGACGAGGCACCCTACGACGAGCTCGCGGGCCGCCGTGTCGACGCGGTCTCGGTGGTGCCACTGGCCGACGGACGCCCCCGCGCGGCCACCCTCTACCTGGGCACGGGCATGGTGAAGGCGGAGTCGATCGCCGACGAACTCATCGTGACACTGATTTCCGCGTAGTTCGCCGGTGCCGGCATTCACCGGACTTACGGGCTACCTGAGCGCGTCCGCCGCGAACGACTCCGACAGCTCGTCGATGACGTCGCCGCGGATCTGCCTGCGTTCGTTGGCCAAGGCGGTGGTCGTGCAGATACCGAACGCACCCTGTTCGTCGTAGAGCACCGCGGCACCCGCCGCGATCCCGTCGTCGCTGAGGTGACTCTCCGCCTCGATGCCCATGTCGTCGCCGACGGGCATGCGCGAGAACGTGATCGACACATCGGTATTGATGAAGCCGATGCCCTCGGTACCCCAGTTGGTGACCAGACTGGTCTGCTCGCCGGTCATCGCGGCGTAGCAGAACGGGGACGACCGCTCCCCCGCGACGACCGGGATATTGCGCATCCACTTACGTTTGCGCGTGTCGTTCTGGTGTTCGGTCATATTCGCCGACCAGCCCTGCCCGTCACTGCCGAACAGGTGCATCTTCGCCTCGATGGTGGCCAGCACGCTCGGCGGCGGCAGCGGGCGATCCCGGTCGGGTCGCCACACCTCACCGGGCGGCTGCGTCGACCGCTTCAGCAGCAGTGCGCTGCCGCGGGCGACGACCTCGCCGTCGGCGCACGCGGTGATCGTCACCGAACGGACCCGGTTCCCGTCGCGCACCAGTTCACTGGCGACGGTCAACGGCACGGCGGGCACCGCGCGGTGCAGGTCGATGGTCAATCGCGCCGGGGCGAACCCTTCGGAGCAGTAGCCCGCTTCCACCTCGCGCGCCATCAAACCGCACACCGGCGGACCGGACAGCGTGCTGGGCGACCACAGGCTCAGCGAGTACCGCATCGGCGTGAAGACGCCGTCCGCGTGCGTGAAATAGCCAGGCGAGGTACTCATCGTGCCCCTTTCCTCCGCGGGCGCCGGGCGGGATCGTGCCGGCACACCATTCCTCACACTAGAACGTGTTGCAATTTTGCGGCAAGTCGGGTCACTCCAGCTCACCCTCGGTTTCCAGGTAGACCTGGCGCAGCTTGTCCAGCGTCTCCTGCTCGGGGTGCTCCCACAGCTTGCGCTCGGCCGCTTCCAGGAGCCGTTCGGCGATGCCGTGCAGCGCCCATGGGTTGGACTGCTCCATGAACTTGCGGTTCACATCGTCGAAAACGTAACTCTCCGACAGCTTCTCGTACATCCAGTCGGCGACGACATTGGTGGTCGCGTCATAACCGAACAGGTAGTCGACGGTGGCCGCCATCTCGAACGCGCCCTTGTACCCGTGGCGGCGCATCGCCTCGAGCCAGCGCGGGTTCACCACGCGGGCACGGAAGACCCGCGCTGTCTCCTCCGACAGCGTGCGGGTGCGCACGGCATCGGGGCGGGTGGAATCGCCGATATAGGCCTCGGGGTTCTTGCCGGTCAGCGCGCGGACGGTCGCGACCATGCCGCCGTGGTACTGGAAGTAGTCGTCGGAGTCGGCGATGTCGTGTTCGCGGGTGTCGGTGTTCTTGGCGGCGACCGCGATGCGCTTGTAGGCGGTGCGCATATCGTCGGCGGCGGGGGCGCCGTCGAGGTCGCGACCGTAGGCGTAGCCACCCCAGGTGGTGTAGACCTGCGCGAGGTCGTCGTCGGTGCGCCAGCTCTTGGAGTCGATGAGCTGCAGCAGGCCGGCGCCGTAGGTGCCTGGCTTGGAGCCGAAGATGCGGGTGGTAGCGCGGCGGGCGTCGCCGTGTTCGGCCAGGTCCGACTGGCTGTGCGCGCGAACGTAATTCGACTCCGCGGGCTCGTCCAGGTCGGCGACCAGGCGGACCGCGTCGTCCAGGAGGGCCAGGACGTGAGGGAAGGCGTCACGGAAGAAGCCGGAGATGCGGACGGTCACGTCGATGCGGGGACGGGCCAGTTCGTCCAGGGAGATGACCTCGAGCGAGGTGACGCGGCGGCTGGCCTCGTCCCACACCGGCCGAACACCCAGCAGCGCGAAGACTTCCGCGATGTCGTCGCCGGAGGTGCGCATCGCCGAAGTACCCCACACCGACAGCCCGACCGACTTCGGGTACTCGCCGTGATCGGCCAGGTACCGGGCGAGCAGCGATTCCGCCATCGCCTGACCGGTCTCCCAGGCCAGCCGCGAGGGGACGGCCTTGGGGTCGACGGAGTAGAAGTTGCGGCCGGTGGGCAGCACATTGATCAGACCGCGCAGGGGGGAGCCACTGGGGCCAGCGGGAATGAAACCACCGTTGAGCGCGTGCAGGACGCGGGCGATCTCGATGCGGGTTTCGCGCAGGCGGGGCACGACCTCGGTCGCGGCGAACCGCAGGACGGTCCGCACCGCGTCCAGGCGGGTGGTCTCGTCCGCCGAGACCGTGCGGTCGGCCGCTCCCCCGGCGAGAATCGCGGTGGCGAAGTCGTTCACGAGCGTGTCGACCGCGTCCGCCGACCAGTCCGTCGCCTGCAGTGCGCCGAGGAGTTCGCGGGCGCGGGCTTCCACCACGTCGACGCGTTCGCGGGATTCGTCACCGGCTTCGCTCAGGCCCAACGCCTCTCGCAAGCCGGGCACGTTCTGTTCGCCGCCCCACAGCTGACGGGCGCGCAGCATGGCCAGCACCAGGTCGAGTTCCATGTCGCCCTCGGGCGCCTGCCCGAGAATGTGCAGGCCGTCGCGGATCTGCACGTCCTTGATCTCGCACAGCCAGCCGTCGACGTGCAGGAGCATGTCGTCGAAGACGTCTTCCTCGGGGCGTTCGGCGAGGCCGAGGTCGTGGTCCATCTTGGCCGCGCGCATCAGGGTCCAGATCTGCTGGCGGATGGCGGGCAGTTTGGCCGGGTCGAGGGCGGAGATATTGGCGTGCTCGTCGAGCAGCTGCTCCAAACGAGAGATGTCGCCGTAGGTTTCGGCGCGCGCCATCGGCGGGATCAGGTGGTCGACGAGGGTGGCGTGGGCGCGACGCTTGGCCTGGGTGCCCTCGCCCGGATCGTTGACCAGGAACGGGTAGATCAGCGGCAGGTCGCCCAGCGCCGCGTCGGTGCCGCAGGAGGCGGACATGCCGAGAGTCTTGCCGGGCAGCCACTCCAGGTTGCCGTGCTTGCCCAGGTGCACCATCGCGTCGGCGCCGAAACCGTCGGGCGCGGACAACCAGCGGTAGGCGGCGAGATAGTGGTGGCTGGGCGGCAGATCGGGATCGTGGTAGATCGCGACGGGGTTCTCGCCGAACCCGCGAGGCGGCTGCACCATCAGCACCACATTGCCGAAACGCAGTGCGGCGATGACGATCTCACCCTTGGGATCGGCCGACCGGTCGACGTAGAGTTCGCCCGGCGGCGGCCCCCATGCCTCGACGACGGCCTCGCGCAGGTCCGCGGGCAGGGACTCGAACCAGCGGGTGTAGGTGGCGGCGCCGATGCGAATCGGGTTGCCCTCCAGCTGTTGCGCGCTCAACCACTCCGGATCCTGGCCGCCCGCGGCGATCAGCGCGTGGATCAGCGCGTCACCGTCGCGTTCCACCAGGCCGGGGATCTCATCGATATCGCCGAGATCGTAACCGGCGGTGCGCAATTCGGTGAGCAGACGGATCGCACTCGCCGGCGTATCGAGGCCGACGGCATTGCCGATGCGGGCGTGCTTGGTCGGATAGGCCGACAGCATGATCGCGATCCGCTTGTCGGCGGCCGGGATGTGGCGCAGGCGGGCGTGGCGCACGGCGATGCCCGCCACGCGGGCGCAGCGTTCGGGATCGGGGACATACGCCGACAGCCCGTCGGCGTCGAATTCCTTGAAGGAGAACGGCACCGTGATGATGCGGCCGTCGAATTCGGGCACCGCGACCTGCGTCGCCACATCGAGCGGCGAGAGGCCGTCGTCGTTGGCCTCCCACTGCGCGCGGCCACTGGTCAGGCACAGGCCCTGCAGGATCGGCACGTCGAGGGCGGCGAGCGCGGCCACATCCCAGGCTTCGTCGTCCCCACCGGCCGACGCGGTCGCGGGCTTGCTGCCACCCGCCGCGAGGACGGTCACCACGAGGGCGTCGGCACGGCCGAGCAGGGTGAGGAGTTCGGCTTCGGCGGTGCGCAGCGAGGCGGCGTAGACCGGGAGCGGCCGTGCGCCCTTGGCCTCGATCGCCTTGCACAGTGCCTCGACGTAGGCGGTGTTGCCGGCGAGGTGCTGGGCGCGGTAGTAGACGACGGCGACGGTCGGGGCGTGCGGTTCGAGGATTCGCGGGGACCGATCGAGCTCGCCCCAGGTGGGCAGTTGCGCGGGCGGTTCGAATCCGTGGCCCGTCAGCAACACGGTGTCGGACAGGAAGTTGTGCAGCTGGAGCAGGTTCTCGGCCCCGCCCGCGGCGAGGTAGTTGTGCGCGTCGGCCGCGACGCCGACCGGCACCGTCGAGCATTCCATCAGCTCGGCGTCGGGCGCGATCTCGCCGCCGAGCGCCACCATCGGCACCCCGCTCGCCCGAATCGCGTCGAGGCCCTCTTCCCACGCGCGCTTGCCGCCGAGGATCCGCACGATCACCAGGTCGGCGCCGTCGAGCAGTCCCGGCAGATCCTCCACCAGCAGCCGGGCGGGATTGCCCCAGCGGTACTCGGCGCCGCTCGCGCGAGCACTCAGCAGGTCGGTGTCGGAGGTGGACAGCAGCAGGATCACAGGGTGAGACCTTCCTCGGGTTACGCGCCCATCGGGGTTTGCGGTGCTCGCCGGAGAGGGTCTGGCTGTTCACAGTGGCGCGACCGCACCGGATTTCCACCGGTTTCCTCGTCGCCCGCCGAGCAAGACGATGCTACTGGGCCCGTCCCGCCCGCAACTTTCCAGCCCGCTCCCCCGCGGCTGGACAATCGATCACCAGGCAATGGCGCGAGCATCGTTCGAGAGCCTCTCTGCGCCAGGGCCTGATGATCTTGATCCTTGGGTTGCGCTGCGCAGAGGTGACGGCGGTCGGTGTCAGTGGGTGGGTCGGCGGGTGGTGTCACCGGCGGCGATCGCAGCGGCGACCTCGGTGACCGCGCCGCGGATGAGCGCGCCGTAGTCGTCGTCCGGAAGTATGTCGAGGCGCTCGCGGGCTGCTTCGACGTGGTGGGTCGCGGCGAGGAAAGCGCCGAGGCGGCGGAAGTTGTCGGCGAGGTTCAGGTGCAGGGAGGGGTAGAAGCCGGCGACCTGGATCCCTGCGTGGTAGCTGTTCAGGCGGGTGTCGGTGAGGGCGTCGGCGGCGTCGAGGGCTCGGACATCCCAGACGAGGGCTTCGGCCGGGTCGTCGTAGGTGTCTGCCAAGTAGTGGGCCAGGGTGCAGCGGTGCAGCGGGTCACCGGCGGGACCGATGTCGGCCCAGACTTCGAGCAGGGCGGTGCGGGCACGATCGGGGTCGCCGGTTCGGAAGTCGGTGACGCCCTGGGTGATTCGGGTCATGATCGGGTCGGCGGTGGTCATCGTGAGGTCTCCTCGGTGGGTTCGGGTTTGCACGGCATGGCCAGGGTCGACAAGCCGCCGTCATCGGCGGAACGGATCAAGACGGGCATGTCCGCAGCGATGAGGTCGAGCATCACGTCGGCACCGACCGCGCCTGCGATGGCCGGGTAGAGGGTGGTGACGGCGAAGTGGACGGTCATCGCGGGGCCGGTGATCTCGGCAGCGAAGGATCCGCGCGTTACGCCGCTGTGGTCGGCCTCGTGCGTGGAAGGCTCAGCGTTCGCAGGCCTGTCCGCCGTCCCCGCGTCGGTGTCGGGCCGTGCGGTGGTGCCGTCGGCCGTGATGGACACCGCGTTCGGTGGGGACACGTGGAGCACCACCGTGGATGAACCTGCGTTTTCCAGCGAATGGAGCAGATCCGCACGGGCGAGCACGACCCTTGTGCTGACCGGGGGCAGTGCCGCCAGCATTTCTCGATAGTCGGGGAAGTCCTCGGTCGAACGGCGGCAGTGGCGGCGGCCAGGACCGGCGTTCGGGCCGAGCTCGACGCCCGACGCTCCGTGGCCGACATCGCCGTCGACGCGGCCCGAGTGCGCTTCGAGGTCCCTTTCGCCGGGCCGTTCGCCGCGGCCTCGCGCGGCGGTACGCCCGGCACCGCCGGAAACCTCAGCTGCCGTGGCGAATTCGATACCTGATGCGGTCGCGACGACAGCCACGGAATACTGTCGGCGCAGCCAGGACACGGTCGATCGAAGGTCGTCGGCCGCGATGGTGGCTGTCCATGGCAGTGCGGCCCTGCATGTCGTGCGCAGCGTGCGGGTCGCCAGTCGGTAGCGGTCCGTTGCGGTGAGGGTCAACTCCTGCGCATCCGCTTCGAAGAGAATCGTGTCCAGTACCCGCATGGTCGGATCGGTGAGAGTGGCGGTCGCGACCTGGTCGACCGCGGCCGCGAGCGCGGGTCCGCTCACCCACACGGCGTCGGACGCCGGGTCGTCGCCTCGGCGCGGAGCGTGCCCAGGGTCTGTCCGGCATGCCGGGTCGGGATTGCTCGGCAACGCCCGGCCGACTCGCAGGGCAGCACGGGCCGCGGTCGCGGCGGTGCGGATCTCGGCCGAGCGACGGTCCATGGCGGCCAGGTGCTCGTCTACGAGGCCCGCCGTATCGGCTGGGTCGGCGAGGACCGCGGCGACGGCCGGTAGTGGCATGTCGATGGCGCGGAGGTGGCGGATCAGGCGGGCGGTGTCGGTCTGTTCGGGGGCGTAGTAGCGGTAGCCGGTGACCTCGTCGACGACGGCGGGGACGAGGATGCCCGCGTCGGCGTAGAAGCGCAGGGCACTGGCGCTCAGGCCGCAGGCGCGGGCAAAAGCTCCGATGGTGATCAGCTCGGTGTCGGGCACCCGTTCATGATCGGGGTTCGAGTGAGTCGAAGGTCAAGTCGTGGATCGGTCGGTGCCCGCGGCGACCATCTCCGGGGAGCCGGTGCCGAGATTGCGGTACACGTTCGCGATCACCAATTGGCCGAGTGCGTTGTTGCCGACACCTCCGATGACCGCACCGATGCCCGCGGGGATGAGGGTGCCGAACAGCAGCAGGGTGCGTTTCACCAGGTAGTTGACGATGAAGCGTTTGGCAGGCGAGTCCGGCATTGATGCCAGTCCGGGGATGTGATCGGTGACGACCGAGAGCCACTGGCCGGTCTTGTGGCCCGCCGTCTCCTCGAGCACTTTCGTGCCGCCTTCGCCGAGCACCACCTTCGACACCAGCTGTGCCTGCCTCGGGTCGTCGGGATCGAGCCCGTACGCCGCGGCCGCACCGACCGACAGCACCGACGACGCCTCGAGGAACACGAGGGTGTCCACACCGGTCGCGGCCAGACCGATCAGGGTGCCCACCCCGGGGACCGCGGCACTGAGCCCGACCGTGACGCCGCTGGCGGTGACGACGACCAGGTACTGGCGCGACAGCCGCTGCACGATCTCCACCGGCGCGTCCTCGGGGTGCCTGCGGCCCAACCAGCCGACGTAGCGGTTCACCACCGGCGCCTGCGCCTGCGCGACCCTGTCGAGTGCGGGAACGACACGCTTGTCCACGAGTTCACGCAGCATGTGGCGGCTCTCCTGTCAGTGCTCGGCTGGCGAAGGATCCGCCACTCACCTAGGCGAATACCCCCGAACCGCCCCCTCACGCGAGTGGGCCCCGTCACGCCGACAAGGCGGGCCACGGCTGGTCGACCGCTCGCCGGAGAGAGCAGTGCCGCCTTCAGCCGATCACGGCGAGGTTCGGGGCAGAGCCGGCGCGTCGTAGGCTGGAGCATCATGACCAGGAGTGCTCCCGATTCTTGCCCAGGGGTGCTGCGGTTGCATCAGGCTGCTGATGGGCCGTTGGCGCGGATTCGCGTGCCCGGCGGGCGGTTGGAGCCGACGCAGTTGCAAGCGTTGGCCGATGCGGCTCGTGATCTGGGCAACGGAAATCTCGAGCTGACCTCGCGGGGCAACATCCAGCTGCGCCAGGTCCGTGACGCCTCCGAACTCGCGCAACGCTTGGGCGCGGCGGGACTGTTGCCCAGCCGGACCCATGAGCGGGTGCGCAATATCGTGGCCTCACCACTGTCCGGGCGAGTCGGCGGGTTCGCGGACGTCCACGGGCTCGCGGTCGACCTCGACGCCGGATTGCGCGGCGATCCGCTGCTGGCGGAGCTGCCAGGGCGAGTGCTGTTCACCCTCGACGACGGACGCGGCGATGTGAGCACACTGCACGGCGACATCGGCATTCACGCCGTGGGCGACGACGAGTTCGCCCTGCTGCTGGCGGGCGCCGACACCGGACTTCGGGTCACCGCGGGCGAAGCGGTCGAGGTGATGCTCGACGCGGCGCGTGGCTTTCTCGATCTGCGGGGCACCAGCGATTCCGGACAGTGGCGACTGCACGAGATTCCGGGCGGGGTCGAATCGGTGGTCGAGACCTTGGACCGCTCCCCCGTCGGCGAACCTCTCGAACTCGGTGCGCCACACGCTGTTCCGATCGGATGGCTCGATCAGGAGAACGGCCTCGTCACCCTCGGCGCGGGAGTACCGCTCGGCACCTTGTCGGCCAGGACGACCGAATTCCTGGCCGCTGTCGAACGGCCCGTTTTCGTCACCCCGTGGCGCAGCCTGGTGATCACCGACCTCGACGAGGGACCCGCCGAAACCGTGGTGCGGGTGCTCGCGCCGATGGGCCTGATCTTCGACGCGAATTCCCCGTGGCTGCTGGTCAGCGCCTGTGCCGGACGCCCTGGTTGCGCGAAATCACGCACCGACGTCCGCGCCGACCTGGCCGCCGCCATCGAATCCGACCGGGTGCTGCCCGGAGCGTCCGGCGACTCGGCCGACGGGCTCTTTCCCGCCGACGCTGTCACCGTGACAGGTCGCCAGCACTGGTCGGGGTGCGATCGCCGCTGCGGCCGTCCACGCGGACCCGTCACCGATGTGGTCGCCACCGACCACGGCTATCGCCTCGACATCGATGAGTCGACGACCGCGCCCTGACCTGCTCGCGCGGCCTGACGAAACTCGATCGACGGTGCCGGAAATGTCTCGTACCCTTGCCTTCTCACTACGAGGGGGTTCCCATGTCCACACTGCAGGTGACGGCCGAGCGGCTCGTCGTTGTTCCGCATCCGAATGCCGATCGGCTCGAGTTGGCCCAGGTCGGCTTGTACCGGGCCGTGGTCGCGAAGGGTCAGTTCGCCACGGGGGATCACGCGGTCTACATTCCGGAACAGTCGGTGCTGCCCGAGGAGCTGATCGCCGAGCTCGGCTTGACCGGGAAACTCGCTGGCTCGCTGCGTAATCGGGTGAAGGCGGTGCGGTTGCGCGGCGAGGTGTCGCAGGGCATCGTGTGCACGCCGACCGCGCTGGGCGGCGTGGATCTGGCCGGGGCAGCGGTAGCGGGGACCGATTTCGCCGAATCGCTCGGAATCGTGAAATGGGTTCCGCCGGTGCCGGTCTCGATGTCGGGTCAGGTCGAGTCGGCGCCGGATCTGCTGCGGTGGGTCGATGTCGAGAACATCAAGCGGTTTCCCGATATCTTCACCGCCGGGGAGCCGGTGGTGGCGACGGAGAAGATCCACGGCACCGCCTGCCTGCTCACCCATGTGCGTGCCGGTGACCGAATCCTGGTGTCGTCCAAGGGCGTCGGCGGCAGGTCGCTGTCGCTGTCGCTGACCGAGGCCGACGGCAACCTGTACTGGCGCGCCGTTCGCGCCCACGGGCTCGACGAGGCCGCTCGTAAGCTCGCCGCCGCGCTCGACGCGGACCGCATCGGTTTGTTCGGTGAGGTATACGGCGCGGGCGTACAGGACCTGCACTACGGAGCGTCCGCCGCGCACGATTCCTCGCTCGGCTTCGGTCTGTTCGATATCGCGGTCGACGCGGGCGCGGCGCCGGTCCGCTGGCTCGGCCATCACGAGATCAGCGCCCTGCTCGATGACCTCGGGCTCGCCCTGCCGCGCGTGCCGGTTCTCTACGAGGGTGGCTACGACGCGGAGTTGCTGCTGGAATTGGCCGAAGGCGCCGAAACCGTCAGCGGTGCGGGCACCAATATCCGCGAGGGTCTCGTGGTGCGGCCTGCCACCGAGCGGCCGTCGCCGATTCTCGGTGGCCGGGCGATCGGCAAGATCGTCTCCGCCGCGTACCTGCTACGCGACGGCGGCACCGAATACGAGTGAGCCCCACCGCGCTACGCGTGCACAATTACCTCCCCCGATCGGATTTCGCGCCGATTCTGTGGAAAGTGCTCGCGTAGCGCGGCGTTCAGCGGTCCTCTGCCGTGCGCGGTGCGCGCAAGGTCTCGGAGACCACCGCCGCCGCGAGGGTGAGCATCACCCCGAGCACCAGCCACACACCACCGATGTGCGGCGCCGACCAGCCGAGCGCGAGCGCGACCACCAGACACGGCACCGGCCAGCGCCACAACCACCGCACCCCGGCGCTGCGCATCCCACCGAGCCCACACACGAGGAAGAACGCGGCGGCGCCACCGCCGAGCACCCAGCCGAGCCCGGCGGGCAGATGACCCGACGGGTGCGCCGCGACCAGGCCCAACCCCGCGGCGACGGTCGCGATCGCACCACTGATCGCGCAGTGGACGGCCATCACCCGCTGATAGGGCAGACCGACGGTGCCCGGCACCTCCCCCATCAGGCGCGGAACGAACCCATAGCGCAAGGTCAGCGCCCACATGCCGATCAGGCACAAGAACGCTCCCGCTCTGCGCGATCGGCCAGTCCACCACGACCTGGCCGCGCCGCCACGCCATCGACGACGCCACCCGCACCAGCACATAGATCGCGGCGAAGACATTCATGTGCTCGTCGGGCGCACCGCCGACGGCGGCCATCATCACGCACAGACCGAACATGCACCCGAACACCATGGTGGTGCGCGCCTGTTCGCCCGCGACATTGCTGTACACGGTGACACAGGCCCACACCACCCAGAAGGCCAGGTACAGCACCACATACAGGCCGAATTCACCCAGTGAGGGTCCGCGGTGCAACAGGTGGGTGAGCTGACCGATACCCGCCACGGCGACCAGGTCGAAGAACAGCTCGGTCCAGCTCGCGCGCCGCTCCTCGGTGCCGTGCTCGAGGTGTGCCATCCGCCCAGTATGTGGGCGGTGGGCGACCCGGCTCGGCTAGCTCACGGCCGTGTCGCGGCGGGTGTGCAGCTCGAGCACACAGCATTTCACGCCGCCGCCGCCCTTGCGCAGTTCGGACATGTCGATCGGGACGGGAACGAACCCGCGCTCGCGCAGCCGCGCGATGAGCCCGGTGGCGCCGGGGTCGAGGAAGACGTGTTCGCCGTCGCTGAGGCCGTTCAGACCGAAGCAGACCGCGTCGTTGTCCTCGGCGAGGATCGCGTCCGGGTAGAGCGCGGTCAGCACGTCGCGTGCGGCGGGGCTGAACGCGGCCGGGTAGTAGGCGATGGTGGTGTCGTCGAGGACCATCAGCGCGGTGTCGAGGTGATAGAAGCGCGGGTCGACCAGCTCGAGCGACACCACCGGCACCTCGAAGTACCGCTCTACCTCCGCGTGCGCGGACAACGAACAGCGGAACCCGACCCCGGCCAGGATCCGCTGCCCGGCGAACGCGAAATCGCCCTCCCCCTCATTGGTTTCGGTCGCGGCGGCCAGCTCGCGAAGTTCCCTGGCGGCGAACCACTGATGGAAGGCGGGGCCCTCGGCGGCGCGTTCGGGGTGGGCGAATCGTGCCGAGAGTGCGTGTCCACCGATCACGATGCCGCTGTTGGCGGCGAAGACCATATCCGGCAATCCGGGTTCGCCGGGCACCGTTTCCACCGTGTGCCCGTGGGCTTCCAGGCTCGCGCGCAGGATCTCCCACTGGGCGAGCGCGCGGGCCCGGTCGACCGGGGCGGCCGGATCCATCCACGGGTTGATCGCGTAGGTGACCTCGAAATGGTCGGGGCGGCACAGCACGTAGCGGCGCGGTGACGCGGTCCGCGCCGGTGCGGTGACGCGAAGGGGGCTAGCGGCGGTCATCAGGACTCCTGGTCGCTGCGCGGATGGTTTCCACGACCGTAATTGCCGTTCCATTGCACCGGGAACACCGATTCGTTGTGCATTTCGGTGTAAGAACGAGGAATCATTGTGCACAGAAGTAAAGGAGCGACGTGGACGATATCGACCGGCGCATTCTCGCGGAGCTGCTCGTGCACGCCCGCGCCTCGTTCCAGGAGATCGGTGCGGTGGTCGGGCTGTCCGCGCCCGCGGTGAAGCGGCGGGTGGACAAGATGGTCGCGAGCGGGCAGATCACCGGGTTCACCGCGCAGGTCAACCCGGCCGCGCTGGGCTGGAAGACCGAGGCCTACGTCGAGGTCTACTACCGCGACAACATCTCCCCGGCCGAGCTGCGCAGGACCCTGGAACCGATTCCGCAGATCGTCGGGGTGTGGACGATCGCGGGCGAGGCCGACGCGCTCGTGCACGTGATGGCCACCGACATGGCCGAGATCGAGGTGACGGTCGAACGGATCAGGGAGAACGCGCGCGTCGGGCGCACCCGCAGCTCGCTGGTGATGTCACGCATTCTCGAACGCCCCCGCACCTGAGCCGCCGGACACCACGTCACACCCAGGTTCTAGGGTTGTCGGCATGTCCGACGTGCGTACCAGCTACCTCACCGACGGGGCCGAGATCTATCGGCGCTCGTTCGCGACGATCCGCGCCGAGGCCGATCTCGCCGGTTTCCCCGCCGATGTCGAGCGGGTGGCGGTGCGGATGATCCACGGCTGCGGTCAGGTCGACCTGGCACCCGATATCGCCTACTCCCCCGGTGTGGTCGCCGCCGCGCGCGCCGCGCTGCACGCGGGCAAGCCGATCATCTGCGATGCCAATATGGTCGCCTCGGGGGTGACCCGCAAGCGCCTGCCCGCCGACAACGCGGTGCTGTGCAACCTCACCGACCCGCGGGTGCCCGAACTCGCCGCGCGACTGGGCAACACGCGCTCGGTGGCGGCACTGGAACTGCTGCGCGACCAGCTCGACGGCGCGGTGGTCGCCATCGGCAACGCACCGACCGCGCTGTTCCATCTGCTCGACATGCTCGACGCCGGTGCGCCGCGACCCGCCGCGATCATCGGCATCCCGGTCGGGTTCATCGGCGCCGCCGAATCCAAGCAGGCGCTGATCGACTTCGACGGGATCGAATACTTGACCGTCCGTGGCAGGCGGGGCGGCAGCGCGATCACCGCATCGGCACTGAACGCGATTGCGAGCGAACAGGAGTGAGTGAGATCAGCACCGGCAAACTGTGGGGTATCGGCCTGGGCCCCGGCGATCCGGAACTGGTGACCGTGAAGGCCGCCCGGCTCATCGCCGAAGCCGACGTGGTCGCGTTCCACAGCGCCAAGCACGGGCGCAGCATCTCCCGCGCCATCGCGGCGCCGTACCTGCGCGCGGGGCAGATCGAGGAGCACCTCGTCTACCCGGTGACCGTGGAGACGACCGATCATCCCGGTGGGTATCAGGGTGCGATCGACGAGTTCTACGAGCAGGCGGCAGCGCGGCTGGCCACCCACCTGGCCGCGGGGCGCACCGTCGCGCTGCTCGCCGCCGGTGATCCGCTGTTCTACTCCTCCTATATGCACATGCACCGGCGGCTGGCCGGCCGATTCGACGCCGAGATCGTTCCCGGCATCACCTCGGTCAGTGCGGCATCGGCGGCGCTCGGCACTCCCCTCGTGGAGGGTGAGCAGGTGCTGACGGTGCTGCCGGGCACCATGCCCGTCGAGGAGCTGACCCAGCGCCTGCGCGAGACCGACGCCGCCGCGATCATGAAGCTGGGGCGCACGTTCCCCGGTGTGCGCCAGGCACTTTCGGACTCCGGTCGCCTCGATGACGCCTACTACGTCGAACGCGCGAGCAGCACCCGGCAGCGGGTACTCGCCGCGGCAGACGTGGACCAGGCAGACGTCCCGTACTTCTCGATCACCCTCGTCCCCGGTCCGACGCCGACCACGGCGATCCCCGCCCGCGGACTTTCCGGCCATCAGCCCGCGGCCGACCTCACCACCACCGTCAGTACGGCGCCCGACCGACCGGCACCTGCCGATTCCCGGCCCGACGACTCGATCACCGCGGATGTGCCGGGCGAAGTCGTTGTCATCGGGCTCGGTCCCGGCGACGCGGACTGGACGACGCCGCAGGTCACCGCCGCATTGGCCGAGGCGACGGATCTCGTCGGCTATGCCACATACATCGATCGAGTCCCCGAACGGGCGGGCCAGCGCAGGCACGCCAGCGACAACAAGGTCGAATCCGAACGGGCCGCGATGGCCCTCGACATGGCCAAGCGTGGTGCTCGCGTCGCCGTCGTATCCTCCGGCGATCCGGGCGTTTTCGCCATGGCGGCAGCCGTCCTCGAGGTGTCCGCCGAACCGCAGTTCAAGGATGTCCCGGTGCGGGTGCTCCCGGGCCTGACCGCCGCCAACGCGGTGGCCAGCCGGGTCGGCGCGCCGCTCGGGCACGACTACGCGATGATCTCGCTGTCGGACCGGCTCAAGCCGTGGGATGTTGTCGCCCAACGCCTTTCGGCGGTCGCCGCGGCCGACATGGCCATCGCGATCTACAACCCGGCTTCCTCGCAACGACGCTGGCAGGTCGGCGCCATGCGCGAGGTACTCCTCGAGCACCGCCCGCCGCAGACGCCGGTGGTGCTCGGCCGCGATGTCGGCGGGCCGACCGAATCGGTCCGGGTGACCACCCTGGGCGAGCTCGATCCGGACGAGGTCGACATGCGCACACTGCTGATCATCGGATCCTCGACCACCACCACCTTCGACACGCCGGAAGGCACCCGCGTTTTCACCTCGCGCAGGTACGGGTCGGTACCGAGCCGGTAGTCCGCGCCCGGCCATCAGCAAACCGCACGGTCGGTACCCCCGCACGACCCGCGCCGAGCGGCCGCCGGATCGGCGCGGCAGGCGCCTCCCGCACGACCCGCGGGCGACCGAAACCACCGCGATTCTCGGCGACCCGCGCGATCGGCGACGCCCGGCGATGCGCGCCCGCGGTGGCACACTGGTTCCGCGGGCCTGCCCGCGAGCACAACAGCGTGACAGCTCGTTTCCTGGTTCGATTCCCCAACGCGTCCCACGAGGACGATGAAAGGATTCACCACGATGAGTGTTCAGCACCACGCACAGCACACCCTCAGCACCCGATTACGACGCGGTGTGACGGTCGGCCTGATAGCCGCCGCCATGGCGGTTCCCGTCGCCGGGATCCTGCCGGTCACCGCGTCGGCCCTGCCGCTACCCCCGGCGCCCGCCGTTCCCGAGCTGCCTGCCGCCCCCGAGCTGCCGGTCTCTCCCGAGCTGCCTGCCGCTCCCGTCGCCCCCAAGTTGCCCGGCCTGCCAGGGGCACCCCTCGCCGAGACCGCGAACAGCATCACCGTGATGGTCAACGGTTTGGACGGCGAGCCCATCTCGGTCAGTGTCGACACCACCGCCACCGTGAAGGACCTGAAGGTCCTCATCCAGGAACAGACCGGCGTTCCGGTGGCTGATCAGCAGCTCGTCACCGAGAGCGAGATCAAGCTCGAGGACTCCGCGACGGTGGCGTCCTACGAGCTGGCCGACGGTGACATCCTGAACCTCGCGTTGGCCTGAGCCTGACGGGTCGACCATCGCGGCGGTGGTGCTCCGCGCGCGAGCATCACCGCCGCACCCCGGCCCGGCGAACGCGCCGCAACACGGGCACTATTGGCGAACCGCCCACCCAGGCGTAACGTTCCACTTAGGAATGTAGTTCGAAGGGAGTTGACCGTTGACCGACATCGCGACACGACGCCGCCCGCTGAACTCCACCGCGGCCTCGCTACTCGGGTTCCTGCACGAGGGTCCGAAGTCGGGCTGGGATCTCGCCACCCAGGCCCAGCAACGCATCGGCGACTTCTGGACCATCACGCAGAGCCAGGTCTATCGCGAACTGTCCACCATGGACGCCGCGGGCTTGGTGACCAAGGGTGAACGCGGCGCCAGGGAGCGCACGCCGTACCGGATCACCGATGTCGGACGCGAGGCCTTCGCCGAGTGGATCGGGCGCGATCCGGGCGCCGAGACCATCCGGGTGCCGCTGCTGCTCACGCTGTCCTTCGGCGAGCACCTGGATCCGGCGCATCGTGATCGGATCATCGCCGCCAACAAGAACATTCATCAGGATCGCCTCGACCGCTACCTCGATGAAGACGAAACCGCCCTGGCACCCCACCAGCGGGCCACCCTCGAATTCGGCATCGCCTACGAGCGCGCGGTCCTGCACTGGTTCGACCAGCTGCCGACGATCTTCACGCCGCCGAACCCGCGCTGACTCCCGTTCGGCCCACCCGCGGCCCGACCGGCAACGGCCGGGTTCAGCTCACCCGGTGCGAGGTGGACTCGCGCAACCACTCGACGGCGTCGCCGACCTCGGACACGGTGACCGCGCCCGCGGGCAGCGGTGGCCGGTCGATCATGATCACCGGCAGACCCGCGGTGCGGGCGGCGAAGATCTTCGCCTCGGTCTGCTCACCGCCGCTGTTCTTGGTCACCAGCACATCGATGCGATGGCGCGACATCAGCACGAGTTCTTCATCGAAGGTGAACGGCCCACGCGCCAGCAACAGTTTCGCGCGCGGTGGCAGCGGGACCTCGGGGGCGTCGATGGAGCGGATCACGAAACCGTGCCCCGTACAGCCGACGAACGCGCCGACGCCCTGGCGGCCGATGGTCAGCAGGACCTGTTCGTCGCGGGCGGTCAGGGCCGCGGCCGCCGAGGCGAGATCGGGCACCCGGGTCCACAGGTCGCCGGGCCGCTGCACCCACTCCGGGCGGCGCAGATGCAGCGCGGGGATGTCCAGATCGGCCGCGGCGGTGGCCGCGTGCGCGCTCACCTTCGCGGCGAAGGGATGGGTCGCGTCCACGACAGCGTCGATCGCGTTCTCGCGTAGCCAGGTTCGGAGGCCCTCGACGCCACCGAACCCACCCACACGGACCGCACCGACCGGCAGCCGCGGATTGGCGACCCGACCGGCGAGGGAGGACACGATGTCGAGTCCACGCTCGCCGCACGCTCTGCGCGCCAACTCCCTGGCCTCACCGGTGCCACCGAGGATCAAAACTCTCAGGACAGCCCTCCGAAATCATCGGCACCGGCATCGCCATCGAACTTCGAGTACTTCATGTAACTCTCCATCGTGGAAAACGCACCGGGGGGATTACCCGGAACGGCAACGACCCTACCCCCGAGCCGAGGGTTCTACACGTTCGGTCCGAAACTTTTACGGCGCGCGGACCCAGCGACAACGGATTCATCGTGATCTGCGCGTGATCTGATCGTGATCGGGACTACGGGTCCGCGCTCCGTCGACCAGCGGGTTTTCGGACGATCCACTGGGCGACCGGCAAGTGCGGTCGCCAGGCCGTGAACCCGCCGAGCGGTTCACCTCGATAGATCTGAAATTTGCGCAGGGTGCCACCGAACCGGGCAGACCAGTCGAGCAGCAGCGCTTCCGATTCCGCGGTCACCGCGTTGGCGACGAGGCGGCCGCCGGGGCGCAGGCGCTGCCAGCACCGCTCGAACATGCCGTCCTGGGTGAGGCCGCCACCGAGAAATATGGCGTCGGGCGCCGTGATCGTTTCTTCGGCTAACTCTGAGCGCACCTCACCGCGGATCGTTATTCCCGGCACCCCGAGCGCACCGATATTGGTCGCGATTTGTTCGCGGCGGGCGGGCAGCCGTTCGAACGTCACGGCGCGGCACAGTGGATGAGTGCGACACCATTCGATGGCGATACTGCCCGAGCCGCCGCCGATATCCCACAGCATTTCCCCCGGTGTAGGGGCGAGAGCGGTGACGGTGAGGGCGCGGACCTCGGCTTTGGTGAGCTGGCCGTCGCCGGCGAAGGCGGTGTCGGCCAGGCCGGGCAGGCGGGTGTCGCGGCGGGTGCCCGGGTCGGCACGACAGTCGATGGCGACGATGTTGAGTGGGTCCCCAGGCGGGTGCGGCCAGGTAGCGGCGGGGCCGGTGCGCAGGTGTTCGGTGGGGCCGCCGAGTTGTTCGAGGACGGTCAGCGTCGAGGCACCGAACCCGTTGTCGCGCAGCAGTTCCGCGATCCGGCTCGGGGTCGTCTCGTCTTCGCTGAGGACGAGGATCCGACGGCTTTCGGACAATTCGGGCAGCACGGTGGGCAATGGCCGGGCAACCACGCTCACCACGGGGGTTTCGGCCAGTGGCCAACCGAGCCGGGCGCACGCCAGCGATGCCGAGGAGGGCTGCGGGAACACGCGCAGCGCCGCCGGGCCGAACCGGCGGGCCAGGGTGACGCCGATGCCGTAGAACATGGGATCGCCGCTGGCGAGGACGCCGACGCGTCGACCGGCATTGCGCGCGAACAGCTCCGCCAGTGCGGGCAGCAGCGGCGTCGGCCACGGTACGTGTTCGACCTCGCTCGCCGGAAGCAGTGCCAGCTGACGTCGGGAGCCGAACACGACGTCACACTCACCGATGGCTCGGCGGACGTTGTCCCCCAGGCCGGACCAGCCGTCGGCCCCGATTCCGGCCACCACGATCGGATGCCCGGTCCAGTCGGTACCGCTCGCCGCGGAATGCCCCTCGGTCACCGTGGCATCCGGCGCCAGACGGATTGCGGGAGCAGGCGCATCACGAAGAAGGCCAGGGCCAGCCGGCCCGGGATGGCGACTCGGGTGGCGCCCTTGCCGAGGCTGCGGACGACGGCGTCGGCGACCTGGCCGGGGGTGCTGGACATGGGCGCGGGTTCCATGCCGGTGGTCATGCGGCCGATCACGAAGCCCGAGCGCACCAGCAGCAGCTGCACGCCGGTGCCGTGCAGGGCGTCGCCGAGGCCGCTGGCGAAGCCGTCCAGGCCCGCTTTGGCCGAACCGTAGACATAGTTCGCCCGGCGCACGCGCACGCCCGCGATAGAGCTGAATACGACGATCTGGCCGGATTCCTGCGCGCGCATCAGGGTCGCCAGGGTCGTGAGGACACTGACCTGGGCGACATAGTCGGTGTGTACGACGGCGACCGCGTGCGCCGGGTCGTGTTCGGCACGGTCCTGATCGCCGAGCACACCGAAGGCGAGTACCGCGGTCGCGATGCCACCGTGCTCGGCGGCGAGCTTGTCCAGCAGGGGCGCGTGGGTGGCCGTCTCGTCGGCGTCGAATTCCACGGTGTGCACGGCGGTCGCGCCCGCCGCGCGCACCTGCTCGATCTCGGCGTCCAACGCGTCGGCACGGCGGGCGGCCAGGATCACCACCCGTCCGGGTGCCAGCCTGCACGCCACCTCGAGGCCGATCTCACTGCGCCCGCCCAGGACCAGCACCGGCCCATCGTTCTGCTGCATTCCCATGGCGCCAGTCTGTCATCCGGCCGAGGTGGCCGGTTCCGGCCCGCCTCGGTTCCGTACGGATGGCTCGCAGCCGAAACCCGCGCAGGTGTCAGCCGGTCGGCCCGGCTACCGTTTCCGGCATGCCGACCGCCACCACACAGCTCTCCCCCGCCGCCCTCGACTTCGTCACCGAGCGGCACCTGGCCACGCTCACCACGCTGCGCGCCGACGGCACCCCACACGTGGTCGCGGTGGGATTCACCTGGGACCCCGACAGCGGGATCGCCCGCGTGATCACCGATGGCGCGTCGGTGAAGGCGCGCAATGCCGGACGCGGTGGCTACGCGGCGGTGAGCCAGGTCGACGGGGCGCGCTGGCTCACCCTCGAAGGGCCTGCGACGGTGCTCGACGACAGCGCCGACGTCGCGGAGGCCGTCCGCCGCTACACCGAGCGATACCGGGTGCCCCGGGTGAATCCGACGCGGGTCGTCGTCGCGATTCAGGTGCGCCGGGTGCTCTCCTCGAGCACGCTGAAATAGCCTGCGCCGGTTACAGCACCGTCAGGCCGTGCGGCCGGTTGTTCATCGATTCCACGCCGCCCTCGGTGACGACCACGATGTCCTCGATCCGCGCACCCCACGCACCACGGAAGTAGATTCCCGGCTCGATGCTGAACGCCATACCCGGCGCGAGCACCAGGTCGTTGCCCGCCACGATGTAGGGCTCCTCGTGCACCGACAGGCCGATGCCGTGCCCGGTGCGGTGGATGAAGGCGTCGGCCAGACCCGCGTCGGCGAGCACAGCGCGAGCGGCGGCGTCGATGGACTCCGCGCTCACCCCGGGCCGCACCGCCGCGACCGCGGCGGCCTGGGCAGCCTCGAGGACCGCCATCCGTTCGACGATCTCCGGGCTCGGGGTGCCGAGCACGTAGGTGCGGGTCGAGTCTGAGTAGTAGCCGGGTTCGACAGGGCCACCGATATCGATGACGACCACGTCGCCCGCTTCGATGACACGATCGGACACCTCGTGGTGCGGGTCGGCACCGTGCGGGCCACTGCCGACGATGACGAACGCCGCCTCGGTATGGCCTTCCTCGACGATCGCGGCGGTGATATCGGCACTCACCTCGGCCTCGGTGCGGCCCGCACGGAGGAATTCGCCCATCCGTGCGTGCACGCGGTCGATGGCCGCGCCCGCTCGGCGCAGCGCGTCGATCTCGGCCTCGTCCTTGATCATTCGTGATTCGCGGAGCACCGGCGTCGCCGAGGCGGGCAGCCCGGTCGTCGATTCGGCGAGCGGGATCAGGTGCAGGGCGGGCATGGCGTCGGCGACCGCGATGCGGGAACCGGCGTGCAGGATCGATCGGACCAGCTGGTACGGGTCGACGCCGTCGACCCAGTCGAGCACCTGCAGGCCGAGTTCGCCCGCCGCGGAATCACCGAGGGAGGCCAGTTCGAGCTTCGGGATGACCACCGACGGCGTCGCTCCATCGGCCGGGATCACCAGGCAGGTGAGCCGCTCGAAGGATTCCGCGGCCGAACCGATCAGGTAGCGCAGATCGGGCCCTGGGGTGATCAGCAGGGCGTCCAGATGCGCCGCCCGCATCAACTCGACCGCCCGCTCCAGACGCTGACCGTAGACCTTCGCCGCGAACCTGGCATCCGTGTGCGCGCTCATAGGATCCGACGTTACCCGCCCCGCCCCGGCGGCAGCCACCGACGCCCATCGGCACGGCCACGGCCACGGTGTCGGTGGTTCGGGGCACAATCACCGGGTGACCGCTGACGAGAGCACCCGTGGACCCCTGCTGATCCTCGATGGCGCCAGCCTCTGGTTCCGCGCCTATTACGCCATCCCCGACAAGCTCAGGGGCGCGGACGGGCGCTCGGTGAACGCGGTGCGCGGCTTCACCGACATGGTGGCCTCGCTGGTCACCAAGCATCGCCCGAGCAGGCTCGTCGTCGGGCTCGACCTCGATTGGCGGCCACCGTTCCGGGTGGCGCTCGTGCCTTCGTACAAGGCGCACCGGCTCGACACCAGCACCAGTGCGGCGCCCGGCGCGGAGGAGGTGCCCGACACCCTCACCCCGCAGGTCGAGATGATCCTCGAGGTGCTGGCCGCGGCGGGCATCGCCACCGGCGGCGCGGACGGCCTCGAGGCCGACGATGTGCTCGGCACCCTCGCGAGCAGGGAACGCGCCGATCCGGTCGTCGTCGTCAGCGGTGACCGCGACCTGCTGCAGCTGGTGCGCGACGAGCCCGCCCCACCGGTCCGGGTGCTCTACGTCGGTCGCGGTCTGGCCAAGGCCGAACTGTTCGGCCCGGCGGAGCTCTCGGCGAAATACGGTGTCCCCGAACAGAATGCGGGACCCGCCTACGCCGACATGGCGACGCTGCGCGGCGACGCCTCCGACGGCCTGCCCGGCGTGGCGGGCATCGGCGACAAGTCCGCCGCCCAGCTGATCACGAAGTTCGGCTCGCTCGACGCTCTCATGGACGCCGTCGCCGATCCGGGTTCCGATATCGCCAAGGGTGTGCGCGCGAAACTCGTTGCCGCACAGGACTATCTGAAGGTCGCCGCACCGGTGGTGCGGGTCGTCCGCGATGCCGATGTCGTCTTGTCGCGTCCGGATGTCCTGCCCGCCACCCCGGCCGACCCCGACCGGCTGCTCGCGTTGGCCGCCGAGTACAACGCCGAGAGTCCGATCACCCGCCTGGTCACCGCGCTGACCGCGGCACACGCCGTCTGACCCGCCCTCGGCGAGTTCGCGGCAGGGAAACCGTCAGTCCGGATCTGCGACACCGGAAACGACACCGGGCCGCCCGCGAAGTCGCGGACGGCCCGGAAAACGTAGTGCGAGCGCCTAGTTGGGGCGGCCGACCTCGTAGGTGCCGTCTTCCTTGGTGATCTTGACGGTGACCTTCTTCGCCTCGCCGCTGACCTTCAGGTCGCAGGTGAAGGTCGCGTCGACCTCGACCGCTTGGCCGGAAGGGCAGCTGACATCGGAGACGTCGGCGATGCCGTAGGAGTCCTTCAGCACGCGCGAGACACCGTCCTGCACGGCCGCGTTGTCGAGTTCGTCCGAGGAGAGCACGACCAGGAGCAGACCGATGACCGCGGCGACCACGAGCACGCCCGCGGCGATGAGCCCGATGATCAGACCCTTGCTCTTACCGCCGGAGGACTGCTGCGGCTGCTGACCCCACTGCTGCTGCGGCGCGGCCTGCTGGCCCCACTGCTGCTGCGGCGCGGGCTGCTGGCCCCACTGCTGCTGCGCGTTGGCGGCCTGGTTGTTCCAGTCCTGCGGAGGCGGCTGGGTCTGACCCCACTGCTGCTGCGGACCTGTCGGTTGCTGCGGCGGCACGCCACCCTGCTGCGGCTGCTGACCCCACGGCTGCTGTGGCTGCTGTCCCCACTGCTGCTGCGGCTGCTGCTGGTTCGGGTCACCCCACTGCTGAGTGGGCTGGGCGCCCTGTTGCGGCGGCTGCTGCGCGCCACCCCAGTGCTGGGTGGGACCGGCGCCACCGGCCCCTTGCTGACCCCCCCAGTGCTGGGTGGGATCGTTGTTCCCCTCCCCGGGGTTGTTCGGTCCGTAAGGGCCGCTCATCCACTCGCCTCCACTCGCATCATTAGTCCATACGGTAGCCCCCCGCGCCGGGCCTGCCGCATTCGCACGACATCCGCCTCACGGTCGGTACGCGAAGAAATCAAATCACAGACGCCCCGACTACGCGGCGTCCACCGCGACGACACCCCGCCGTACGGCACGCACCGCCTTGGCCGCGGTGGAGGCGATCTCGGGGTCGTCGGCGGTGTTGTGGATCTGATCGAGCAGATCGATCACCTGCCTGCACCACCGCACGAAATCGCCCGCCGACATCGTGGTGCCCTGGTCGCCACTGGCCAGCAACGCCTCGGCCAACGCGTCACCGCGCGCCCATTTGTACACCCCGGTGACGAACCCCAGATCGGGTTCGCGGGTGGGCGGGAGTTTGTGCCGCACCTCGTCGGAGCGCAGGTCCGACCACACTTCGATGGTGGCCGCGACGGCCCGCCGGATCGGGTCGGTGGGCCCCGCCGGGGTCAGCAGTCCGGTTTCCTGGCGTGATTCGTAGACCAGCGTCGATACCACCGCGGCGAGCTCGGCCGGGCCGAGTCCGCGCCACAGACCCTGACGCAAGGCCTCGGCGACCACGAGATCGCTCTCGGCGTAGATCCGGGCCAGCCGCCTGCCGTCGGCGGTCACCTCACCGTGGGCGACGAACCCGCGTTCCTCGAGCAGCCCGACGATCCGATCGAAGGTGCGTGCCAGCGAATTCGTGGTCGCGGCAACCTTCTGGCGCATCGTCTCGGTCTCACGGGCGAGCCGCGAATACCGCTCGCCGGTACGGCTCAACTGCTCCCGATCGGGACGATCGTGCGCGGGATGGGAACGCAGACTGCGCCGCAGCGTCGAGAGTTGACGATCTTCGCCGCCCCGAACACGATCGTTGCGCTTGCCCCGGCGCGGAGCCGAGATTCCGGTGCCGCGCAACGCCGAGGCCAAGTCGCGGCGGATGCGCGCGGTCCGGTGATCGACCCGGCGCGGCAGATCCATCCGCCCGAGCGCTTCGGCGGGCTCCGGGAAATCGGCCGCGGACACCCGTCCGGCCCAGTGGTCCTCGGTGAGCACCAGTGGCCGCGGGTCGCCGGGTGTCTGGTCGGGTTCGAGGATCACCGCGAGCCCGGACCGTTTGCCCACCGGGATCGACACCACATCGCCACGACGCAAGCCGATCAGCGCTTTCACCGCGGCGCCGCGCCGGTCGGCGCGGCCCTGCTGCTGGATATCGCGCTCACGCTGCTTGATCCGGTCCCGCAGCGACAGGTACTCCATGAAATCGCCGTCGACACCGCCGAGCTGACTCTCCAGCTTGCGCAGCGCGCCCTCGTTGCGTTCGATGCCACGGACGAGCCCCACCACCGACCGGTCGGCCTGGAACTGGGCGAACGACCGTTCGAGGAGGGTTCGGGCCTCCTGGGCACCCATCCGGTCGATCAGGTTGATCGACATGTTGTAGCCGGGCCGGAACGAGCTGCGCAGCGGGTAGGTGCGGGTGGAGGCGAGGCCGGCCACCGCACTGGTGTCCACCTCGGGCTGCCACAGCACCACCGCGTGGCCCTCGACGTCGATGCCGCGCCTGCCCGCACGACCGGTGAGCTGGGTGTACTCGCCGGGAGTCAGCTCGGCGTGGGTTTCACCGTTGAACTTCACCAGGCGCTCGAGAACCACCGTGCGAGCGGGCATATTGATGCCGAGTGCCAGGGTTTCGGTGGCGAACACCGCGCGCACCAGACCCTTGACGAACAGGTCCTCGACGGTGTGCCGGAACGCGGGCAGCATGCCGGCGTGGTGGGATGCCAGGCCGCGGTGCAGCGCCTCGCGCCACTCCCAGTAGCCGAGCACCTCCAGATCGCCCTTGGGAAGGTCGCCGGTGTGCTTCTCGATGATCTCGTCGATCTGCGCGGCCTCGCCGGGACGACTCAGATCGAGGCGGGCGCGCAGGCACTGAGCCAGCGCGCCGTCGCAGCCCGCGCGGCTGAAGATGAACGTGATCGCGGGCAGCAGGTTTTCCTCGTCGAGGCGCGCGAGGACGTCCGGTCGCGGCAGCGGACGGAAGTTGCCACCGCGACCGCCTCGCCCGCGCGGACCGCCGTAGCCGTTCATCCGGTCGGCGCTCTCGCGCTGGCGGATGAACCGTACGAGGTCTTCGTCGACCACGACCTTGCGATCGCTGGACTTGGTGTCGAACAGGTCGAACATCCGCCGACCGACCATCACGTGCTGCCACAGCGGCACCGGTCTGGTCTCGTCGACCACCACCGCGGTGTCGCCGCGCACGGTTTCCATCCACGCGCCGAACTCCTCGGCGTTGGACACCGTCGCCGACAGGCTCACCAGGCGCACGTCCGGCGGCAGGTGCAGGATCACTTCCTCCCACACCGCACCGCGGAATCGGTCGGCCAGGTAGTGCACCTCGTCCATCACGACGTAGGACAGGCCGTGCAGCGAGTCCGAGGACGCGTAGAGCATGTTGCGCAGTACCTCGGTGGTCATCACGACCACCGGCGCGCCGGGGTTGATCGACTGGTCACCGGTGAGCAGGCCGACACTGTCGCGCCCGTATCGGGCGGTCAGGTCGGCGAACTTCTGATTCGACAGCGCCTTGATCGGCGTGGTGTAGAAGCACTTGCCGCCCGAGGCCAGCGCCATGTGCACGGCGAACTCACCGACGATCGTCTTGCCCGCACCGGTGGGGGCACACACGAGCACGCTGTGCCCGTCTTCCAACGCCGCGCACGCGGTGCTCTGGAAGGGGTCCAGATCGAAGGAGATTTCACCGGCGAATTTCGCCAGTTCGCTGGGCAGCCCCGGAGTGTCGGTCACCCCTCAGAGCGTATCGGAGTAGTCCGACACCGGGCGCGCGGTTTTCTCCGGCTCACGCACGGGATCGGCGGAGGCCACCGGTTCGGGAGTCTCCAGCGGTGAGGCCTGTTCGTCGTCGAGCGTGCCCCAGCCCTCCTTCGCCTCCCGGCGGGCCTTGCGAGCGTCGCTGAACCGCGAGAACTGGACCGCGAGCTCGAACAGCACGGTCAGCGCGATCGCCAGCGCGAGCATGGAGAACGGGTCCTGCGGTGTGACGATCGCCGCGAAGACGAACAGGCCGAAGATCATCCCGCGCCGCCACGCCTTGAGCTTGGCGTAGGGCAGTACCCCGACCAGATTCAGTCCGATGATGATCAACGGAGTCTCGAAACTGACGCCGAAGATGATCAGCAACTGGATGATGAAACCGAAGTACTGGTTACCGCTGAGCGCGGTGATCTGGACGTTGTCGCCGATGGTCATCAGGAACGACAACGCGTGCGACACCACCACATAGGCCAGGACAGCGCCCGTCACGAACAGCACCGAGCCCGTCACCACGAACCCGACCGCGAGCTTGCGTTCCTTCGCGTACAGCCCCGGGGTGATGAACGCCCACAGCTGATACAGCCAGAACGGCGTCGCGATCACCACACCGGCGGTGAACCCGACCTTCAACCGCAGCATGAACTGGTCGAAGGGTCCGGTAGCGAGCAATCGGCAGGCGCCGTCAGGAGTCAGGGTGGCCCGCGCCGATTCGGGCAGCGCGCAGTAGGGGCCGCGCAAGATCTCGCCGAGGCTCTCGAGCCCGAAGAGGGTGTGGGCATACCAGTAGAAGCCGATCAGCGTGGTCACCGCGATCGCGGCCAGCGCCAGCAACAGCCGGGTGCGCAATTCCTGCAGGTGCTCGACCAACGACATGGTGCCGTCGGGATTCGTCCTGCGCTTGGTGCGCCGGGGATCGAACGGGATGCGCATAGTGGGTGGTGGCCTCTAACCCTCGGTTCGGCGGATGCTCGACTACACAGCACTTCGCCCCGGAGCGGTCACTACCGCCCCGGGGTGATGGCCGAGGTCAGAGGGTTTTGTGGCCCTGCTGCGGTTCGACGATCGGGGTCTGCGCCGGTGTCGCGGACGCGGACAACTGCTGCTGCGGCGCGGGGGTGGTCGTGCCGGCCTGCGGTGCGTCGGAAGTCGTCGACTCCGCCTGCATCTGGCCGACCTCGCTCTTGAAGATGCGCAGCGAGCGGCCGAGGCCGCGTGCCGCGTCGGGAAGCCGCTTCGCGCCGAAGAGCAGAACGAACAGCAACGCGATGATCAGCAGGTGCGTCCAGCTGAACGTGCCCATTATCAGATACCTCCAAAGACTGTGGTGATTACCGATGCTACCTGGGTTCGGACCGCGATGAACGCCCAGCCGCAGCGGTGTTCGCCACGCGTTCAATCCGTGACGGCGGCCGCCGCCCCGGTCAGCTCGGCGAACAACCGGCTTCCGGTGAATCGCGTGGCGTCGCCGGACTCGGCGATCCGGATCAGCTCCGTCAGCCGCCGGTTGACCGGCGTCGGGTGCCCCACCATCTCGCCAAGGCGCACTATTTCCCCACACAACCACGCGATTTCGGTGCGTCGGCCGAGCGCGAGGTCATCGGCCATCGACGAGCGCGCGATCGGATCGATGGCGAGCACCCGGCCGAACACCCGCCGGAAGACCGCGTCGGGAACACGCAGCAAATGCACCATCAACTCGGGCGGAACGGGGGTGAGCTGCGCGGGGCGAATTCGCGCAGTGTTCATCACGGCGAGGGCTTCGGACTGGGTCAGCGCGAGGCAGCGGCGGTAGTCGCGCTCGGCGAGCTCCTCGCGCAGCGGCCTGCCCGACAGTGCGTTGATCGGGTTGTTCAGATTGAGCAGGAGTTTGGCCCATTGCACCGGACGCAGGTCGCGGTGACGGCGCAGCGGCAGGCCCGCCGCGCGGAAACGGTCGGCGAAGCGGTCGACGACCGGATCGTCCTGGATCGCGACGTCGCCGTCACTGGCACGGTGGAAACACCCCCGGCCGCGATGCACCACGTTGAACATCACCATCCCGGGCAGGGCGATGCTGGTCGGCAGGATCTCTCTGATCACGCTGGCGTTGCCGATGCCGTTCTGCAGGCTCACGACCGGCGTGCCGGGGCGTAATCGGCCCGCGACGGCACGGACCGCGGCGGCGGTGCCTGCGGATTTCACGGTCACCAGGACCAGGTCGGCCAGTTCGGGCTCGTCGGGTTCGAGCGCGAGGCCGAACCGGTCGGGCGGTACCTCGGTCGAGCCGCCGTCCAGATCGGTCAGGCGCAGGCCGTGCTCGGCGATGTCGTCGAGGATGCGCTGTCGGCCGACGAAGATCACTTCCATGCCAGCGGCGGCCAGGTGACCGCCGATGAAGACTCCGACGCTGCCCGCGCCGAGCACAAGTACTCGCTGACTCACGCGGGCTCGGTCTCCCCCACCAGTCCGGCGGCCGCATAGGCGGCCAGGGCGGCGTCGGCGCGCATGCGCACGGCCACCACCAGTTCCGACGGCCCGAGCACGGTGACGCCGGTGCCGAAGCCGAGCAGCAACCGGGCCATCCAGTCCGGCGAGGCGAAGCGCATGCCTGCCTCGATGCTCCCGTCGGCGCGTGATTCGATCCGGTGCATGGGGTACTGGTCGAGCACCCACGCGTAGTCGGCGCGGATCCGCAGCCGGGCCAGCGGCACGGCCGGGTCGTCCTGGAACAGGTCGAGCGCGGCCGCGTCGTTGGCGGCGTGGCTGGGTGGGTGCGCCGGTTCGTCGAGTTCGGTGGCGTCCTCGATCCGATCGAACCGGAACAGGCGAACACCTTCGGCCTGCCTGCACCAGGCCTGCAGGTAGCTGTTGTTGTCGACCAGCACCACCCGGATCGGGTCGACGATGCGTTCGGACACCTCGTCTCGGCTGGCCGAGTAATAGACCAGGCGCAGGGCCCGCGCGTCGGCGAGCGCGGCGCGCACGGTCGCGACCACCGGCTTTTCGACGGGGACCTCGACCGGTTTGCCGGTGACGACCGCATCGGTGCTCGCGATCGCCGATTCGATCTTGGCGATGGCGGCGTGCGCGGCGGTCGGGTCGACCATGCCCGGCATTTCCACGATCGAGCGCAGTGCCACCAGCAGTGCGGTGGCCTCGGTGGAGGTCAGCCGCAGCGGACGCTCGATGCCGGCCGAGAAGGTGACCTCGATGCTCTCCTCGGAGAACGACAGGTCGATCAGATCGCCGGGACCGTAGCCGGGCAACCCGCACATCCACAGCTGATTGAGGTCGCTCATCAGCTGTTTGGTGGTCACACCCAGTTCGGCGGCGGCCTCGGCCGCGCTGATGCCGGGGTGCGCGAGCAGGTACGGCACCATGTTCAGCAGGCGCGAAAGGCGTAGGGACAGACGCGAACTCACGACGTGACCTCCGTGTGGTCGAGTACCGACCGTAGCCGGTTCATCACGTCGGCGCGCAGTTCCGGTGGTTGGAGAACGAGGACATCGGGGCCGAGGCCGGTGATCAGCCGGGCCACCCAGTCCCTGGACCGGACCGGCACCTCGAGCACCGAGCCGGGACGACCGCCCAGATCCCGGGTATCGATTTCGGTGCCGATACGGCGCAATTCGCGTCCACGGCCCTTGGCAACCCACACGGTGGCCGACCCGGTGACGGGCGCATCGCCGGTGACCCGGTCGACGATCGCGCGCAGGTCGGTGTGCGCGGGCTTGTGCACCGCGTCGACCGGACCGTACGGCCGCACCTGGCCACCGATCCGCGACAGCCGGAAGGTGCGAACGGCGTCACGTTCGCGGTCGTGCCCGACGAGATACCAGCGCCCGTGCCGGGTCACCACACCCCACGGTTCGACATCGCGGGTCACGAACGGATCGGTGACGGCGCTGTGGTGTCCGAAACGCACCGCCTGACCCGCGTCGATCGCAGCGAGGAGTTCCCGCAGCACCGGTTCCGAGCCGCGGGTGCGGGCCGGCACCGCGGGCACCGAAACCCCGACGTTGTCGGTCTCGACGGTGACCCCGGCCGCGCGCAGCTTCAACAGCGCGCCCTCGGCGGCGCCCGCCAATTCCGGTGAGGCCCACATCTGCACCGCGACGGCGACCGCCGCGGCTTCCTCGCTCGACAGGTCGATATCGGGCAGCTCGTAGGCGTCCCGGTTGATCCGGTACCCCTCGAGTGTCGAGAACCGTCCCACCGGACCGACTTCCAGGGGAATGCCCAAGTCGCGCAATTCGTTCTTGTCGCGCTCGAACATCCGGCTGAACGCCTCGTCGGTCGCGGAGTCCTCGTAACCTGCCACGCTGGCGCGAATACGTTCCGCACTCAGGAACTGCCTGGTCGACAGCAGCGCGATGACCAGATTCATCAGCCGCTCGACCTTGGATATCGCCACTCGATAGAGGGTAATGGTCGCGTCCACTCCCCCGCGCGTCGGCGCACAGTTGGGCCCGGGCCCAGCGACCATGAGACCACCCACCGAAAGGACCACGATGCTCGTCGCCTTCTCCGTCGCTCCCAGCGGTTCCGCCCACCACGACGGCTCGGTAGGCGAAGCGGTCGCCGCTGCCGTCCGCGTGGTCCGCGCTTCGGGTCTCCCGCACCGCACTGACGCGATGTTCACCACGATCGAGGGCGAATGGGACGAGGTGATGGCCGTGATCAAGGCAGCCACCGACGCCATCCTCGTCAGCGCGCCCCGCTGCAGCCTCGTTCTCAAGGCCGATATCCGCCCCGGGGTCACCGACGCGCTGCACAGCAAGGTCGAAACCGTCGAACGCTACCTCGCCGACGGTTAGATCCTAGGCCCCGATCACCGAGCAGAACGGGCGCCGTCGTCGGTTCAGAAAAGGCAGCGAGCGATCGAGTCGGCTACGCAGGCCGGGCGGTCGGCGTTTTCCAGTTCGACGATGACATGGCGGTGGATCTGGAAGCCGCCGGGGACTTCGGTGACTTCGGTGAGGGTGAGGTGGGCGCGGATGCGGCTGTCGACGGGGACCGGGGTGAGGAAGCGGACTCGGTCGAGGCCGTAGTTGATGCCTGCCTTCGCGGCGCTGACGGTCATGATCTGCTGGGTCATGGGCACGATCAGCGACAGGGTGAGGAAGCCGTGGGCGATGGTGGTGCCGTAGGGGCCCGCGGCGGCGCGTTCGGCGTCGACGTGGATCCACTGGTGGTCGTCGGTGGCTTCGGCGAACAGGTCGATGCGGCGCTGGTCGACGGTGACCCAGTCGCTGGGGCCGAGTTCGGTTCCGACCGCGGCACGCACCGCGTCGAAATCAGCGAAGTCCGTGGTCATGCCGCTCCTCCGAAATGTTGGCGCAGTTCGCGTTTGAGAACCTTGTGGGTGGGCCCGAGTGGTAGCTCGGTGACGAATTCGACCCGGCGCGGGTACTTGTACTTCGCGACCCGCAGCTTGGCGAAGTCGATCACTTCCTGCTCGGTCAGCGCGCCGTCCGGCACCACGACCGCCATGATCTCCTCACCGTAACGCGCATCGGGCACGCCGATCACCGCGACCTGCGCGATCTTCGGGTGGCGCATCAGGGCCGCTTCGACCTCGGTCGGATAGACGTTGAAGCCGCCGCGCAGGATCATCTCCTTGATCCGGTCGACGATGCGCACCCGGCCCGTCTTGTCGCGGGTACCGAGGTCGCCGGTCCGGAACCAGCCGTCGACCACGGCCGCGGCGGTCGCCTCCGGTCTGCCGGTGTAGCCGCCGAACACGTTGTGCCCGCGCACCACCACCTCCCCGACATCGCCGACGGGCAGCATGTCGATGCGATCGGTGATGGCGGGATCGGCGATCTCCACGTCGACTCCCCACACCGGATGCCCCACGGTGCCCGCTTCGGTGCCGAAGCACGGCTGGTTCACCGCGGCGGTCGGTGAGGTCTCCGACAGGCCGTATCCCTCGAGCACCGGCGCGTGGAAGACCCGTTCGAATTCCTCGAGCACGGCAACCTGCAGTGCGGCGCCACCGCTGATGCACAGCTTCAGCGCAGGCAATTCCGGTGCCGACGCCGCCGCCTCGATCAACGACAGATACATGGTCGGTACACCGTGGAACAGGTTGACCCGCTCGGCCGCCATCAGCGAAACCGCCGCGGCCGCATCGAATCTCGGCATCAGCACCAGCGTGGCGCCGATCCGCCACTGCGAATTCATCGACACCGTCTGCCCGAACACGTGGAACAGCGGTAGCGCGCCGAGGGCGATGTCGTCGCGGTGGATCTCGTTGGCGTCGAAGGTGTTCACCGTCGCGCACATCACCATGTTGAGATGGCTGAGTTCGGCGCCCTTGGGTGTGCCGGTGGTGCCGCTGGTGTAGAAAACGACGGCGGTATCGAGGGGCCCACGCGAAACGAAGTTCGAGATCGCCTCGCCGACAAGCTCTTCGGGTGCGACGACATCGATGCCCGCGTTACTCGCGGCCTCGGTACCCGTCGCCGCGACCATCGGATGACAGATCAGCAGCGACGCACCGCTGTCGCGCAGCACGTACTCCATTTCCGGCGCGGTGAGCAGCAGGTGGACGGGCACCACCGTCGCGCCCGCGGCCAGGATGGCGAAGTAGGCACGCGGGAAGTCGGCGGTGTTCGGGCACAGCAGCCCCACCCGGTCACCGGGTTGCACGCCACGCGCGATCAGGGCACCCGCTTGTTCGCGGGCTTGGCGCCACAGATCGGCGAAGGTGATGCGAGTGTCGCCTTCGATCAGCGCGAGGTGGTTCGGTCGGCGGCGGGCGGGTTCGGCGAGAATGCTCGCCAGCGAGAGAGTGGCGTTCGTGGTGTTCACAAGCCCATGTCCTTGGCGATGATCATCTTCATTACCTCGCTGGTGCCGCCGTAGATCCGGTTGACCCGGTTGTCGGCGTACAGGCGGGCCACCGGGTACTCGTTGATGTAGCCGTAGCCGCCGTGCAACTGCAGGCAGCGGTCGATCACCCGCGAGGCCACCTCGGAGCAGAACAGTTTGGCCGAGGCGGCGTCGGCGGCGGTGAGCTCGTCGCGGTCGAGTGCCTCCAGGGCCCGGTCGACGACCGCCTCGGCTGCGTCGACCTCGGCCTGACAGGCGGCCAGTTCGAACTTGGTGTTCTGGAACTGCGCGACGGGCTGACCGAAAACGGTACGGCCCCTGGTGTATTCGAGGGTGAACCGGATCGCCGCCTTGGCCTGGGCGTAGGCACCGAGCGCGATCGAGAGCCGTTCCTGTGGCAGATTCTGGCCCAGGTAACCGAAACCCTTGTCGGCCTCGCCCAGTAGGTCCGAGACCGGAACCCGCACGTCGGTGAAGGACAGCTCGGCGGTGTCGGACACCTTCAGACCCAGCTTGTCCAGCTTGCGTCCCACCGCGTATCCGGGCGACTTCGTATCGACGACGAGCAGCGAGATCCCGTGGCGGCGATCGGTGTCCGACGCCGGGGCGGTCCGCGCGCACACGATCACCCGGTCGGCATGCACGCCACCGGTGATGAAGGTCTTGGAACCGTTGAGCACATAGTGCGTGCCATCGTCGGAAAGCTGTGCGGTGGTTCGCATTCCGGCGAGGTCGGAGCCGGTGCCGGGCTCGGTCATCGCGATCGCGAACATGATCTCGCCCGTGACGAAACCCGGCAGCCAGCGCTGCTTCTGCTCGTCGGTCGCGAGATTCTTCAGATACGGCAGACACAGGCCGACGTGCACGCCCGAACCACCGAAAGACACACCGGCGCGGGTGGTTTCCTCCAGCAGGATCGCCTGGAACTTGAACGATTCGATCCCGGCGCCACCGTATTCCTCCGGCACCTCGATCCCGAACACCCCGAGGTCGGCCAGCCGGCCGTAGAACTCGCGAGGCACGATGCCCGCCTCGTACCACTGGTCGAAGACCGGCGAGACCTGCGATTCGATGAACGCGCGCGCGGTCTTGCGGAACGCCTCGTGCTCCTCGTTGAAAACTGCTCTCTGCATGATGGTTCTCCGAAATCTAGAGACGGCGTCCGCCGTCGACATACACGGTCTGTCCGGTGACGAACCCGGCATCGTCGGAAGCGAGGAACGCGACCACGTTCGCGATATCGGCAGGCACGCCGACCCGTCGCAGCGGGGTGATCCCGGCGGTCTTGGCCTGCAACTCCTCAGCACTAACGCCCATCCGCGCCGCGGTGGCCGCGGTCATCTCGGTGGCGATGAAGCCGGGAGCGACGGCGTTGACGCGAATCCCGAACGGGCCGAGTTCCATTGCCAGAGTGCGGGTCAGACCCTGGATGCCGGCTTTCGCCGCCGCGTAGTTGGCCTGGCCACGGTTGCCCAGCGCCGAGACACTCGAGGTGTTGACGATGGCGCCGCCACCGTTGTCGACCATGTGCTTCTGCGCGGCCTTGCTGCACAGGAACGCACCGCGCAGGTGCACTGCCATGACTGTGTCCCAGTCGTCGACCGACATCTTGAACAGCAGGTTGTCGCGCAGCACCCCCGCGTTGTTCACGAGCACGTCGAGCGAGCCGAGTTCGGCCACGGTGCGCGCCACCGCGTCGTTCACCTGCGCCTCGTCGGCGACGTCGCAGCCGAGGCCGATCGCGGTACCGCCCGCCGCGTTGATCTTCCCGGCGGCCAGTACCGCGGCGTCGGCGTCGAGATCGACGACGGCCAGGGTGAAGCCGTCTCGAGCCAAGCGGGCCGCGGTCGCCGCACCGATGCCGCGGGCCGCACCGGTGACGAAGGCAGTTCTGTGGGTCATGGGTCGTACTCCTGTGTCAGACAATGGCGTTCACGCCGGTGAGCGCGCGCCCGATGAGCAGTTTCTGGATCTGGGTGGTGCCCTCGTAGAGGGTCAGCACGCGGGCGTCGCGCAGATACTTGGCGACGGGGAATTCGTCGATGTAGCCGTAGCCGCCGAACACCTGGATCGCGTTGTTGGCAGCGGAGACCGCGGCTTCGGAGGCGAACAGCTTCGCCATCGACGCCGCGGTACCGAAGGGTTCCCCCCGGTCGGCGAGATCGGCGGCGCGCCAAGCGAGTAGGCGTGCGGCGTCGGTCGCGACGGCGATATCGGACAGCAGTTCCTGGACCAGCTGGTAGCCGGCGATCGGCTTGCCGAACTGCGCACGCTCACCGGCGTAGCGCACGGCGGCCTCGAGGCAGGCGCGGGCCACACCGACGCACCCGGACGCGACCCCGATGCGACCCTTGTCGAGCGCCGACATCGCGATCCGGAAGCCTTGGCCCTCCTCGCCGAGTCGCAGCGCGTCGGGCACCCGAACCCCGTCGAGGACGAGTTCGGCGGTGGCCTGGCCGCGCAGGCCGAGCTTGCCCTTGATCTCGGTCCGGCCGAAACCCGGTGCGTCCGTGGGCACTACGAACGCGGTGACCCCCTTGGGCCCCGGTCCGCCGGTCCGCGCGAACACCAGCGCGTGATCGGCCCAGGTGCCGTTGGTGATGAAGATCTTGGTGCCGGAGAGGACCCAGTCCGACCCGTCGCGGGTCGCGCGGGTGTCCAGGTTCGCGGCATCGGAGCCGGTGCCGGGTTCGGTCAGCGCGAAACAGCCGAGCAGCGAACCGGCACAGATCCCGGGCAGGAACCGGTGCTTCTGCTCCTCGGTGCCGTACGCGGCGATCGACTTGCCGAACAATCCGAGCGAGACCGACACGATGCCGCGCACCGCGCTGTCGCCGCGCCCGAGCTCCTCGAGCAGCAGGCAGTAGTCGAAGGTGTCGCCGCCGGAGCCGCCGTATTCCTCGGCGATCCCGATGCCGAGGAAGCCCAGCGCGCCGAGTTTGCCGACGATCGCCGGGTCCACCGATTCGTCGCGATCCCACTGTGCGGCATAAGGCACGACTTCCTTGTCCACCCACGTGCGGGCGAGTTCGCGCAGGTCGGACTGCGCGGGGGTGAGCTGGAAATCCACGGAACCACTCCTGAACCAAACGGCGTTAGGTTTACTCGGGCACCGTATCCTAACGCTGTTCGGTTAATCAAGGGTCATTTCGGCATCGGTGATACCGTTCGATTCCCCGACGAGAGATGGAGGGCCGCATGGCGAGGCCGCGCGTACCGCTGTTGAGCCGCGAGCGAATTCGCGACGCCGCGCTGGTGCTCATCGACCGCGACGGGCTCGCCGAGGTCTCCATGCGCAAACTGGGCGCCGAACTCGGCGTGCAGGCCGCCTCGCTCTACGGCCACTACCCCAACAAGGACGACCTCTTCGACGACATCGCCACCGGCATCATGAGCCTCGTCGACACCTCGGCCTTCGACACCGTGAGCTGGGATCGAGCACTCGCGGACTGGGCGCGCAGCTACCGCACAGCACTGGCTTCGCACCCGAATTTCGTGCCCTACCTGGCAACGGGTCCCGGCCGCCGAGCCGAGAACCTTCGCGCCGCCGACGCCGTGCACGGCGGCCTGGTCGGCGCGGGCTGGCCACCGCGCTACGCCACCATGATCGGTGCGGCCACGCGCTACCTTGTCATGGGTTCGACAGTGGGCTCCTTCGCCGGGGGCTTCGCCGACGATGTGCAGGTCTACCGCGACCGGTACCCGCACCTGAACCAGGCCCATCTGCTGCGCGCGATCGCCGACGAAATCGATGACGACAGTTTCGAATTGGCGCTCACCGCGTTCATCGCCGGCCTGACCGCCACCTACGCGACGGTCGTCACCGCGGACTGAGCGGCCCTGCACACGACGAAACCGGTGGCGCCTACGCAATCGCTCCCATGCGCCACCGGTTCCGTCGTCGGTCCCCCCGTCTGAGGGGTTCGCCTACATCGAGGCGATCAGCCGGTCGACGCGCTCGTCGACCGATCGGAACGGATCCTTGCACAGCACCGTGCGCTGCGCCTGATCGTTCAGCTTGAGGTGCACCCAGTCGACGGTGAAATCGCGGCCCGCTTCCTGCGCGGCGGTGATGAAGTCACCGCGCAGCTTGGCCCGGGTGGTCTGCGGCGGGGTGTCCACCGCGGCGTCGACGGCGTCGTCCTCGGTGATCCGCTTGGCCAGACCCTTGCGCTGGAGCAGGTCGAAGACACCGCGACCACGCTTGATGTCGTGGTAGGCCAGATCCAGCTGGGCGATCTTGGGATCCGACATCTCCATGCTGTAGCGGTCCTGGTAGCGCTGGAACAGCTTGCGCTTGATCACCCAGTCGATCTCGGTGTCGACCTTGGCGAAGTCCTGCGCCTCGACCGCGTCGAGGGTGCGACCCCACAGATCCACCACCGCGTCGACCTGCGGATCGCGGTCGCGGTTGCGCAGGTGCTCCACCGCGCGGGCGTAGTACTCGCGCTGGATCTCGAGCGCACTGGCCTGACGTCCGCCGGCCAGGCGCACGGGACGACGACCGGTGAGATCGTGGCTGACCTCGCGAATGGCCCGTATCGGGTTGTCGAGGGCGAAATCGCGGAACGACACCCCCGCCTCGATCATCTCCAGCACCAGCGACGCCGTCCCCACCTTGAGCATGGTGGTCGGCTCGGCCATATTGGAGTCACCGACGATCACGTGCAGGCGCCGGTACTTCTCGGCGTCGGCATGCGGTTCGTCGCGGGTGTTGATGATCGGGCGCGAGCGGGTGGTCGCCGAGGAGACGCCCTCCCAGATGTGCTCGGCGCGCTGCGACAGGCAGAACGTGGCGGCCTTCGGCGTCTGCAGCACCTTGCCCGCACCACAGATGAGCTGGCGGGTGACCAGGAACGGGAGCAGCACATCGGAGATCCGGGAGAACTCGCCTGCCCGGACCACGAGGAAGTTCTCGTGGCAGCCGTAGGAGTTGCCCGCGGAGTCGGTGTTGTTCTTGAACAGGTAGATGTCGCCGCCGATACCTTCTTCGGCGAGGCGCTGTTCGGCGTCTATGAGCAGGTCTTCCAATACCCGCTCGCCCGCCCGGTCGTGGGTGACCAACTGCACCAGGCTGTCGCATTCGGCGGTGGCGTACTCGGGATGCGATCCGACGTCGAGGTACAACCTGGCACCGTTGCGAAGGAAGACATTGGAGCTACGGCCCCAGGACACCACCCGGCGGAACAAGTACCGGGCTACCTCGTCGGGGGACAGCCGACGGTGACCGTGGAAGGTGCATGTCACACCGAACTCGGTCTCGATCCCCATGATTCGTCGCTGCACACTATCGACACTACAGCCATGACCAGTGCCCGCGCGGCGCTCCTGACATCCCATTCGCATACGTGTTCACAACGATTCGGACAGCGAACGACCCCCGCGCACACGACGAGATCGGGCCTGCGAACCGCAGTGATTCGCAGGCCCGATCATGATCGTGACGGTGGGTTATTTCCCCGCGTCGTCCTCGGGCTCGGGCAGCTTCGCCTCTTTGACCGGTTTGGGCTTGGACGCGGCGAGCGCCGACTCCAGGGCGGCGCCCTGCAGCCTGCGGAACGCCCGGCGCGGACGCTGCTGCTCGAGCGTGGCCACCTCGAGCGAGGCCTCACCGAGCGAGCGCTTGTCCTTGTCGGCCTCGGGCTGACCGGCCAGCAGTGCGCCGATCGCCACCTTCAACGCGTCGTCCAGCGACAGACCCGGCTTGTAGGCGGCCTTGAGCTGGGTCAGGATCGGCTCGGTGGTGCCGCCCATGACGACGTACTCGCGTTCGTCGACGATGGACCCGTCGAAGGTGATCCGGTACAGCACCGAGGTCGGCGCCTGTTCCGGATAGCCGACTTCGGCGACACACAGCTCCACCTCGTAGGGCTTGAGCTGATCGGTGAAGATCGAACCAAGGCTCTGCGCGTACAGGTTGGCCAGCCCACGCCCGGTGACATCGCGCCGGTCGTACTGGTAACCCTTGAGGTCGGCCTGCAGGATGCCGCCCCGGCGCAGGGCCTCGAACTCGTTGTACTTACCGACCGCGGCGAACCCGATACGGTCGTAGAGCTCGCTGACCTTGTGCAACGTCGCCGAGGGGTTCTCGGCGACGAACAGCACGCCGTCGGCGTAGACCAGCACCACCACGCTGCGACCGCGACCGATGCCCTTGCGGGCGAGCTCGGTCTTGTCGCGCATGATCTGCTCGGCCGAGGCGTAATACGGCAGCGTCATAGGACGGCGCCCCCTTCTTCCGCGGCTTCCCGGTCGGCGATCACACCGCGGGCGATCTCGGCGAGGAGGTCCTCGCCGATCTCGGCCGCACCATCGGCGTCGATCACCACCGCTGTCGGGTAGATCCCGCGCAGCATGTCGGGACCACCGGTGGCGGTGTCGTCGTCGGCGGCGTCGAACAGCGATTCCACCGCGATCCGCAGAGCCCGGTCCTGATCGATGCCGCGCTGGTAGAGCTTCTTCAGCGACGACTTCGCGAACATCGAACCGGAGCCGACGGCGGTGTAGCCGAATCGCTCCTCGCTGCGCCCGCCGACCACGTCGTAGGACACGATGCGGCCGGATCGGTCGAGGTCGAGGATCTGGTCGTCGAAACCGACCAGCAGCGGGATCGCGGCCAATCCCTGCATGGCGGCAGGCAGATTGTCGCGAACCATCTTCGACAGCTTGTTGGCTTTACCGTCGAAGGTGAGCGGTACGCCTTCGATCTTCTCGTAATACTCCAGCTCCACCGCGAACAGCCGAACCATTTCGATCGCGATGCCCGCGGTGCCCGCGATGCCGGCCGCCGAGAAGGTGTCGGTGATGTACACCTTCTCGGTGTCGCGGCTGGCGAGCAGGTTGCCCATGGTGGCCCTGCGGTCGCCCGCGATCAGCACGCCGCCACGGTAGGTGACCGCGACGATGGTGGTGCCGTGTGGCGCCAAGTCCTTCGTCGCGGTCAGATCCGAGGCCGGGAACTTGTTGGCGGGCAACAGGTCCGGTGCGTGCATGCGGAGATGTTCGGTGAACGAGGAGAGAGCCCGCCCCGCGTGGAGGCGCAAGGGGTCACCTGAGGTCACTGGCCGCCCTTCTGCACATATGCCCGCACGAAGTCCTCGGCGTTCTCTTCGAGCACGTCATCGATCTCATCGAGCAAGTCGTCGGTTTCCTCCGCGAGCTTCTCGCGGCGTTCCTGCCCTGCCGCGTCGACGCCCTCGGGGCCCTCGTCCTCGTCGCCACCCCCGGCGCGCTTGGTCTGCTCTTGTGCCATGGCAGCCGACCTCCTCTTCCTCATCACGATGATCGTGTATGTCCTACAACCCTACCGAGCCGATCCGACAAGGTGGTCGATAGCGATCGGATTGTCGCGCGGTCGTGCCGCTGATCGCGTCAGTGGGTAAGCTGATCGACCAGCTCCGCGGCCGTGCGCGAGGCGTCCAGCAGCTTGCCGACGTGCGCTTTCGTGCCACGGCGCGGTTCCAGCGTGGGAATCCGCACCAGCGAATCACCACCGAGATCGAAGATCACCGAATCCCAACTGGCGGCGGCGATATCGGCGCCGAAACGGCGCAGGCACTCACCGCGGAAGTAGGCGCGGGTGTCGGTGGGCGGATTGGTCATCGCGTCGAGCACCTGCTGTTCGCTGACGAGCCGCTTCATCGACCCGCGCGCGACCAGACGGTTGTAGAGCCCCTTGTCCAGGCGCACATCGGAGTACTGCAGGTCCATCAGGTGCAGCTTCGGGGCGGCCCAGCCGAGGCCTTCACGGGTGCGCATGCCCTCGAGCAGACGCAGTTTGGCAGGCCAGTCGAGCAGGTGCGCGGCTTCCATCGGGTCGCGCTCGAGCAGGTCGAGGACCATCGCCCAGTTGTCGAGGATGTCGAGCACCCGCGGGTCGTCGTTGCCTTCGCGGTGGACGAACTTGGCCGCCCGCTCGTGGTAGAGCCGTTGCAGCGCAAGGCCGGTCAGCTCGCGGCCGTCGACAAGGGCGACGGTGGCGCGCAGCGTCGGGTCGTGGCTGATCTGGTGCACGGCGGTGACCGGACGGGCCAGCTGGAACTCCGAGAGGTCCTCGCCGCCCTCGATCATGTCGAGCACCAGCGCGGTGGTGCCGACCTTGAGGTAGGTCGACATCTCGGCGAGATTGGCGTCGCCGATGATCACGTGTAGTCGCCGGTACTTGTCGGCGTCGGCGTGCGGCTCGTCGCGGGTGTTGATGATGCCGCGCTTGAGCGTGGTCTCCAGGCCGACCTCGACCTCGATGTAGTCGGCACGCTGAGACAGCTGGAAACCGGCGTGGTCACCGGACTGGCCGATGCCGACCCGGCCCGCACCGCAGATCACCTGGCGGGAGACGAAGAACGGCGTCAGGCCCGCGATGATGTGGCTGAACGGGGTGTCGCGGCTCATCAGGTAGTTCTCGTGGGTGCCGTAGGAAGCGCCCTTGCCGTCGACGTTGTTCTTGTACAGCTGCAGCCGGGGCGCCCCTGGCACGCTCGAGGCATGCCGAGCGGCCGCCTCCATCACCCGCTCGCCCGCTTTGTCCCAGATGACCGCGTCGAGCGGATCGACGACCTCGGGGGCGGAGTACTCCGGGTGAGCGTGGTCGACGTAGAGCCGGGCGCCGTTGGTGAGGATCATGTTCGCCGCGCCGACCTCGTCGGCGTCGATGACCGGCGCGGGCCCGCTCATCCGGCTCAGGTCGAATCCACGCGCGTCACGCAGCGGGGATTCCACCTCGTAGTCCCACCGGGTCCGCTTGGCTCGCGGCACTCCCGCGGCGGCGGCGTAGGCGAGAACGGCCTGCGTGGAGGTGAGAATCGGGTTGGCCGTCGGCTCCGTGGGGGTCGAGATGCCGTATTCGACCTCGATTCCGATGATGCGCTGCATGCTGACGAGCCTAATGGGTGCCGCCGCGCAGCGGTCCTAAGTCGCTCGCGCACGGCCGGAGCGAATGCGGAGGTACGCCTAGGCGACGCGCCGGACCCACACCCGCATCTCGGCCCAGCGGGCTGCTGGAGGCCAGGAACGTCCCCCAAGAGGGGGACCAGGAGATCGTCCTCGTGAGCGATCCGCTGGGCGGGTTCTCGCGCCGATACTCGGTGCATGACCGACGCCGTCGCCCCCGCCACCGAAGCGCCCGCCACGCCCCGGCCCGCTCGCATGATCGCGCTGGATGCGCTGCGCGGCATCGCGATCCTGGGCACCCTCGGTACCAATATCTGGATCTTCACCAACTCCGCCAGCATGGTCGGCTACCTCGACGAACTCGGCGCGACCCCCGAGAACGCCTGGATGTGGTCCGAAAGGGTGCTCCAGCAGCTCGCGCAGGGCAAATTCCTCGGCCTGCTGACGGTGATGTTCGGGATCGGGCTGGCCATCCAGCAGGGTTCGGCGCAGCGGGGAGGCCGACCGTGGCCCGGCAAATACCCCTACCGCGCGGGGCTGCTGCTCCTGGACGGCTTACTGAACTTTCTGCTCGTCGCGGAGTTCGACGTGCTGATGGGTTACGCGCTGACCGGCCTCGTCGTCGCGTACGTACTCGCGACAAGCGAACGAGCACAACGCCGTTGGCTGATCGTCGCCGCTTCGGTCCACGTGACGATGTTGACGTTGATCGCCGCCGCCTGGGCCTTCGCACCACAAGAGGAGAGCGTCGGCTCGGCACCGCTGGACCCGAATCCCTACGCGGACGGTTCCTTCTGGGATCTGGTGCTGTTCCGGATCGACAACGCGCTGATCTTCCGGCTGGAGACGGTCTTCGTGTTCCCGATGTCGATCGCGCTGTTCCTGGTCGGCGCGCGACTGTTCCGCGCGGGCGTGTTCCGGCCCAAGGGCGCACGAATTCGCCGGTGGCTCATGGTGATCGGGTTCGCGGTGGCCGCGCCGCTGGATCTGGCGGTCGGCATCGCGGGCGGCGGCGACCTCGTCTTCTTCACGCGGTACGGAACGGCACCGTTCGTCGCCCTCGGAATCTTGGCGGCGGTCGCCGAGTTCTACCTGCGCAGGCCGCACCTCGGGTTCGCGGGCGAACGACTGAGCGAGGTCGGCCGCACCGCCCTCAGCTGCTACATCCTGCAGAACCTGATCGCCGGAATGCTGTGCTACGGCTGGGGTTTCGGCCTGGCGGCGCGGGTATCGGATTCGGCCAGGGTGCCGTTCACCGTGGCGATCTACCTGCTCGTCGCCGTCGCGATCATCACCTTCGCCCACCTGTGGTTACGCAGGTTCGAGCGCGGACCGGTGGAGTGGCTGTGGAATCGAACCTATCGCGCACTGGCAGGCTGAGTCAGCGCAGCCGCTCGGCGGGCGGCGGTGCCGCGTCCGGCGCGATGAGCAGGTCGGAGACCAGCGAATCCCGCTGCAGCGGAACGCCGAGACTGCGGGCGTTGCCCTCGAACAGCGACAGCACCGACTCGGTCAGAATGCCCTGCACCTGCTCGGTGGTGAGCACCGGCTCCGGATCCGCGCGCCAATTCGCCACCACACCGTCGACGAGACCGACCATGCCGAACGCCATCGGCCGCCCGCGCGCCGGGTCGATACCGAACCGGGCCAGGGTGGCCGCGAAGATATCGGCGAGCTGGCCACCCACCGCGCGCCCGGCGCCGCTGAGACTCGGCGCGCCCTGTGGTGCCGCGTCGCCGAGGAAGCGGTGCAGGTTCGGGTGGCGTTCGATCCAGCCGAGGTAGGTGGCGACGGCGCCGCGTACGGCGTCTTTGAGCGTGCCGTCGGACTGCAGAGCGGGCAGCAGTTCCGCGAGCAGCAGTTCCAGGATCCGCTGCCGCGACAGCGCGTCGAGTTCGGCCCTGCCGCCGACATGGCGGTAGACCACCGGCCGCGGCAGTGCCAGGTGTTCGGCGATCAACTGCACCGAGATCTCGAGCCCGTGTTCCTCGATCACCTCGATGGCGGCATCGATCATCTCCGCACGACGGCGCTCTTTATGGCCGTGCCAACGGGTAGCGCGACCGTCGGATGCGGTCTGGTCGGCGTGCGCGGATGGTGCAGTCACAGTGCTAAGGATACCCGTGCCGATATTGACTGTTACACAGCGTTCCATTAACCTTGGTGATACACGCTGTAACACCTAGCGTGGCATGTTCCGCCCGAGAGTGAGCCCGCGATGCCCAACGCAACCGCCTCCCCGCGCGATTCCTTCGCCCAGCGCCTACTGATCGGCTCGGTGCGAAAATCTTATGACCCGGTGGTCGACATCGACTGGGCAGAACCCCTCGACCCGGCGAAGCTGTTCCTGCCCCCGCGCGTCATCTCGCTCTACGGCACCGACCTGTGGAACGCGATGACACCCGACCAGCAGCGGGAGCTCTCACGCCAGGAACTGGCCAATGTGCTCTCGGTCGGCATCTGGTTCGAGAACCTGCTCAACCGGCTGCTGCTTCGCGAGCTGCTCCACGGCGACCCCACGTCCGCGACCTCGCACTACACGCTCACCGAGATGGCCGACGAGTGCAGGCACATGATGATGTTCGGCAAGCTCATCGAGCGCGTCGAAGCCCGCCCGTACTGGCCACGTCGGACGGCGCGGCTCGCGATCACGGCATTGCCCGCCGTGCTGCGCGGCCCGATGGTGTGGGTGGCGGCGCTGGTCGGCGAGGAGATCTTCGACGCGCTACAGCGCCGGATGCTCGACGATCCGCAGTTGCAGCCGATCGTCGCGCGGACCATGCGCATCCACGTCACCGAGGAGGCGCGCCACATCGGCTTCGCCAGGGACGCGCTGGCGCGGCGGGTGCCCGCGATGTCGTCTGGTGAGCGCGCTTATATCCGCTTGTGCGTGGCGGTGGCGGGACCGCTGTTCATCGCGCTGACCACCAACCGGCATATGTACCTTCGCGCCGGACTCGACAGTCGACAGGCACACCGGGCCGCCATGCGTAATCCGATCGCGCGCGAGTCCAGGGCGGCCGGAGCCGCGGAACTGGTGGCGTTCCTCGACCAGTACGGACTGATCGGATCGGCCGGACGCCGGCGGTGGCGGGCAGTGGGTTTGCTGTGAGCGTCGCTGTCATCGGCACCGGATCCGGGGCGGTCGTGCGGGCGCTGCGAGCGGCCGGTGTTGTCGATGTGATTGTCTACGAACTGGTTTCAGGCGGTGATCCGCCCGATTCCGCGATCGGCGGACCGCGCCGGACGTCTTCGACGACACGGCGGAGGTGGCGACATCGCGAGGATCAGCCGGTTCCCCGGCGCCTGGTCGAGGTCAGTGAACTCGTTTTCGATGAGGACGAGGACCGGTGGCAGATCCACCTGGTCGGTATCGAGCCCGAGCAAGCGCGGGTTGTCATCCTGACTGCCGAACCTGCCGGCGTGCAGCTAGGAGTGACGGGCCGCGAGTCACGGACACTCGACGCGGCATGGTCGCCCACCCCGGTCACCTTTCGCGGCATCGCCACCCGCGGCTTCCCGAACCTGTTCTTCGCCTACGGGACCGAACCCGTTGTCCGGGCGGAGTTTTCCGCACCCCGGGTCGATCTCATCGCGACCTGGGTCCGCGCTCTCCAGCGGCAATCGGGTACCCGGATCGAAGTGCGGGCCAGCGCCCAGCACGAATATCACCGTCGGCTCGGCATGACACCGGGCACCGCTCGCCGCCCCGGTCGCCCGCGACCCCACCACTTCGACATCACGGTCGCCGCCGACCGGCAGCCCGACCACGACTACGCCGGACCCGCCGTCCTGGATCTACCCGGCGCCGAATACCCCGTCCTCGCCACCCTCACCGGCCACACCGACCCGATCGACGGCCGCTACCACTGGTACGGCCGCCTCGATCCCGCCGAGACCACCACCCTCCCCGAACCGACGCGAGCATCCGCCTTCCTGGTTCTGCCGGGCCGCGAACCCGCGGCGGCGCACCTCACCGAACGCGACCCCTGGGGCAACCTCCGCGTGACCGGCGTCGGCACCCCGCCCTTCGCGCCAGAGCCGCACTAGCGACGCCCGCACCCCCAGCCCCGGTATGCTCGGCGACATGCAGGCACGGGCGTGGGTGATGGCGTACGCGGTTCTCGCGTGCGTGCTGCCCGCCTTCGTGCTCATCTCCACGCCCGGCGGTGAGGCCACGCGCATGCTCGCGTTCGGTGCGGTCGCCGCCGCGATGGTGTGCGCGCTGGTCGCGATCACCAGCCGCAGTCAGCCACCGGTGCGCCTGGCGTGTGCGGGTCCACCGCGGTCGGCGCAGCGCCGATTGCGCGGTTCCTTTCTGCGACAGAGCAATCCGGATGCCGCCGGTCGTCCACGTCCACGAGCTCCGGGGATCGATCACCACTGACAGGTGCCGCGCCGTCGGCGCCGCCTGTCGGATTTCGTGATCCCACTCCCCCTTTCGTGCGTTCGCGCACGCTTCCAGGACAGGTCGTCCCGTCATGCTCGATTTCGTCTATTTTCCCGTGTCCGCGGTCCTGTGGTGCTGGCACCAGCTGTTCGCGATCCCACTCGGCCCCGCCAGCGGTCTCGCGTGGCTACTCGCCGTCGTCGCCTTGGTCGTCACCGTCCGCGCACTGCTCGTGCGCACCGCCCTCCGGCAAGCCCGGTCCCAGCAAGTCCTGCGTTCCCTGCAACCGCAGATGGACGCCATTCGCCGCACCCATCGCGACGATCCGCGCGCCCAGGCCGAGAAGATCCGGCTGCTCCATCGCGAGCACAACGTCAGCATGTTCGCCGGATTCGTCCCGCTGATCGCCCAGGGACTCGTCTTCCTCGGCCTGTTCCACGTGCTGCGCTCGTTCGACCGCACCGGCACCTACGCGGTCGGCCCGTTCACGTCGACGGACAGCCCACTGCCGGTCGAGGTCAACAGCGCCACCGCGAACTACCTGTTCGGCGCACCCGAGGTTCGCGCGTTCCTCGATGCCAGGTTGTTCGGCGCACCGCTCTCGGCGACCCTCAGCGGCGCGGGCGAGGTTTTCGTGGCGGTCGCCGTCCTCGCCGTCCCGCTGGTGCTGATCGCCGCCCTCGCCACGCACTTCACAGCCCGGCTCACCCCGCCGGTCGGCGACAACAGCACGGCCACGATCATGCGCAACCTGTCGCTGTGGGTTTTCCCGGCTGGTGCGCTCATCGGCGGTGCCATCCTGCCGGTCGTCGTGCTCACCTACTTCGCCACCAACGCCCTGTGGACCTGCGGCCAGCAGTATCTGATCCGGCGCGTACTCGCCGCCGAGGCGGCCACGGAAAAGGCGCTCATCACCGCGGCTGCCCGAGCCTCCGCGCCTCGGCCGGGGGTGAAGCCACAGCGCCGGAAACGGTGAACAGCGGACCGGGCACCCGGCGGTTACCCTCGGGCGGTGTCAGCGAATCCGGAGGCCGAACTGCTCGCCGTCTACGACGCCGAAGGGCAGGTGATCGGCGAGGCCGATCGAGGCACCGTCTATCGCGAGGGACTGTGGCACGCCAGCGCGGGTGTGCTGGTCCGGTCGGCCGACGGCGATCGGGTGTACGTCCATCGGCGCACCGACAGCAAACTCGTCTTCGCGGGCATGCACGACTGCCTCGCGGGCGGCGTGGTCGACGCGGGCGAGCACCCGTCCGACACCGCGATCCGCGAACTCCGCGAGGAACTCGGCATCGTCGTCCCCTCTGGCACGGTACTTCCGTTGCGCGCCACCGCGTCCTGGGACGGCGACTGGGCGGGCCGCGCGCTGCGCTGCCACCTGTTCGGCTACGAGTACCGCTGCGACGGTCCGATCGTCCACCAGCCGTCCGAGATCGCGGACGGCTGGTGGTGGACCGATGCCGAACTGCGCGCGCACCTGCGTGATCCGGCGTGGCCCTTCGTTCCCGACACACGGGTGGTCCTGGACGGCCTGCTCACCGGAGGAGACGGCTCGCGACGCTGACTCATCAGTCGAGGCTACGCAGTGTTTCCTCGTCGCGGGCCACCACCGCGCCACCGTCGGCGGTGAGCACGATCGGCCGCTGGATCAGCTTCGGATGCTGGGCCAGCGCGGTCAGCCACTGCTCCCGATCCGCCTCGGTGCGACCCCATCCCGCCATCCCGAGGTCCTTGGCGATCTGCTCGCCGGTGCGGGTGATGTCCCACGGCTCGGCGCCGAGCCGCGTCAGCACCGCCCGCAGTTCCTCGACCGTCGGCGGATCGTCGAGGTAGCGGCGCACGGTGTACTCCACGCCGGTCGCGTCGAGGTGCGCGGTGGCATTGCGGCTCTTCGTGCAGCGCGGGTTGTGCCAGATCTCGGTCTGCCCAGATGTCATATCGGCAGCGTAGTCAGGCGCCATGCGGGCACCTCCACACGTGGCGATACTGGAACTATGAGCGACACCGCATCCCCCGAGAATCCCTACGGCACACCGACCACCACCGGGCCGGAACCGATCCGCTCCTATCAGGCCAAGGTCAATACCCTCATCCGCGGCCTGCTGAAGGTGCCGTTCCTGTCTGGCATCGTCGGCAAGCATCTGGCCACCCTGCACGTGGTCGGCCGCAAATCCGGCGCGGTCTATGACGTCCCGGTGGCCTACACCGTGCACGACGGCGCCTTGCTGATCGGCACCGCGCTGCGCCCCTGGGTGAAGAATCTGCAGGGCGGCGCGCAAGTGCGTGTGTCGCGTGGCGGCGCGCCCGAAACCTTCACCGCCACGGTGTACACCGGCGAGCAGGACGTCATCGAACTGTTCGCGGTGATCGCGCGCGACAACAAGCAGAACGCGAAATTCAACGGCATCGGTTACCTCGCCGACGGCGAACCGTCCAAGGCCGACATCTACCAGACCTGGCAGCAGGGCGGCGTCGTCGTCGGGCTGACTCCGCGCTGAGCACACGGCGACGGCCCATCGGAATCCCGATGGACCGTCGTGTGCGGGAGCTGTTACTTACCGCCCTCGGTCGGGGTGACCTGCGCGGGCTGGTAGCTCGCGCCCGTGACATCCACGCCCGCGGCTTTCAACTGGTCGAGCGCCTTGGTGACGTACTCGGTGGTGTAGGCGTCGGAGTCGGGGTCTTTGGTGAGAACCGTTGCGCCCTCGGCGTTCTTGGTGTTCCTGGCGATCGACACCGTGCGATCCCACGCGGTCTTGTCGATGGTGCCGATGCCGGCGGGTGAGGGCCAGATCAGCTTGTTCACCTCGTTGATCTGCCACTGCTGGTGTCCCGCGCCGAGGGTGGCCCCTGCGGCGACGGTGATGTCGCGGCACTTGTCGAGGTTGTCACGACAGAAGGCCCAGCCCTTGAGCGAGGCGGTCAGGAACTTGACCGTCTGATCCTGATACTTGCTGTCCTTCAGCTTCTCGGTGTTGGCCCACAGGGCGTCCTGCAGCATGGCCACACCTTCGTCGTTCCAGTCGATGGTGTTGAAATCGTCTGCGGTGTAGAGCTTTCCGGTCGCCGGGTTCTTGGTTTCGAGCAGCTGGGCGTACTCGTTGTAGGACATGGCCTGAGCGGCGGCGATGTCCTTGGCGAGGAAGGCGTTCATGTCGAACTGCTGCTGGACCAGTTTCACGTCCTTGGCCGGGTCGATACCGGCCTTCGTCATCCCGGCGAAGAGCTCGAATTCGTTGCCGTAGCCCCAGTTTCCGACAGTCTTGCCGCGCAGCGCGGCGGGCCCGGCGATATTGTCGGCCTTGAACGACACCTGCTTGGTGCCCGATTTCTGGAAGATCTGCGCGATCTCGGTGATCCCGGCGCCTGCCTCGCGCGAGGCGAGGGCCTTGGGCACCCACGCGACCGCGTAGTCGGCCTGCCCCTGGGCGAGCACCGTCTGCGGGACAATGTCGGTGCCGCCGTCGAGGATCTCGACCGACAGGCCCTGTTCCTTGTAGAACCCCTGGTCCACGGCGGCCAGGTAGCCCGCGAACTGCCCCTGCTTGAACCATTGCAGCTGCAAGGTCACCTTGGTGAGGCCGTCGGCGGTGGTCTCGGAGCCACTGTCGGTGGTGCTACAGCCGGTCAGCGCGGCGGCGGCCACGGCGGCCAGCGCCACCGCGGTGCGCAGCCGGAGTGCGGTCTTGCTCATGGATGGATCTCCCTCATCGGATCGTGGACAGCAGCGGGGTTCGGGGTCGGCGGGTGAGTTGTTCGAGCAGCAACACGGCGGCCAGGAACACGAGGCCCACGCACATCGCGCCGACGACATAGGCCCAGGCCCGCGGATAGGCGGTATTGGCCGCGGCGGACGTGATCCGGCTACCGAGCCCGTTCTGCAGGCCGCCGAAGTATTCGGCGATGATGGCCGCGATGACCGCGCCGGGCGCGGCGATCCGCAAACCGGTGAACAGGTGCGGCAGCGCCGCCGGCAGGCGCACCGTGCGGGTGATCTGCCACCCGGACGCGGCGTAGGAGCTCATCAGGTCGGCCTGCACCTTGGGCACCTGTCGCAGCCCGCGCGCGGTGCTGACGAAGACCGGGAAGAACACGACGATGGTGACGACGAGCCGTCGCGGCGTCTCGGTGGTCGTGGAATACATCGAGTTCAGCAGCGGTGCCAGCGCCACGATCGGCACCGCGGCGGCTGCCGCGGCCAACGGTGTGAGCAACCCGTCGATCAGGGCGAACCGCACCGCGAGAACGGCGGCGACCAAGCCGAGCACCGTCCCGGCCACGAACCCGATCAGCGCGTTCGTGCCGGTGGCGAGGGAGGCGTCGAGGATCCGGCCCGCGTTCTCGACGAACTGGGTGGCGATCGCGCTGGGCGCAGGCAGCAGGAACGCGGGCACGCCCCCCACCACGGTGAGCACCTGCCACAGCGCGAGGACGACGACACCGACCAGTAGCGGTGGCAGCCAGGTCTTCATCGCAGATCCCGTCCGGCCACGGCCGCGTCGTCGTGCTCGCCGCGCAGTGCCGCGCGGACCGCGGCGACGGCGGCGAAGAACTCGGTGGAGGCGCGAACGTCGGCGCCCGCCTCGCGATCCCAGCCTCCGGTCGGCACGATGTCGCTGATCCGGCCCGGCCGCGCGGACAGCACCACCACCCGGTCCGACAGGTAGACCGCCTCGGGAATCGAGTGGGTGACGAACACGACGGCGGCGCCGGTCTCCCCCGCGATGCGCAGCAACTCGCCCTGCATGCGTTCTCTGGTCATCTCGTCGAGCGCACCGAACGGTTCGTCCATCAGCAGCAGCGACGGCTTGCGGGCCAGCGCACGGGCAATGGCGACGCGTTGCTGCATGCCGCCGGACAGCTCCGCCGGATATCGGTCGGCGAACTCGCTGAGCCCCGCCATGGCGAGCAGTTCGGCACTGCGTGCCTTGCGCTGCGCCTTGGGTACCTTGTGCAACTCGAGTGGTAGTTCGACATTGGCTGCGACAGTGCGCCATTCGAGCAGACCTGCCTGCTGGAACGCGATGCCGTAGTCCTGGTCGATCCTGGCCTGACGCGCGGGCTTGCCGTGCACGCACACAGTGCCGGTGCTCGGGGTCTCGAGGTCGGCGATGATCCGCAGCAGGGTGGACTTGCCACAGCCCGAAGGTCCGATGAGCGAGACGAATTCGCCCGCCGCGACAGTGAGCGAGACATCCGACAGCGCTGTCACCGCACCGGCGGCGAAGGTCTTGCCGAGCTGGCTCAGCTCGACCGCGGCGGAGGTGGTCATGGGTACTTCTTCCTGAAACGTTGTCGTGGAGAGTGTTTCGGCGACGCTCATCAGCCCTCGCTCGACGCGCCGGTGCCCGGCGGGTGGCTGTAGCGGCGCAGTACCAGCTCCACCAGCCCGACCAGCGCGGTGAGGACCACGCCGAGCAGCGCGGCGGCCAGGACGGCGGCGTACAGCCGGGCCGAATCTCCGGTGGCCTGCTGGGAGAACACAATGATCTGCCGTCCGATCCCGCCCGCCGTGCCGGTGGAGATCTCGGCGACGACCGCACCGATCACCGCGGCCGCGGCAGCCAGTCGCAACGCGGGAACGAGTGCGGGGACGGCGGCGGGAAACCGCAAGCGCGTCAGCGTCGCCCACCAACCGGCCGAGCAGCTACGCATCAATTCGACCGAGGCCGCCGACGGTGTCTGCAGGCCGCGCAGCATCCCGATCGCGATGGGGAAGAAGGCGAGGTAGGCCGCGATCACGACGATGCTCATCCACGGCCGCCACGGCTCACCGCCGATGGACAGTTTGCCGCCCCATGCCGCCACCAGTGGTGCGAGCGCGATCAGCGGAACCGTCTGCGAGAGCACCACATACGGCAGCAGTCCGCGTTCGAGCCAGCCGAAGCGCTGCATCGCGACCGCCAGCGCCACGCCGACCACCGCCCCGAGCAACAGCGCCAGCAACGACAGCCCCAGCGTGAACATCCCTGTGCGCAACAGTGTTTCACCGACGGTGCCTTTGCCGTCCGCCTCACCGAGGACGGTGAACACTGCCCAGACGTGTGGGAGCGCGCCGTCGCTGGTCCGGGGAAGGACTCGGGTGCCCGCGATGCTCACGCCGTCGGCGGGTACCAGCACCTTCACCAGCTCCCAGATCACCGCCACGAGGACGAACGCGCTCACCGCGTAGACCGCGCGCAGCAACCGGGTCCGACCAGGCGTGGAGGCTCGGATCTTCTGCGGGACAGCAGCTGTCGCCGGATCGATGGTTGCCGTAGTCACCGACGCACTCCCACCCTGCGGTCCACTCGCCGTTGCCCGGCGAGCGTCGCGGCAATACTGTGCGCGCCGGTCTTCGACGCCCATGTCAGCGCGAGATCGGTGATCATGACAGACCGGCCGCTTGTATCGCGGTGACCTGCTTGTTCAGCCGCGGCAGAATCTGCTCGCCATAGGCCTCGAGCGTGGCGGTCTTGGCGTCGTGCTGCAGATACACCGCGAATTGGCCGACGCCGAGCTTCTCGAGCTCCCACAACCGGGCTAGCTGCTGGTCGGGGGTCCCGATCAGGCAGAACCGGTCCACGATCTCGTCGGGCACGAAATCGGCATGCGTATTGCCCGCGCGCCCGTGCAGGTTGTAGTCGTAGCCCTGCCTGCCCGCGATGTAGTCGGTCAGCGCCGCCGGAACATCGCCGCCCGCACCGTATTTCGCGACGATGTCGGCGACGTGGTTACCGACCATGCCGCCGAACCAGCGACACTGGTCGCGGGCGTGTTCGAGTCCGGCCTCCGATCCATCGGTGACATAGGCGGGCGCGGCGACACAGATCTTCACCGAGAGCGGATCACGACCTGCCGCCTCGGCCGCGGCACGCACCTTGGAGATGGTCCAGGCGGTGATGTCGGGGTCGGCGAGTTGCAGGATGAACCCGTCGGCGACCTGACCGGTGAGCTCGAGCGCCTTGGGCCCGTATCCGGCCACCCACACCTCGAGCCGCGAATCGGCGGCCCATGGGAACCGCACCTCGATGTCGCCGACGCGGGCGCCGCGGCCGTTGCCGAGTTCCCTGATCACCTCGACCGATTCGCGCAGCGTGGCCAATGTCGTCGGCTTGCCGCCGAGGGTGCGGACCGCCGAGTCGCCGCGCCCGATGCCGCAGATCGTGCGGTTGCCGAACATCTCGTTGAGCGTGGCGAAGGTGGACGCGGTCACTGTCCGGTCCCGGGTCGCCGGGTTGGTGACCATGGGGCCGACGATCACCTTGCGGGTGGCGGCCAGGATCTGGCTGTAGATCACGTAGGGCTCCTGCCAGAGCAGGTGCGAGTCGAAGGTCCACACATGCGAGAACCCGTGGGTCTCGGCCACTCTGGCCAGTTCGATCACCCGCGACGAGGGTGGTGTGCACTGCAGGACGACTCCGATGTCCATCGGCACTCTCCGTTTCGACAGTTGGTTCTACAGAAGGTTCTGTGACAGACCGCGCCGGATGAATCGGCCGTGCCCGGCGCGCCCGTGGTAGGCGCCGTCGTCGACGATCACCCGGCCGCGGGACAGGACCGTGTCGACATGTCCGTCGATCTCGAAGCCCTCCCACGCGGAGTGGTCCATGTTCATGTGGTGGGTCTTGCCGAGGCCGATGCTGGTGTGCCCGTCGGGGTCGTAGATCACGACATCGGCATCAGCACCCGGACTGATCACGCCCTTGCGCGGATACATGCCGAACATCCTGGCCGGGTTGGTGCAGCAGACCTCCACCCACCGTTCGAGGGAGATCCGCCCGTCCTTGACACCCTGGAACAGCAGGTCCATCCGGTGCTCGACACCGCCGATCCCGTTCGGGATCTTGCTGAAATCGCCCACGCCGAGCTCTTTCTGGTCCTTCATGCAGAACGGGCAGTGGTCGGTGCTCACCGCGGTGACGTCACCGGTGCGGATGAAGCGCCACAGCTCGTCCTGATGACCCTCGGCGCGCGAGCGCAGCGGCGTCGAGCAGACCCACTTGGCACCCTCGAAACCCGGTGCGCCCAACTGTTCTTCGAGCGAGAGGTACAGATACTGCGGACAGGTTTCGGCGAACACGTTGTGCCCGTTGTCGCGCGCCGTCACGATCTGTTCCATCGCCTGTTTGGCCGATACGTGCACCACGTACAGCGGAGCACCGGTCAACTGCGCCAACATGATCGCGCGGTGGGTGGCCTCGGCTTCCATCTGCCACGGGCGGCTGGTGCCGTGGAAGTAGGGCGAGGTGTCACCGCGTGCGAGGGCCTGTTCGACGAGGACGTCGATGGCGATGCCGTTCTCCGCGTGCATCATCATCAGTGCGCCGAGATCGCCCGCGGACTGCATGGCGCGCAGGATCTGGCCGTCGTCGGAGTAGAAGACGCCGGGATAGGCCATGAACAGCTTGAAGCTGGTGACACCCTCGCTGACGAGTTCGCTCATGCCCTTGAGAGATTCGTCGTTGACATCGCCGATGATCTGGTGGAACCCGTAGTCGATCGCGCACAGCCCGGCGGCCTTGGCGTGCCATTCGGCGAGGGTGTCCTGCACCCGCTGGCCCGGTTTCTGCACGGCGAAGTCGACGATCGTGGTGGTGCCGCCCCAGGCCGCGGCCCGTGTTCCGGTTTCGAAGGTGTCGCTGGCCTCGGTGCCGCCGAACGGCAGCTGCATGTGGGTGTGCCCGTCGACGCCGCCGGGGATGACGTATTTGCCGGTCGCGTCGATCACCGTGTCGGCATCGGCGGCGAGATCCGCACCGAGCGCGGTCGAACCCGGTTGCAGGACAGCGACAATCGTCTCGTTCTCGATCAGGACGTCGAGGAGCTGGGACCCGGTGGCGCTCACCACCGTCCCGCCGTGGATGAAGGTGCGCATCAGGGGTTCACCAACGGTCCGTAGGCATCCGGGCGACGGTCGCGATAGAAGGCCCATCGCTCGCGCACGATTTTGATCAGATCCATATCAAGATCACGAACAACCAATTCCGGCGAGGTATCGGAGGCGACCTCGCCGACGAACTTCCCCTCGGGGTCGACGAAATAGCTCGTACCGTAGAAGTCGTCGTCGCCGTATTCGCTCTCGATACCGACCCGGTTGATCGCGCCGACGTAATACTCGTTGGCCACCGCCGAGGCGGGTTGCTCGAGTTTCCACAGATAACTGGAAAGCCCCCTCGACGTCGCCGACGGATTGAACACGATTTCCGCGCCCGCGAGGCCGAGGGCCCGCCAGCCCTCCGGGAAATGGCGGTCGTAACAGATATAGATGCCGACCTTGCCGACCGCGGTGTCGAATACCGGCCAGCCGAGGTTGCCCGGCCGGAAGTAGAACTTCTCCCAGAATCCGGTCACCTGCGGGATGTGGTGTTTGCGGTATTTACCGAGGTAGGAACCGTCGGCGTCGATCACCGCCGCCGTGTTGTAGAGCAGCCCGTCCATCTCGCGCTCGTAGACCGGTAGCACGATCACCAGGTTCAGCTCGGCGGCCAGTGCGGCGAATCGCTCGGTCGTCGGGCCCGGCACCGATTCGGCGTATTCGTAGAACTTGGCGTCCTGTAGCTGGCAGAAATACGGGCCGTAGAACAACTCCTGGAAGCAGATCACCTGCGCACCCTGCGCCGCTGCCTCCCTGGCGTAGTCCTCGTGAACCTTGATCATTGATTCTTTGTCACCGGTCCAGGTGGTCTGGACGAGCGCCGCTCTGACGATTCCCATGCTTTGTTATACTGCACCTACATCTGATTCCGTTGTGTTACAAGAGTGCGGAAACAGTTTCGGTGCCGTAAACCTTGGCGGCGCCCCCGATCGGCCGCGCACGACCGGCGCAGAATGGGCACATGACCGAAGCCTCGCCGACCGCACTGCCCGCGGATTTCGCCGGGGATCTCGACGAACGAACCGCCGCGGGGATCGCCGCCGCCATCGGCCGCCGCATCCGCTCGGGAGCACTCGCGCCGGGCACCCGGCTGCCCACCGTGCGCGAGGTGGCCCGTGAACTCCGGGTCTCCCCCGCCACCGTCAGCCAGGCGTGGCGGGCGCTGGCCGCGACCGGCGCGATCACCGCGCGGGGACGGGCGGGCACCTTCGTCGGGGCGAAGCAGGAGGCGCCGATCGGCAGGTATCAGCGCCTGCACTCGCACTCCGACAACGCTTTTCGCGTCGACCTGTCCCGTGGCACCCCCGATCCGGCGCTCCTGCCCGACCTCGCTGCCGCATTGCACGCGCTCTCGCGCGATACCGCGCCGGGCGATCTGTCGGCCCACTATCTCGGCGAGGCGGTGCTGCCCGCGCTCGCCGAGACGCTGCGCGCGGACTGGCCGTGGCCGTGTGAACGGCTGACCGTCCTCGACGGCGCCCTCGACGCGGTGGACCGGCTGCTCGCCGCACACGTGCGCTTCGGTGATCCGGTGATCGTCGAGGACCCGTGCTTCCCACCGTTTCTCGATCTGCTCGCCCGCCTCGGCGCGCGCCCGGTCGCCGTCCGCCTAGACGAATCCGGTTTCCGGCCTGCGGAATTCGCGCGTGCCTTCGACGGACCGGCGCCGCGCGCGGTGATCTTGCAGCCGCGCGCCAACAACCCGACCGGTGCCTCCCTCGGCGCCGCCAGAGTCCGCGAACTGGCCGCTCTACTCGGCCCGCACCCGGCGCTGATCATCGAGGACGACCACTCCGCCGGCATCGCCACCACCCCGCTGCGCTCGCTCGCCGCGCGCTTCCCCGATCGCGGTGTCTACATCCGCTCCTACTCGAAGTCCCACGGTGCCGATCTGCGTCTGGCCGTCGCGGGTGGGCCCGCGGCACTGCTCGATCCGGTGGTCGAGCGGCGGATGCTCGGGCCCGGGTGGTCCAGCCGACTACTACAGCGCGTGCTGCTGACGATGCTCCACGACCCCGATGCCCGCGCCACCGTCGCGAGCGCGCGCATCGAATACCGCAGGCGCGCTACCGTGCTGCGCCGTGCGCTCGCCCGGCACGATGTCATCGTGGCCGCGGGCGACGGCATCAACCTCTGGCTTCCCGTCTCCGACGAGAACGCCGCCATGATCAGCCTCGCCGCCGCGGGCATCAAGGCCGCGCCGGGCGGCCCGTTCGAGGCGGGCGACAGGCCCGCCGGCGACCATCTGCGTCTCACGCTGGGCGCTATCGGCGACACCGACATCGCTTGGCTCGCCACCGAACTCGCTGCCGCTACCACCGCCACGCCCACCTACCGGCGCATCCGCCGCCCCTGACCTATCATCGCCGCGACTCCGACCCCTCGCGACTCCCACTCAGCCACCACCACGACCCAACCGCCGCCGCCATCCCGGCTCACGGTCGCCACGAACCTGACGTGCCACTGTGCGCGGTAATATCCTCGCGCGCACTACATCTCACGCATTTCGGTCCACATTCGCGACCACGGCCGCACCGGCTGGTCGCATCGCCAGATCGTCACATCGCGGGTGACGCCCGCGTAGCCGAGTCGGGCATCCGCCCGGCCGATCGGCGTCACCGATCCGAAGTGCGCGCGCAACTCCTCCAGCTCCCCACCGACATAGAGCACCGTGGTCGCCGAGTCCGGTGGCGTACCGAGGTAGCCGTACCCACGATTCGGGCTGTACACCGCCGGCCAGTCGTAGGGCTGCCGGTAGGATTCGAGAGCCCCTGCCTGCCAATAGCTTTCGGCGACGATCACCGCGTGCGCACGCTCGGTGGGCGTCAACGCCTGATACGCGAGGTCGGTCGACGCGGCCAGCTCGGGCCAACCGAACTTGCCGTGCAGCAACAGGTCGATGCCACCGGTACTCGGCGGGATCGAGGACTCCGGCTGCCAGGGCAGCGACCCCGCCGCGAGGACGACCGACAGCGCGATCACCGGAACCGCGGCGATCCGCTGCCAGGTGACCCTGGCCTCGAGCAGCCCCACCGCACCGGCGGCCATCGCGACCGGATAGACGCCGACGGCGTAGTACGGCCGCCCTCCGGTGGCCACGAACGCGACGACGACGAGCACGACCACCAGCCCGAGGAACCGATAGGGCCGCAACGATTCCGCGCGGAACAACCGGACGGTGCCGTAGACCAGCAGGATCGCGCCGAGGAGCCCGGCCGCGCCGAGGGCAAGCGGCACGAAGATCAGCCGCCCACCGATCGTCTCCTGCTCGGCGCTGACCACCGCTCCCATCTCGAGCTGCGGCCACCCGTTCGCCGCCTGCCACAGCACACTGGGCACCATCGAGACCGCGGTGATCGCGGCCCCGATCCACAGCGCGGGCCTGCGCAACAGCTCGCGCGGCCCGTACACCAGCACGCCGATCCCGAAACAGATCCAGAAGACCGGGATGAGCCATTTGACCTGCATGTCGATCGCGGTGACGATCCCCGCCCAGACCAGCAGCACATCGGCGCGGGTCCGCACCCAGCGCACGAGCAGCCAGGTGATCAGCACCCACAGCGGCCCGTCGATCGAATTGGTCGCGAGCTGGCCGCCCTGCACGAGCAGAAACGGTGACGTCGCGTAGGCGGCCGCGCTGATCAGCTGCGCGCCGCGCCCACCGCCGAACTCCCGCGCGATCGCCGCGGCGAGGACGATGCCCGCCACCGTGACCACCAGCGCCGGAAGTCGCAGTGCCACCAGCGAACCCGGCGCGATCACATCCATCAACCGCGCGATCAGCGGCACCAGTGGGCCCTGGTCGGCGTAGCTGAACGACAGGTGGCCGCCCGCCGCAAGGAAGTACAACTCGTCGCCGAAGAATCCGTACTGCCCGAGCACGGCGAACAAGGCGATCGCGGCCGGCAGCGCGATCGCACCGACACCGAGCGTGGCGAACGGTGGAATCTCCCGTGCCGCAACAGGTTCTGTGGATGCCGTAATCGTCGTCATCGTTTGTCGTCCTTCCTCGTCACCGCGTCGTACATCTGGATGAGATGCGTGCGGTAGTGGCGCATGTCGAAATCGGGTTGGCGCACCGCCCGGTTCGCGACGCCGTCGATCGAGTCCCGGATCAACCGCGCGAGCACGGTCGGGTCGAAATCGCCGAACTCGCCGGTGCGTTGCCCCTCGGCCAGCGCCGAGACCAGCGGCGCGATCATCTCCCGGTCCCCGTCGGGGGTGTCGAACCGCAGCGTGCCATCCGGTCCGCGCAGGTTGAGCACAATGTCGGAGACCGCGGCGACGTAGCTTCTGTTGTTGTCGATGAACTGCAGATTCGACGACAGGTAGGCGTGCAGGATCGCGCGGGCGCCGTCGGCGACCGCCGCCTCGACAAACGGCCCCATGAACTCGGCGCCGGAGACGAACAGCTGGATCACGACCTGCGACATCAGCTCGTCTTTGCCGTCGAAATGGTAGGAGATCACCCCCTTGGAGATCCCCGCGCGCTCGGCGATCCGGACCAGGGACGCGTTGGCGTAGCCGACCTCCGAGATCACCTCGGCGGCGGAGGCGATGATCTGGCGGCGCCGCGCCTCCTCGATGAACGACCGCTGTTGCCCCTCCGGATAATTTTCTGGCCGCATGGTCAGAATTTAGCACGCTCGGCCAGAATCCGTGCCTAGATGACGTCAGCCTGGGCCGATCCGGCAGAATGAGCGATCCCTCTCGGAAAGGCGGCAGTGCCGTGTCCACCATCGCCTGGACCGAAGACCACATTCAGCAGACCGCTGTCTGGCATTCGGAGAACGGCGCGCCCGCACCACGCACCGTCACCACCGCCGACGACCGGCTCTCGGCCGATCACGCGTATCGCCGCATCAGGGCGGGTGAGGCGCTGCTGTGGCAGGGCGACTACAACAACGGTCGCCAGCTGTTGCAGGCACTGGGCCGTCGCGCCGACCGCAAGCCCGTCAAGCAGCCATCCACCGGCGGTCTCGGCGCGCTCTATGAGCACGAGCGAGTCAGAAGGCGCACGCGCGCAAATATTCTCGGCAGTCTGCTGATCCAGCTCGACGCCGACTTCGACCTCGACCTGCGCCGGGCACCCGACGTCGCGGCCGCCTGCGAGGCGGCCTATGGTCCGGCGACCGCATCGCGCGTGGTCACCTTCACCGAACTGCTCGGCGTCCTGAGCGCCTACCGCTGGCAGCAACAGGGTGTCGAAGTACCGGCGCTCGGCGCCCGCGTCTACCCCGGGTACGGCGTATTCTCGCCCACCCGAAGCGAATACGTGGATCTCGTCGCCGACGCACCGCTCGATCCCGAGATCCGCACCGCTTTCGATCTCGGCACCGGTACCGGCGTACTGGCCGCTCTGCTCGCCAAGCGCGGGGTCCCGGAGATCGTCGCCACCGATATCAATCCACGTGCCCTGCGCTGCGCGAAGGACAACGCCGAACGCCTCGGCTTCGCGAAGGTGATCGCCGTGACCGGACCCGCCCTCTACCCGCCCGGCCGAGCCGATCTCGTGGTGTGCAACCCGCCATGGCTACCGGGTGTCCCCACCTCGGACCTGGAACGCGGTGTCTACGACCAGGATCAGTCGATGCTCACCGAGTTCGCCCGCGATCTGCGCGCGCACCTCACCCCTCACGGCGAGGGCTGGCTGGTGCTGTCCGACCTCGCCGAACTGCTCGGCCTGCGCCCGGCCGACTACATCCCGCGCCTGGTCGACGAGGCGGGCCTGTACGTGCTCGGCAAGCTCACCACCCGTCCGCGCCACCCGCGCGCCACCGATCGCGACGACCCCCTCGCCGCGGCCCGCACCGCCGAGACGACCACACTGTGGCGCCTGCGGGCGCGCTGACGAACTCGATTCGACCCCCTCGATCGGCCCGAAAGACCGTGATTCTGTGTCGATCACACGACGAGCGGACCGGATCCGGTGGTCTGTCCCCACGCGGGCCGGTGCGGCTGGCAGGATGCGCGGTACATCGTCCGGTAGCACCCGTTTTCGAGGAGATCCCGCCAAGGTGACCAGCATTTCGCAGGACCGACCGTTCATTCGCGCACTCTTCGGCGTCGGTATCGCCGCGGCCGCCCTCGTGGCGCTGGCCCCCGCCGCGCAGACCGTCCCTCGGCATCAGGCCGTGATCCCCGGCTGCACCCCGGCCGCGGCGGGTCAGCCCAACGGCAAGCAGTGGCCGGCCGAACCCGCGCTCACCATCGACACCGCCGCGAGCCACTCCGCCACCCTCGAAACCACCTGCGGCACGATCACGATCGCGCTCGACGCCGCCGCGGCCCCGCGCACGGTGAACTCGTTCGCCTTCCTCGCCGGCGAGGGCTACTTCGACCACACCCGCTGCCACCGGCTCACCACCCAGGGCATCTTCGTGCTCCAGTGCGGCGACCCCACCGCGACCGGCATGGGCGGCCCCGGCTACAAGTTCAGCGACGAGAATCTCGCGGGCGCGGTCTACCCGGCCGGCACCGTGGCGATGGCCAACGCAGGCCCCGGCACCAACGGTAGCCAGTTCTTCCTGGTCTACCGCGACACCCAACTGCCGCCGAACTACACGCCCTTCGGCACGATCACCGAGGGCCTGAACGCGCTCACCAATGTCGCAGGTGCAGGCGTGGCGGGCGGCGGCGCCGACGGCACGCCCGTGGCCGACGTGGTCTTCAACGCGGTGACCACCGCACAGGGCTGATCAACGGCCGAGGGGCCGGGGGGGGGCCCGAGGGGGGGGGGAGGGCCCCGCCCGGGGGTGGGGAGGGGTTCGGGGGGGGGCGTCGATGAGTACAG
>NZ_JBHXNJ010000013.1:93489-100609 GCF_042719655.1 Nocardia sp. NPDC058518
TGGTCAACCACGCCGGGCCCCCCCCCCAGGGGCTACATCCCGGGCGGGGGGCCGTGGCGGCGGTCTTGGGGGTGGGGCGGCCCTCGTCGTAGAGCTGCTGGATCAGCCGGCGCTGATCGAACTGAACAGGTTCTGGATGGTCTGCAGGATGATCTCGGTCAGCAATTCAGCGGCGGAACCGGCCATGTCAACGCTCCTCGTAAGTCCTCATCAGGTGAAACGAACAAGTGAAGCGTGCCCTATTCACTTCCCGTCGCGCAGCGTTTCGGTGAAAAAAATCCGAACAGAACCAGGAAGGCCGCGCCCCCGCCGGGACGCGACCTTCCTGGATCGTGACTAGAGGTACTGACCGGTGTTCGACTCGGTGTCGATCGCGCGGCTGGCCGAGGCGTTCTTGCCGGTGACGAGCGTGCGGATGTAGACGATCCGCTCGCCCTTCTTGCCCGAGATCCGTGCCCAGTCATCGGGATTGGTGGTGTTGGGCAGGTCCTCGTTCTCGGCGAACTCGTCGACGATCGAATCGAACAGGTGCTGGATCCGCAGACCCGGGTTACCCGTGTCGAGCACCGACTTGATCGCGTACTTCTTCGCGCGGTCGACGATGTTCTGGATCATCGCGCCGGAGTTGAAGTCCTTGAAGTACAGGACTTCCTTGTCACCGTTGGCGTAGGTGACCTCCAGGAACCGGTTGTCGTCGCTCTCGGCGTACATCCGCTCGACGACCTTCTCGATCATCGCCTCGACGCATGCCTGCTTGTCGCCGTCGAACTCGCGCAGATCGCTCTCGTGCAGCGGCAGCGTCTCGGTGAGGTACTTCGAGAAGATGTCCTGCGCCGATTCCGCGTCGGGGCGCTCGATCTTGATCTTCACATCGAGACGACCGGGCCGCAGGATCGCGGGGTCGATCATGTCCTCGCGGTTGGACGCACCGATCACGATGACGTTCTCGAGCCCCTCCACACCGTCGATCTCCGAAAGCAGCTGCGGCACAACGGTGGTCTCCACATCGGAGGACACACCGGAGCCACGGGTACGGAAGATCGAGTCCATCTCGTCGAAGAACACGATCACCGGGGTGCCCTCGGAGGCCTTCTCACGCGCCCGCTGGAAGATGATGCGAATGTGGCGCTCGGTCTCACCGACGAACTTGTTGAGCAGCTCGGGGCCCTTGATGTTGAGGAAGAACGACTTGGCTTCCTTGGCATCCTGACCACGCGACTCGGCGATCTTCTTGGCGAGGGAGTTGGCCACCGCCTTGGCGATCAGCGTCTTACCGCACCCGGGCGGACCGTAGAGCAGCACACCCTTGGGCGGGCGAAGCGCGTACTCGCGGAACAGATCCTTGTGCAGGAAGGGCAGTTCCACCGCATCGCGGATCTGCTCGATCTGACGGCCGAGACCACCGATGTCGGTGTAGTCGACGTCGGGAACCTCTTCCAGCACAAGGTCTTCGACCTCGGCCTTGGGAACCCGCTCGAACGCGAAGCCCGCCTTGGTGTCGACCAGCAGCGAATCACCGGGCCGCAGTTTGCGAATCGGCTGATCGGGGTCTGCCATGTCGTCGTATTCGGCGATCTTGGACAACGGACCCGACAGCCACACCACCCGCTCTTCGTCGGCGTGGCCGACCACGAGGGCGCGCCTGCCGTCGTCGAGAATCTCACGCAGCGTGCCGATTTCGCCGATGGCGTCGAAATTGCCTGCCTCGACGACAGTGAGTGCCTCGTTGAGGCGCACGGTCTGGCCGTATTCCAGTGCGTCAGCGTCGATATTGGGCGAGCAGGTGAGGCGCATCTTGCGACCGGAGGTGAAGACGTCGACCGTCTGATCCTCGTACGCGTGGATGACGATGCCGTAGCCGCTCGGCGGCTGGCCGAGGCGATCGACTTCCTCACGCAACGCGATCAGCTGTTGGCGCGCTTCTTTGAGCGTGTCCATCAACTTGCCGTTGCGGATGGTCAGCGAATCGATCCTGGCTTCCAATTCGCGTGCGCGATCCGGCGAATCGGCGAGTTGCCTGCGAAGAGCAGCCGACTCGGCGCGTACCGCCTCGAGCTCTCGCCAGGCCGCCGAATCCGAATTCTCGTTGGGGCTCATGATGCTGCTCCTCCCAGTCCCGGTCTTTCAACGCTACCGGGCGCGGTCCGTTCTCGCTTTCCGACATGGTTTCGTCGTGATCACATCTTGTACGGTCGGTACGACATCAACCACACATTTGCACCTGTTAGGCTCCCCTAACACCCCGTACGGGGCACTCGCCGAACGAGTCGAAAGGTTGCTGAACATGCTCCTTCCTCCCCGCACGATCCGCGTCATCGTCGCCACCGCCGCGGCGGCGCTCGCCGTCACCGTCGGACTGACCGGTTGCGGCGACTCCGACGATTCCTCGACGAATGCCACCACGAGCAGTACCAGTATCGCGGCCGCTCCGTCCAGCCTTTCGGCAACTCCGGCACCTTCGGGTGACAACGCCGCGGCCCCCACCGCCGATTCCCTGAAGGCGACGCTGATCAAGTTCGCCGATCCCGGAGTATCCACCGACGACAAGGCGAAACTGATCGTCAACGGCGATACGCACAAGGCCAACATCGATCAGATGAACGGCATGCTGGCCGGCTACACCCTGACCTTCGCCGTCGACAACGTCGTGACCAGCGGTGACACCGCCACCGCCGATGTGACGATCACCTCGCCACACGGCACCGCGCCCTCGTTCCCGGTCACCTGGCAGCGCGAGGCAGGCACGTGGAAGCTCTCCGACGCCAGCGGCTGCCTGCTGCTCGGCTTCGCACAGGCCCCCTGCACGCCCGCCTGATCGTTCGGCACCGCCCGGATGATCCGCGAGTACCACCAGGGCCGTGCGATCGCTCTGCGAGGCGCGCAGGCACCAAGATCACTCATGCGGACGTGAGACCTCAGCCGTCGCTGCTGCCCATCATCGGATCCACCGGCGACCGAAGGGACTCCGGCGACCGAGGAATACGCGGTAACCTGCGAATTCCCTTGCATGCCGACGGTTCACCGGTTCGATACGCAAGCCCGCACCCTCGCTCTCGAGTAGTTCCACGCAGGGGGGCGAGGTAGTTCCGCGCTGTGTTCGTGGTGCGAATTCTGGGATCGTCAGTGCATGAGTGTTGTGCCCAGTGTCGCGGTGGTCACCGCGAACACTCCGGCCGATCGTGATCGGTTCCTGGACCTGCTGCGTATCTCGTCGCTGGTGGTGGTCGTCGCGGGCCACTGCCTGATGCTGACCGTGACGGTGTCGGGCACCGGGGTGCATTTCGGCAACGTGCTCGCCGACCTGCCGATGCTGCAGCCGCTCACCTGGGTTCTGCAGGTACTCCCGCTGTTCTTCTTCGCGGGGGTGGCCGCCGGTGCGCGCGGCCTCGGACCTGGGACATCGTGGGGCGCTTGGCTGTTCCGGCGCACCCAGCGCCTGGTGCGACCGCTCGGGTACTTCGTCGGCGCCTCGGCGGTGCTGCTGGCGGTGGCCGATCTCGTGCTCGCGCCGGGATGGCACCGGCCGCTCGCGGTGACGAGCGTGCAGCTGCTGTGGTTTCTCGGGATGTATCTGGCGGTGCTGGCGTGCGTGCCGTTGCTCGCGGCGCGGGTCTCCAGCGGTCGCCGGATGTTCGCCGTGGTCGCGGTGATCGTGGTCACCACGGCGGTGATCGACGCGGTGCGGCTCACCGGTGGGCCGATGGAGCTCGGCTATCTGAATTTGATCGTCTGGCTGGTGCCCGCGGTGCTCGGGATCGGATATCTGCGCGGTCTGCTGTCCCGGCGGACCGCGGCGGTGCTCGCCTGTGTCGCCTTGGCGGCCGATGTGCTGCTGGTTCTGGCCGGCCCGTACGAAACGAGCATGGTGACCGTGCCGGGCCAGCGACTGTCGAATCTGGCGCCGCCCTCGCTGCTGCTCGCTGGGCACGCGGTGGTGCTGTGCTGCGCCGCTGTCGCCGTGGCGCCCTGGTTACGCCGTCTCGCCGCGCGCCCTCGGGTCTGGTGGCTGACGGTCATCGGCAACACCGGCGCCATGACGCTCTACCTGTGGCACATGCCCGCCCTGCTCACCGTGCTCGTGCTCAGCCACCTGGCGGGAGTCGACCGCACCGCGCCCACCGAGCCCGGGTTCTGGCTGCTCACGGCGGTGCAGCTCACCGCGACCGCCGCGCTCACCGGCGCCCTGTTCCTCGTCCTGCGCGGCCTGGAGAACACCGCGTTGCCCTGGTGGGACGGTCCGGTTGCCGCGGTGCGCGGTGTCCGCTCGGCCGCCACCGTGCTCGCCGTGATCGCGGCGGGGCTCGCGATCCTGCAGGCGACCCGATGGGGCCTCACCGTGGACGGTTGGACCTGGTTCGCAGGCTCGGCGGCGGCACTGATCGCCGCCCGCCTGCTCACCCGCGGGTGATCAGCCCTTGGACGGACGCCGCTGCGGCTTGGGCGTGACGGTGCCCTCGGCCAGGCGCCGCGCGCTCACCAGGAACGCGGTGTGGCCCTGCATGCGATGCTCCGGGCGCACGGCCAGACCGACCACGTGCCAGCCACGCACCATCGACTCCCATGAGCGCGGTTCGGTCCAGCATTCCTGCTCACGCAGCGCCTCGACCACCTTGGACAGCTGAGTGACGGTGGCGACGTAGACCACCAGCACACCACCGGGAACCAGTGCCTTCGACACCGCGGGCAACGCGTCCCACGGCGCGAGCATGTCGAGCACGACACGGTCGACCTGCGGGCCCTCGTACTGTGCCACGTCGGCGATGGTGATCGACCAGTTCGGCGGGCGTTCGCCGAAGAAGGTCTCCACATTGCGGACGGCGTGTTCGGCATGGTCGTCGCGGATCTCGTAGGAGATCACCTCGCCCTCGGGCCCGACCGCGCGCAACAGCGAGCAGGTCAGCGCACCGGAACCGGCGCCGGCTTCCAGCACCCGCGCACCCGGGAACACATCACCCTCGTGCACGATCTGGGCGGCGTCCTTGGGGTAGATCACCGCCGCGCCGCGCGGCATCGACAGCACATAGTCGGTCAGTAGCGGGCGAAGAGCCAGATAGGGGGTGCCGTTGACCGACTTCACGACGGTGCCCTCGTCGTTGCCGATCAGGTCGTCGTGCTTGATGCCGCCGCGATGGGTGTGGAATTCCTTACCCTCCTCCAGCACCACGGTGAAGAGGCGTCCCTTGCCGTCGGTCAGCTGGACGCGGTCCCCGATAGCGAATGGACCGGTTCGTCTGGCCGTCATTGATCTCCCGTTCTTAGAATGGACCTATCAGCCTGCCAGGCGCGGCGATCCGCGCCATCGACGGGTCAGCTATTTCGCCGCTGCCAACGCGCGGTGCTGTTCGCCGGTCAGCGCGTGCGCTTCGCCTTGCGACTTCGCCCAGATCTGCGCGACATGGCGGCCGCTGGATACCAGGCAGGCCCACTGCAGAGCGTCGGCGTCGGTCCAGCAGGCGGCGCCGGGAACGCCGTCCGGGGCGGGCGCGCCCTTCCAGCCTTCGGTGGCGAGGGTCTCCGCGGCGGTCGCGACGGACAGTTTCGCCGCGGCGGCCGCGTCGGCGGTGCGATAGACAGCACTGTCGTCGATGCCGATCCCGACCAGCCCCACCTCGCGGTACAACGTGAGCGCCGCCTGCTGATCGTCGGTGAAGATCAGCGCGCCACGCGGCCCGTAGGCGCCGCTGCTCACATTGCCGTTGCCGACCGCGAGCGCGTTGATCCCGTCCGGGTCGTACGGCAGCTTCGCGAGCTCGGCGACGGGCGTCGCCACGAACGAATCCAGCAGGGGGCGTTGCCGTTCCAGCGCTGTGCGAACAGTCCGTTCGATCTCGGGCAGTCCGCCGAGGCGAGCACTGGTGAACACCACGAACTCCCGGTGCGCGGTGAACGCCATGCCCTCGAGCCGATCGCGATTCTCCATGGTGACGAACCGGGTGTCCGATGCGCCGGGCAGATCGGCGGCAGCCCAGTCACCGGTCTGCAACATCCCGCGCTGTGTCGTCGCCGCGGTGGCGAGGGCGGCGGCCGCCGCTTTCGCCGAAGCGGTGTCCGGGAAGCGCATGATGCCGTGGGTGAGCCAGTCGGTGCCCGCGCTCGTGTCACCACCGTTGGAACGCTGACCGACGAATCCGGTGAGCAGGCCGTTCGCCGCGGCGGCCGAGCTGATCGCGTTGTTGTGGCCGGTCATGATGGTGAGCATCGGTTCAGTGAGCACACCCGCCTGTCCGTGGCGCACGAAAACGGGATCGATATCGGTGGACAACGCCAGCACTTCGGCCATCCGGTTGCCCTCGGCGAGGGTCCCCGTCCGCAACCGCTGCTCGTCGGTCTGCGCGGTGGCCGAGGTCGTCGCCGCCGATGTGGTCGAGGCAGCCGTAGCGCCCGGTACCCGGACCACCTTTCCTGGATCCTCGCACGCACTCACCATGATCACCGCGGCCAAGACCGCCCCCACCCGGAACATCAGTTGCATGCCGCGATCCTGGCAGACCCCGCCCACAACCACCGAATCCTGAGCCGTTCGTCGGTATCGGACGCGTGCGCCGAACTCGCGACCTCCGCATGTGGGCCCGAATCGGGCAATCCTGTCAGTGCCTGCCGTTAACCTGCGAAATATGTCAGTGCCCTTGTCCGTGCCCCTGGCCGACGACACCGCCGACGTGCCGGTCCATCGGTCGCGTCCGGCGTTGTCGCCTTCGCGGGCAAGCGATTTCAAGCAGTGCCCGTTGAAGTACCGGTTGCGGGCGATCGATCGGGTGCCGGAACCGCCGTCGCGAGCCGCGGTGCGCGGGACCGTGGTGCACGCGGTCCTCGAGGATCTGTTCGGGTTACCCGCCGCGGAGCGTCAGCCGGAGCGGGCCGCGGAGCTGGTTCCCGACGCATGGGAGCGGGTGCGCGCGGAGCGCGACGGGGTGGACGAGCTCGTCGCCGCGAATGGGCCGCAGGCACTGTTCGACGAGGTGCGAACACTGGTCGCGAGCTATTACGAGCTCGAGGATCCGCGGCGATTCGAGCCACACGCGCTGGAGGAGCGGGGGGGGGGGGGGCGCGGCGGCGCCCCCCCCGCGTCAGCGCCCCCCCCGCCCGCGGAGCGCAGCTGAGTGCGATAGAGGGAGAGAGG